>CAZWUR010000043.1:0-37397 GCA_964637205.1 uncultured Rubrivivax sp.
CCATGCGGCGCAGCGGCACATGCTCCTTCAGGCGCGGGATCAGGGCGCGCATCGGGCCGCTGTAGGTGTCCATGCCGGCACTCGCGATCCAGCCCGGCGCCACCGCGTTGACGCGCACGCCGGCGTGCGCCCACTCGTAGGCGGCGCTCATCGTCAGATTGCTCATGCCGGCGCGCGCCGCGCCGCTGTGCGCCATGCCGGGCATGCCGTTGCGGAAGTCGGCCGTCATGTTGACGATCGCGCCGCCCTGCTGCGCCATGCTCTGGTTGAAGACCTCGCGCATCATCAGGAAGCCGCCGGTCAGGTTGTTGGCGAGCACGGCGTCGAAACCCTTCTTGCTGATCGCCGTCAGCGGCGCCGGAAACTGGCCGCCGGCGTTGTTGACCAGGCCGGTGATGGCGCCGTGCTGGGTCAGCACCGAAGCGACGGCAGCCTTCACCGCGTCTTCGTCGCGGATGTCGAAGGCGCGCGTGTCGACGCGGCCACCGTCGTCGCGGATCTCGGCGGCGACGCGGTCGAGCTTGGCCTGTGTGCGCCCGCTGATCAGCACCGAAGCGCCCAGCGACGCGAGTTCGTGCGCCACGCAGCGGCCGATGCCGCTGCCGCCACCGGTGACCCAGTGCAACTGGCCGTCGAACAGGCCGGGGCGGAAGATGCTGCGGTAGGCCGGAATCATGCCGGCGATTGAAAGCCAGGGTGACGTTAACGTCAACCTTCTTCCGTCTAGGGGATTACGCGGGCTGGCGCGGCAGGCTTGCGGACTAGGATCCCGGAATGGACAGCAGGCAGGGAACGGCGGCCCCGGTTCGCCGCGCGGGTACTTCGGCGCCGGCGCGTCGGCGAAGTTCGCGTGCGGCGCAGGAGGTGCTCGCCTCGCATCGCGCCGAGGATGCGGGGCAGCTCTTCGGCATCACCGAGCTGTGCGGCGAGTTCGGCATCACGCTGCGCACGATCCGCTTCTATGAAGACAAGGGCCTGCTCAGCCCGCGGCGCATCAACGGCGCGCGCGTCTATACCCGGCGCGACCGCGCGCGGCTGGCCCTGATCCTGCGCAGCAAGGCCATCGGCGCGACGCTCGAAGAGATCCGCCACTACCTCGACCTCTACGGCGACCATGGCGAAGGCCGGTTGCAGCAGCTGCAATGGGTCTGCGAGCGCACCGACGCTTCCATCCGCGAACTCGAAGCGCGGCGCGCCGCGATCGACGCCACCCTGGCCGAACTGCGCCTGATCAATGGCGAGGTGAGGCGTCAGCTCGAGAAGACGGAACCCCGATGACCCTGCCCCTGCTGCCTTCGCCCTGGATGTCCGAGGAACACCACGCGCTCGCGGCCAGCGCCGCGCGCTATATCGCCGAGCGCTGGGTGCCGCGTGCGGCCGAGTTCCGCGAGGCCGGCCGCATGCCGCCCGAGGTCTGGCGCGACGCCGCAGCCAACGGGCTGCTCTGCGTCTCGACGCCGGCCGACTATGGCGGTGGCGGCGGCGACTTCAGCCACGAAGCGGTGCTCCTGCTGGAGCAGTCGCGCGCCAACTGCTCGGGCTGGGGCGGCGGGCTGCACTCGGCCATCGTTGCGCCCTATCTGCTGCACTATGGCAGCGACGAGCAGAAGCGCCGCTTCCTGCCGCGCCTGTGCAGCGCCGAGCTGATCGGCGCGATCGCGATGACCGAACCCGGCACCGGCAGCGACCTGCAGGCGATCCGCAGCAGCGCCAGACCTGCGACCGACGGCGACGGCGAACACTATGTGCTCGACGGCGCCAAGACCTTCATCACGAATGGGCAGAACGCGAACCTGATCATCGTCGTCTGCCGCACCGGTGGCGAAGGTGCCAAGGGGGTGTCGCTGCTGCTGGTGGAGACCGATGATGCGCCGGGGTTTCGCCGCGGCCGGCCGCTGGACAAGATCGGCCTCAAGGCGCAGGACACCTCGGAGCTGTTCTTCGACGAGCTGCGCGTGCCGGCGGCCAACCTGCTGGGCGGCACCGAAGGCCAGGGCTTCTTCCAGCTCATGCAGCAACTGCCGCAGGAGCGGCTGATCATCGCGCTGCAGGGCATCGGCGCGATGGAGCGTGCACTGGACGAAACCGTGCGCTACGCCAAGGAGCGCCGTGCCTTCGGCAAGCCGATCTGGGATTTCCAGAACACACGCTTCAAGCTCGCCGAGGTGCAGGCCACGGTGCTGGCGGCACGCGCCTTCGTTGACGCCTGCATGGTGGCGCACCTGAAAGGTGAACTCGATGCCGCGCGTGCGGCCCTGGCCAAGGCCTGGGTGTCGGAGCAGCAGGGCCGGGTGATGGACGAATGCCTGCAGCTTTTCGGCGGCTATGGGTACATGATGGAATACCCGATCGCCGAGCTCTTCGTCGACGCCCGCGTGCAGCGCATCTACGGCGGCACCAACGAGATCATGAAGGAGCTGGCATCGCGGTCGATGTGAGGACGAGCCATGAATGTGAATGACCTGCCCCTGAACGAGCGCCTGCACAGCGCCCTGGCCCTGCAGCGCGCGGCTTACCACGCCCATCCGGTGCCCACGCATGCCGAGCGCGCGGATGACCTGAAGCGCCTGCGCGCCTTCCTGCGCGAACACCAGCACGCTCTGGCCGGCGCCATCAGCGCCGACTACGGCCACCGCTCGGTGCACGAAACCCGGCTCGCCGAGCTGGTGCCGGCGGTGGACGGCATCTCCTACACGCTCAAGCACCTGAAGCGCTGGATGCGGCCGCAGCGCCGGCATGCCGACTGGATCAGCTTTCCGCTGGCGCGCAACCGCGTGATTCCGCAGCCCCTGGGCGTGGTCGGCGCCATCGTGCCCTGGAACTTCCCGCTCAACCTGAGCTTCGTGCCGCTGACCTCGATCTTCGCCGCGGGCAACCGCGCGATGGTCAAGATGAGCGAGAACTCGCGCCGCCTGGCGGCCCTGCTGATCGAGAAGACGCCGGCCTACTTCGCGCCCGACAAGCTGCAGTTCTTCGACGAGACCGGCGGCGTCGGCGTGGCCTTCTCGCAGCTGCCCTTCGACCACCTGCTGTTCACCGGCAGCGGCAACACCGGGCGTGCGGTGATGGCCGCCGCGGCGCGCAATCTGTGCCCGGTGACGCTGGAGCTGGGCGGCAGGTCGCCGGCCATCGTGGCGCCGGACTTCCCGCTCGCCACCGCGGCCGAACGCATCCTCTTCGTCAAGTGCATGAACGCCGGGCAGATCTGCACCACGGTCGACCACGCCTGGCTGCCGCGCGACAGGATCGAGGACTTCGTCCGCCTGGCGCAGCAGATCGTGCCGCGCATGTACCCGTCGCTGGGCTCGCCCGACTACAGCTCGATCATCGACGAGCGCGCCTTCCAGCGCCTGCTCGGTGCGCTCGACGAAGCGCGCGAACGTGGTGCGCGCATCGTGCCGCTGCTGCCGGGGCCGGCCTTCGACGCCGCCTCGCGCAAGATCGTGCCGCAGCTGGTGCTCGACGCGCCCGAGGACTGCGCGCTGATGCAGCGCGAGATCTTCGGCCCGATCCTGCCGCTGCGGCCCTACCGTCAGCTCGACGAGGTGATCGCTGCGGTGAATGCCGGCGACCGTCCGTTGGCGGTCTACCCGTTCAGCAAGGACGGCGGCTTCGTGCGGCGTGTGCTCGACGAGGTGATGTCCGGCGGTGTCTCGGTGAACGACGCGCTGATGCACGTCGGCCAGCACGACCTGCCCTTCGGCGGCGTCGGGCCCTCGGGCATGGGCCACTACCACGGTCGCGAGGGTTTCGAGACCTTCTCCAAGCTGCGCCCGGTGTTCTACCAGGCGCCGGTGTCGGCGCTGAAGTTCTTCGGCCCGCCCTATGGCGCGCGCATGGACGCGCTGCTGAAGTTCCTGATCAAGTGATGTTCCCGTGAGGACCCGATGAGCGCCTACATCTACGAGCATCTGCGCACGCCGCGCGGCAAGGGCAAGAAGGACGGCGGCCTGCACCAGGCGAGCCCGGTCTGGCTGCTGCGCACCCTGCTGCAGGCGATGCAGCAGCGCCTGGACCTGGACACCGCGCTCGTCGACGACGTGGTGCTCGGCTGCGTGACGCCGCTGGGCGAGCAGGGCGCCGACATCGCGCGCACCGCCGTGCTCGACGCCGAATGGGCACAGACGGTGGCCGGCGTGACGCAGAGCCGTTTCTGCGCCAGCGGGCTCGAATCGGTGAACCTGGCCGCGGCCAAGGTGCTGAGCGGCTGGGAAGACCTGGTCGTGGCCGGTGGCGTCGAAAGCATGAGCCGCTGGCCGATGGGCAGCGACGGCGGCGCCTGGGTGATGGACCCGCGCGTGAACCACAAGCTCGGCTTCGTGCCGCAGGGCATCGGCGCCGACCTGATCGCCACGCTGGAGGGCTGGGAGCGCGGCGACGTCGACGCCTTCGCGCTGCGCTCGCACCAGCGCGCCGCGGCCGCGCGCGACGCCGGGCGCTTCCAGCGTGCCATCGTGCCGGTGCGCGACATCGCCGGCCTGCTGCTGCTCGACCACGACGAGACGATCCGCCCCGACGCCAGCGCCGAGGCGATGGCCGCGCTCAAACCCTCGTTTGCGCAGATGGGCCAGATGGGTTTCGACGCCACCGCGCTGCGCAGGTACACCACCGTCGAGCAGATCCGCCATGTGCACCATGCCGGCAACAGCAGCGGCATCGTCGACGGCGCGGCGCTGATGCTGGTGGGCTCGCAAGAAGGTGGTCGCAAGGCCGGCCTGAGGCCGCGCGCGCGCATCCGCGCCGCGGCGGTGATCGGCTCGGAGCCGACCATCATGCTCACCGGCCCGACGCCGGCCTGCCGCAAGGCGCTGGCCAAGGCCGGCATGGCGGCCAAGGATGTCGACCTCTGGGAGATCAACGAAGCCTTTGCCGTGGTGCCGATGAAGACCGCGCGCGACCTGGGCGTGGACAGGGACCGCGTCAACGTCAACGGCGGCGCGATCGCGATGGGGCACCCGCTGGGCGCGACCGGCTGCATCATCCTCGGCACCCTGCTCGACGAACTCGAGCGGCGCGACCTGAACACCGGCCTGGCCACGCTGTGCGTCGGCGGCGGCATGGGCATCGCGACCCTCATCGAGCGAGTTTGACGATGTGCCCCCACGCTCACTTTCGTTCGCTGCCCCCCGAGGGGGCGCAGGCCTCCTTTGGGGCGGCCCGGCAGGAGGCCTGATCCCATGACCAACGCAATCACACTGACCCTGGGCGACGACGGCATCCTCGTCGCGACGATGGACCTGCCCGGCCGGCCGATGAACGTGGTGGCCGACCCGCTGATGGAAGGCATCGCCGAGGCCTGCCGGCGGCTGGCCGATCCGGCGGTGAAAGGCCTGATCCTGACCAGCGGCAAGGCCGACTTCTGTGCCGGCGGCGACCTCGACCGCATGTCGAAGTGGACCCGCGCCGAGGAGCCTTTCGAGGCCTCGATGGCGATGAAGCAGGTGCTGCGCGCGCTGGAGACGCAGGGCAAGCCGGTGGTGGCCGCGATCAATGGCCACGCGCTGGGTGGCGGGCTGGAGATCGCGCTGGGCTGCCACGCGCGCATCGTGATCGACGACTCGCGGCTCAAGCTGGGCCAGCCCGAGGTCAAGCTGGGCCTGCTGCCCGGCGGCGGCGGCACCCAGCGCCTGCCGCGGCTGGTGGGCATGCAGCAGGCCTTGCAGATCTGCGCCGAAGGCAGCGACAGCGCGCCGGCCAAGGCGCTGGCGATGGGCCTGATCACGGCGCTGGCCAAGGACCGCGACGACCTGATGGCGCAGGCGCGGGCATGGATCGTGGCCAACCCCAAGGCCGCGCAGCCCTGGGACAAGCCGAAGTTCAAGATCCCCGGCGGCGATTCGCGCTCGCCGCAGATCGTGCAGATGCTGGCCATTGCGCCGTCGGTCGCGTCGGCCAAGAGCTGGGGCAACTACCCGGCAGTGACGCACATCATGAGCAGCATCTTCGAAGGCTGCCTGCTCGACTTCGACGCCGCCTGCGTCGTTGAAAGCCGCTACTTCGCCGCCTGCGTGCTGAGCCAGGCGTCGAAGAACATCATCAACACACTGTGGTACCAGCTCAACGCGATCAAGAAGGGCGCGTCGCGCCCGGCTGGCATCGAGCGCGGCAAAGTCAAGAAGCTGGGCGTGCTGGGCGCCGGCATGATGGGCGGCGGCATCGCCTATGTCTCGGCCAAGGCCGGCATCGAGGTGGTGCTACTGGACACGACGCAGGCGCTGGCCGACCAGGGCAAAGGCTACTCGCAAGGCCTGCTGGACCGCGCGGTAAAGAAGGGCCGCAGCACGCCCGACAAGCGCGACGCGCTGCTGGCCCGCATCACCGCCGGCACCGACTTCAAGCTGCTGCAGGGCTGCGACCTGGTGATCGAGGCGGTGTTCGAAGACCGCGCGATCAAAGCCGACGTCACCCGGCGCGCGGAAGGCGTCCTGGGTGCCGACAAGGTGTTCGCGTCCAACACCAGCACGCTGCCGATCACCGGGCTGGCGCAGGCCAGCAGCCGGCCGCGCAACTTCATCGGACTGCACTTCTTCAGCCCGGTGGACAAGATGCCGCTGGTGGAGATCATCGTCGGACGCGAAACCTCGGATGAGACGCTGGCGCGCGCATTCGACTACGTGCTGCAGATCGGCAAGACGCCGATCGTCGTCAACGACAGCCGCGGCTTCTACACCAGCCGTGTGTTTGCCACCTATGTGATGGAAGGCATCGCGATGCTGAAGGAGGGCGTGCACCCGCGCAGCATCGAGGTCGCCGGCCTGCAGGCCGGCATGCCGATGCCGCCGCTGGCGCTGCAGGACGAGGTCAGCCTGAGCCTGGGCCTGCATGTGGCCGAGCAGACGAAGAAGGACCTGGCGGCCGAAGGCAAGGCCATGGTCGAGCACCCGGGCCTGTCGGTGGTCCGCCAGCTGTGCGAGATCGGCCGCATCGGCAAGAAGGCCGGCCAGGGCTTCTACGACTACGATGACGATGGCAAGCAGCTCTGGCCGGGCCTGGCCGAGCTGTATCCGGTGGCAGCGGAGCAACCGGCGCAGCGCGAGCTGATGGACCGGTTGATGTTTGCCCAAGCCAACGAAGCGGCGCGCTGCCTGGAAGAAGGCGTGCTGCGTTCGGTGGCCGACGGCAATATCGGCTCGATCTTCGGCTGGGGTTTCGCACCTTTCCGCGGCGGTGCGCTGCAGTTCATCGACACCCTGGGCGTGCCGGCCTTCGTGTCCCGAGCGCGCGAGCTGGCGGCCCGGCACGGGCCACGTTTCGAGCCGGCGGCGCTGCTGGTGAGGCTGGCCGGCGCGGGCAGGCGGATCGGGGAGTAAATCCGATTCTGGACATATGGCATTCATGAGTCCATAATTGAACTCATGAACGCCGTCATCGATGTATCGCCGTCCCCGGTCACGCCGCCACAGATGGCCGCCGCGGGCCTGCGCGCCTTCGCCCGCATCGCCGAGGTCTGGGGCCTGAGCGTCGACGAACAGATCCGGCTGCTCGGTGAGCCGCCACGCTCGACCTTCTTCGCCTGGCGCAAGCAGCCGCAGAAGGCCAATCTATCGCGCGACACGCTGGAGCGCCTGTCGAATCTGCTGGGCATCTGGAAGAGCCTGCAGATCCTGCTGCCCGACACCGCCGCCGCCGATGCCTGGGTGCGGCGGCCGAACGCCGCGCCGCCATTCGGCGGACGCAGCGCGCTCGAGCACATGCTGGGCGGCAACCTCAGCGACCTGAACCTCGTGCGCCGCTACCTCGACGGCGTGCGCGGCGGCGGCTGGGCTTGAGCCTCGCTGCGCCCGCCCGGCGCCGCGTGCATTGGCAGCCGGCCTGCCGGATCGTGCCGACGCGCCACCCCTCGGTCTACCTCTTCGATCGGGTCGCTGACGCGGCCGATTTCGAGGCCCTGTACGCGCTCGAGGCGATGAGCAACGAACGTGCGCGCGACGAGTTGGGCGAGATCCGGCGCGTGGCCCCGCCCGACCGGATCTACGGCCCGGGCAGCGGGCCGATCATGGCCGCCTTCACCCATGTCAACCCGCTTGGCAGCCGCTTCTCGGCGGGCGACTACGGCGTGTTCTATGCCGCCCGCGAGCGCGAGACGGCGATCGCCGAGACCGCCTTCCACCATGGCCGCTTCCTCGCCGCCACCGCCGAGCCGGCGATGCACCTGCCGATGCGCCTGTACCACGTGGCCATCGACGCCAACCTGCACGATCTGCGCCGCGGCCATGCGGCCGAGCATGAGCCGCAGGACTGGGGTCCGGCGCGCGCCCTCGGCGCGCGCTTGCGTGCCGCCGGATCGGCCGGCGTCGTCTACCGCAGCGTGCGCCGGCCCGGCGGCCAGTGCGTGGGCCTGTTCCAGCCGCGCGGCGCGGCGTCCTGCGTGCATGCCGCGATCCTGCTCTACGCCTGGGATGGCGCGGCCTTCGGCGACATCTACGAGAAGGTCTCGTGAACGCGCGGCGCTTCGACCGGCTTGACGCCCTGCGCGGCCTGGCCATCGTCTGGATGGCGCTGTACCACTTCGCCTTCGACCTCAACCACTACGGCTTCATCGAGCCGCGGCAGCAGTTCTTCCATGATCCGCTGTGGACGCTGCAGCGCAGCGTCATCCTCGGCGGTTTCCTGCTCTGCGCCGGCGCTGCGCTGGCGGTGGCGCTGGACGCGGGCCAGAGCTGGCCGCGCTTCTGGCGGCGCTGGGCGCAGGTGGCCGGCTGTGCCTTGCTGGTCAGCGTCGGCTCGGCGTTCATGTTTCCGAACAGCTGGATCGCCTTCGGCGTGCTGCACGGCATCGCGCTGATGTTGATCGGCGCGCGGCTGCTGGCACCCTTGCGCGGCGGGCTGTGGCCGCTGGCGGCAGCCTGCATCGCCCTGCCGGTGCTGTGGCGGCATCCGGCCTTCGACGCCCCGTGGCTGAGCTGGATCGGCCTCGTCACGCGCAAGCCGGTCACCGAGGACTGGGTGCCGGTGCTGCCCTGGTTCGGCGTCATGCTGGCCGGCCTGGCCGGCGCGCAATGGCTGCTGGCGCACCGGCGTGCGGCCTTCGCCGGGCCGGTGCCGGCCGCGCTGCTGCCGCTGGCCACGCTGGGACGCTGGAGCCTGAGCTTCTACATGCTGCACCAGCCGCTGCTCATCGGCGGCATCCTGCTGTACCTCAAAATCAGGGGATGACGACCAGCAGCATCCTCTTCGGTTTCCACGCCGTCACCGTGCGCCTGAAGACCGCGCCCGAATCGGTGATCGACATCCACGTCGACGGCAGCCGGCGCGACGCGCGCATGCGCGGTTTCGTCGAACGCGCCCAGGCCGCGGGCGCGAAGATCGTCGACAGCGACGATCAGCGCCTGTGCAAGCTCGCCGGCGGCCCGCGTCACCAGGGCGTGGTGGCGCGCGTGCAGCGGCTGGCGGCGAAGCATTCGCTCGACGACGTGCTCGATGAAGCCCAGGGCCCGTCGCTGGTCCTGGTGCTCGACGGTGTCACCGATCCGCACAACCTCGGCGCCTGTCTGCGTGTGGCCGACGGTGCCGGCGTGCAGGCCGTGGTGGCGCCGCGCGACCACGCCGTGGGTCTGAATGCCACCGTGGCCAAGGTGGCCAGTGGTGCCGCCGAGACGGTGCCCTACCTGATGGTGACCAATCTGGCGCGTACCCTGGGCGAACTCAAGGAGCGCGACATCCATGTCGTCGGCACCAGCGAGAACGCCGAGCTGACCCTCTACGACCTGGACCTGCGCGGCCCGGTGGCCCTGGTGCTGGGCGCCGAAGGCAAGGGCCTGCGCCAGCTCACGCGCAAGAGCTGCGACAGCCTGGTGCGCATCCCGATGAGCGGCGCCGTGGAAAGCCTCAACGTCTCGGTGGCGGCTGCGGTCTGCCTGTACGAGGCGCTTCGCCAGCGGCGCCATGCACGGGATCGATGAGGTCCGCGCTCGCCTGGCGCAGGCCGGGCGGGTCTGCGTGCTCACCGGCGCCGGCATGTCGGCCGAAAGTGGCATCCCGACCTTCCGTGACGCGATGAGCGGCCTGTGGGCCCGCTTCGACCCCGCCGAACTGGCCAGCGAACAGGGCTTCCGCGCCGACCCGGCGCGCGTCTGGGACTGGTACGCGCAACGACGCGACGGCGTGCGTCGGGCCCAACCGAACGCCGGCCACCAGGCGCTGGCGGCCTTTGCCGCCCGCCGCCCCGGCGTGCTGACCCTGGTGACGCAGAACGTCGACGACCTGCACCAGCGCGCCGGCAATACCGACGCCATCCGGCTGCATGGCGACATCGCGGCCGACCGCTGGCTGGAGCCCTGTCGATGCCGACCGGCGCGCGCACCCGATGCGGCCACGCCTGGGCGGCCGCCACGCTGTGCCGGCTGCGGCGTGTTGGCCCGGCCGGGCGTGGTCTGGTTCGGCGAGAACCTGCCCACCGGCGCGCTGGCGGCTGCGCAGCAGGCCGCTGCGTCCTGCGAACTCATGCTCGTGGTCGGCACTTCAGGCGCGGTCTGGCCGGCCGCCGGCCTGGCCGGACGGGCACGCGCTGCGGGCGCCTTTGTCGTCATCGTCAACCCGCAGGACAGCGACATCGACGCCGAAGCCGACCTGCGCCTGCGCGGCAGCGCGGCGAACCTGCTGCCGGCGCTGCTGGACCCGCCGTAGACTGCGGGACTTCACAATCGCATCGACGCTGCGCCCGGCACTGCCTTCGGCGGGATCGGCGAATTCCCCATGCCCGTCATCGCCGTCAACCACCCCCTCGTGCGCCACAAGGTCGGCCTGCTGCGCGATCACGAGATCTCGACGAAGAAGTTCCGCGAGCTGACCAACGAGCTCGCGCGCTTGCTGGCCTACGAGGCCACGGCCGATTTCCCGCTCGAGAAGACCACCATCGAATGCTGGAGCGGGCCGACCGAGATCGACCGCATCGCCGGCCGCAAGGTGACCGTGGTGCCCATCCTTCGTGCCGGGCTGGGCATGCTCGACGGCGTGCTGGACATGATCCCGAATGCCAAGGTCAGCGTCGTGGGCCTGTCGCGCAACCACGAGACCTTGCAGCCGGAGCATTATTTCGAGCGCTTCGTCGGGCATCTCGACGAACGCACGGCCCTCATCGTGGACCCGATGCTGGCCACCGCCGGCTCGATGATCGCCACCGTCGAACTGCTCAAGCGCAAGGGCTGCTCCGACATCCGCGCCCTGGTCCTGGTGGCGGCGCCGGAGGGCATCCGCGCACTCGATGCGGCGCACCCGGACGTGCGCTGCTGGACGGCGTCGGTGGACAGCCACCTGGACGAAGTCGGCTACATCATCCCCGGCCTCGGTGACGCCGGGGACAAGATCTTCGGCACCAAGTGAAGTGAAGCGTCCACCGAAGGTGGGCAAGCGCCCCACCATGCGTCAGACCCGCGGCTAGGCCAGCCCGGTCTTCTTCGGTGAGCCGCGCTGACGTGCGGTGAAGTGCCGGGCGGCCAGACCCGCAGCGAGCAGCCCCAGCCCCATCAGCGCATAGGCGCCCGGGTCGGGCACGCCGCCGGCGGGCATGGCCACCGCCGGCGTCGCGCCTGGAGCGGCGACCGGCGTGGCAACGAAGGCAGCCTTGACATCGGCCTGCGCCGTCAGGGCGGCCAGGGTCCAGCGCAAGGCCAGCTCGTAGGGGTCGGCTGCCTGGGCATCGCCACTCACCGGCGCGGCCCAGGCCGGCGCCGAGGCCAGCAGGGCCAGGGCAAAGGCAGGACGCAGGCGAAGCCGGAACATGCCGCTAGCCTAGCCCTCCGACGCCCCAGCGTCACCCCCCCGGGATGGGGCAGTCGCGGCTGGCGTGTGCTTTGCACGCGCGCCGCGGCGCGGCCAGCTCAGCGGTGGACCTTGAGGGCCTCGGGGTTGACGAGCCCGCTCGGCTGGCTCTCGATGAAGTTGACCACGTTGTCGAAGGCGGCGCCGAAGTACAGCTCGTAGCTGTCCTGCTCGACATAGCCGATGTGCGGCGTGCAGACCGCATTCTCCAGCCGCAGCAGGGGGTGTCCCTGCAGGATCGGCTCGCTCTCGAAGACGTCCACCGCCGCCAGGCCAGGCCGGCCGCGGTTGAGCGCCGAAACCAGCGCGCTCTCGGCGACCAGCTCCGCGCGCGAGGTGTTGACGAACAGCGCCGTGGGGCGCATGCGCGACAGGTCCTCCAGGGTCACGCAGCCGCGGTTCGAGTCGCTCAGGCGCAGATGCAGGCTGAGCACGTCGGAGGTCTCGAACAGCGCTGCCTTGTCGGCCACGGTTTGAAGTCCGTCGGCCCGGGCGCGGGCCAGCGAAGCCTCGCTGCCCCAGACCTGAACCTGCATGCCGAAGGCGCGCCCGTAGCCGGCCACCAGCTGCCCGATGCGGCCGTAGCCCCAGATGCCCAGCGTGCGTCCGCGCAGCACGCTGCCGATGCCGAAGTTCGGCGGCATCGACGCCGACTTCAGCCCCGCCTGCTGCCAGGCGCCGTGTTTGAGGTTGCCGACGTACTGCGGCAGCCGCCGCGTGGCGGCCATGATCAGCGCCCAGGTCAGCTCGGCCGGCGCGACCGGCGAGCCGCTGCCTTCGGCCACCGCGATGCCCAGTCGCGTGCAGGTCTCGACGTCGACGTGGGTGCCGACCTTGCCGGTCTGCGAGATCAGCTTCAGGCGCGGCAGCTTCTCGAGCAGCTGGCGCGGAAAATGGGTGCGTTCGCGGATCAGGACCAGCACGTCGGCATCACGAAGCCGCACCGAGAGCTGCCCGATGCCCTTGACGGTATTGGTGAAGACCTTGGCGTTGTAAGGCTCCAGCCGCGCGGCGCAGGCCAGCTTGCGTACCGCGTCCTGGTAGTCGTCGAGGATGATGATGTTCATGCGCGGCACGATTGTGCCCCGGGCGCTGGTGCAGTGTTCGACGCCATGCGGAACTGAAGAAAACCGATGGATCTGGTCGTCTGGCCAGGCGCAGACCGCAGCGATGCCCGATGGCATCGCGAGGATGTGCTACGACGCCAGGCGGCCAGAGGCGCGGCTTTATGTTCGGCATGGCGTGGAACACTGCACTAGCATCCATGACTTCCCGGTCGCGAATGGAGATGCATCGATGGACTTGAACCTGTACCCGGTCAGCGTGCCGGTGTTCGAACGCATGCTGCGCAACCTGATCACCTGCCTGGACAAGGCCGAGGCGCATGCCCAGGCGCGCGGCTTTTCGCCCGACGCCTACCTGGCGCTGCGCCTGGCGCCCGACATGCTGCCGTTCACCAAGCAGATCCATATTGCCGGCGACAGCGCCAAGGCTGCCCTGTCACGCCTGGCCGGGCGCGAGGTGCCGAAGTGGGACGACGACGAGACCACGCTGGCCCAGCTGCGCGCGCGCATCCAGCGCACCATCGATCACGTCGTGTCGTTCGGGCCCGAGGACCTGGCCGGTGCCGCGACGCGCGAGGTCAGCGTACCGATGCGCAACCGCGACCCGCTGGTCTTCCGCGGCGATGCCTATCTGTGCCACTACGCGCTGCCCAACTTCTACTTCCACCTGACCACCGCCTACGCGCTGCTGCGCCAGGCTGGCGTGCCGCTGGGCAAGTCCGACTACCTGGGCGGCTGACCCGGCCCGGCCGCGCCGGCGGGGCCCGTCAGAACGACACGAAGCCGCTGCGCGGCGCGCTGTCGGGGAACTGCGAGTCCAGCGTGCGGCGCAACATGCGCCGGCGCTCGGCGCGTCCGGCGTCGGCCCCGGCCAGGCTGGCGAAGACGTGGCCGCGCAGCAGCAGCAGGTCTTCCGGCTGCTCGGCCCGACGCACCTGAACGCGCAGCCAGCGGCCGCGCTCGTCGTCGAGGGCGGCGACGGCATGCATGAAGTCCTGCTTCAGGTCGACGAAGGCCCGCCGTGCCGCCATGCGTGCAAGGCGGTCATTCGGCAGGCCCGCGCCGGGCAGGCCGCGACCGGGCATGCCGGCGTGCACAAAATGTCGCGGCGCGAAGCTCGGGGTCATAGCGGCATGAAACCCGAGCGCGGCGTGCGGGTCGGGAAGTGGCGGTTGAGGGCGACCAGCCGGCACTCGGCCTCGGACTGGCTGTGCTGCACGGCGACGGCGCGGTAGACCTCGGCGCGCAGATGCCACAACTCGCGCAGTGAGCGCGACTGTTCGATGCGCAGGCGCACGCTGGCGCCGTCGTCGCCACCCAGGTCGCGCAGCGCGGTCAGGAAATCTTCGCGGATGGCCGGCAGCCGGCCCGGCGGCGGCGCGGCGTCATGCGGTGCCGGCGCGGCCAGCCAGAACCAGGCCCGGCGCCAGAAGGCGTCGGGAGCCTGGCGCAGCGAGGGTGGACGCACGGCGTGGCGCAGGCTGCTCGGGCCTTCGGAGGCGGGGCCGGACCTGGCCCAGCGTTGCTGCATCGGTTGGCGCATGTTCACGGTACTGCCTTCGGGCGGCGCCCCGCGGGATCCGCCTGCAGGGCGGACGGGCGGGCTCATGGAGGGTGACTTCGGCCGGCATCAGGGTCGGCTCGAGGCATTGTTCATGGCCCGGCCGCCGGCCAAAGCACCGAAATGCACCGCCGCGTGGCCGCAAATCCGCCGCGACCGCGCAGGCCCCGAGGTGCGGCCCGGGCTCAGACGCTGCCGAACCGCCGCTTGCGCTCCGCGGTGTAGGCCCACCAGCGGCGCACGGGTGCACCGCGCATGAAGTCGGTGGCGGCCATGAAGGTGTCGAGCACGCAGGGATCCTGGCGTCGACCCGTGGCACGCTGCAGGGCCTGGTAGAGCTCGAAGGCGTCGCGGCGCGCGAGTTCGGCCGGATGCTGGATGCCGATGAGGCGCAGATCGGCGGCCAGCGATGGGCCGATGTTGGGCAGTTGCTCGAGCTGGCTCGCGTCGGCGGCCGACGCGGCCTTGGTCAGGGGCTTCACGTCAGCCCAGCATGTTGTTGCGGATGAGCCCGACCGCGATGCCCTCGAGCGCGAAGTCCTCGCTGTCCGGCGGCACGACGATGGGTTGATAGTCCGGGTTTTCGGGCCGCAGTTCGATGCCGCTGCGCGTGCGGTGCAGCCGCTTGACGGTGACCTCGTCGCCGAGGCGGGCAACGATGATCTGGCCGTTCCTGGCCTCGTGCGCCTTCTGCACCGCGAGCAGGTCGCCGTCCATGATGCCGGCGTCGCGCATGCTCATGCCGCGCACCCTGAGCAGGAAGTCGGGCTTGCGCGCGAACAGGGTGGACTCGACGACATAGGTCTGGTCGATGTGTTCCTGGGCCAGGATCGGGCTGCCGGCGGCGACCCGCCCGACCAGGGGCAGGGTGAGCTGCGACAGGCTGGGCAGGGGCAGCATGAACTGCTTGTTGCGCGCCTCGTTGAGCGCCCGCAGCATCTCGCCCTTGAGCCGGATGCCGCGCGAGGTGCCGCCGATGAGTTCGATCACACCCTTGCGGGCCAGGGCCTGCAGATGCTCCTCGGCCGCATTGGCCGAGCGGAAACCGAGCTCGGCGGCGATTTCGGCGCGCGTGGGCGGGGCGCCGGTGCGTGCGATGGCGCTCTGCACGAGGTCCAGGATCTGCTGCTGCCGGGCGGTAAGCTTCGGGCCTTCTTCCATGCGTCACCTGTGAAGGTATCCAGTGACTGTATTTTCATCCAGATAGGCGCGGAATGCAAAACATCGTGATCCTGGGCACCGGCGGCACCATCGCCGGGCAGGCGGCGCGGGCCGACGACAGCGTCGGCTACCGCGCCGGCACGCTCGGCGTGCAGGCGCTGATCGACGCCGTGCCACCGCTGCGCGCCCGGCCGCTGGAGACCGAACAGGTCGCCAGCCTGGACAGCAAGGACATGGATGCCGCGACCTGGCAGCGCCTGGCGCAACGCGCGGCGCACCACCTGGCGCGCCCGGAGGTCCGCGGCGTGGTCGTGACGCATGGCACCGACACGCTCGAGGAGACCGCCTGGTTCCTGCACCGGGTGCTGGCGCCCGCCAGGCCCCTGGTGCTGACCGCCGCGATGCGCCCGGCCAGCGCGCTGTCGGCCGACGGGCCGCAGAACCTGTTCGACGCCGTGAGCCTGGCGGCTGAAGCGGGCGCCGCGGGGGTGATGGCGGTGCTGGCCGGCGAGGTGCATGGCGCGGCCGAACTGCGCAAGCGCCACACGCTGCGGCCGGAAGCCTTTTGCGGCGGCGACGCCGGCCCGCTGGCCCTGGTCACCGACGGCCGGGTGCAACAGCTGCGCGCCTGGCCCGGCGGTCACGCCCTGGGTCTGGCCGCGATCGGCAGCGACCCGGCCACCTGGCCCTGGGTGGCGGTGCTGTCCAGTCACGCGGGTGCCGACGGCCGCGAGGTGCGCGCCCTGGTGGACGCCGGCGTGCGCGGCCTGGTGGTCGCCGGCACCGGCAACGCCACCCTGGCCGCGCCGCTGGAGGCGGCCCTGCTGGCCGCGCGCGAGGCCGGCGTGGCGGTGCGGCGCTGCAGCCGCTGCGTTGACGGCCCGGTCATCGACACGCCTGATGCCCGGCTCGCGTCGGCCGGCGGGCGGTCGCCCTGGCAGGCGCGCATCGATCTGATGCTGGCCCTGCTGGCCGGCGCCTGAGCTTCAGGCGTCCATCGACTCGAGCTGCGTCTGCAGTTCGAGCCAGCGCTCTTCGAGCATCGCGATCTCGGCGCCGACATGCGCCAGGCGCCGGCCGAGCTCGGCATAGTCGCCGGCCGCCGGGTCGGCCAGGGCGGTTTCGACCTGGGCCTTCTCGGCGCCCAGCTTTGCCAGCCGGCCGTCGATCTTCTGCAGCTCAACGCGCAGCGGCCGGGTCTGCGCCTGCAACTGCGCCCGCGCGTCGCGGCCGGCCTTGCCGGTGGCCCTGCGCGGATCCTCCTTCGCCCGCCGTGCCGACGACGCTGGCGGTGGCGGCGCCGCGGGCGGCGCCGCGGCGGTCTCGGCCAGCACCGGCCGTGGCGGCGGCGGCGGTTCGGCGCCGCGGGCGATCGCGCGCGAGACCTCGAGCAGCCAGCGCTGGTAGTCGTCCAGGTCGCCGTCGAAAGGCGAGACACCGCCGGCGGTGACGATCCAGAACTCGTCGCAGACCTCGCGCAGCAGCGCGCGGTCGTGGCTGACCAGCATCACCGAGCCCTCGAATTCGTTGAGCGCGATCGACAGCGCCTCGCGTGTGGCCAGGTCGAGGTGGTTGGTCGGCTCGTCGAGCAACAGCAGGTTGGGGCGCTGCCAGACGATGCTGGCGAGCACCAGGCGCGCACGTTCGCCGCCCGACAGCGTGCCCACACGCTGGTGCACCATGTCGCCTTCGAAGCGGAACTGGCCGAGGAAGTTGCGCAGTTCCTGCTCGCGAGCCTGTGGCCCACCGTCCCGACCCTGCTCGCGCGCCAGGCGCACCATGCGCTGCAGCGGCGTGTCGTCTTCGCTCAGCAGGTCCATCTCCTGCTGCGCGAAGTAGCCGATCGCCAGGCCCTTGCCTTCGACGATCTGGCCGCCCAGAGGCGGCAGCATGTGGGCGATGGTCTTGACCAGGGTCGACTTGCCCTGGCCATTGGCGCCCAGGATGCCGATGCGTTGCCCGGCCAGCACGGTGCGCTCGATGTCGCGCACGATGACGGTCGAACCGTAGCCGCAGCGCACGCCTTGCAGGGACAACATCGGGTTCGGCAGGTTCGCCGGTTCGCGGAACTCGAAGTCGAATTCACTTTCGGTGAGCACCGGTGCCAGCTTTTCCATGCGTGCCAGCGCCTTGACCCGGCTTTGTGCCTGCTTGGCCTTGCTCGCCTTGGCCTTGAAGCGGTCGATGAAACGCTGCAGGTGGGCGATGCGCTCCTGCTGCTTGGCGAAGGCCTGCGTCGCCTGGCCCATGCGCTCGGCGCGCATCTCCTCGAAGGCGCTGTAGTTGCCGCCGTAGCGGCTCAGCGTGGCCTTGTCCAGGTGCAGGGTGACGCGCGTCACCGCGTCCAGGAATTCGCGGTCGTGGCTGATGACGATCATCGTGCCCGTGTAGCGCTGCAGCCAGGCTTCCAGCCAGACCAGGGCATCGAGGTCGAGGTGATTCGTCGGCTCGTCGAGCAGCAGCAGGTCCGACGGGTTCATCAGCGCACGCGCCAGCTGCAGCCGCATGCGCCAGCCGCCCGAGAAGCTGTTCACCGGCGCTTCCAACTGCACCGGCCGGAAACCCAGGCCGAGCAGCAGGGCCTGCGCCCGCGCCCGCGCGTCAAAGCCGCCGGCCTCGTCGATCGCCAGATGGGCCTCGCCGATGGCATGGCCGTCGTCGGCCTCCTCGGCGGCCGACAGGGCCGCCTGCGCCGCTGCCAGCGGCTGGTCGCCGTCGAGCACGAAGTCGGTCGCGCCTTCCTGGGTCTCGGGCATCTGCTGCGCCACCTCGCCCAGGCGCCAGGTGGGCGGGATTTCGGCGTCGCCGGCATCGGCCTGCAAGCGCCCGGCGAGCAGGGCGAACAGGCTGGACTTGCCGGCGCCGTTGCGCCCGACGAGGCCGATCCTCTCGCCCGGATTGAGCACCACGTTGGCGTCCTGGAGCACGATCTTGACGCCGCGGCGCAGGGTCAGGTTGCGCAGGGTGATCAAAGGGCGGGCCTCATTTTGCCGTCTCCAGCGCGCTGCGCGTGAGCAGCAGGACCTGGTCCTCGCCGGCGCTGGTGGGCAGCCAGACGGTCTCCAGTCGGGGGAAGGCGGCCTCGAAGTGGGCGCGCTCGTGGCCGATCTCGATCACCAGCACCGCCGGCGGCGTCATGTGCCGGGCGGCACCCGCCAGCAGGCGGCGCACGAAGTCCATGCCGTCGGGGCCACCGGCCAGGGCCATCGTCGGTTCGGCGCGGAATTCGGGCGGCAGGCGCGACATCGAATCGCGGTTGACATAGGGCGGGTTGCACAGGATCAGGTCGTAGGCGCCGCGCGCTGCCGCCAGGCCGTCGCCCCGGCGCAGTGCGATGCGTGTCTCAAGGTGGTGACGCTGCACGTTCAGCTCGGCCACCGCCAGTGCGTCGGCCGACAGATCGGTGGCCTCCACCGCGACCTCGGGCCAGGCCAGGGCGGCCAGCACCGCGAGGCTGCCGTTGCCGGTGCACAGATCGAGCACGCGGGTGGTGTCGGCCGCCAGCCAGGCGTCCAGCGTGCCATCGGCCAGCGGTTCGGCGATCAGCGAGCGCGGCACGATGGCGCGCTGATCGACGGTGAAGGGCACACCCTGCAGCCAGGCCTCGCCGGTGAGGTAGGCGGCCGGGATGCGGCGCTCGATGCGCTCGTCGATCAGGGCCTCGACCTCGGCCTGGCGAGCAACGTCGACCGGCAGGTCGGCCGCGCCATCGAGCTCGTCCAGCGGCAGGCCCAGGCGCCAGAGCACCAGCCAGACGGCTTCGTCGAAGGCATTCGTGGTGCCGTGGCCGAAAGCCACGCCGGCGGCGGCGAGCCGGCGCGCGGCATCGTCGATCAGTGCGCGCACGTTCACGGTGGCGTCGAACGCAGGAAATTCTCCAGCGTGCGCCGGTAGATCGCCGTCAGCGGCGCCAGGCTGGCGAGTTCGATGCGCTCGTCGATCTTGTGGATGGTCTCGTTCAGCGGACCGAACTCGACCACCTGCGGGCAGATCCTGGCGATGAAGCGGCCGTCGGAGGTGCCGCCGGTGGTGGACAGTTCGGCCGCGACGCCGGTCTCGGCGGCGATCGCCGAAACCAGGGCTTCGCTCAGGCTGCCCGGCGGGGTCAGGAAGGGCTCGCCGCCAAGCGTCCAGGCCAGCGAATACTGCAGGCCATGGCGGTCGAGCAGCGCGTGCACACGCGACTTCAGCGACGCGACGCTCGACTCGGTGCTGAAGCGGAAGTTGAAATCGAGCACCAGCTCGCCCGGAATGACATTGCCGGCGCCGGTACCGGCGTGCACATTGCTGACCTGCCAGCGGGTGGGCGGGAAGAAGGCATTGCCTTCGTCCCAACGCGTGGCCACCAGCTCGGCCAGCGCCGGGGCGAGTTCGTGGATCGGGTTGCGCGCCAGCTGCGGGTAGGCGATGTGGCCCTGCACGCCGTGCACCGTCAGCCGGCCCGACAGGCTGCCGCGGCGGCCGTTCTTGATCACGTCGCCGAGCCGGTTCACCGAGGTCGGCTCGCCGACGATGCAGGCGTCCAGGCGCTCGCCGCGCTCGCGCAGCATCTCGACCAGGCGCACCGTGCCGTCGACCGACGGGCCTTCTTCGTCGCTGGTGATGAGCAGGGCGATCGACCCGGGATGCCCGGGATGTGCCTGCACGAACTGCTCGACGGCCACCACGAAGGCGGCGATCGAGCCCTTCATGTCGGCCGCGCCACGGCCGTAGAGCTGGCCGTCGCGCACGCTGGGCACGAAAGGGTCGCTGGTCCAGCGTTCCAGCGGACCGGTGGGTACGACGTCGGTGTGGCCGGCGAAGGCGATCACCGGACCGGGCACGGCACCTCGGCGTTGCGCCCAGAGGTTGTCGACGCGAAAGCCTTCCGGGCCGGCGACCAGGGTCTCGCAGACGAAGCCGGCGGCTTCGAGCCGCGTGCGCAGCAGGGCCTGGCAGCCGGCGTCGTCGGGCGTCACCGAACGGCGCGCGATCAGCGCCTCGAGCAGGCGCAGGGTTTCGCTCATCGTGGGGTCATCGCCGCGCGACGATCGGCGGCAGGGTCGGCAAGGGCGCCGCAGCCTTGGCCTCCGGCCGGATTTCGACCGAAACTTCGGTGAACACCGCCTCCTCGGAATCGACCTTTGCGTTGACCGGCGCGCGCGAGACCGGGGTGTCGTCGTTCTGCAGCCGCCAGACCAGGTTGGTCGGCGAATCGGCATGCGACAGGCCTTCGTCGCGCGAGACGATGCCTTCGGTGATCAGGCGCGCGATGTCCTGCTCGAAGGTCTGCGAGCCCTGGGCCATGGATTTTTCCATCGCCTCCTTGACGCCCGGCAGATCGCCCTTCTCGATCAGTTCGGACACCAGCTTGGTGTTCAGCAGCACCTCGACCGCCGGCACGCGGCCGCCGGCATTGGCACGCAGCAGGCGCTGCGAGACGATCGCCTTCAGGCCCGCGGCCAGGTCCGACAGCAGGGTCGGCCGCGACTCGGGCGTGTAGAACGACAGGATCCGGCCGAGCGCGTGGTAGCTGTTGTTGGCGTGCAGCGTGGCCAGCACCAGATGGCCCGACAGCGCGTAGGACAGCGCCGAGGTCATGGTCTCGCGGTCGCGGATCTCGCCGATCATGATGCAGTCCGGCGCCTGGCGCATCGCGTTCTTCAGCGCCAGCTGCAGACTGGAGGTATCGCGCCCGACCTCGCGCTGGTTGACGATCGACTTCTTGTTCGAGAACAGGAACTCGATCGGATCCTCGATGCTCAGGATATGGCCCGTGACCTGCTGGTTGCGCCACTCGATCATCGACGCCAGCGTGGTGCTCTTGCCGGTGCCGGTAGCGCCGACCATCAGGATCAGGCCGCGCTTCTCGAGCACCAGCTTGGACATCAGCGGCGGCACGCCGAGCGACTCCAGCGCCGGGATCAGGTGCGGGATGCAGCGGAACACGGCGGCGATCGAGCCGCGCTGCCTGAAGGCAGAGAGGCGGAAACTGCCGACGCCGGAAATGCCGATGCCGACGTTCAGCTCGCCGGTGTCCTCGAGTTCCTCGAGCTGCTGCGGCGTCAGCAGTTCGGCCAGCAGGGTGCGCGTCTGGCCGGTGGTCAGCACCTGGTCGGAGAGCTGCAGGATCTGGCCGTCGATCTTGATCAGGATCGGCGTGTTCGCCGACATGTAGACGTCGGACGCGCGCTTCTCGGCCATCAGCCGCAGCACGCGCTCCATATTGCCTCCCGCCATGTCGGCTCCTTCGCAGTGAGTTTGAGATCAGGCCCGCAGGAGCTCGTTGATGCTGGTTTTCGAGCGCGTCTGCGCGTCCACGCGCTTGACGATCACGGCGCAGTACAGGTTGTACTTGCCGCCGGCCTTGGGCAGGCTGCCGCTGACGACGACGCTGCCGCTGGGCACGCGGCCGTAGCTGACCTCGTCGGTGTCGCGGTTGTAGATCGGCGTGCTCTGGCCGATGTAGACGCCCATGCCGAGCACCGCGTTCTCCTCGACGATGACACCCTCGACGACCTCGGAGCGTGCGCCGATGAAGCAGTTGTCCTCGATGATCGTCGGGTTTGCCTGCAAGGGCTCGAGCACGCCGCCGATGCCGACGCCGCCCGACAGGTGCACCCCCTTGCCGATCTGGGCGCAGGAGCCCACGGTGGCCCAGGTGTCGACCATCGTGCCCTCGTCGACATAGGCGCCGATGTTCACGTAGCTGGGCATCAGGACCACGTTCTTGCCCAGGTAGCAGCCGCGGCGCGCCACCGCCGGCGGCACCACACGAACGCCGCTGGCGCGCATTCCGGCTTCGTCCATCTGCGAGAACTTGGTCGGCACCTTGTCGAAGAAGGCCAGGTCGCCGGCGTGCATGGCGCGGTTGTCGTTGAGGCGAAAGCTCAGCAGCACGGCCTTCTTGACCCACTGGTTCACCGTCCACCGGCCCACGTCCTGGCGCTCGGCAACGCGCAGGCGGCCGGCATTCAGGTCGGCGATGACCTGCTCGACGGCGTCGCGCACCTCGGGTGCGTTGACGGCGCTGATCTCGGCGCGTTGGTCCCAGGCCAGGTCGATGACGGATTGCAGCGTGTTCATGCGTGTTCTCGGGTGTAGGCGACGATGCGCCCGGCGGCCTCGAGGCATTCCTCGACGCCGGCGACGAGCGCCAGACGGATGCGGCCGGCGCCGGGGTTGACCCCATGCGCCTCACGGGCCAGCAGGCTGCCGGGCAGGACCGTCACATTGTATTGAGCGAGCAGGCCGAGCGCGAAAGCGACGTCGTCGCCCGCAGCACCATCACGGTCGGGGACACCGGCCCAGAGGTAGAAGCCGGCATCGGGCAGGGTCACGTCCAGCACCTCGGCCAGCAGCGGCGTGACGTCGGCGAACTTGCGCCGGTACAGATCGCGGTTCGCGATCACATGGGCCTCGTCGCCCCAGGCGGCGATGCTGGCCTGCTGGACCAGGGGGCTCATCGCGCTGCCGTGGTAGGTGCGATAGAGCAGGAAGGCCTTCATCCAGCGCACATCGCCGGCGACGAAGCCGGCGCGCAGGCCCGGCACATTGCTGCGCTTGGACAGGCTGGTGAAAGCCACCAGATTGCGCAAGTCATCGCGGCCCAGGCGCATGGCCGCCTCCAGGCCGCCCAGCGGAGGCTCGTCGCGGAAGTAGATCTCGGAGTAGCACTCGTCGCTGGCGATGACGAAGCCATGCCGGTCGGCGAGCGCAAACAGCGCTTCCCATTCGGACAGCGGCATCACCGCGCCGGTCGGGTTGCCGGGCGAACAGACGTAGAGCAATTGTGTGCGCGCCCAGGTCGCGTCGTCGACGGCGCGCCAGTCGGCGGCGAAGTTGCGTGCCGGGTCACTGTTGGCGAAGGCCGTCTGCGCGCCGGCGAGCAGGGCTGCGCCTTCGTAGATCTGATAGAAGGGATTCGGGCAGACCACGGTCGCGCCGGGTCGGCCGGGGTCGATCACCACCTGGGCGAAGGCGAACAGCGCCTCGCGCGAACCGTTGACGGGCAGCACCTGGGTCGCAGGGTCCACCAGCACGCTGTAGCGCCGCTGCAGCCAGCCGGCGCAGGCGGCACGCAGCGCCGGGTCGCCGGCGGTCGGCGGGTACACCGACAGCCCGGCCATGGCGCCCTGGATGGCCTGCCCGATGAGCGCCGGCGCCGGGTGGCGCGGCTCGCCGATGCCGAGGTTGATGGGGCGATGGGCCGGGTTCGGCGTCAGATCCCGCGTGAGCTGGCGCAGGCGCTCGAAAGGGTAGGGGTGCAGCCGTTGCAGCAGCGGGTTCATCCGGCGATTATCCGGGCTGTGCCCAGTCCTGCGCCCGCCCGCCCGCTGTTCTTCGCCGCCGCCTGGGGCCTGCCGCTGGGTGTGGGCCTGAGCGCGCTGGCATCGCCCTGGGCAGCCTGGGGTTTCATGGCGGCGGTGCAGCTGGCGCTGGCCCTGCTCGAACGCTGGCCGCGCTGGCAGGTCTCGCCGGCCGCAGTGGCAGCACCGGCGTCGGGCTTTCGCACGGTGCTGCGCGTGCATGCGTTGCTGCAGGCCGCCCTGCTGGCCCTGGGCGTGGTGCTGGCGCTGCGCGCGCCCGGCTGGCCGCCGGTGCTGGCCCTGGCCCTGGGCGTGGGTGGCATCACCGGCAGCCAGGGCATCACCTTTGCCCACGAGCTGGGGCATTCGCGCTCGCGGCTCGACCGGGTTCTGGCCTGGAGCCTGATGGCCAGCGTGCTCTACGCACATTTCATGGTCGAACATTACCGCGGCCACCACCCGCGCGCGGCGACCGACGCCGACCCGGCCAGCGCACGCGCCGGCGAGAGCCTGTGGCGGTTCCTGCCGCGCACCCTGGCCGGCAGCCTGGCCAGCGCCTGGCGGTTCGAGGCCCTGAGGCTGCGCCAGCTTCGGCGCGGCTGGGCACGCAGTGCGCTGCTGTGGGTGACCCTGGCGCAAGCCGCCGGTCTGGTGGCCCTGGGGGGTCTGCTGGGGCCGATGGCCCTGCTGTTCTGGGTCGCGCAGGCGGCCTACGCGGTGTTCCTGCTCGAGGCGATCAACTACATCGAACACTACGGCCTGCGCCGCGCACCGGGCCAGGCTTTTGCCCTGCAGCACGCCTGGAACGCCGACCATCGGGCGACGAACGCGGTGATCGCCAACCTGCAGCGCCACAGCGACCACCATCTGCATGCCTGGAAGCCCTACGAAACCCTGGCGCCGCTGCCCGGCCCGCAACTGCCCACGGGTTACGCCGGCTGCCTGTTCCTGGCCACCGTGCCGCCGCTGTGGTTCCGGGCGATGCAGCCACGGCTGCGTGCGATGCAGGGCCTACAGCAGCAGGCCGTCGTCCTGTAGCGCCGCGTCCAGACGCTGCACCAGCGCATCGAGGTCGGGGTCGGCGGCGGCCCCGGTTGCCGGCGTTGCGGGCGCTGAGGGCAGCGCCGGTTGCACGGCCAGCCGGTAGGCCAGGTTCAGCGCGGCGAGCACGGCGATGCGTTCGCGCGCCTTGACCTTGCCGGCATCGCGGATGCCGCTCATCTCGCGGTCGACGGTGCCCACCGCCGCTTGCAGCGCGGTTTCGCCGCCGTCGGGGCAGGCCAGCAGATAACTCTGGCCGAGGATCGTGACTTCCATCTGTTTCATCGCGGCAGCTCCGGGTCGGCATCGGCCGGCAGGCGGGCGAGCAGGGCGTCGATGCGGCCGCGCGCCGCCGACAGCCGCGAACGCAGGCTGTCGCGCTCCTGGGTCACGCCGCCGAGCTGCTGCTCGAGCAGCGCGTTGGCGCGCTTGAGTTCCTCGTGTCGCAGCAGCAGCCGTTCGACACGTTCGGCAAGGTCTTCGAGCGTGGCCATGTCACCCCCCTGGGCGGCATTCTAGGAGACCGCGCTGCGCCGGCCATGGTCGCAGCAGACGCGCACGGCGCAGACCTCACATTTGGGCCGGCGCGCCTGGCAGATGTAGCGCCCGTGCAGGATCAGCCAATGGTGCGCATCGATGCGGTAGCGCTGCGGAACGCGGCGCTCCAGGGCCTGCTCGACGGTCAGCACGTCCTTGCCCGGGGCCAGGCCGGTGCGGTTGGCGACGCGGAAGATGTGCGTGTCCACCGCCATCGTCGGCTCGCCGAAGGCGACGTTGAGCACCACGTTGGCGGTCTTGCGGCCGACCCCGGGCAGGGCCTGCAGGGCTTCGCGCGAGCGCGGCACCCCGCCGCCATGCTGTTCGACCAGGATCCGGCAGGTGGCCATCAGGTGCTTGGCCTTCATGCGGTACAGGCCGATGGTGCGGATATGTTCGGTCAACGCCTGCAGGCCCAGGTCGAGCATCTTCTGCGGCGTGTTGGCGCGTGCGAACAGCGCGCGCGTGGCCTTGTTGACGCCGACGTCGGTGGCCTGTGCCGACAGCAGCACGGCGGCCAGCAGTTCGAACACATTGGTATAGGCGAGTTCCGACTGCGGCTGCGGGTTGGCCGCGGCCAGGGTGGCGAAGAAGGTCTCGATGTCGTCGGCGTTCAGGGCGGCTCTCCTTCGGGGCCAGCGCGCCTGGCGCGTGCCCGGGCGAGTGCGGCCTCGATCACCGCGCGCTTGCGGTCCAGCGCGGCCGGGTCGCTGTGCAGCACCGGCAGGTCGGCCAGCTTGGCCGCGGCCCGTGCGGCCAGGCGTTCGTCGTTTTCGCGCGCTTCGCGGTCGACGCGCAAGCGGTGGAAGGCGTAGCGATCGCGCGCCGCGTGCGCCTGGCCGGCACTCCAGGCCGCCCAGCCGGTGCGTTCGCCAGTGACGGGCAGCATCGCGATGCAGTCCACCGGGCAGGCCGGCACGCAGAGCTCGCAGCCGGTGCAACGGTCGTCGATCACGGTGTGCATGCGCTTGGAGGCGCCGACGATGCAGTCCACCGGGCAGGCCTTGATGCACAAGGTGCAGCCGATGCACCAGGCCTCGTCGATCACGGCCAGCGCGCGCGGGCCTTCGTGGCCACGCTCGGCGTCGAGTGGCCGAACGGTGCGCCCCGTGATCGCGGCCAGGCGCACGATGCCCTCGGCGCCGCCCGGCGGGCAGCGGTGGATGTCGGCCTCGCCGCTGGCCATGGCCTGGGCATAGGCGCGGCAGTCGGGGAAGCCGCAGCGTGTGCACTGCGTCTGCGGCAGGGCCGCGTCGAGACGGTCGGCGAGCGTGCGTTGAACGGCGGCGGTCGTCACCCGCGCATTATCGACCGCTCAGCGGCGGCGACTGCGCCTGGCGGGCGCCTTGGGTTCGCCGTTCTCGTGGTGGAAGCGGGCGATGAACTCGCGCACCTGCGGGTAGACCTTCTCGCGCCAGCGGCGGCCGGAGAAGATGCCGTAGTGTCCCGCGCCTTCGACATCCAGGTGCAGGCTGCGTTCGTCCGGGATGCCGGTGCACAGCTCATGTGCGGCCTTGGTCTGGCAGGAGCCGGAGATGTCGTCGAGTTCACCCTCGACGGTCAGCAGTGCCGTGCCGGTGATGTCCTGCGGACGCACCGGCTTGCCGCGCACCTTCCAGGTGCCGTTGACCAGGGCGAAGTCCTGGAACACGACCTTGATGGTGTCGAGGTAGTACTCGGCCGGCATGTCGAGCACGGCGTTGTATTCGTTATAGAACTTGCGGTGCGAAGCAGCGCTGCTGCCGTCGCCACGGACCAGGTCGAGGAAGTAGTCGTAATGGGAAGTGGCGTGACGGTCCGGGTTCATCGCGACGAA
Organism: uncultured Rubrivivax sp.; assembly: GCA_964637205.1. Lineage (GTDB taxonomy): Bacteria > Pseudomonadota > Gammaproteobacteria > Burkholderiales > Burkholderiaceae_C > Rubrivivax. The sequence goes on from CAZWUR010000043.1 coordinate 27,229, forward strand.
GCCGGTGTGCTGCAGGAAGCCGGGGTAGACGCGACGGCCGGCGCCAGGATAGTTCTGCGGCACGCGGAAGATCACGTTGTTCTCGAACCAGCTGTGGCTGCGCTCGACCGCCAGATGATTCACCGCGGTCGGGCTGCGGCTGGCGTCGATCGGGCCGCCCATCATCGTCATCGTCTGCGGCATCACGTCGCCGGCGGTGGCCTGCAGCGAAATCGCGGCGAGCACCGGCACCGTGGGCTGGCACACCGAGATCACATGCACCGAAGGGCCGATGTGGCGCAGGAATTCGCGCACATAATCAACATAGTCGTCGAGATGGAAGGGCCCTTCCTCAAGCGGGACCATGCGCGCGTCGGTCCAGTCGGTGATGAAGACCTTGTAGTCCTGCAGCAGGCTGGTCACGGTGTCGCGCAGCAGGGTCGAGTGATGCCCCGACAGCGGCGCCACCACGAGCACGGTGGGCTGCGACTTCATCAGCGCCAGCGCGGTGGGGTTGTCGGTGAAGCGCTTGAAGCGCAGCAGCCGGCAGAAGGGCTTGCGGATCGGCACCTGCTCCTGCACCGCGACCTCGATGCCGGGGCCGACCTTGACCGAGTTGATGCCGAAGGGCGGCTTTTCGTATTCCTTGGCCAGACGGTGCAGCAGATCGAAACCGGCCGACATGCGCTGCGACATCGACATCGGCATATGCGCGAACGGCGACAGCGGATGTTCGTAGAGCTTGGCCGATGCGCTCGCGAACTCGGAGAACGGCGCCATCAGCGCGCGCTGTGTCTCGTACAGGTGATAGAGCATGCGGTGCCTTGTTAGTATGCTGCAGTGCAGCAAATGTAAACGGTCTGACCTATCTTGTCTTTAGACAAGCCTGTCCAAAAGGCAGAAAACCCGGGGGAAACGGGTATTCAGGGGGGGTCGCCTGTCGCACAGGTGACAAAAACCTGTCGCACAGGCAACAGAACTTACATCACGCTGACGAGGCCGCGAACCACGGCGTCGATGTTGCGGTGATTGATCGCGGCCACGCAGATGCGGCCGGAATCGATCCCGTAGACACCGAACTCGCTGCGCAGGCGCTGCATCTGCGCGGGGCTCAGCCCGGAGTAGCTGAACATGCCCTGCTGCGCGGTGATGTAGGACAGGTCCTGGCTCACGCCGGCGGCCTTGAGCTTGCTCACCAGGGCCTCGCGCATGGTCTTGATGCGCCCGCGCATGCCGGCCAGTTCTTTTTCCCACAGCCCGCGCAGCGCCGGTGTCGTCAGCACGGTCGCCACGATCTGGGCGCCGAAGGTCGGCGGGTTGGAATAGTTGGTGCGGATCACGATCTTGAGCTGCGACAGCACGCGCGCCGCTTCGTCCCGGCTGGCGCAGACCACGCTGAGCGCGCCGACACGTTCGCCATAGAGCGAAAAGCTCTTCGAAAACGAGGTCGCCACGAAGAAGTGCAGGCCGGCGGCCAGGAACTGCCGGACCACCGCGCCGTCCTCGGCGAGACCCTGGCCGAAACCCTGGTAGGCCATGTCGAGAAAGGCGACCAGGCTGCGCCGTCGGACCACCTCGACCACCTTCGTCCATTGCGCAGGCGTCAGGTCGCAGCCGGTCGGGTTGTGGCAGCAGGCATGCAACACGACCACGCTGCCGGCCGGTGCGGCGTCCAGCGCGGCCAGCATGGCGTCGAAGCGCACGCCGCGGGTGGTCGGGTTGTAGTAGGGATAGGTCTCGACGACGAAGCCGGCGTTCTGGAACAGGGCGCGGTGGTTTTCCCAGCTCGGGTCGCTGATCAGGACCTTGGCGTCGGGGTTCAGGTGCTTGAGGAAGTCGGCACCGACCTTCAGCCCGCCGGTGCCGCCCAGAGCCTGCACGGTGGCGATGCTCCCGGCCTTGACGGCTTCGCTGTCGGCGCCGAAGGCCAGGGCCTGCACCGCCTGGTCGTACACGGCGATGCCGTCGATCGGAAGGTAGCCGCGCGGCTTGGGTGTCTGCAGCAACAGCTGCTGAGCCTGCTGCACGCATTCCAGCAGGGGCAGCCGGCCCTCGGCGTCGAAGTAGACGCCGACGCCGAGGTTGACCTTGTCGGGGTTGGGGTCGGCGGCGAACTGCTCGTTCAGGCCCAGGATCGGATCGCGGGGGGCCATCTCGACGGCGGACAGGAGGGACATGGGGGGTCTCGGCAGGGGCGGGTGGGGGACGGAGGGGCTTGCGCTACCCTTGCAGGTTGCCCCGCAATTTTAGGTGGCCCATGCCCGAGCTTGCCGAAGTGAGTGAACCGACCGACGCCGCGACCGATGCACGGGCGCCCGGGTCCTTCGTGTCCTTCCCCGATTCGCCGTTCCAGCTTTTCCAGCCTTATCCGCCGGCAGGCGACCAGCCGGCGGCGATCGACCAGCTCGTCGAGGGCCTGCGCGATGGCCTGACCTTCCAGACCCTGCTCGGCGTCACCGGTTCGGGCAAGACCTTCACGATGGCCAATGTGGTCGCCCGCCTGGGCCGGCCGGCGATCGTGTTCGCGCCGAACAAGACCCTGGCCGCGCAGCTGTACAGCGAGTTCCGAGAGTTCTTCCCGCGCAACGCGGTCGAGTACTTCGTCAGCTACTACGACTACTACCAGCCCGAGGCCTATGTGCCGCAGCGCGACCTGTTCATCGAGAAGGACAGCGCGATCAACGAGCACATCGAGCAGATGCGCCTGTCGGCCACCAAGAGCCTGCTCGAGCGGCGCGACGTGCTCATCGTCGCCAGCGTCAGCGCGATCTACGGCATCGGCAACCCGGCCGACTATCACCGCATGGTGATGACGCTGCGCGTGGGCGACAAGCTCGGCCAGCGCGACATCATCGCGCACCTGATCCGCATGCAGTACACGCGCAACGAGACCGATTTTTCGCGCGGGACCTTCCGCGTCCGCGGCGACGTGATCGACGTCTTTCCGGCCGAACACAGCGAACTGGCGCTGCGCATCGAGCTCTTCGACGACGAGGTCGAGGGCCTGCAGCTGCTGGACCCGCTGACCGGCCGCGTGCGGCAGAAGATCCCGCGTTTCACGGTCTACCCGAGCAGCCATTACGTGACGCCGCGCGACCGTGTGCTGGCGGCGATCGAGACCATCAAGGCGGAACTGCGCGAGCGGCTGGACTTCTTCGTCAAGACCGGCAAGCTGGTCGAGGCGCAACGCCTTGAGCAGCGCACGCGCTTCGACCTCGAGATGCTGCAGGAGGTGGGCCACTGCAAGGGCATCGAGAACTACACCCGTCACCTGAGCGCGGCCGCCCCCGGTGAGCCGCCGCCGACCCTGGTCGACTATCTGCCGTCGGATGCCCTGATGTTCATGGACGAAAGCCATGTGCTGATCGGCCAGTTCGGCGGCATGTACAACGGCGACCGTGCGCGCAAGACGACCCTGGTGGAATATGGCTTTCGCCTGCCCAGCGCCCTGGACAACCGACCGCTGAAGTTCGAGGAATTCGAGCGCAAGATCCGCCAGGCGGTCTTCGTCAGCGCCACGCCGGCGGACTACGAAAAGACCCACGCCGGCCAGGTCGTCGAGCAGCTGGTGCGGCCCACCGGCCTCGTCGACCCGGCGGTCGAGGTGCGCCCGGCCGGCCGCCAGGTCGACGATGTGCTGCAGGAGATCCGTGACCGCGTCGAGCGCCACGAGCGGGTGCTGATCACGACCCTGACCAAGCGCATGGCCGAGCAGCTGACCGACTACCTGACCGAAAACGGCGTCAAGGTGCGCTATCTGCACAGCGACATCGACACCGTCGAGCGGGTCGAGATCCTGCGCGACCTGCGCCTGGGTGCCTTCGACGTGCTGGTCGGCATCAACCTGCTGCGCGAGGGCCTGGACCTGCCCGAGGTCAGCCTGGTGGCGATCCTCGACGCCGACAAGGAAGGCTTTCTGCGCTCCGAACGCAGCCTGATCCAGACCATCGGCCGCGCCGCGCGCAACCTCAACGGCAAGGCCATCCTGTATGGCGACCGCATCACCGAGTCGATGCGCCGCGCAATCGACGAAACCGAGCGCCGGCGCGCCCGGCAGATCGCCTGGAACGCCGAGCAGGGCATCGTGCCCAAGGCGCTGAACAAGAAGGTGCGCGACCTGATCGACGGCGTGATTTCCGACAAGGCGGCCAAGGACGAGAGCCAGCGCGTCAAGGCGCAGGCCGAGCTCGAGGCGCTGTCGGAAAAGGATCTGGGCCGACGCATCAAGGCGCTCGAGCGTCAGATGCTCGAACATGCGCGCAACCTCGAGTTCGAGAAGGCGGCGCGTGTGCGCGACCAGCTCGCGCTGCTGCGCGAGCAGGCCTTCGGCGGCGACGGGCATGACGCCAACGTCGTGCCGCTGGTCATGCCCGCGGCCCCGCCGCGGCGCTGAGGCGCCTGGCCGGGACGATCGAGCCAGAATCGCGGCTTTGCCGCTTCTGACCCCGCCACGATGAAACTGCCCTGGGCCCGACGCCCCGACCCCGAACTGCGCGTGCTGATGGTCTGCATGGGCAACATCTGCCGTTCACCGACAGCCGAGGCCGTGCTGCGGTTCAAGCTGGAGCGCGCCGGGCTCGCCGACCGCATCGCGGTGGACTCGGCCGGCACCTATGGCGGCCATGCCGGCGCGGCGCCGGATCCGCGTGCCCAGCGCCACGCCGAGCGCCGCGGCTACGACCTGTCGCGGCAGCGCGCGCGCGCCATCGTTGCCGGGGACTTCACGCGCCATGGGCTGGTGCTGGCGATGGACGAGGACAATCTGCAGGCCCTGGCCCGCCAGCAACCGGCAGGGTCGCCGGCGCCGCGGCTGCTGATGGAATTTGCGCGCGGCCCCGAGGCGCCGCGCGAGGTACCCGACCCCTACTACGGCGGCCCCGAAGGCTTCGAGCGCGTCCTCGATCTGGTCGAGGACGCCTGCGACGGTCTGCTGGCCTTCCTGCAGCGCGAGCAGGGGAACTTCCGCGGCTGAACCCGACCAAATGACTCGGACTCAGGTATACTTGAGTAAATCACTCAGTTACTGACGGGCCAGGGCGCGGCGAGGCCGCGCCGCACCCCCCGGTACCCGAGCCGCGACGCCGCAAGGCACACAGGAGAATTCCATGCGTCTGACCACCAAGGGCCGATTTGCCGTCACCGCGATGATCGACCTCGGGCTGCGTTCCCATTCGGGGCCGGTGGCGCTGGCAGCGATCAGCCAGCGCCAGCAGATCTCGCTGTCCTACCTCGAACAGCTGTTCGGCAAGCTGCGCCGCCATGAACTGGTGGAGAGCACGCGCGGCCCGGGCGGCGGTTATTCGCTCGGCCGTGCTGCCGATCAGATCACGGTGGCCGACATCATCGTCGCCGTCGACGAACCCATCGACGCCACCGGCTGCGGCGGCAAGGAAAACTGCATGGGCGAGGACACCGGCCGCTGCATGACGCACGACCTGTGGTCGAGCCTGAACGCCCGCATGATCGAGTACCTCGACTCGATCTCGCTGAAGAAGCTGGTCGACGAACAGCTGGCCAAGGGGGTGTCGATCGAAGAAGCCCCGGTCAAGCGCGCGATCTCCTCGACGCCGGTGGTCAAGCCGATCAAGGTCACGGCACCGAACTCCGTCTTCGCGCTCGCCAGCGCCATGTCCAAGTGACCCCGATCCATCGATGACCCCGCATCTGCCCATCTACATGGACTACGGCGCCACGACGCCGGTGGACCCGCGCGTCGTCGACGCGATGATCCCGTGGCTGCGCGAGCACCATGGCAACCCCGCGTCGCGCAGCCACGCCTGGGGCTGGGAGGCCGAGGCCGCGGTCGAGAAGGCGCGCGGCCAGATTGCCGCCCTGATCGGCGCCGACCCGCGCGAGATCGTCTGGACTTCGGGCGCTACCGAGTCGGACAACCTCGCGATCAAGGGTGCGGCCAACTTCTACCAGTCGCGCGGCAAGCACATCGTGACCGTGAAGACCGAGCACAAGGCGGTGCTGGACACCTGCCGCGAGCTTGAGCGCCAGGGCTTCGAGGTGACTTACCTCGAGGTGCAGGAAGACGGCCTGCTCGATCTGGACCGGTTCAGGGACGCATTGCGGCCGGACACCATCCTTGCCTCGGTGATGCTGGTCAACAACGAGATCGGCGTCATCCAGGACATCGCCACCCTCGGCGCGCTGTGCCGCGAAAAGGGCATCGTGTTCCATGTCGACGCGGCACAGGCCACCGGCAAGGTGGCGATCGACCTGCGCACGCTGCCGGTGGACCTGATGAGCCTGGCCTCGCACAAGACCTACGGGCCCAAGGGCATCGGCGCGCTGTACGTGCGGCGCAAGCCGCGCGTGCGCATCGAGGCGCAGATGCACGGCGGCGGCCATGAGCGCGGCATGCGCAGCGGCACCCTGCCCACGCACCAATGTGTCGGCATGGGCCTGGCTTTCGAGATCGCCGGGGCCGAGATGGCCACCGACCTTGAGCGCACCCGCATGCTGCATCACCGGCTGGTGGACGGGCTCACGCAGATGGAGCAGGTCTTCATCAACGGCCACCTTGAGAAGCGGGTGCCGCACAACCTGAACATCAGCTTCAACTACGTTGAGGGCGAGTCGTTGATCATGGGTGTCAAGGGCATCGCGGTCTCCTCCGGCTCGGCCTGCACCTCGGCCAGCCTGGAGCCGAGCTACGTGCTGCGTGCGCTCGGCCGCAGCGACGAACTCGCGCATTCCAGTCTGCGCATGACGATCGGCCGCTTCACCTCGGTCGAGGACATCGACTATGCCGTCGCCGCGCTGCAGGACCGCGTGGCCAAGCTGCGCGAGCTCTCCCCGCTGTGGGAGATGTTCAAGGACGGCGTGGATCTGAGCACCATCCAGTGGGCCGCCCACTGAGAGACGAAAAAGGAGAACCCACATGGCCTACAGCGACAAGGTCGTAGAACACTACGAGAACCCGCGCAACGTCGGCTCGTTCGACAAGAGCGATCAGACCGTCGGCACCGGCATGGTCGGCGCGCCGGCCTGCGGCGACGTGATGAAACTGCAGATCAAGGTGAATCCGGCCACCGGCATGATCGAGGACGCACGCTTCAAGACCTATGGCTGCGGCTCGGCGATCGCGTCGAGCTCGCTGGTCACCGAATGGGTCAAGGGCAAGAGCCTGGGCGAAGCGATGACGATCAAGAACTCGCAGATCGCCGAGGAACTGGCCCTGCCGCCGGTCAAGATCCACTGCTCGATCCTGGCCGAAGACGCGATCAAGGCCGCGGTGCAGGATTACCAGTCGCGCCACGGCGCCGCCCCGGCGAACTGAGGGCTTATGACAGTCACCCTGACCGAAGCGGCGGCCAGCCATGTGTCGCGCTACCTGGGCCGGCGCGGCAAGGGCGTCGGCGTGCGCCTGGGCGTCAAGACCACCGGCTGCTCGGGCCTGGCCTACAAGCTCGAGTACGCCGACGAAGTGGCACCGGAGGACATCGTTTTCGAGGACCATGGCGTCAAGGTCCTGATCGACCCGAAGAGCCTGCCCTACCTTGACGGCACCGAACTCGACTTCGTGCGCGACGGCTTGAACGAAGGTTTCAAGTTCCGCAATCCGCGCGAGAAGGACCGCTGCGGCTGCGGCGAATCCTTCCGCGTGTGACGGTGGCGCCCGCCGAGATCCGCCGTACCCAGCCCGATCACCCCGAGGTGCTCGCGTGAACCTCGGCGACGACGACTTCATGCTGTTCGACCTGCCGCAGCGCTTTGCGCTCGACCGCGCGGCGCTCGATGCACGCTGGCGCGCCCTGCAGGCCGAGGTCCACCCCGACCGCTTCGCCGCCGAGGGCGGCAGCGCTCAACGTTTGGCGATGCAGTGGTCGGTGCGCGTCAACGAAGCCTACCGCCGGCTGAAGGACCCGCTGAGCCGGGCCACCTACCTGTGCGAACTGCGCGGTGCACCGGTGCGCGCCGAGGACAACACCGCGATGCCGGCCGACTTCCTGATGCAGCAGATGGCCTGGCGTGAAGCGCTCGACGATGCCGACGATCCGGCCGCCGTCGAGGCCCTGGACCACGCCGTGCGGTCCGACGAAAAACGCCGTTTCGCGGCCGTCGAACAGGCGCTGGACGAGCGCGTCGATGCGGCCGCCGCCGCCGCGCAGGTGCGCGCGCTGATGTTCGTCGCCCGCTTCAGGCAGGACATCCGGCGACGGATCGAGGCGCGGGAACTGTAGAACCATGGCCCTGCTCCAGATCTCCGAACCCGGCCAGTCGCCGGACCCGCATGAGCGCCGCGTCGCGGTCGGCATCGACCTCGGCACGACCCATTCGCTGGTCGCCGCGGTGCGCCACGGCCTGGCCGAATGCCTGCCCGACGCGCAGGGCCGCGTCCTGCTGCCTTCGGCCGTGCGCTACGCGGGCGATCATCATGCCGTCGGCCACGCGGCGCTCGCCGCGCTGGCCGAGGACGCCGAGAACACCCTGGTCTCGGTGAAGCGTTTCATGGGCCGTACCCTGGCCGACCTGGATGGACTGGACAAGCTGCCCTACCGATTCGTCGACCGGCCCGGCATGCTGGCCATCCGCACGCGCGAGGGCGACAAGTCGCCGGTCGAGGCCTCGGCGGAGATCCTGGCCACGCTGCGCCAACGCGCCGAAGACAGCTTCGACGACCCGATCTTCGGCGCCGTGATCACGGTGCCGGCCTACTTCGATGACGCCCAGCGCCAGGCCACCAAGGACGCGGCCATGCTCGCCGGGCTGAACGTGCTGCGCCTGATCAACGAGCCCACCGCCGCGGCGCTGGCGTATGGCCTGGACAACGCCAGCGAAGGCCTGTACGCCGTCTACGACCTCGGCGGCGGCACCTTCGACATTTCGATCCTGCGCCTGACCCTGGGCGTTTTCGAGGTCGTGGCGACCGGCGGCGACGCGGCGCTGGGCGGCGATGACATCGACCAGGCGCTGGCCGACTGGGCGCTGGCGCAGGCCGGCCGGCCGGCCGACACGCCACAGGCCAAACGTGCCGCCCTGGTGGCCGCGCGCGCGGCCAAGGAGCGCTTGACCGAGGCCGACGCCTGCGAGATCTTCGGTGTCGCGATCACGCGCACCGAGCTCGACGCTCTGGCCCGGCCGATCATCGAGCGCAGCCTGACGGCCGTGCGCAAGGCGCTGCGCGACGCCGATCTGGCCCGCGAGGACGTGCAGGGCGTGGTCATGGTCGGTGGCGCCACGCGCATGCCGGCGGTGCGCAGGGCAGTCGGCGGATTCTTCGGGCAGGACGGCCCGGCGAAGGTGCTGACCAATCTGAACCCGGACGAGGTCGTGGCGCTGGGTGCGGCGATCCAGGCGAATGCGCTGGCCGGCAACAGCCGGGACGGCGAGTTGCTGCTGCTCGACGTGATCCCGCTGTCGCTGGGACTGGAGACCATGGGCGGGCTGGCCGAGCGCGTCGTCGAACGCAACAGCACGATCCCGGTGGCCAAGGCGCAGGACTTCACGACCTACAAGGACGGCCAGACCGCGATGGCCCTGCATGTGGTGCAGGGTGAACGTGAACTGGTGAGCGAATGCCGCTCGCTGGCGCGCTTCGAACTGCGTGGCATCCCGCCGATGGCCGCCGGCGCGGCGCGTATCCGCGTCACCTTCCAGGTCGACGCCGACGGGCTGTTGTCGGTGTCCGCGCGCGAACTGGGTTCGGGGGTCGAGGCGGCGGTCAGCGTCAAGCCGAGCTACGGCCTGGGCGACGAGCAGATCGAGCACATGCTGAGGGACGGATTTGCCCATGCCGAGGACGACGTGGCCGCGCGTGCGCTGCGCGAGGCCGGTGTGGATGCCGAACGCATGACGCTGGCGACGCGCGCCGCGCTGGCGGTCGACGGCGATCTGCTGGGGTCCGAACCCCGTGCCGCGCTGGACGCGTTGCTGATCGCGCTCGACCAGGCGCGCGCTGGCGGCGACATCCTGGCCATCGAGGCGGCCACCCAGGCCCTGGCCGCCGGCACCGAACATTTCGCCGCCCTGCGCATGAACCGCGGCATCCGCCAGGCCCTGGCCGGCAAGCGCCTGGAAGAACTCTGAAATGACACGTCCCCCGTTCACGTCGTTCGTGTCTCCCGAGGGGGCCGTCAATGCCTTCGGGCGGCCGGGCGGCATTGACATGAAACCCCCACGCTCGCTTTCGCTCGCTGCCCCCCGAGGGGGCTGTCAATGCCTTCGGGCGGCCGGGCGGC
>CAZWUR010000044.1:0-37093 GCA_964637205.1 uncultured Rubrivivax sp.
TCGACGTCACCGGCAACACCCACCGCAGCGAGTTCTGCATCGACAAGCTGTACTCGCCCGATGGCGCCACCGGGCGCCTGGGCCTGCTCGAGCTGCGCGCCTTCGAGATGCCCCCGCATGCGCGCATGAGCCTGGCCCAGCAACTGCTGCTGCGCGCCCTGGTGGCCTGGTTCTGGCGCGAGCCTTACAGCGGGCGCGGCGCCACGCGGCTGACGCGCTGGGGAACCGGCCTGCACGACCGCTTTTTGCTGCCGCACTTCGTGCAGCAGGATTTCGACGACGTGCTCGCCGAGCTGACGGGTGCCGGCTATGCCTTCGACCCGGCCTGGTTCGCGCCGCACCTCGAGTTCCGCTTCCCGCTCATCGGCGAGGTGGCCACCCAGGGCATCGCCCTGACCCTGCGCAGCGCGCTCGAGCCCTGGCATGTGATGGGCGAGCAGGGGGCGCCGGGCGGCACCGCGCGCTACGTCGATTCGTCGCTCGAACGGCTGGAGGTCAAGGTCAGCGGCCTGAACGGCAACCGGCATGTGCTCAGCGTCAACGGCATCGCGCTGCCGCTGCAGCCCACCGGCCGCGTGGGCGAATTCGTCTGCGGCGTGCGCTACCGCGCCTGGCAGCCGCCTTCGGCCCTGCACCCGACGATTCCCAGCCACGCGCCGCTGACCTTCGACATCGTCGACAACTGGCTCGAGCGCAGCCTGGGCGGATGCCGCTACCATGTGGCGCACCCGGGCGGGCGCAATTACGAGACCTTCCCGATCAACGCCTACGAGGCCGAGAGCCGGCGCCTGGCGCGCTTCTTCCGCTATGGCCACACGCCGGGGCGGCTGCAGGTGCCGCCGGCACGGGCCAGCCTCGAGTTCCCGTGCACGCTGGATCTGCGCCGAACTTGAACCTGCAGACTTCGCTCCCCTTCGAGCCGGCCGGCGGCGGCAGCGCGGCGCTGGATGCGCTGCTGCGCCATGCGCCGCCGGTCGAGCCGGGCGCCTGGGACGAACTGCGCGGCGCCGACGGCCTGCCGCGGCTGGCCTGGCGGCGGTTCGCCGAAGGTGTTCCCGACGACGAAGCCGCCCTCGACCGGCGCGTCAGCCAGCTGGCCCAGCAACTGCGCCAGGACGGCGTCACGCACAACGTCTTCTCCGACCAGGGCGCGGCGGTGCGCCCCTGGAGCCTGGAGCTGCTGCCGGCGCTCATCGAGCCGGCCGACTGGGCCACGATCGAAGCCGGCGTGCTGCAGCGCGCGGCCCTGCTCGAAGCCCTGCTCGGCGACGCCTACGGCGCGCGCCGGCTGCTCCACGACGGCCTGTTGCCGCCGGCCCTGCTGCTGCGCCACCCGGGTTATCTGCGGCCGCTGCACGGCATGCGGCCGGCCGGTGGCCAGCGCCTGCACATCCTGGCCTTCGACATCGCGCGCGGCGTCGACGGCCAGTGGTGGCTGGTGGCGCAGCGCACCCAGGGGCCCTCCGGCCTGGGGTATGTGATGCACAACCGGCTGCTCATCTCGCGCCAGTTCCCGGACGCCTTTCGCGACCTGCGCGTGCAGCACATCGCGTCGAGCTACCGGCGCCTGATCGACGCACTTGACCAGCGTGCGCAGGACATCGCCGGTGGCCATGCGCCGCGCATCGTGCTGCTCACACCCGGGTCCTACAGCGAGACCTGGTTCGAGCAGGCCTACCTGGCACGCTACCTGGGCCTGCCCCTGGTCGAGGGCGACGACCTGACGGTGCGCGCCGACCGCCTGTTCCTGAAGACCGTCGACGGGCTGGAGCCGGTGCACGGCGTGCTGCGCCGCGTGGACGACGAATGGTGCGATCCGCTGGAGCTGCGCCCCGACTCGGCGCTCGGCGTGCCCGGCCTGGTGCGTGCGGCGCGCGCCGGCCACGTCGTGCTGGCGAATGCGCTGGGCAGCGCTTTCCTGGAGACACCGGCGCTGCAGGGTTTCCTGCCCGCCATCGCGCGTCGGCTGCTCGACCAGGATCTGCTGCTGCCGGCGCTGCCGACCTGGTGGTGCGGCGAGGCCGCCGCCCGGGACGGCGTACGCGAACAGATGGCCGGCAAGCTGCTGCGCCGCACCTTCCCGCAGGCCGGACGCACATCGCAGATCCTGGACGCGCCGTCCGCGCAGGTCGACGCCGATCCCGACGCCTGGACGGTGCAGGGCTGGCTGGCGTTTTCGCGCACGCCGATCTGGCGCGCCGGTCGCGCGCAGCCGCGCCCGGCGCTGCTGCGGGTGTATGCCATCGCCGACGCCCGCGGCCGCTGGCATGTGCTGCCCGGCGGCATGACCCGTGCAGCGCAGCGCGCCGACGGCAGTGTCTCGATGCAGCGCGGTGGCTCCAGCCTGGACACCTGGGTGCTGACCACCGGCCGGGTCGACGAGTTCTCGATGTTGCCCAGCCGGCTGCAGGTCGACGACATCCTTGCGCGCCGCCGCCCGGTGAGCAGCCGCACCGCGGAGAACCTGTTCTGGCTCGGCCGCTACACCGAACGCACCGAGCAGCTGGTGCGTCTGGCGCGGGTGCTGCTGGGCCTCAACGACGCCGACAGCGACGTCGCCGAACCGGCGCTGGCGACGATGACGGACCTGGCGGTGCGCAAGGGTCTGGCGCCGCAGGGTGTGCCCACGCTGCAGCAGTCACCCGCCGTGTTCGAGCGCGCCTTGCTGGCGGCGCTCGGCGATGCGACGGGGGCGCAGGGTGCCAGCAGCGTGGCCTTCAATCTGCAGGCCCTGGCGGCGGCGTCGCAGGCGCTGCGCGAGCGCCTGTCGACCGAACAGTGGCAGCTCATCCGCTCGATGGGCGAGGACTTCGCGGCCGCCCTGGGCGTGCCGGCGGAGTCGGCGGCCGCGCTGCCGACGCGCGAACAGGCGCTGTCGGCACTCGGCGCGCTGGCGCAGCAACTGGCCGCGGTGACCGGCGCGCAGAATGACCGCATGACGCGCGACCATGGCTGGCGCTTCCTGACCATCGGCCGCCTGCTCGACCGCCTGATCGGCGTCGGCGTGCGCTTCGAGGCCTTCCTGGCCGACGGTGCACTGCGCAGCGTGGCCGGCATCGAACTGCTGCTCGAACTCTTCGACAGCGCGATCACCTTCCGCGCCCGCTACCAGCGCCACGAAGATCTGCTCGCGATCGCCGACCTGCTGGTGCTCGACGACAGCAACCCGCGCGCCTATGCCGGCGTGCTGCGCCGGCTGCGCACCGAGCTGCGCAAGCTGCCGGGTGGCGAGGACGCGGCGGCGCCGCTGCTGGCGCTGCTGCCGGCGCAGGGCGCCGGCCTGTCGCCGCAAGACCTGCGCGGGCTCGACGACGCGGCCATCGCGGCGCGGCTGCTCGTGCTGTCGCGCGAGCTGGTGGCCGCGGCGATGCGGCTCGCCGACGCCATCGGCGAGCGCTATTTTGCGCTCGCCGCCGAAGACCAGCGCATGCAGACCGTATGAACACCGGCGCGCCGCTTGAATCTCCGCTGGAGTGGCTCGAGGTCACGCACGAGACGCGCTACGACTATGCCTCGCCGGTCTCGCCGGCGATGCACCTGGCGCATCTGCAGCCGCTGGCCGATGCCTGGCAGCAGGTGGCCGCTTCGGCGCTCGAGATCCACCCCCCGCCCGATGAACGCAGCGACGAGACCGACGTCTACGGCAACTGGCGCTGTGCCTTCTCGGTGATCGTTCCGCATCGCAGTCTGACGGTGCGCGCGCGCAGCCGGGTCGGCATCGCGCCGCGTTTTGCGGACTTGAACGTCGAGCATGGCGAGGCCTGGGAGCGCGTCGCACAAGGCCTGCATTATGTGGCGCTTGCGCCCTTCGAGCCGGCGGTGGAGTTCGTGCTGCCCTCGCCCCTGGTGCCGCGGCTGGAGGCGCTGCGCGCCTGGGCCCTGCCGAGCTTCCCGCCCGGGCGTTCGGTGGCCGGCGGCGCGATGGCCCTGATGCACCGCCTGCACGGCGAGTTCCGCTACGACGGCAATGCCACCGAGGTCGACACCCCGCTCGCCCAGGCCTTCGCGCAGCGCAGCGGCGTCTGCCAGGACTTCGCGCATGTGCTGGCCGGTGCGCTGCGCATGCTCGGCCTGCCGGCGCGTTATGTCAGCGGCTATCTGCTGACCCGGCCCGCCGACGGCGAGGCGCCCCTGCTCGGCGCCGACGCCTCGCACGCCTGGGTGCAGGTCTGGGCGCCGCACACCGCGGGCCTGCCGGCGGGTGCCGACGGGCCCTGGCTCGACCTGGATCCGACGAATGACCTGGTCCCCGGCAGCGGCCATGTGCGCCTGGCCGTGGGGCGCGACTACGGTGACGTGGCGCCGCTGCGCGGCGTCATCCGCGGCGGTGGCGCGCACCGGCTCAAGGTCAGCGTACAACTGAGTCGCATCGATCCGGACCTCCCGGGAACGGCCGGCCACAACGGCCAGGAGATCGCAGCATGAAACCCTTCGACGAGATGTACACCGTCGACCGCAAGGTCCGCGCGCATTACGAGACCTACGCCCGCTGGCTGGCGCGCCAGTCGCCCGAGGTCATGCTCGCGCAGCGCGAGGAGGCGGAGCTGATCTTTCGTCGCGTCGGCATCACCTTTGCCGTCTACGGCGCCAAGGATGCCGACGGTTCGGGCACCGAACGCCTGATCCCCTTCGACCTGATCCCGCGCATCATCCCGCGCCACGAGTGGAACGAGATGCAGGCCGGGCTGCGCCAGCGTGTCCTGGCCCTGAATCGCTTCCTGCACGATGTCTACCACGAGCAGGAGATCCTGAAGGCCGGCATCGTGCCCGCCGAGCAGGTGCTGGGCAACAGCCAGTACCGGCGCGAGATGGCCGGGGTCGACGTGCCCGGCGGGGTCTATTCGCATATCGCCGGCATCGACATCGTGCGCGCCGCCGACGACGCGGCCACCGGCGAGGAGCGCGGCCACTACTACGTGCTGGAGGACAACCTGCGCGTGCCCAGCGGCGTGAGCTACATGCTGGAGAACCGCAAGATGTCGATGCGCCTGTTCCCGGACCTGTTCAACCTGCACCGCGTGGCGCCGGTGGCGCGCTACCCGGACCTGCTGCTGGACACCCTGCGCAGCGTGGCGCCGGCCGGCGTCAACGAGCCGAATGTCGTCGTGCTCACGCCGGGCATGTACAACAGCGCCTACTTCGAGCATGCCTTCCTGGCCCAGCAGATGGGCGTGGAACTGGTCGAGGGGCAGGACCTGTACGTCAAGGACGGCTTCGTCTTCATGCGCACGACCCAGGGCCCGCGGCGCGTGGACGTGATCTACCGGCGCGTCGACGACGATTTCCTCGACCCGATGGTCTTCCGCAGCGATTCCACGCTCGGCTGCGCCGGCCTGCTCGACGTCTACCGGCGCGGCAACATCACCTTGAGCAATGCGATCGGCACCGGCATCGCCGACGACAAGAGCATCTATCCCTATGTGCCGCAGATGGTCGAGTTCTACCTCGGCGAAAAACCGATCCTGAACAACGTGCCGACCTGGATCTGCCGCAAGAAGGACGACCTGGCCTATGTGCTGGCGCATCTGGCGGAACTGGTGGTCAAGGAGGTGCATGGCGCCGGCGGCTACGGCATGCTGGTCGGCCCGGCGGCCACCCAGGCCGAGATCGCCGAGTTCCGTGCCGTGCTCGAGGCCAACCCGGCCAACTACATCGCGCAGCCCACGCTGTCGCTGTCCACCTGCCCGACCTATGTCGATTCGGGCGTGGCGCCGCGCCACATCGACCTGCGGCCCTTCGTGCTCTCGGGCAGTTCGGTGCGCATGGTGCCCGGCGGGCTGACGCGGGTGGCGCTGAAGGATGGCTCCCTGGTCGTCAACTCGTCGCAGGGCGGGGGCACCAAGGACACCTGGGTGCTGGAAGCGTGAAGGAGGAATGAACCATGCTGTCTAGAACCGCCGACCATCTGTTCTGGATGGCACGTTACATGGAGCGGGCCGAAAACACCGCCCGGATGTTGAACGTCGGCTACGAGACCTCGCTGCTGCCGCAGTCGGCCGACATGGCCGAGTCCGGCTGGCGCGGCCTGCTGTCGATCAGCGAGCTGACCCCCTTGTTCCACGAGAAGCACAGGGAAGTCAGTGCCGGCAATGTCATGGACTTCATGGTGCGCGACGCCAGCAACGCCAGCAGCATCATCTGCTGCCTGCGCGCGGCGCGCGAAAACGCGCGTGCCGTGCGCGGCACCCTGACCACCGAGGTCTGGGAGACGCAGAACCAGACCTGGCTCGAATTCAACCGCCTGCTCGCCGACGGTGTCTTCGAGCAGGACCCGGGTGACTTCTTCGAGTGGGTCAAGTTCCGCTCCCACCTCAGCCGCGGCGTCACGGTGGGCACCATGCTGATGGACGAGGCGCTGCATTTCCTGCGCATCGGCACCTTTCTCGAGCGCGCCGACAACACCGCGCGGCTGCTCGACGTGAAGTTTCACGCCCTGACCAGCGACACCGACTTCTTCGGCCCGGCGAGCAGCCCGGCCACGCCGGTGGAGGTCGACTTCTACCACTGGAGCGCGGTGCTGCGATCGGTCTCCGCCTTCGAGATCTACCGCAAGGTCTACCGCAACGTGATCCGGCCGGAAAAAGTGGCCGAACTGATGATCCTGCGCCCGGACATGCCGCGTTCGCTGGCCGCGAGCATGAACGAGGTGCAGGCCAACCTGCGTCATGTCGCCAACGAGCACAGCAGCGAGACCCTGCGCCGCGCCGGCCGCCTGTGCGCCGACTTGCAGTACGGCCGCATCGACGAGATCCTGTCCACCGGGCTGCATGCCTTCCTGACCCAGTTTCTCGACCGCGTCGGCGACCTCGGCGCCGGCATCGGACGCGACTTCCTGGTGCCGGTGGCGGCCTGATCGACGTCGCCTGCGCTACAGGCTGCGCCGCACCGCCTCGCCCAGGGCCAGCACCGCACGCGCGTAGTAGCTCGATCGGTTGTAGCGCGTGAGGGCAAAGAAGTTCGCCGTGCCGGCGACATAGCTTGGCGCATCGTCGCCGTTGTCGACCCGCACCAGGGCCAGCAGACCCGTATGCGCACGGCCTTCGGCCGACAATCCGGCGCCGGCGGCGGCCATCGCCGCAGCGTCGAAGCTGGGCACGATGTCGGGGGCGAGCAGCTTCGCACGCTCGACGCGGTCCTCGGGCGGCGTGAGCTCGAAGGTTGCCGGCATGCCGCGCTGCCAGCCATGCAGCACGAGGAAGTTGGCGATGCTGCCGATCGCGTCCTCGGCGCTGCGCGTCAGGTCGATGTGGCCGTCGGCGTCGAAGTCGATCGCGAAGCGGTTGATGCTGCCGGGCATGAACTGGGGCAGGCCGATGGCACCGGCAAAGGAGCCGGTCAGCGCCGCCGGAGCGACGTCCTCGCGGCGCGCCAGCGCCAGCAGTTCCTCGAGTTCGCCGCGGAAATAGGGGCTGCGGTCGCTGCGGCCGGCGGGGAAGTCGAAGGCCAGGGTGGCCAGCACATCCAGCGCACGAAACCTGCCCAGGATGCGGCCGTAGAACGTCTCGACACCGACGATGCCGACGATCACCTCGGGCGGCACGCCGAAGCGCTGTTCGGCGCGCGCCAGGGCCTGGGCATTGGCACGCCAGAATTCGGCGCCGGCGGCGATGCGCTGCGGCTCGACAAAGCGCTCGCGGTAGGCGTTCCAGTTCTTCGCCTGGCCCGCAGGTGCGGGCAGCATCAGCTTCTGCGAGGCCTTGGTCAGCCGCGCTTCGCGCAGCTGGCTCAGCACCCAGGCGGCGTCCCAGCCGCGGCGCGTGGCGACTTCGTCGGCAAAGGCGCGGACCTCGGCGCGATCGCCGTAGTCGCCCGGCGCGACCGGCGCGGCCAGCGTGGCGCAGGCGGCGAGCAGGGCGGGCAGCAGCGGGATGGTGATGGCACGCATGAACATCAGCGGATTTTAGGAGCCCGCCCGCGGCGGGCCCTGGCGGGCTGCGCGGGCTGGCGCAGGCGGCCTTGCCGTTCACCGTGCCGGGCATGCCGATGTATGCCGTATGGCATGCGCGACGGCAAGACGATCCCGTGCACCGCTGGGTGCGCCAGGCGCTTGACGGCGTGGTGGCTGCGCTGGGCCGAAAGGCGCGTGCTCGCCTACAGCGTGGTCACGGGCACCGGCCGGCCGGTCAGGTAACCCTGGATCAGCTGGAAGCCCATCTCGCGGCAGATCGCCGCCTCGGCCTCGGTCTCGACACCTTCGGCCAGCGGGACCGAGCCCAGTTCGAGCACCAGGCGCACCAGGTCGCGCACCAGTTTCTGCTTGCCCGCCGGGGCTTCGTGCAGGCCGCGCACCAGGCCCATGTCGAACTTGACGAAGTGCGCCGGGACCTCGGTCAGCTCGTTGAAGTGGGCCTGACCGGCGCCGAAGTCGTCGTAGGCGAAGGGCACGCCGATCTCGCCCAGCCGGGCCGCGAGCTCCTTCATCTGCGGCACGTCGGTGACCGCGGTTTCATGGATCTCGACCACCAGGTCGGGCGCGCCGGGCTGGGCCTTCAGGGCCTCCAGCGCGCTGAAGAAGCCGTTGGCGAAGGTTTCCTTGGGATGCGTGTTGACGAACAGCTTGCGGCCCTGCAGGCGCGGCGCCAGCATGCGCACGCCATAGGCGCGGAAGGCTTCGCTGAGTTCGGCCTCGCGGTGCAGCACCTCGGCCAGGTGGAACAGCTGCATCGGCGAAGCCGGCAGGTCGGGGTGGGTACAGCGGCCGAGCAGCTCGTAGGCGAAGACGCGGCCGCCATCGGCGTCGACGATGGGCTGGGCCGCCGCCGACAGGCCCTGGCCGCCGAGCAGGGCCATGAACTGGCGCTCGGGTCGCACGAAACGCTCGGGCAGGGTGCGCCCCGGTGCCACCATCTGGGTGCGCTGGTCGTCGCCACCCGTGGCGGCGACGATGCGCGTGGCGGTGTCGGCGCCCAGCCGGTATTCGGCATGGCCGAAGTGGATCACGTCGCCCTCGTCCACCGCCACCGTGCCGCTGATGCGCTTGCGGTTGACGGAGGTGCCATTCGTGCTGCCGAGGTCGGTGAGCAGCAGTCGACCATCATCGCCCGGCCGGAACTCCGCATGCCGGCGCGACAGGTTCGTGCCTTCGACGACGAGCTGGTTGCCCGGGTCGCGCCCGATCGTGAACGGCAGGGTCCGCAAGGCATGCATCACCCGGGAGCCGTCGCCGGCCATGCTCTCGAGGAACCAGGACTTCTCCACCCCAAACTCCCGACATTGCGCGATGTATCTCAATGTAAGCCAGAAGCCGGCCCTCGGGGGCCTGGCGGGCCCGCGAGCATGGCTGCGGCCGTGACCGAGTCATCAATGCGCCGGCCTGCCGGGCACCACCCGCGCCGCCTCGGCGTTGAACTGCCGCCACCAGCGCCGGTCCAGTCGCGGCCGCCCGGGCCGGCCGTAACGCGCATGGTCGAGCCGCTCCAGCGTGCGCGCCAGGGTCTCGCCGGGGCTGCCCAGGGCCTCGCGCACGCGCGCCGCCCGCGTGCGCGGCGCCTCGTGCGCCGCCACCGTGACGCCCAGCGCGGCCAGCCGCTCGGCCACCTGTCGCTGCAGGCGCAACCACGGATCCTGCCGATGCCGGTCCCACAGCGCCCAGCCGGCGCCGGCCAGGCTGACGGCGCCGAGCAGGCCGGCCAGCACATACGCCAGGTCCTCCCAGCGCGGGGTCTCGACGCCCAGGGCCTCGAGCAGGTCGAACTGGCGCGAGCGCGAGTAGTTCAGCACCCACTCGTTCCAGCGCTGGTCCATGCGCTCCCAGAGCGCGCGCATCTGCGCCGCCAGCGCCGGGCTGACGGTGTTCAGCGTTCCGGCGACGAAACCCGGCGCCGGCTGCAGGCTGCGACCCAGCCGCACCCGCTCCGGGTCCACCGCCGAGGTCGGGTCGACGCGGATCCAGCCCTCGCCGGCCTGCCAGATCTCGGCCCAGGCGTGGGCATTGCTCTGGCGCACCACGTACCAGCCGTCGACGATGCGCGGGTCGGCGCCCTGGTAGCCGGTGACCACGCGCGCAGGCACCTCCATCGCCCGCATCAGGACCACGAAGGCGGTGGCGAAGTGTTCGCAGAAACCCAGCCGGCGGTCGAGCCAGAACTCGTCGATCGCGTCGGCGGATTCGTACAGGCCCGGGGTCAGCGTGTAGGTGTAGCCGGCTTCGCGGATATGACGCAGCACCGCATTCGCCAGGCCGCGCGCATCGGCGTCGCGCAGCTCGGGACGGCGCCGCAGGTCGGACGCCCATTGCAGGCTGCGCGGATTGCGCCCCGGCGGCAGCTCGACGTCGTCGCGCAGCGCCAGGGTGAGCTGGCGTGGGCCGTGGCGGTGGCGGATCCAGGCGCTGGCCTGCAGATGCAGCCGGGTGTCGATCGGGCGGTCGGCCACCCATTGCTGGTCGGGCCGCAGGGTGAAGTCGAAACCGCGCGCCGAAGGGGCCAGCGCCGGGTCGGCGTCGGTCAGCTCCAGCAGGGGCAGGGCCGGCAACCGGCTGGGCTCGACCATCAGCTCGTAGCGCAGCGGGTGGCCGAGCAGTTCCGGCGCCGGCACCGGTGCCGGGCGCGGGCTGCGCGTCCACAGGCGGCCGTCGAACTGCGACAGCACCGGCCCGCGGAAGTACAGCGCATCGGCGGGCGGCGCGCGGTCCAGGAAACGCAGGCGCATCGCGATCGAGTCGTCATTGGCCAGTTCGGCCACGCCGCCCAGGGACAGCGAGCCCGACAGCCCGGTGCGGCCACCGGCATCGCCCGGCAGGCCCCACAGCGGCCCGATGCGCGGGAACAGCAGGAACAGCGCCAGCATCACCGGCAGGCCCCACAGCGCACTGCGCGCCGCCACGCGGCCGGCGACACCCAGGGGCGGCATGCCCACCGGCATATGGGCCAGGGCCAGGGCGGTGAGCAGGCCCCAGACCGAGACCAGCATCGCCGCAGCCACCAGCGGCGACTGCGAATACAGGAAGTTCGTCAGCACCAGGAAGAAGCCGAGCAGGAAGACGACCATCGCGTCGCGCCGCGCGCGCAGTTCCAGCGTCTTCAACGCCATCAGCACGACGAGCATCGTCACGCCGGCCTCCTTGCCGAGCAGGGTGCGTTCGCTGAACAGGGTCAGGCCGATGGCCAGCACCAGCACCGCAACCAGGGTCCAGCGGCTGGGCAGCGGCGCAGCGCAGAGGGCCAGGCGCATGCGCACGAGCAGGATCACGCTGGCCAGTGCGACGCACCAGGGCGCCAGGTGCAGGGCATGCGGCGCCATCGTCCAGGCGATGACGCCGAGCTGGAACAGCGTGTCGCGCGACTCGCGCGGCAGGTGGCGCCAGCGCTCGACCGGGTTCATGACCAGGTCGCCAGGCGTTCGAGCGCCAGCCGGCGGTGCGCGTCCCCCTGGGCGCTGCCGAGTTCGACCCCGGGCAGACGCAGGCCCCAGACCAGGCCGATGCGTTCGGCCTGCTCGACCCAGGCCGCCAGCCGCGACAGCCGGCCCTCGACCGCGCCCTGGGTCGCGCTCCAGTCCAGCCACAGCTCGCGGCTGCCGCTGGCGGCCGTCTCGCGGCTGACCAGCTCGCCGCTGCGCGCGACCTTCTTCCAGACCACCTGGCGCAGCGAGTCGCCGCGCCGCCAGGGGCGCACGCCGTCGAGTTCGCCGCCGGCGGCGCGCTGCAGCGCCATCTGTTCGCCCGCCACCGGCTGCGGTGCCGGCAGGGCCGGTGCGGGATGTTCGGGCCGGGGCCAGGCCAGCACCCGCGTGGCAGGGCGCCAGATCGTCCAGGCACGGAAGAAGCCGAAGGGGAAACCGGTTTCGACGACGATCGCCGGCACCGCATGCCAGCCGCGGGTGCCGGGCACGAAGCTCAGCGTGGCCGAGGCCTGGCCGCCGGCCGGCAGGTCGACGGCGGTCCAGGTGCGGCCGGCGCGTCCGCGGTCGCGCCAGCGCACGGCCAGCGCATAGCGGGCGCGGTCGGGACTCTGGATCACCACCTCCAGCATCGCCGGCTCGCCGGCCCAGCCGGGCTGGCCGGGTTTCAGGTGCAGGGTCAGGCCGCGCAGCATGCCGTGCGTGACGTGCATCGACACCGCCGCCGCGCCGGCGAGCAGGAAGGCCAGCACATAGCCGAGATTGAGCTGGTAGTTGATCGAGGTCAGCAGCATCAGCAGCAGCAGCGCGGCGAAGGAAAACCCGCCGCGCGTGGGCACGATGTAGATGTTGCGCTGGCCCAGCTGCCAGCTGTCGGCCAGCGGCATGCGGGCGACGAACCAGTCGTCGATGTGCTTGCGCAGGCCCATGGGGTGCGAGGTCGGTGCGCGCTCAGGCCAGCGGCGTGGCCTCGACCATCGCGCGCACCTGCTCGATCGGCCCGCGGCCGGCGCCGGCCACCGGCGCCAGGCGGTGGGCGATGGCCTGCGGCAGGATGGCCTGCACGTCGTCGGGGGCGACGTAGTTGCGCCCGGCCATCAGCGCGCGTGCCTTGGCCACGCGCAGCACCGTGATGCCGGCGCGCGGTGACAGGCCGTCGACGAACCAGCGGCCGTCGCGCGTCGCGGCGATCAGGGTCTGCAGATAGTCGAGCAGAGCCTCCGAGACGCTGATCCTGAGCACCGCCTGCTGCGCCGCCACCAGCTCGTCGGGCTGCATCACCGCGGGCAACCGGGCCACCAGCGAGCGCCGGTCCTCGCCGGCCAGCAGTTCGCGCTCGCTGGCGCGGTCGGGGTAGCCCAGGGTGATGCGCAGCCCGAAGCGGTCGAGCTGGCTTTCCGGCAGCGGGTAGGTGCCGAGCTGGTCGCTCGGGTTCTGCGTGGCGATGACGAAGAAGGGCCGCGGCAGCTTGCGCGTCACGTTCTCCACCGAGACCTGCTGCTCTTCCATCGCCTCGAGCAGGGCACTCTGCGTCTTCGGGCCGGCGCGGTTGATCTCGTCGGCGAGCAGCACCTGGGCGAACACCGGGCCGGGGTGGAAGACGAAGGCGTCCTTGGCGCGCTCGAAGACCGAGACACCGATCAGGTCGCTGGGCATCAGGTCGGCGGTGAACTGCACGCGGCGGAAATCCAGGCCGAGCGAGATGGCCAGCGCATGCGCCAGGGTGGTCTTGCCGACGCCGGGCAGATCCTCGATGAGCAGATGGCCGCCGGCCAGCAGGCAGGCCACGGCGTCTTCGATGGGGCTGCGCTTGCCGACGATAATGCGGCTGATCTGGTCCACCAGCCGGGTCAGCTGGCGCGGGAGGTGTTCGTCCATCCGCCTGATGTTGCCCGAAAGAGATTCACCCCGCGCATGAGCACTGCCTTCTTCTCGCACACCGAGTGCCGTTTGCACGACATGGGTTCGGGCCACCCCGAATGCCCGCAGCGCCTGGACGCGATCAGCGACCAGCTGCGCGCTTCCGGCCTCGACATCGCGCTGGATTTCCACGACGCGCCCGAGGCCAGCCTGGCGCAGCTCGAACGTGCACACAGCGTCGCTTATGTGACCGAGCTGCGCGACACCATGGCGCGGGTGTGCGAATCCGGTGAGCCGCGCGCCCTGGACCCGGACACCATCGTCGGCCCCGGTACCTGGCGGGCCGCACTGCGCGCCGCCGGTGCCGCGGTGGCGGCCACCGACCGGGTGCTGTCGGGGCAGGCCGAAAATGCCTTCTGCGCGGTGCGCCCGCCCGGCCACCATGCCACGCGCGACGCGACGATGGGCTTCTGCTTCTTCAACAACGTGGCCGTGGCGGCGCGCCATGCGCTCATCGAGCACGGGCTGCAGCGGGTGGCGATCATCGACTTCGACGTGCACCACGGCAACGGCACCGAGGACATCATCGCCGGCGACGAGCGCATGCTGATGTGCAGCTTCTTCCAGCACCCGCTGTACCCGCACAGCGGTGCCGTGCCCAAGGGCACGAACATGGTGAATGTGCCGGTGGCACCGTATACGCGCGGCCCGGAGATCCGGCAGCTCATCGAGCAGAACTGGCTGCCGGCGCTGGAGCGGTTCAAGCCGCAGATGCTGTTCATCTCGGCCGGCTTCGACGCCCATCGCGAGGACGAGCTCGGCCAGCTCGGCCTGGTCGAGGCCGACTACGAATGGATCACGACGATGCTCAAGGACGTGGCCGCGCGCCACGCGCAGGGTCGCATCGTCTCCTGCCTGGAGGGCGGCTACGCGCTGTCGGCGCTGGGTCGCAGCGTGGTTGCCCACGTCCGCGTCCTGGCCAGTGTCTGAAGGCGTCGTGTCGCGTCCGCTGAACGCGGACGAGCTGCTGGCGTTCGGCCGCTCGCTGCTGACGCCCGCCGCGCTGGCCGAGCTGGCGGTGTTTGCCGCCTGCCTGGGCCTGGCCTGGCTGGTGGTGCGGCTGTTGCGCGGCCAGCGCATCGACCGGCGCTCGATCTGGTTCGGCCGCTCCATCATCGACGGCGTGCTCTTCCCGCTGCTGGCGCTGATGCTGGCGCTCCTGGCGCGGCGGCTGCTCGAGGGCTGGCTGCCGATCGCGGTGTTCAGGCTGCTGGTGCCCCTGCTGGTGTCGCTGGCCGTGATCCGGCTGACGGTGCGCGTGCTGCGCGCGGCGTTTCCCTCGTCGCAGCTGATGCGGGTGGTCGAGCGCAGCGTGTCGTGGATCGCCTGGCTGGCCCTGGTGGGCTGGGTCACCGGGTTGCTGCCGGTGCTGCTCGACGAGCTCGACCAGATCCGCTGGACCCTGGGCGGGACCACCCTCTCGCTGCGCAAGCTGCTCGAGGGCGCGGTCACGGCGGTGCTGGTGATGGTGCTCGCGCTGTGGGTTTCGGCCGCGGTGGAGGCGCGCGTCCTGCGCGAGGGCGTCGGCAACCTGTCGCTGCGCAAGATGCTGGCCAACATGCTGCGCGCCCTGCTGCTGTTCATCGGCCTGATGTTCGCGCTCACCGCGGCCGGGGTCGACCTGACGGCGCTCGGCGTGCTCGGCGGCGCCATCGGCGTGGGCATCGGTTTCGGCCTGCAGAGGCTGGCGGCCAACTATGTCAGCGGCTTCGTGATCCTGGCCGAAAACAGCCTGCGCATCGGCGACATCGTCACCGTCGACGGCTTCGAGGGCCGCATCAGCGACATCAAGGTGCGCTACACCGTGATCCGCGCGCTCAACGGCCGCGAGTCCATCGTGCCCAACGAGATGCTGACCACGCAGCGCGTGGAGAACGCCTCTCTGGCCGACCGCAACATTGTTCTCAGCAGCGCGGTGCAGGTCGCCTACGGCACCGAGGTCGAGCCGCTGATGGCGGAGATTTCCCGCGTCGTCGGCGAGGTGCCGCGGGTGCTGGCGGCGCCGCCGGTGGGCGTGCGCCTGAGCAACTTCGCCGCCGACGGGCTGGAGCTGACCGTGAGCTTCTGGATCGGTGACCCGGAAAGCGGCGTCGCCAATGTGCGCTCTGACGTCAACCTGGCCCTGCTGCGCCTGCTCAACGCGCGCGGGGTCGAGATCCCGTTCCCGCAGCGCGTGGTCCGGCAACTGCCGCCCTGAGCCGCAGGTGAAGGCAAGACCTTCACCAGCGGCTTCGGCTCAGGCGACGGCCACCGGGATGCCGCCGATCCTGGCCTGCCACTCGCGCGGCCCGGTCTGGTGCACGCTGGTGCCTTGCGCGTCGACGGCCACCGTTACCGGCATGTCCTGCACCGTGAATTCGTAGATCGCCTCCATGCCCAGGTCGGCAAAGCCGGCCACGCGCGAGGCCTTGATCGCCTTGGCCACCAGGTAGGCGGCGCCGCCGACC
Organism: uncultured Rubrivivax sp.; assembly: GCA_964637205.1. GTDB lineage: Bacteria > Pseudomonadota > Gammaproteobacteria > Burkholderiales > Burkholderiaceae_C > Rubrivivax. The sequence continues at coordinate 15,708 of CAZWUR010000044.1, forward strand.
GCCATCAGGTAGGCGCTGCGGTGCTTCTTGATCGCCTCGATCGCCAGCGGCCCACGTTCGGCCTTGCCGACCATCGCGATGAGGCCGGTCCGGGCCAGCATCATCTCGGTGAACGCGTCCATGCGCGTGGCGGTGGTGGGGCCCGCCGGACCGACGACCTCGTCGCGCACCGGGTCCACCGGGCCGACGTAATAGATCACCCGGTTTCTGAAGTCCACCGGCAGCGGCTCGCCCTTGGCCAGCATGTCCTGGATGCGCTTGTGCGCGGCGTCGCGGCCGGTGAGCATCCGGCCCGACAGCAGCAGGGTCTGGCCCGGTTTCCAGCCCGCCACGATCTCGGGCGTCAAGGTATCCAGATCAACCTTGGTGCTGCGCTCGGCGTCGGGCGCCCAGTGCACATCGGGCCACAGGTCCAGGCTCGGCGGGTCGAGCAGGGCCGGGCCGCTGCCGTCCATCGTCACATGCACATGCCGGGTGGCGGCGCAGTTCGGGATCATCGCCACCGGCTTGCTCGCGGCATGCGTCGGGAAGGTGGCGATCTTGACGTCGAGCACCGTGGTCAGGCCACCCAGGCCCTGGGCGCCGATGCCCAGCGCATTGACCTTCCGGTAGAGCTCGATGCGCAGTTCCTCGAGCTTGTCGGCCGGCCCGCGCTCGAGCAGTTCGTGCATGTCGAGCGGGTCCATCAGCGATTCCTTGGCCATCAGCATCGCCTTTTCGGCGGTGCCGCCGACACCGATGCCCAGCATGCCCGGCGGGCACCAGCCGGCGCCCATCGTCGGCACCGTCTTGAGCACCCAGTCGACCAGGTTGTCGCCCGGATTCATCATCACGAACTTGCTCTTGTTCTCGCTGCCGCCGCCCTTGGCCGCCACCGTGATGTCGAGCCTGTCGCCGGGCACCAGGCTCATGTGGATCACGGCCGGCGTGTTGTCCTTGGTGTTCTTCCTGGCAAAGATCGGGTCGTCGAGCACCGAGGCGCGCAGCAGGTTGTCCGGGTTCAGATAGCCCTGGCGCACACCTTGGTTGATCGCGTCCTCGAGGCTGCCCGGCAGGCCCTCGAAGCGGCAGTCCATGCCGACCTTCAGGAACACGTTGACGATGCCGGTGTCCTGGCACATCGGTCGCCGGCCTTCGGCGCTCATGCGCGAATTGGTCAGGATCTGCGCGATCGCGTCCTTGGCCGCCGGGCTCTGTTCGCGCTCGTAGGCGCGCGCCAGATGGCTGATGTAGTCGGCGGGGTGGTAGCAGCTGATGTACTGCAAGGCGCCGGCGACGGTGTCGACGAGGTCGGCGTAGCGGATCGTGGTGGTCATGGCAGCGGCCCGGGCGTCAGGGAAAACGCGAGTGTAGCCAGCGCCGCTGGCGCCGGGCTTGCGCGCCGGCCGGGCCGGCGGGCTATCGTGGCGGCTGTTGTCCACCCCGGCCACCCTGCCCGAAGAAGCTTCAGCCAAAGGACCCGCCGCATGAGCCTTGCCCATCTGCTGGATCGCCAGGCCCGCCACGACCCCGACCGGATCGCGATCTTCGAGGGCACCCAGGCCCGAGCTACGCATGCAGAGTGGGCCGCGCGCTGTGCCGGACTCGCGCAGCGCCTGCGCCAGGCCGGCCTGCAGCGCGGCGACCGGATCGTGCTCTTCATGCACAACCATCCGCGCTACCTCGAGATCCTGTGGGGCGCCTGGTGGGCCGGGCTGGCGGTGGTGCCGGTGAATGCCCGGCTGCATCCGGCCGAGCTCGAATGGATCATCGGCGACGCGCAGGCGCGCTGGGCCTTCGTGACGCAGGACGTGGCGCCTGACGGACTTGCCGGGCTGGAGCGGCAGGTGGGTGTCGATTCGGCCCAGGCCGATGCCCTGCTCGCACCCCTGGCCGACTGGCGCACCACGCCGCCGGCCGAGTGCGGCCCGGACGATCTGGCCTGGCTGTTCTACACCAGCGGCACCACCGGGCGGCCCAAGGGCGTGATGCTGACGCAGCGCAATCTGATGACGATGGGGCTGACCTATTTCGTCGACGTGGACCCGGTCGACGCCGGCGACGCCATCGTCTACGCCGCGCCGATGTCGCATGGCTGCGGCCTGTACGCGATCCCGCACCTGATGGCCGGCGCGCGGCATGTGGTGCCGGCTTCGGGCGGCGTCGATCCGGCCGAGCTGTTTGCCCTCGGCCGTGCCCTCGGCCCACTGTCGACCTTCGCGGCGCCGACCATCGTCAAGCGCCTGGTCGACTACACGCAGGCGCAGGGCCTGGGCCCCGACGATGCGGCCACCGCCTTCAAGACCATCGTCTACGGCGGTGCGCCGATGTATGCGGCCGACATCCAGCGCGCGCTGCGCGTGATGGGGCCGCGTTTCGTGCAGATCTACGGCCAGGGCGAGACGCCGATGGTGGCCACCGCGCTCGCGCGGCGCCAGCTTGCCGACGCCGCCCACCCGCGCCATCTGCAGCGCCTGGCTTCGGTGGGCGTGGCGCAGACGCCGGTGCAGCTGCGCATCGCCGATGTGCAGGGGCAGGCGCTGCCCCCGGGCGAGATCGGCGAAGTCCTGGTGCGCAGCGACACCCTGATGGCGGGTTACTGGCGCAACCCCGAGGCCAGCGCCGCGGCGCTGCGCGACGGCTGGCTGTGGACCGGCGACGTCGGCTGCCTGGACGCCGACGGTTTCCTGACGCTGAAGGACCGCAGCAAGGACCTGCTGATCAGCGGCGGCTCCAACATCTACCCGCGCGAGGTCGAGGAAGTGCTGCTGGCCGCTGCCGGCGTGGCCGAGGCCGCGGTGGTCGGTGCGCCCGACCCGGCCTGGGGCGAGATCGTCGTCGCCTTCGTCGTCGCCCGGGCCGGCGTGCAGCTGGACGCGGCGGCGCTCGACGCGCATTGCCTGGCGAACATCGCCCGCTTCAAGCGGCCCAAGCGTTATGTCTTCGTCGACGCCCTGCCGAAGAACAACTACGGCAAGGTTCTCAAGACCGAGCTGCGCGAGCGCCTGCGCGCGCCGCTCAGCGGAACCAGATGAACGTCATCACCACGAACAGCGGCACCAGGATGGCGCAGGACCAGAGCATGTAGCCGAAGAAGCTGGGCATGCGGATGCCGCGGTCCTCGGCGATGGCCTTGACCATGAAGTTGGGCGCGTTGCCGATGTAGGTGTTGGCGCCCATGAAGACCGAGCCGGCCGAGATCGCGGCCAGGGTCGGGGCGAGCGTCGTCATCAGCACCGCCGGGTCGCCACCGGCGAGGTTGAAGAAGACCAGGTAGGTCGGCGCGTTGTCCAGGAAGGAGCTGAGCACGCCACTGAACCAGAAATAGGCCCAGGGCAGGGGCGCGCCGTCGGGCGCCGTCACCGCGCGCGTCACCGCCGCGAAGGCCCCGGCCTCGCCGGCCTTGAGCATGGCCAGCACCGGCACCATGGTCAGGAAGATGCCGATGAAGAGCTTGGCCACCTCCTGCATCGGCGCCCAGGTGAACTGGTTGGCCTCGCGCACCTCGCGCCGGGTCAGGGCCAGCGAGGCGAAGGTGACGCCGACCAGGGCCAGGTCGCGCACCAGCTGCGGCAGGCCGACTTCGGTGCCGGCGATGTCGAAGGCGATGCCCGGCTTCCAGACCCCGCTCATCAGCACCAGGGCCACCACCAGGCCCAGGAGCAGGAAGTTGACCTGGCCCTGGATCGCGAAGCCGGGTGTCGTGTCGGGGGTCGGGTCGACCCGCTTGACACCCTCCTTGCGGTACCACCAGCTGTCGACGGCATAGAACATCAGCAGCAGGACGCCGACCAGGGACAGGGTTTCCGGGAAGATGTGCTGCGCGGTCCAGAAGAAGTCCACCCCCTTCAGGAAGCCGAGGAACAGCGGCGGGTCGCCCAGAGGCGTCAGCGAGCCTGCGGCATTGCTGACGATGAAGATGAAGAACACGATCACGTGCGCGACATGCTTGCGGTTGTCGTTGGCGCGGATCAGCGGCCGGATCATCAGCATCGATGCGCCGGTGGTGCCCATGAAGCTGGCGAGCAGCGCACCGATGGCCATCAGGCCCGCATTCAGTGCCGGGCTGCCGTGCAGGTTGCCGCGCACGAAGATGCCGCCGGCCACGGTGAACAGCGCGGTCAGCAGGATGATGAAGGGCAGGTATTCGGCGGCCAGGGTGTGCACGAGCACCGCGCCGGTGGTGCCCAGGCCCTGCGTGGCCGCGAAGGGCAGCAGCAGCAGCAGCGACCAGCCGGCGGCGATCTTGCCGAAGTGGTGGTGCCAGACCCTGGGGATCACCAGGGGCATGACCGCAATCGACAGCAGCATGCCGGCGAAGGGCAGGCCCCACCAGGCCGACAGCGCCGCCCCGTCGAGGTCGGCCGCGTGCACGCTGAAGCTGGTGCACAACAGGGCCAGCAGCAGGGCCGGCAGCAGGACAACACGCGTCAGGGCAGGGCGCAGCGGGACAGCGGGCATCGTCTTGGTCCGGGGGTCAGACGCCGATTCTAGGCAAGGCTGGGCAGGGGCCCGCCGGCCTCGAATCGCGGCCGGATTCGGTCCGCCGCGCACTTGCCGTTATCGTTGCGCCCCGTGTTGCACACCATCGTCCTCCTGCCGCTGCTGCTGGGCACCGTCCTGTGCCTGTGGATCGGCCGCGTCGAAAGCCCGCGCCGTCGCGCCGCCGCGGCGCTGGTGGCCGGCGGCGTGGCCCTGGCCGTGGTGGCCCTGCTGCTGCTGCAGGCGCCGGCGGTGTTCGCCGGCCAGGTCGTGCACGCGGCTGCCGAGTGGGTGCCGGCGATCGGCCTCGACGCCGACCTGCGGCTCGACGGCCTGGCGCTGATGTTTGCCCTGCTCATCAGCGGCATCGGCGTGCTCATCGTCATCTATGCCGCCTTCTACCTGCGCGCCGGCCCCGGCGGCGACCCGGCGGGCAAGTTCTTCAGCCAGCTGATGCTGTTCATGGCGGCGATGCTGGGCATCGCGCTGTCGGACAACGTGCTGCTGCTGGTGGTGTTCTGGGAGCTGACCAGCGTCTCGTCCTTCCTGCTCGTGGGCTACTGGGGCTCGCACCCGAAGAAGGGCCCCGACGCGCGGGCCGGCGCGCGCATGGCGCTGGCCGTCACCGGTGGCGGCGGCCTGGTGATGCTGGCCGGCATGGTGCTGCTCGGGGACATCGCCGGCACCTTCAGCATCAGCGCGCTGCTGACGCTGGGGCCGCAGGTGCAGGCCGACCCGCGCTACCCGCTGGCCCTGGTGCTGATCCTGGTCGGCTGCTTCACGAAGAGCGCGCAGCTGCCCTTTCACTTCTGGCTGCCCGAGGCGATGGCCGCGCCGACGCCGGTGTCGGCCTACCTGCACTCGGCGACCATGGTCAAGGCCGGCCTGTTCCTGATGATGCGCCTGTACCCGGTGCTCGGCGGCAGCGGGCTGTTCGAGGCCATCGTGGCCAGCGTCGGCCTGCTGACGATGCTCTTCGCCGCATCGGTGGCCCTCTTCCGGCATGACCTGAAGGCGCTGCTGGCGTATTCCACCGTCAGCCATCTGGGCCTGATCACCTTCCTCATCGGCCTGGCCACGCCGATGTCGGCCGTGGTCGCGGTGTTCCACATCCTCAACCACGCGGCCTTCAAGGCGGCCCTGTTCATGTGCGCCGGCATCGTCGACCATGAAACCGGCACGCGCGACCTGCGCCGCCTCGGCGGCCTGATGTCGATGCTGCCGGTGGTCGGCACGCTGTCGATCATCGCCGCGGCGGCGATGGCCGGCATCCCGCCCTTCAACGGCTTCATCAGCAAGGAGATGATGCTCGACGAGGCATTGCATGCCGGCGGGCGGATCTGGGGCAGCTTCGGCTGGCTGGTGCCGGTGCTGGCCACGCTCGGCGGCCTGGCGTCGATGGCCTATTCGCTGCGCCTGGTGCACGACCTGTTCTTCAACGGCCCGCCGCGCGACATGCCGGTGGCGCAGCCGCACGCGCCGCCCTGGGGCATGCAGGCGCCGGTGCTGCTGCTGGTGGGGGTGTGCATCGCGGTCGGCCTGCTGCCGATGACGCTCGCCGGGCCGATGGTGGCCCTGGCCGCCGGCGCGATGCTGGGCGCGCCGGCACCGGTGTTCTCGCTTGCGCTGTGGCATGGCCTGAACCTGCCGCTGCTGATGAGCGCGATCGCCGTCGCCGGCGGTGCGGCCCTGTATTTCGGCCTTGCGGCGGGGCGCCGGCTGCACCGCCACGAAGCCGTCGGCCTGAGTGCCAAGGCGGTGTTCACGCTCGGCGTCGATCGCCTGTTCGGCCTTGCCGGGCGCTTCACGATGCGGCTGGAAAACGGCTCGCTGCAGCGCTACGCCGGCTGGATGGTGGCGCTGGCGATCGTGCTCGCCGCCTGGCCCTTCTTCGACGGCCCGCTGCCGGGCACCGGCGAGCGCGTACTGCTGCCGGCCACGCCGCTGGCCCTGATGCTGTGGGCGATTCTGGTCGCGGTCTGCGTGGCCCTGGTGCGCGGCCACCACCAGCGTTTCCTGGCCGTGGTGCTGACCGGCGTCGTCGGCCTGATCACGGCGCTGAGCTTTCTCGGCTTCTCGGCGCCCGACCTCGCCTTGACCCAGTTGTCGGTGGAGGTGGTGTCGACGGTGCTGCTGCTGATGGGCCTGGCCCTGCTGCCGCCGCTGACGCCGCGCGAGTCGTCGCGCGGGCGCAAGCTGCGCGACGCGGTGCTCGCCATCGGTGGCGGCGCCGGCATCGCGACCCTGGCCTGGCTGGTGATGACGCGCGACCATGATTCCATTGCCTGGTACTTCCTGGCGCATTCGCTGCCGGCGGGCGGCGGCAGCAATGTGGTCAACGTGATCCTGGTCGATTTCCGCGGCTACGACACCTTCGGCGAGATCACCGTGCTCGGCATCGCCGGCGTCGGCGTGCTGGCGCTGATGGACCGCTTCCGTGTGCGCCGACCGGCCACCGATGCCGACGGCCGCGCCTGGACATCCCCCGACGTGCCGCTGATGCTGCGCCAGGCCGCCAAGCTGGTCCTGCCGCTGGCCCTGGTGGTGGCGCTGCACATCTTCTGGCGTGGCCACAACCAGCCGGGCGGCGGTTTCGTCGCCGGCCTGGTGACGGCGGTGGCCCTGGTGCTGCAGTACCTGGCCCTGGGCCAGTCGCAGGCCGACGCCCTGCTGCACGCCGCCGGCGGGCGACGCTACGTGCGCTGGGTCGGCATCGGCCTGGGCACCGCGGCGCTCACCGGCATCGGCGCCTTCTTCTTCGCCCACCCCTTCCTGAGCAGCGCCTTCGGCCACCCGGTGCTGCCCCTGCTCGGTGAACTGCCGCTGGCGACGGCCGCGCTCTTCGACCTCGGTGTCTACGTCACCGTCGTCGGCGCCACCCTGCTGACGCTGTCGGTGCTCGCCGCGGCGAGCAAGGAGGGCCGCGCCGCATGATCTCGATGGAGTTCCTGCTCGCCAGCGGGATCGGCGTCGTCAGCGCGGCGGGGATCTGGCTGCTGCTGCGCGGGCGCAGCTTTCCGGTGGTGCTCGGCCTGTCCCTGCTCGGTTACGCGGTCAACGTCTTCATCTTCGTGATGGGCCGGCTGTGGATGAATGCCGCGCCGATCGTCGACCGCGGCCCGGACGTGGCCGACCCGCTGCCGCAGGCCCTGGTGCTGACGGCCATCGTGATCGGATTCGCGACCACCGGCTTCGTCATCGAACTGGCGCTGCGCAGCCGGCACGACAACGACAGCGATCACGTCGACGGGCAGGAGCCGCGCGCATGAGCTTCAGCGATCATCTGCCGATCCTGCCGGTGATCCTGCCCGCGCTCACGGCCATCGCCCTGCTGCTGCTCGGCGACACCAGCGCGCGCCGGCCCTGGGCGCGGCGGCTGGCGCTGGCCTCGGTGGCGCTGGGGGCGGTGTTCGCGTTCCGCCTGCTCGAGCAGGCGGCCACCGGCACGCTGACCGTCTACCGCATGGGCGACTGGCCGGCGCCTTTCGGCATCGTGCTCGTGATCGACCGCCTGTCGGCGATGATGCTGACGCTGACCAGCTGCGTCGCGCTGCCCGTGCTCTGGTATGCGAGCGGCGGCTGGGACGCGCAGGGTCGGCATTTCCACGCCCTGTTCCAGTTCCAGCTGATGGGCCTGGCCGGGGCCTTCGCCACCGGCGACATCTTCAACCTCTTCGTCTTCTTCGAGGTGCTGCTCATCGCCAGCTATGTGCTGATGGTGCATGGCCTGGGCCGCGAGCGGCTGCGCATCGGCCTGCAGTACGTGGTGCTCAACCTCACGGCCTCGGCCTTCTTCCTGATCGGCGTGGCCCTGCTGTATGCCTTCACCGGCACGCTGAACCTGGCCGACCTGGCGCTGCGCGTGCCGCAGGTCATCGCCGCCGGCGGCGGCGAAGGCACGCTGCTCAAGGCCGCCGGGCTGATCCTGCTCGTGGTCTTCGGATTCAAGGCGGCGATGGTGCCGCTGGCGATGTGGCTGCCGGCCACCTATGCCGCGGCCTGCGCGCCGGTGGCGGCGCTGTTCGCGATCATGACCAAGGTCGGCGTCTACGCCATCCTGCGTGTGCAGGGCGTGGTCTTCGGTGCCGAACATCTGCCGGCCCTGCTGCTGCCGCTGGCGCTGGCCACCAGCGTCGTCGGTGTGTTCGGCGTGCTCGCGGCGCACACGCTGCCGCGCCTGGTGGCCTGGCTGACGGTGACCTCGGTGGGCACGATCCTCGTCGCCGTGGCGCTGCACGAGCCCGGGGCCTGGGCCGCGGGGCTGTACTACCTGCTGAACTCGACCCTGGTGATCGCCGGCCTGTTCCTGCTCGGCGAGCTGGTCGCCGCGCAGCGCGGGCCGATGGCCGGTCGGCTCGAGCCCTGCAGCCCGGTGGCCCAGCCGACCTTGCTCGGCCTGATGCTGCTGCTCGCGGCGGCCTCGGCCGTCGGCCTGCCGCCGCTGCCGGGTTTCATAGGCAAGCTGATGCTGCTCGAGGCCGCGTTGCTGCACCCGCTGGCATCGACGGTGTGGACGGTGGTGCTGGGCGTGGGATTCCTGATGCTGATCGGCCTGGCGCGCGCCGGCAGCATCCTGTTCTGGTCGGTGCGCCCGGAAGTGCCCGGCGGCTCCTCCGGGGCCTCGCCGGCGCTGCTCGTGCCGACCCTGGCCCTGCTCGCGATGAGCGTGCTGCTCTCGGCCTTCGCGGCGCCGGTGCAGCGCTACACCTCGGCCGCGGCGCAGCAGCTGCTCGACCGCGCCGGCTATGCGCGCGCCGTGCTCGGCGATGCCGCGGCGCTCAGTGTGCGGCCCTACCGGCTGCCGCAGAACACGCCGGAGCTCCGCCCGTGAAATCCGGCTGGTTCAAACGCCCGGTGCTTTCGGTGCTGATCGCCGCCAGCTGGCTGCTGCTGCAGCAGAGTGTGGCCCTGCCGCAGCTGATCGCGGCCGCGCTGCTGGCCCTGCTGCTGCCGCGGCTGCTGCTGGGCTTCATCGGCACGCCGCCGCCGCCGCGCGCCTGGGGCAAGGCGCTGCGCCTGTTCTTCGTCGTGCTCGGCGACATCGTGGTGGCCAACGTCGCGGTGGCGCGCCTGGTGCTGTCGCCCTGGGCGCGGCCGCAGCCGGTCTGGGTTGCGGTGGACCTGGACATCCGCGACCCGCGCGCCGTGACCCTGCTGGCCACCATCATCACCACCACGCCGGGCACGGTCTCCTGCGTCGTCGACGAAGCGGCGCAGCGCATCCTCGTGCATGCACTCGACGGCAGCGCCGGCGCCGCGGCCATCGCCGTCGACATCAAGGCCCGCTACGAGGCCCCGCTGAAGGAGATCTTCGAATGATTCTGGCACTCGCCCTGGACTTCGCCATCCTGTGCGTGGCGCTGGCGCTGGGCCTGTGTGCCTGGCGGCTGCTGCGCGGCCCCGAAGTCACCGACCGGCTGCTCGCGCTGGACACCCTGGCCGTCAACGCGGTGGCGCTGGCGATCCTGCTCGGGCTGCGCTGGCAGACGCCGCTGCTGTTCGAGGCGGCGCTGATCATCGCCATGCTGGGCTTCGTGTCGACCGTCGGCCTCGGGCGCTTCGTCAGCCGCGGCGACGTGATGGAGTGAACACGATGACCGAGCTGCCCCTGTGGATCCAGGCCGCCGTGGCCCTGCCGCTGGTCGTCGGCGGGGTGTTTGCCCTCGTCGGCGCGATCGGGCTCGTGCGCTTCCCGGACTTCTACATGCGGCTGCATGCGCCGACCAAGGCGACCACCCTGGGCGTCGGCGGCGTGCTGGTGGCGAGCATGGCACTGGGCTGGAGCCGCGGCGAGTTTCGCCTGCACGAGCTGCTGATCACGTTGTTCCTCTTCGTCACCGCGCCGGTGTCGGCGAATCTGCTGGCGCAGGCAGCCCTGCACCTGCAGGTGCCGTCGAAGGCCGCGCCGCCGGTCAAACCGCCGGTCGAACCGCCGTCCGGCTGAAGTCCCGTGCGCCCGGGGCCGCGGGCGCCGCTCAGCGCGCGAGGAATCCGCCGTCCACCGGGTAGTAGGCCCCGGTGACGAAGGAGGCGCGCGGACTGCTCAGCCAGAGCACCAGTTCGGCCACTTCTTCCGGCCGGCCGAGGCGGCCGATGGGGTGCATCGCCACCAGGGCTGCGTTGGCGGTAACGTCGTCTTCCAGCGCCGAGATCATCGGCGTGTGGATGAAACCCGGGCCGACGGCGTTGATGCGCACGCCCTGCGCGCTGTATTCCAGCGCACTCGCCTGGGTCAGGCCGAGCACGCCGTGTTTGGCGGCGGCGTAGGCCGGCGCATTGGCGAAGCCGACGGCGCCGAGGATCGAGGCCATGTTGACGATGGCCCCGCCGCCGCCGGCCAGCATCGCCGGGATCTGCGCACGCATGCCGTAGAACACGCCGGACAGGTTGATGCCGATCACCTTGTCCCAGCCCTCCAGCGGGTACTCGGCGGTGGGCGCCATGTCGCCGCCGATGCCGGCGTTGTTGCAGGCCACGTCGAGCCGGCCCCAGCGCTTCAGGGCCTCGGCCACCAGGGCCACATGGGCCGCGGGGTCGGCGACGTCGGCGGCCATGAAGGCGGCCTCGCCGCCGGCCGATTTCACCGCGTCCACCGTCTGCGCACCGCCCGTGGCGTCCACGTCGCTGACCAGCACGCGCGCACCGGCGGCCGCATAGGCCAGCGCCACCGCGCGCCCGATGCCCGAGCTCGCGCCGGTCACCAGGGCCACTTTCGAATCCAGATCGCGCATGGAAACACCTCCTGCGACTGATCTTGCGCGATCCGATGCGGCCGCGGCTTGAGGGTTGTCAAGCCAACGACCGATGTCGGCGGCGAGCATCATGGTGATGACCCGACCCTGGCACGCGCTCGACCCCGACCAGGCCCTGCAGGCCCTGAAGACCGATGCCGACACCGGCCTATCGAGCGCCGAAGTACTGCAGCGGCAGGCCGAACATGGTGCCAACGTGCTGCCCGAAGCGCCGCCCAGCCGCTGGTGGCGCAGGCTGGCGCGGCAGTTGCGCAGTCCGCTGATCGGCATCCTGTTCGTCGCGGCGGCGCTGGCAGTGGGGCTGGGGCATGTCGGCGACGCCGGCGTGATCCTGGGCGTGGTGGCAGTCAACGCCTTCATCGGCATGCTGCAGGAGGGTCGTGCCGAAAAATCGATGGACGCGCTGCGCCGCCTGGCCGAACTGCATGCGCGTGTGCGTCGCGACGGCAGCGAGCTGGTGCTGCCGGCGCGCGAGCTGGTGCCCGGCGATGTGCTGCTGCTGAATGCCGGCGATGCGGTGGGCGCCGACGCGCGACTGATCGAGGTGGCGCAGTTGCAGGTGGCCGAGGCGGCGCTGACCGGCGAATCGCTGCCGGTGGACAAGGCCAGGACGACGCTGCCCGAGGCCACCGTGCTCGCCGACCGCCGCGCCATGGTCTACGCCGGCACCGAGGTCAGCGCCGGCCGTGGCGTGGCGCTGGTGGTGGCCACCGGCGCGCACACCGAAGTCGGCGCCATTGCCGGGCTGACGGCGCGCGCCGTCGAGCCACCGACGCCGCTGGAGCTGCGCATCGCGCAGTTCGGCCGCTGGCTTGTCGGCGCCGCGCTGCTGCTGTTCGGCGCTGTCGTCGGGCTCGGGCTGCTGCGCGGGCTGCCGGTGGCCGACGTGCTGATGGTGGCGATCAGCCAGATGGTGTCGATGGTGCCCGAGGGCCTGCCGGTGGCGATGACGATCGCGCTGGCGGTGGGCATGCAGCGCATGGCCGGGCGCGGCGCCATCGTGCGCCGGCTGTCGGCGGTGGAGACCCTGGGCTCCACCACCGTGATCTGCAGCGACAAGACCGGCACCCTGACGCGAAACGAGATGACGGTGGTGGCGCTGTGGCTGCCGGATGCGTCTGAGGCTGGCGGTGCCGGACGCAACGTGACGGTCGACGGCATCGGCTGCAAGCCGCGCGGCGCGTTGCATGGCGTGGCGCCCGGCGACCCGGCGCTGCAGGCCCTGCTGCGCGCCGCTGCCCTGTGCAACGACGCGACCCTGCTGCCGCCCGACGAAGACGCGCCCGACTGGCGCATGCTCGGCGACCCGACCGAAGGTGCGCTGCTCGTGCTGGCCGCCAAGGCCGGCCTGGACCTCGACACGCTGGCGGCCGAATGGCCGCGCGACGCCGAACTGCCCTTCGACGCCGAGGCCAAGCTGATGGCCACCGGGCACGCCGGCGCCGGGGCGGCGCGCCGGGTCTGGATCAAGGGTGCGCCCGAGGCGGTGCTGTGCCTGACGCAGGCGCAGGACGGCGGCACCGACACGCAGGCCGCGCGCGCCGCCGCCGACGCCATGGCGCAGCGTGCGCTGCGCGTGCTGGCGCTGGCCGAGGTCGACGACGATGTGCTCGACCCTGAGCAGGGCTTCGATGCGCTGATCGGTCGCGCGCGCCTGCTCGGGCTGGTCGGGCAGATCGACCCGCCGCGCGAAGAAGCGCGCATCGCGGTGGCCGAATGCCATGCCGCCGGCCTGCGCGTGATGATGGTCACCGGTGACCACAAGCTCACCGGACTGGCCATCGCGCGCCAGCTCGGCATTGCGCGCGACGATCACATCGCGCTCGACGGCGCCGAGCTCGAACGCCTGGGCGACGCCGAATTGAGCGCGCTGCTGCCCCGGGTGGCGGTGTTCGCGCGTGTGCAGCCGGCGCAGAAGCTGCGCATCGTGCAGGCCCTGCAGGCCGGCGGCGAAGTGGTGGCGATGACCGGCGACGGCGTCAACGACGCGCCGGCGCTGGCGCGCGCCGACGTCGGCGTCGCGATGGGCATCACCGGCACCGAGGTCGCCAAGAGCGCTGCCAGGATCATCATCACCGACGACGATTTCGGCACCATCGTCGGCGCCGTCGAACAGGGCCGGGTGGTCTACGCCAACCTGAAGAAGGTGATCCTGTACCTGTTCGCGACCTCGATCGACGAGGTTGCGATCCTGCTGCTGGCCCTGCTCGGTGGCTACCCGCTGCCCTTGGCGGCGGTGCAGATCCTGTGGATCAACATCGTCACCGAAGGCACGCTGACCGTGAACCTGGTGATGGACCCGGCCGACGGCGACGAGATGCGCCGCCCGCCGGTGGCACGCAGCGAGCGCCTGCTCGACGCGCCGATGCTGCGCCGCGTGGCGCTGATGGCCTCGGTGTCGGTGCTCGTGTGCTTCGGCTGGTTCGCCTGGCGGATCGGGCAGGGCGCCGCGCTGGATCTGGTGCGCACCGAGACCTTCACCCTGCTCGCGATCAGCCAGTGGTTCAACGTGCTCAACTGCGAGTCGGCAACACGCTCGACGCTGCGCCTGGGTGTGCTGCATAACCACTGGCTGCTCGGTGGCCTGCTGCTGTCGATCCTGCTGCAGGGCCTGGTGCTCTACGCACCGTTCATGAACCTGCTGTTCCACACCGTGCCGCTGCCGCCCGCCACCCTGGCACCCCTGGTGGCACTGGCGAGTGCCGTGCTGTGGGCCGAAGAAGGCCGCAAGGCCCTGGCGCGCTGGCGCGCGCCCGTGGGAGCCGCCGCATGAGCGGCGCGCCGTGGGCGCGTTCAGCCCGCAGCCCGGCGGCGGCGGCGCCGCCGCTTGAGCCAGACGGCGATCGTCCAGCCCGCGTGCACCAGCGCCCAGGCCGCGATGCCGCCGACCAGCGCGAACACGGCCAGGCCCAGGAACAGCGGCTTGCCGATCGCCTTGGCGCGTGCCAGCCAGCCGGTGCCCGGGCCGTCGACCGACTTCACGTCGGCCGCCGCCGACAGCGCCTCGGCGGCCGGGGCGTGCACCTCCTGGCCGAGGATCCAGCTGCCGGTGCGGTAGGCGAGCAGGCCGATCGGGGCATAGGTCAGCGGGTTGGACACCAGGGTCGAGAAGGCCGCCACCGGCAGGTTGGCGCGCAGGACGAGCGCAAACACCGCGGCGCCGGCGATCTGCAGCACCGGGATCAGGAAGCCGAAGAAGACCCCGATGCCGGCACCCAGGGCCACGCGGCGCCGGTTCAGCTGCCACAGCCAGGGGCGGCGCAGCAATGGGCCCATCCAGCGCAATCCGGGGTGGGCCTTGAGGAGGTCTTCGTTGGGCAGCTTGGCCCGGATCCATTCGCGCATGCGCGGCATGATGCCAGCCCCGCATCACGGCGATCGGCCGATGACCCGATGAACCGCCCCCGAGATCAAGCCATCCGGCGCCGGCGCCTGCCGCGATGGGCCTGAGCCCGGCCAGCGTCGCCGGCGCGCTCGGTGGTGTCGGGCTGTTCCTGCTCGGCATGACGATGCTGAGCGACGGCCTGAAGCTGGCCGCCGGCCCGGCCCTCGAGCGCATCCTCGCCGCAGCCACGCGCACGCGCTGGCATGGCCTGGGCTCGGGCCTGCTGGTCACGATGCTGGTGCAGTCGTCCTCGGTGGTGACGGTGGCCACCATCGGCTTCGTCAATGCCGGGCTGCTTGCGCTCGGGCCATCGCTGTGGGTCCTGTTCGGCGCCAATGTCGGCACCACGATGACCGGCTGGATCGTCGCCCTGGTCGGCCTGCGCTTCGACATCCAGTCGGTGGCCCTGCCCCTGATCCTCGCCGGCGTGCTGCTGCGCCTGAGCGGGGGCGGCACGCGGCGTGCGCCGATCGGCGACGCGCTGGCCGGCTTCGGCCTGCTTTTCCTGGGCATCGCGCTGCTGCAGCAGGCCCTGAGCGGACTCTCGGGCGGACTGTCCGGCGAGGCCTTGCTGCCCTCCGGCGACGGGCCGCTGGCGGTGCTGCTGCAGGTCGCGGCCGGCGTCGCGATGACGGTGCTCACGCAGTCGTCCAGCGCCGCGATGGCGATCACGCTGACCGCGGCGCAGGGCGGCCTGCTCAGCGCGCAGGCCGCCGCCGCCGTCGTCATCGGAGCCAATGTCGGGACCACCGTCACGGCCTTGCTGGCCACCATCGGCGCCACGCCCAATGCGCGCCGCGCGGCGCTGGCGCATGTGGCCTTCAATCTCGTCACGGCCGCGGCGGCCCTGCTGATGCTGCCCTGGATGGTCGATGCCATCGCAGCGCTGCGCGCCTGGCTGGGCCTGCCGTCCGACCCGGCGGCGCGGCTGGCGCTGTTCCACACCGCCTTCAACGTCTTCGGCGTGCTCCTGATCTGGCCGCTGGCGGCGCCGCTGACGCGCTGGCTGCAGCGCCGCTTTCGCAGCGCCGAGGACGACGAGGCGCAGCCGCGGTTTCTCGACGACACGGTGCTGCCGGTGCCGGCGCTGGCGCTGCAGGCGCTGGCGCAGGAGGTCACGCGGCTCGGCGGCATGGCGCGGCGGCTGCTCGCGGGCGCCCTCGACGGCGCGCCACCGGCCAGCGTCGGCCGCGCCTGCGAGGCGCTGCGCCGCCTCGACACGCGCATCGAGCGCTTTGTCGAGGGCCTGTCGCGCGCGCCCCTGCCGGCGGGCGGCGTACACGACCTGGCGCGCTGGCTGCGCGTGCTGCGCTACCACGAAACCGCCGCCGAGCTGGCCCTGCAGGCGGCGCAGGCCACGGCGGTACCGCTGCCGGCGACGCTGCGGCCGGGCGCGGCGGCCTTCGTCGCCCAGGCGCATGCACTGTTGTCCGCCTGCGATGGCGGCTCGGGTCCGCGGCTCGACGCCGCGCAGGCGGCCTCCGAGCGCCGCTACCAGGCGCTGAAGGCGCTTGTGCTCGAGGCGGGCGCGACGGGTGTGCTGCCGATCGATCCGATGGAGGCTCTGCTCGGCCGCGCCAGCGCCCTGCGCCGGGCGGTGGAGCAGACGGCCAAGGCAGCCCGGCTCATGTCTTCACCTGGGCCTTCAGGCTCGACACCACCACCGTGACCACCGTCAGCGGCAGCACGAAGCCGAGCATCACGCCGCTGAAGGCCGGCAGCGCCGCATGGTGCTGGGCCGACAGCACCAGATAGCCGGCGTAGGCGACGTAGTAGGCGAGGAACAGGCCGCCCTCCCAGCGCGCCACCTCGCGCCCGCTGAGGAAGATCGGCAGGCAGGCGGCCAGCGCCGCCAGCATCACCCACAGATCGAAGTTCGCCACCGAGCCCGGCACCGGCAGGCCACCGGTGCTGGCGATCGCGGCGGCCAGGCCGCTGAGGCCGAGCACGCCGAGCAGGTTGAACACGCAGCTGCCGACGACATTGCCCACGGCGATGTCGCGTTCACCCTTCAGCGCGGCGGTGACCGAGGCCGCGACTTCGGGCAGCGAGGTGCCGATGGCGACGATCGTCAGGCCGATCACCACGTCGCTGACCCCGATCGCCTGCGCGACGCTGACGGCCGCCGTGACCATGGCCTGCGACCCGCCGACGAGCAGGACCAGGCCGCCGATCAGCAGCGTGAACTGCTGTGCGCGCGACCCGTGGGCGTCGCCTCGGGCGCTGTAGTCGCCGGCGTCGGCGACGTGGGCGCGTGACTGGCGGACCAGGAAGACGGTGTAGGCCAGCAGCAGGGCCAAGAGCAGGGCGGCGTCGAAGCTGCCGATGCGGCCGTCCAGACTCATCACGAGCACCAGCAGGGCGGCGCCGATCATGATCGGCATTTCCTGGCGGATCACCTGCAGATGCACCGCCAGCGGCGTGATCAGGGCCGCCAGGCCGAGCACGCCGAGCACGTTGAAGACATTGCTGCCGACCACATTGCCCAGCGCGAGCCCGGTCTGGCCGTTGAGCACCGCGCCGACCGACACCGTCATCTCCGGCGCACTGGTGCCGAAGGCGACGACGGTCAGGCCCACCACCAGCGGCGAGATGCCGAAGGACAGCGCCAGCTTCGAAGCACCGCGCACCAGCAGTTCGGCGCCGGCGACCAGGGCCAGCAGCCCGCCGGCAAAGAGCATCGATTGGCCCAGCATGTGCCGCGGATCAGCGAGGCACGGCCCGAGCCGGGCCGGCTGCGATCCGCAGCGCGCGTCCGACCCCAGCGTGGGCGCGGTGCCCCGCATGGGGCCGGATCCGGCGCGGGTACAGTGGCCGCTGCAGCCGGCGGCGGGTGAAAATGAGCCTGGGCATGGCGCTCGGGCGCGAAGGTGAAGACAGCGACATGGGCGCGGATTCTAGGAGGCTGTCGTGCCATGGCGCCCACGCCGCAGAGTAAGCCGTCCGTCAGACGCCCCGGCGACAGTCCTTTGAGAAGATTGACCCCCATTTCTGCAGGAGACACGCATGAGCGACAGCACCGAAGTCCGGACCTACGAACCCAGCGCCGACTTTGTCAAGGCGGCGCATGTCTCGGGGATGGATGCCTACCGGAAACTCTGTGCCGAGGCCGACGCCGACCACGCCGGCTTCTGGGCGCGCCTGGCCCGCGAGCACCTGAGCTGGAAGACGCCCTTCACCCAGGCGCTGGATTCCAGCGACGCGCCGTTCTACAAATGGTTCGCCGACGGCACGCTGAATGCGTCCTACAACTGCCTGGACCGCAACGTCGAACGTGGCCTGGGCGACAAGACCGCCATCATCTTCGAGGCTGACGATGGCGCGGTCAGCAAGGTCAGCTACCGCGAACTGCTGGACCGGGTGTGCCGCCTGGCCAATGCGCTGAAGGCGCGCGGCGTGAAGAAGGGCGACCGTGTCGTCATCTACATGCCGATGAGCGTCGAGGGCGTGGTCGCGATGCAGGCCTGCGCGCGCATCGGCGCCACGCATTCGGTGGTCTTCGGCGGCTTCTCGGCGCAGAGCCTGCGTGACCGCATCGAGGGCACCGGGGCCACCCTGGTGATCACCGCCGACGAGCAGGCGCGCGGCGGCAAACATCTGCCGCTGAAGGCCATCGTCGACGAGGCGCTGACGATGCCCGGCACCGACAAGATCGGCAACGTCATCGTCTATCGGCGCACCGGCGGCCAGGTCGCCTGGAAGGACGGCCGCGACCTCTGGCTGCACGAACTGATGGCCAGCGCGAGCTCGCAATGCGAGCCGGAATGGGTGGGCGCCGAACACCCGCTGTTCCTGCTCTACACGAGTGGCTCCACCGGCAAGCCCAAGGGCGTGCAGCACAGCACCGGCGGCTTTCTGCTGCAGGCCGCCGTGACGACCCTGTGGGCCTTCGACCTGAAGCCCGACGATGTCTTCTGGTGCACCGCCGACATCGGCTGGGTCACCGGCCACACCTACATCACTTATGGCCCGCTGGCTCTGGGCGGCACCGAAGTCGTGTTCGAGGGCGTGCCCACCTACCCGGACGCCGGCCGCTTCTGGAAGATGATCGAGCGCCACAAGGTGACGATCTTCTACACCGCACCGACCGCGATCCGCAGCCTGATCAAGTCCGCCGAGGCCAATGCTGAAGTGCACCCGAAGTCCTACGACCTGAGCAGCCTGCGCCTGCTCGGTTCGGTCGGCGAGCCGATCAACCCGGCGGCCTGGGAGTGGTACCACCTGAACGTCGGCGGCGGCCGCTGCCCGGTCGTCGACACCTGGTGGCAGACCGAGACCGGCGGCCACATGATCACGCCGCTGCCGGGCGCCACGCCGCTGGTGCCGGGTTCGTGCACGCTGCCCTTCCCGGGCATCGCGGCAGCGATCGTCGACGAGACCGGCAATGACGTGCCCAACGGACAGGGCGGCATCCTCGTGATCAAGAAGCCCTGGCCGGGCATGATCCGCGCCATCTATGGCGACCCCGAGCGCTTCAAGGTGAGCTACTACCCGCCCGAGCTCAAGGGCTACTACCTGGCCGGCGATGGTGCCAGCCGCGATGCCGGGACCGGTTACTTCACGATCACCGGCCGCATCGACGACGTGCTCAACGTGTCGGGCCACCGCATGGGCACGATGGAGATCGAGTCGGCCCTGGTGAGCTGCACCGAACTGGTCGCCGAGGCGGCGGTGGTGGGGCGCCCCGACGACACCACCGGCGAGGCGATCTGCGCCTTCGTCGTGCTCAAGCGCCCGCGGCCAAGCGGCGACGAAGCCAAGGCCATCGCCAAGCAGCTGCGCGACTGGGTCGGCCGCGAGATTGGCCCGATCGCCAAGCCCAAGGACATCCGCTTCGGCGACAACCTGCCCAAGACGCGCAGCGGCAAGATCATGCGCCGCCTGCTGCGCAGCATTGCCAAGGGCGAAGCCATCACCCAGGACACCAGCACGCTGGAGAATCCCGCCATCCTGGAGCAATTGGCGCAGACCAATTGACCCAGGCCGCGCGCGAGCGCGGTCGCGCCGCGCAGCGGGGCGAAAGGCGGGATTCGGGGCCTGCTCATATCGCGCAGCGATGTGAGCGGGCACCAGAACCCGGCCATCCTGGAGCAATTGGCGCAGACCCATTGATTCAGGCCGCGCCGGCGCAGTTGCGGCGCGAAGTGCCGCAGGCGCAGTCACGACGGAGGCCCAGTGGATGAACGACGCACCTTGTTCCTTGCCGCCGGTGGCGTGCATCCGGCCTGACATCGCCTCGCGCGTCGGCCGGCTGAGCTCGGCGCTGGCGCTGGCCGTGGTCCTCGCGGCCTGCGGTGGTGGCGGGTCGAGCGCGCTCGAGGACGAGGCGCGGGGCTCGGGCTGCCCGGGCAGCTACCCCGATCTTGCCAGTTCGCCCTATGTGCTGCCCTGGTCGGTCGGCCAGACCGTGACCACCGGGCTCACGAACTGCTCGTCGTCGTTTCATGCCGCGGGCCAGCCGGACCAGTACGCCTTCGACTTCAAGCTCGGTGAAGGCGCGCCCTTCAGCGCGACGCGGGCCGGCGTCGTCGTCGAAGTGGTCGACAGCGAGCCCAGCACGGGCGGCGGCAGCGGCAACCTGGTGGCGGTGGACCATGGCGACGGCAGCATCGGGCTGTACCTGCACTCGCCGCAGGGCGGCATCCGGGTGGCCGTCGGCGAAACGGTCCAGGCCGGACAGGTGCTCGGGCTGGTCGGCCGATCCGGGCTGGCCGGTTTTGCGCACCTGCATTTCATCGTCGTCGCCGGCTCGACCACCTACCCGTACCGCGGGCTGCCGGTGTCCTTCCGCAACGCTTCGCCGGCCGACCTCAAGCTGCGTGGCGAGAGGGCCTACACCGCGTTGCCGTACTGACGGTGCTTCCCCGCCCTGAGTCTTCCTGACGCTTGCGGCGTTTGCCGGTCACCGGCGCCGGCCGGCTTGACGTAGAGTGCGGCCGAGGAGAACACGCATGGGATTCTTGCTGCTCGGGCTGGCACTGCTGGCCATGAAGTTTGCCGAGTTCGGTCCGGTGGCGGCCTGGTCGTGGTGGGTCGTGCTCGCGCCCTTCGGCCTGGCCGTGATCTGGTGGGCCTATGCGGATGCCACCGGTCTGACGCAGCGCCGCGCCATCGCGAAGATGGACAAGCGCAAGGCCGAGCGCCGCGAGCGCGACATGGAGGCGCTGGGTCTGGGCATCCAGCGCGACAAGCGTGCCGGGCGGGCGCAGTCGGCGGCCCGGCGCGACGCCAAGCCCAAGTCGACCGCCCCGCCGCCCGCCTCAGGCTCGCGGCAAGACCCCAAGCTCTGAGTCAGAACGCCTTCGTGTCGTAGAGGTCGAGCACCGCGCCGACGCTGGCACTGGCCGCGTTGTGCGCAAACTTGGCCAGCACGCCGCGGGTGTAGCGCGGCGCCGGCTTCGTCCAGGCGGCACGCCGGCGCGCGATCTCGGCCTCGTCGACGTGGAGCTGCAACACCAGCCGGTGCGCGTCGATGGTGATCGAGTCGCCTTCGTGCACGAGCGCGATCAGGCCGCCCTCGTAGGCCTCGGGCGCCACATGGCCGACCACCATGCCCCAGGTGCCGCCGCTGAAGCGGCCGTCAGTGATCAGGCCCACGCTCTCGCCCAGGCCCTGGCCGATGAGTGCGCCCGTGGGGGCCAGCATCTCCGGCATGCCGGGCCCGCCTTTGGGGCCCAGGTAGCGCAGCACCATCACGTCGCCGGCCTGGATCCTGCTGGCCATGATGGCCGCCAGCGCACTCTGCTCGTCGTCGAAGACGCGCGCCGGGCCGGTGATGACGGGGTTCT
>CAZWUR010000045.1:0-36650 GCA_964637205.1 uncultured Rubrivivax sp.
AGCCCCCTGAAGAGTCGTTCGAGACCAGGACGTTGATAGGCCGGGTGTGGAAGCGTAGCAATGCGTTAAGCTAACCGGTACTAATTGCTCGTGAGGCTTGACCCTATAACTTTGACGATGAGTCTAAGTGTTATGCCAAGTGTGACGCGATCAAAAGCTGAATCGATTCTATGAATTGGCTGTCCTGCCAAAGCAGGACGGCAACCCGTCAAGCCTGATGACCATAGCGAGGTGGTCCCACTCCTTCCCATCCCGAACAGGACAGTGAAACGCCTTAGCGCCGATGATAGTGCGGGTTCCCGTGTGAAAGTAGGACATCGTCAGGCTAATTCTGCGAAGAGCCCGGACCATTCAAATGGTCCGGGCTTTTTCCTTTTTCAGTCCCACTTTTCGAACCGTTGCGGACTTCAATCGAAGCCAGGCGGTGCCGGAGCCACCGATTCCGCATCGAACAGCCATCGCGCAATCTGGCGTTCGCGCGCAGCAATCAGGTCCAGAAACTCAGCCGACCGCGCCAGGCCGCGAAAAGTATCGAACCCGCGCTCGAGGAATTGCTGCAACGTGCCGAGCCCGGCAGCACGCGCCGGCCCGCGCATCAGGCGCAGACTGTGGCGCAGCAAGGGCTTGCGCGTATAGCGTTCCAGTGCCCGACCGATCTGCACCATCCAGTCGATCTGCAGTTGTCTGGCCGCTGCTTGCCCGGTCGCACGCCAGGCCTCGGCGTAGGACGAAGTCGTCACGGTCAGGTCGGGAAGGTTGGCGACCATCGAGGCGTCCAGTTGCTCGGACAAGGCGTGCAGATCCGACAGGGTGCGCACGGTGGCGACGATCTCCGCCGGGAACAAACGCACCAATGCAGGGACGATGCGTGCGAACTGGGCATCGCGGTCGCCAAAATCATGGGGCCCATACAGTTCTTCAAGAAAAAACGTTGCAGCGTCGCGTTGGCCGGGATCCGCGAGAAGGTCGGCATAGCTGCGCTCGAAGCGGGCGTGCTGAAACTGCTTCAACGCGTGAATGCGCTGGGCAAGGTCGGGATCCTCGCGCCGGCGGGCACGCAAGGCGCCCACCACCGACAGATTTGCCAAAATGGCTTGGCCATCAGCGTTGGTCATCGGACCGATCCATGAAACCTGCATCGGTGACCGCCCCGTGATCGCCCGCCTCCAGCGCTGGATCGTCTGTGCCCTGGGCCTCGTGGCCTTGGTCTGGGTCGTGTGGTCCCTGAACCGCGCGCATGCCGCGTGGACCTGGGCCGGTCTGGTGCTCCTGGGGTTCGGGCATGCTTTTGTACTGGCCATCGAGTTCGGCTGGATGCACGCCGCGAACGCCGCCGATCCGGCGCCCCGCGCGACCCTGCGCCAGGTTCTTGTGGCCTGGTTGGGGGAATGCCGGCATGCGCCCCTGGTGTTCGGCTGGCGACAGCCCTTCCGCGCGCAGGCCTGGCCCGACGTGACCCCCGGAACTCCGGGACGGCGTGGCGTCGTGCTCGTGCATGGTTTTGTCTGCAACCGCGGAATCTGGAACCGCTGGCTGGCGCGACTGCAGGCCCAGGGCACGCCCGTGGTCGCCATCACCATGGAGCCACCCTTCGGCCGAATCGAGGCCTATGCGCCGGCCATCGAGGCTGCGGTCGCGGCGCTTGAGCGCAGCAGTGGCATGGCACCCGTCGTGGTTGCGCACAGCATGGGTGGCCTGGCCCTGCGGCATTGGTGGAACTGCGCTGGAAATGGGGACCGCATCCACCACGCCATCACACTGGGCACGCCGCACCACGGCACCCGGCTGGCGGCGCTGGCGCTGTCTGCAAACGGCCGGCAGATGCGCCAACACGGGCCCTGGCTTGCCGCACTGGGCCAGGCGGAGCCACCCGACCGCGGGGCGCACATGAGCTGCTTCTACAGTCACTGCGACAACATCGTCTTTCCCGCGAGCAGCGCGACCCTGGCCGGCGCCGAAAACCGACACCTGCCGGCCACCGCCCATGTCGCGATGGTCGACCACCCTGAACCCTGGTCGGAACTGCAGCGCCGACTCAGGACTTGACCAGGACGCCGCGGCGCATCTGGTCGAGTTCGATGCTTTCGAACAAAGCCTTGAAGTTGCCCTCGCCGAAACCCTGGTCGCCCTTGCGCTGGATGAACTCGAAGAAGATCGGGCCGAGCTGGTTCTCGCTGAAGATCTGCAGCAACAGCTCGCCGGCCTTGCCGTCGACCAGGATCTTGCGCTTGCGCAGCTCAGCCACGTCCTCGCCATGCGCCGGGATGCGCTTGTCGATGAGCTCGTAGTAGGTGTCGATGGTGTCGAGCAGGGTCACGTCGGCGGCGCGAAGTGCGTCGACGGTGGCGAGCAGATCGTTCGAGCCCATCGCAATGTGTTGGATCCCCTCGCCGCGGTAGCGGTCGAGATACTCCTGGATCTGGCCGGCCTTCTCGTTGCCCTCCTCGTTGATCGGGATGCGGATCCGACCACAGGGGCTGGTCATCGCCTTGCTCTTCACGCCCGTGACCTGGCCTTCGATGTCGAAGTAGCGGACTTCGCGGAAGTTGAAGATGCGCTCGTAGAAGTCGGCCCACTCGCCCATGCGGCCGCGGTGCACGTTGTGCGTCAGGTGATCGATATAGGTCAGCCCGACGCCGGGCGGACTCAGGCTGGCACCGGGCAGCGGTTCAAAGTCCACATCGAAGAAGCCGATGTTGCCGATCGCGCCGTCGGCGGCGCCTCCCTTGCCACGCCAGCGGTCGACCAGATAGATCAGCGAATCGCCGATACCCTTGATGGCCGGGATGTTGAGCTGGCCCGGACCCGCTTGGCCGGCATAACCCCAGGCACCCAGCGACACGGCGCGTTCGTAGGCCGCCTTGGCGTCCTGCACACGGAATGCGATGGCGCAGATGCTTGGGCCGTGCTGGCGCGCAAAGCGCTGGGCGAAGGAATCAGGTTCGGCATTGACGATGAAGTTGATGCCGCCCTGGCGGTACAGCAGCACGTTCTTGTGCCGGTGCCTGGCGATCGCCCGGAATCCCATGCGCTCGAAGAGTCGGCCCATCGCCACCGGGTCCGGCGCCGCGTACTCGATGAATTCGAAGCCGTCGGTGCCCATCGGGTTGTCCCAGGGGGTGAACTGCATGCTGCACTCCTGTGTGTTCAAGACATGCACTGTACGCAAACTGTGCAGCAGGGTGCGCGCCCACGGCCTGCGCCCGCCGTCGCTCGGTGACAATGCGCGCCACCATGCTCGACTGGATCCACACCTTTTCCCATTGGCTGCAGTCCTGGGCCACGCCCGAAATGGGGCTCTGGGGCCTGTTCGGCTCGGCCTTCCTGTCCGCGACGATCCTGCCCGGCTCCAGCGAACTCGTGCTCGGCGCATTGATCACCGCCTACCCGGCGCAGGCCTGGCCAGCCTTTGCCACGGCCCTGGCGGGCAACCTGCTCGGCTGCCTGCTCACCTTCGGCATGGGCCATGCCGGACGACAGGGCTACGAACGCTTCCAGAAGGTGCACGTCGACATGGACGGGCCCCAGGCCCGGCGCCTTCGGCGCTGGGGCGCACCGGCCCTGGTGCTGGCCTTCGTGCCCCTGGTCGGCGATGCCCTCGTGCTGGCGGCCGGCTGGCTGCGCATGCCGCCCTGGCAGAGCCTGTTCTGGATCGCCGTCGGCAAGGGCGCGCGCTATCTGCTGGTGGTGCTCGGCATGCTCGGCCTGCTGAAGTTCGCCTGAGGGATCAGGCTTCCTCGTCGATCTCGGCCAGCAGCCGACGCAGCGGCACCTCGCCAAGCTGCAGCAGTTGCGCGACATCGTGCACGTCGTCGGGCAGGGCCGGATCGTCCCAGCCGGCGGCACTGTGGCGAGCCAGGCGGATGGCCAGTTGCACGTTGCGTACCTGGGGGTCTTCGCCCTGACGGTCGTCGGTGATGCGCACCAGCAGCGAGGGCAGCCGCCAGGCCTGCATCAGCGCCTGCTGCAGTTCGGGCAGTTCCACGTTCAGGATCTCGCGCTGGGCCTGCACCGTGCGCAGGCCGGGGCTCGCGCGCAGCCGTTGCGCCACCTGCAGCGCCAGGGCCGGCGCATGCAGCCAGATCAGCAGTTCGGCAAAGTCGTGCAGCAGGGCCGCGGCGTGCAGCACGGCGGCGTCGTGGTCCATCCGGTGCACCGCGAAGGCCAGCGAAAAGGCGGCGGCACGGTGCGAGCGGCGCAGCACCGCCGTGAAGCCCTCCAGCGCACCCGGTGTCCCGGCCAGCCAGTCCTCGGCCATCGCTTGCACGCCGAAGCTGCGGAAGAAGGGCCCGATGCCCAGCATCACCAGGGCGGCGGTCACGGTTTCGGCGTCACCGCGCGCGTCGTCCCAGCTGCTGCGCCGGGTGGCGCGGGCGAGATGGCTGAACACCTTCAGCGTCATCAACGGGTCGCGCACGATGGTTTCGCTGAGCAGGTGGGCGTCGACGGCGTCTTCGTTGGCCCGCCATTCCTCCAATGCCATCGCCGTGTCGGCGAGCACCGGCAGGTCCATCGGGTCGAAACGCGCCTTCCAGGCCATCAGGCCGGACTCCGGGCGGGTCAGCAGGAGGGGGCGGGGCATGTCCATCGTCGGATCCTCGTCCTGCGTGTATCGGCCGGGCCGGGCCGAAATCAAGCCCGGCCCGGCCCTGCCGCGTCAAAAAAGGGCCGCGGCGCGCGTCATCGTATCGCGCCCTACAGTCGTGTGACACCGGGCAGCACGCCCACGCGCTGGCCGTCGATGAACAGGGCGCCTTCCGGCGCGCCGGCCTCGGCGTAGAACTCAAGCACCGGCTCAGGCCGGGGCGCGGGTTCAGGCGGGACGAGCCGGCGCGCCCAGGCGGCCAGGGCACGGCCCGTCACGCGCAGCGTGCGGGCCAGGCGGCGGCGCCAGGCGGCGGGTGGCGCCACGGCTTGCCAGGTCAAGGTCTTGCTCATGATCGGATCTCCCGGGTCCGTCGGCCATCGGCAACGGCGGGCCCTCGTGGTTCAGGGGCGGGGTCGGGCGAGTTCGGCGCGCAGTTCGCGGGCCGCCCGCTGGCGCTGGCCGGAGGCGCAGCGCCGGTGGGCGCCGGCCCGGCGCTGTCGGGCCGCGACGGCGAGCGGATTGCGGGGCTTGCGCGGGGTCAGAATCAGCTTCATCGGTCACTCCTTGGTCGGACGGCGGAAAGTCAAACGGCCCGGGGCAGGTGCCGCCGGGCCGTCGAAGGGTGAGCCGAGGACGGTGGATCCTCAGCCCGGCCTCCGGCGCCCGGTCGACACACCACCCATGCATGGCGCCCGCTGGCGCAGCGCGGGGTCGGGGCGGGTCGGCAGGAACACAGTCGGGAATCTCCAGGGTTTCACGTCGGGCGGTTTCGCCTGACGTTGAGCAGATGATAAACAAACCATGCTCAAGCGCAAGCGAAATTATTCAGCAGGGCAAGGTGCCCCCCAGTTCTAGGGGCGCTTGCGCTTCAGCGGCGCGACACCGGATTGCATCTTGCGCCACAGCGACTGCTCGTCTTCGGGCGCGGGCGGGCGCGGCGGCGCGCTGCTGGGCGGCGGCGTGGTGAGCACCTCGCCGAGCAGTTCGAGCAGGCGCGTGCGTGCTTTCTGCGGGTGGCGGCGGTAGTAGGTCAGCACCAGGCCGACGATGAAACGTTCATCGTCGTCGCGCGGCTGGCTGCTGGTGGGCGACGGCTCGTCGCCTTCGGGCGGCAACACCGCCGGCGGCGCACCGTCTCCATGCGGCACGTCCATCCAGCCGATCGGCTTGCGGCAGCGCTGCTCGAACTGGCGCGCCAGGCGCTCGCCGATCTGGCGCACGCGGCTCTTGATCTGGCTCCAGTAGCTGGGCTGGATCAGCACATGCTCGGCAAAGCGCCGCTCCAGGCCGCGCAAAGCGGCGGCGTCCGGGTGCTTGACCGTCGCGCGAACGAACTCGTCGAACAGGGCCAGCGCGTTCTCGAAACGCACCTGCGCGATGACCGCAGGGTCGGGGCTGGCATGGAGCATGTGCGCATGATAAATCTTCGTTGACCCGGCCTAAGATCCGGCCTCGGCGCCATTGACGGGCGCGGGAGCAAGCAATGACACCAACTCGCCAGACGCTGGCCACGACCCTGATGCTGAGCGCCGCGCTGAGCGCGGGCGCCGCCGAACGTGCGCTTGACAAGAGCATCACCGTGCCGGCCGGCGTCGACGCCGTCTGGCAGGCCTGGACCACCACCGAAGGCGTGACCAGCTTCTTCGCCCCCGGAGCCGAGATCGAGCCGCGTGTCGGCGGCGCCTACCATGTGTACATGGACCCGGGCGCGGCGCCGGGCAGCAAGGGCGCCGACGACATGCGCATCCTGGCGATCCAGCCCAAGCGCATGCTGAGCTTCGACTGGAACGCCCCCCCGTCGCTGCCGCAGGCGCGCCAGCAGCGAACCTTCGTCATCGTGCGCTTGCAGCCGGTGGACGCGAAGACCACCCTCGTCACCCTGCACCACACCGGCTGGGGCGAGGGTGGCGAATGGGACCAGGCCTACACCTATTTCGACGGTGCCTGGACGCATGTGCTCGGTGCGCTGAAGACGCGCTTCGAAACCGGCCCCAGAGACTGGAAACCCTGGCTCGCCCAGCTCGAGGCCTGGCGTGCGCAGCAGGCCGGCCCCGGCAAGACCGTCAAGGAATAGCCCCGCCCTGGAACAGCGCGCCGGGCCGTCGCGGCGTACCGCGGCGCTGCTGCCCTCAGTCGTCTTCCTGGGTGCGGAATTCGCTGACCAGCTGCTGCTGCATCGTCGGCGGCACGGCTTCGTAATGCGACAGCGCGATCGTGTAGCGGCCCTGGCCGGCGGTCATCGCGTTGAGCCGGTTCTGGTAGCCGATCAGTTCCGACAGCGGTGCCTGGCCGCGCACGATGACGTCGCCGTTGCTCTCGGTGGCGGTGCCGCTGACCATGCCGCGGCGCGCCGACAGGTCGCCGGTGAGGTCGCCCAGGCTGCCGTCGGGGGCGGTGATCTCGACGTGCACGATGGGTTCGAGCACGATCGGCCGCGCCTCGCGCACCGCGGCCATGAAGGCCCGGCGGCCGGCGGTGACGAAGGCGATCTCCTTGCTGTCCACGCTGTGGTGCTTGCCGTCGAACACCGTCACGCGCACGTCGACCACCGGGTGACCGGAAATCGCGCCGCCGGCCAGCACCTCGCGCACACCCTTCTCGACCGCGGGGATGAACTGCCCGGGGATGACCCCGCCCTTGACCGCATCGACGAACTCGAAGCCGCCGCCGCGCGGCAGCGGCTCCACGCGCAGAAAGACCTCGCCGAACTGGCCGGCGCCGCCGGACTGCTTCTTGTGCCGATGGTGGCCCTCGGCCGGTGCGGTGATGGTCTCGCGGTAGGCGATGCGCGGCGGCTCGGTGTCGACCTCGAAGCGGTGCAACTCGCGCAGGCGCTCGAGCAGCACGCGCAGATGCAGCTCGCCCAGACCGTAGATCACGGTCTGGTTGGTGCTGGCCACGTGCACGAGCTTCAGGCAGGGGTCTTCGGCCACCAGCTTGCCCAGCACCTCCCACATGCGCTGTTCGTCGCCATGCCGCTTTGGCCGGATCGCCAGGCCGTGCACCGGCTCCGGGAAGGGCAGGG
Source organism: uncultured Rubrivivax sp. (assembly GCA_964637205.1). Classification (GTDB taxonomy): domain Bacteria; phylum Pseudomonadota; class Gammaproteobacteria; order Burkholderiales; family Burkholderiaceae_C; genus Rubrivivax. The sequence continues at coordinate 7,614 of CAZWUR010000045.1, forward strand.
GCTTGAGGTGGATGTGCTCGTCCTCGGCGGCGTCGTGCAGCACGGCGTCGAAGTGGATGTCGTCGACCTTGGCCACCGCGACGATGTCGCCCGGCATCGCCTGCATCACCTCGACATGGTCCTTGCCCTGCATCATGAACAGATGCCCGACCTTGAAGGGCTTGCGGCCGTCGCCGATGTAGAGCTGGCTGTCGCGCGTGACCGTGCCCTGCCAGACGCGGAAGATGCCCATCTTGCCGACATAGGGGTCGACCGTGACCTTGAACACATGCGCCAGCACATGTTTGGCCGGGGCCGGGTCGGCGTGCATCGGCACCGCGGCGGCGCCCTCGCCGTTGAGGAAGTCAGGCGGGTTGCTCTCGGTCGGGTTCGGCAGCAGCTTGACGATCACGTCCAGCAGTTCGCGCACGCCGGCGCCGGTGCGTGCGCTGGTGAAGACCACCGGGATCAGATGGCCCTCGCGCAGCGCCTGCTCCAGCGGCGCGTGCAGCTCCGCCGGGTCGATGTCGCCGTCGTTCAGATAACGTTCGACGAAGTCACCGTCGACCTCCACCACCTGCTCGACGAGCGCGCGGTGGGCGTCGTCGACGGCGCCGAAATCGCTGTGCCCGGCGCGGTTGAAGAAGCAGTCGACCACCTTGTTCGCGCCGTCGTCGGGCAGGTTCAGCGGCAGGCACTCGCGGCCGAAGGTGGCCTGGATCTGCGCCAGCAGCGCGGCCAGGTCGACCCCGGCGGCGTCGATGCGGTTGACGATGATCAGCCGGTCGAGCTGGCGCTCGGCGGCGTATTCCATCATGCGCTGGGCCATCGGCTCGATGCCGGTGGCGGCATTGATCACGATGGCCGCGGTCTCCACCGCCTCCAGCGCCGGCAGCGCCTGACCCAGGAAGTCGGGCGCCCCCGGGGTGTCGATCAGATGGATGCGGCAGCCGTCGTGCTGCAGATGCATGAGGGCGCTGTTCAGCGAGTGCTGCATGCGCTTTTCGACAGGGTCGTGGTCGCTGACCGTGCCGCCGCGCTCCAGCGCACCGAGGCTGCCGATCATGCCGGCGGCCTGCAGCAGAGCCTCGGCGAGCAGGGTCTTGCCGGCCGCGGCGGGGCCGACGAGCGCCAGCGTGCGGATGTCGGCGGTGCCGAGCTCGCTGGCGCTCGGGGATGGGCTTGGCATGGGGGACTCCTTGGGCAGGACCCGCGTGCGTGCGGCTCGCTGCCGATTCACCCGGGCGGGCGGTGTTGCGGCTTCGGTGCCGGCCAGACTACGCCGACCCTGACGCCGGCACAAGGGCCGCACATCCCCCGCCTGCCTGTTAGGCTGCGCGGCTGTGCATTGCCTGCGCCCGCTCTGTCTCCTGGGTCTAGCCTGGCCGCTGCTGGCCGCGGCCCAGGCCTGCCCGCCGGCCGAAGCGCCGCGCGAGGCGCTGCGCGCGCTCGCCGCGGTCGACTGGAAGCTCGACGACGCGGCGCGCCGCGAGCGCCTGGCGCTGGCCCTGATGCCCTGCCTGGCGTCGCCCGACCCCGAGCTGCGCGACGGGCTGGCGCTGTCGGCGCTGAGCGCCTGGCTGCGCGCTGGCGCCCTGTCCGCGGCGACGGCCCGGCACCTCGGCAGCCTCGCGCGCAGCGGCCTGTCGAGCTTCGACGGCGACGGGTTCGGCCCGCCGTTTGCGGCCCTGGCCCTGGCCGAGGTGGTGCGCGTGGACCGCCTGCAGCCGCTCTGGACGCCGGCCGAACGTCAGGAGGTGCTGGCCGCCGCGGTCGACTTCCTGGTCCGCGTGCGCGACTACCGCGGCTTCGATCCGCGCCAGGGCTGGCGCCACGCGGTGGCCCATGGCGCCGACCTGCTGGTACAGCTGGCACTCAACCCGCAGGTCGACCGCGCCGGTCTCGACCGACTGCTCGAGGCCGTGCTTGCCCAGGCCACGCCGGCGACGCACTTCTACATCTTCGGCGAAGGTGAACGCCTGGCGCGGGTGCTGGTCTTCGTGGCGCGCCGCGGCATGCACGGCGCGGGCGACTGGAGCACCCTGCTCGGACGCATCGCCCTGGCCGGTGCGCCGGAGGCGGGTGCGCCGCCCACGATCGAGGCCCTGGCGCGGCGCCACAACGCCAAGGCGCTGCTGCTGCCGCTGTATACCGCGCTGCAGGAGGGCAATGACGTCGAGATGCGCCAGCGACTCGGCCCTGGCCTGGACGCCGCGCTGCGCACCCTGTGGTGAAAGCGCCGCGGCGGGTGTTGCCGGCGCTCGTCGGCGCGCAGTTCCTCGGTGTTTCGCCCTGGTTCGCCGTGAATGCGGTGATGCCGGAGCTGCAGCGCGCCAACGGCTGGTCGGCGCAGGCCGTGGGCCCGCTGACCTCGGCGGTGCAGCTCGGCTTCATCGCCGGCACCCTGCTGTTTGCGCTGTTGGCGGTGGCCGACCGCCTGCCGGCGCGCCGGGTGTTCCTGGCCAGCGCGCTGGCCGGTGCCGGCTGCACCCTGGGCGCGCTGGCCTGGGCGGATGATTTCCAGGCCCTGTTCGCCTGGCGGCTGCTGACCGGCCTGTGCCTGGCCGGCATCTACCCGGTGGGCATGAAGATCGCCGCGCAGTGGTTCCCGCGCGGCCTCGGCGCGGCGCTGGGCTGGCTGGTCGGCGCCCTGGTGCTCGGCAGCGCCCTGCCGCACGCACTGCGCGCGCTGACCGCCGGTGCCGGCAGCTGGCCCTGGCAGGCGGTCTTCGTCGCCATCGCCGCCGGCTCGGTGCTGGCCGGGCTGCTGCTGATCTTCGCCGTGCCCGAGCCGCGGCATGCGCCGGCGCGCGTGGCCACGCTGCAATGGCGCGCCCTGGGCAGTGTCTGGACCGATCGCAAGGTGCGCGCCTCGGTGCTCGGCTATTTCGGCCATATGTGGGAGCTGTACGCGATGTGGGTGCTGCTGCCCTTCGTGCTCGCCACCCGGCTGCACGGCGCGGCGCTCTCGGGGGCCGCCTTTGCCGTGCTCGGCGCGGGGGCGCTGGGCTGTGCCGCCGGCGGGCGGCTCGCGCTGCGCTGGGGCAGCGCGCGTGTGGCCGGTGTGCAGCTCGCGGCCAGCGGGTTGTGCTGCGTGGCCGCACCCTGGCTGCTGGCCGCGCCCGACATGCTGTTCTACGCCTGGCTGGTCCTGTGGGGCATCACGGTGGCGGGCGACTCGCCGCAGTTCTCGGCGCTCACCGCGGCCAACGCGCCGCCGCAGGCGGTCGGCAGCGTGCTCACGCTGAGCAACAGCCTGGGCTTCGCGCTGTCCATCGTCAGCATTCAGCTCTTCGTCGGCCTGGCGCCGTCGGTGCCGCTGGGCGCGCTGCTGCCCTGGCTGGGCATCGGCCCGCTGCTCGGGCTGCTCGCGCTGCGTCCGCTGCTGCGTTGAGCATCACTCGTGGCGCAGGGCCTCGATCGGGTCCAGGCGCGCCGCGCGCCGCGCCGGAAAGTAGCCGAAGATCACGCCGATCACCGCCGAGAAGCCGAAGGCGAGCAGGTTGATCGCCGGGTCGAAGGCCCAGGGCACGCTCATCAGCCGCGTGATCGCGATCGACGCGGCGGTGGCGATCGCGATGCCGATCAGCCCGCCGAGTGCGGCCAGCACCACCGCCTCGATCAGGAACTGCAGCAGCACCTCGCGCCCGAGCGCCCCGATCGCCAGCCGGATGCCGATCTCGCGCGTGCGCTCGGTGACGCTGACGAGCATGATGTTCATGATGCCGATGCCGCCCACGAGCAGGCTCACCGCCGCCACCGCGCCGAGCAGGGTCGTCATCACCTGGGTGGTGCCCGACAGGGCCTCGGCGAGTTGCTGGGTGTCGAGCACGTTGAAGTTGTTCTCGTCGGCGTCGGTGAGCTTGCGCCGCTCGCGCAGCAGCCGCGTCAGGTCGGCCTTCAGGCGCTCGCTGTCGACGCCGTCGGCCATCGACACCAGCAGGGTGTTGACGTTCAGGTTGCCGGTCAGCCGCCGCTGCACGGCGGCGATCGGCATCACCACGATGTCGTCCTGGTCCTGGCCCAGACCGGCCTGCCCCTTGCTTTCGAGCAGACCGATGACCTCGCAGGCGAGGGTCTTGAGCCGCAGCTGCGACCCCACCGGATCGGCATTGCCGAACAGCTCGCGGCGCACGGTGGCGCCGATCACGCAGACCGCGCTGCCGGCGTGCAGCTCCGGGTCTTCGAACAGCCGACCCGAGGCCAGGGTCCAGTTGTTGGTGCTGAAGTAGGCATTCGTGCTGCCATACACCACGGTCGACCAGTTGCGCGCGCCGAAGACCGCGGTCGCGCTGGTGGCCGCCTGCGGCGCCACCGCGCGCACACCGATGATCTGGGCCGCGATCGCGTCGGCGTCGGCCTCGCGGAACGGCGGTGCGCCCGCGGCGTCGCGGCCGGGCCCCATGCGCTGGCCGGGGCGCACCATCAGCAGATTCGTGCCCAGGCTGGCGATCTGGTCCTGCACCGCGCGGGTGGCGCCATTGCCCACGCTGACCATCGTGATCACCGCGGCCACGCCGATCACGATGCCGAGCACGGTGAGAAAGGAGCGCAGCAGGTTGCGCCGGATGGCGCGCCAGGCCAGGCCGAGGGCGTTCCAGCCCATCAGGCCGGCTCCGCGACGGCGACGGGCTCCTGGCGCCGGTCGCTTTCGACCAGGCCGTCGACGAAGCGCACCACGCGCCGCGCATAGGCCGCCATCTCGGGCTCGTGGGTGACCATCAGCACGGTGATGCTGCGCTCACGGTTGAGTGCGGCCAGCAGATCCATGATCTCGCGCCCGCGTTGCGTGTCGAGGTTGCCGGTGGGTTCGTCGGCGAGCAGCACGCTGGGCTGCGTCACCAGGGCGCGCGCGATCGCGACGCGCTGCTGCTGGCCGCCCGAGAGTTCACCCGGTGTGTGCCGTTCGCGGCCGGCCAGGCCCACCGAGGCCAGCGAGGCCAGGGCGGCGCGGCGCCGCGCCGCGGCCGGCTCACCGCGGTAGAGCAGGGGCAGCTCGACGTTCTCGAGCGCCGTGGTGCGCGGCAGCAGGTTGAAGCCCTGGAACACGAAACCCAGATGCTGGCGGCGCAGCAGGGCCCGCTGGTCGCGGTCGAGCCGGTGCACCGGCACGCTGCGGAAGTGGTATTCGCCATGGCTGGGCGTGTCCAGGCAGCCGATGATGTTCATCGCGGTGGACTTGCCGGAGCCGCTGGGCCCCATGATGGCGACGAACTCGCCGGCCCGGATGTCGAGGTCCACGCCGCGCAGGGCCCGCACCTCGGCCGCGCCCTCGCCGTAGATGCGGGTGATGCCGCGCAGCACGATCAGCGGCGTGTCGCCAGCCGCGGCGCTCACGGCGCCGCACCCGCGGTCTGGCCCACGATCACCTCCATGCCCGGCTGCAAGGGGGTGTCGCTGACCTCGGTCTGCCGGCCGTCGCTGACGCCCGGCGTCACGCGCAGCGCCTGCGGCTGCCCCTGGTCGAGCACCCAGACCTGGCGCACCTGCTGGATGTCGGTGCCGGCGCTGCGGCTGCCCCCGCTGCGCGGCGGGCGCGGCAGCATCATGCCGATCGGGTTGCTGCCGGCCTTGGCTTGGTCCGCGGGGTTCGACGGCGTGTAGCGCAGCGCGGCATTCGGCACGCGCAAGGCGTCCTGGCGTTCGACGGTGGTGATGGTGGCGGTGGCCGTCATGCCCGGGCGCAGCGCGCGGTCGTCGTTGGCCACGCGCAGCTCGGCGGCGTAGGTGACGACGTTGTTGGTGATCGTGGCGCCATAGCCCACACGCACGATGTGCGCCGGGAAGCGCCGCTGCGCATAGGCGCTGACGGTGAAGCTGGCCGACTGGCCGGCATGCACCTGACCGACGTCGGCCTCGTCGACATTGACCTGCAGCTTCATCTGCGTCAGGTCCTCGGCCAGCGTGAACAGGGTCACCGCCTGCAGCGAGGCGGCGACCGCGTTGCCCGGCTCCACCGAGCGCGCCAGCACGACACCGTCGATCGGCGAGCGGATCGTGGCCTTGGTCAGATTGGTTCGGTTGCTCGACAGCGTGGCCTTGGCCTGTGCCACGCCGGCCGCGGCACTGGCGACGCCGGCCGTCGCGCGCGCCGCAGCGGCCTCGGCGCCGGCCATCTCGCTGGCCGATGGCACCTGGCCGCCGCTGCGCCGCTGCACGTCGCGCAGGCGCGCCAGCGTGTCCTCGGCCTCGCCGGCGCTGGTGTGCGCCTGCTGCAGGGCGGCCTGGGCGGCGGCAAGCGCGGCCTCCGAGGCCAGCACCTGGTCGCGCAGGCGGGCGTCGTCCAGCACCACCAGCACCTGGCCCTTGCGCACGCGGTCGTTGACGTCGGCCAGGACCCGCACCACGGTGCCCGACAGCTCGCTGCCCACGGCCACCTGGGTCGTCGGCTGCAGGGTGCCGCTGGCGGTGACGGTGACCGTCAGCGGGCCGCGCGTGACGGCCTGCGTCTGGTAGGTCGGGGCGCGCGCCCGTTGCTGCTGGCCGCGCCACCACCACAGCGCCAGGGCCAGCGCCGCCAGCAGCAGCACGGCGATCCACAGGCTGCGGCGGCGCCACCAGGGGCGGGCCAGGGCATCGGCGCCGAGCAGGTCCTGCAGTGCGGTGTCGGAAGGCGAGTCGGAAACGGTCATCGGCGGGCGATCGGTTGGGGGCTGTCCGGGCGGGTGGGGTTCGGAGCGGCAGCGATGTCTTGCGACCAGCCGCCACCCAGGGCCTTGACCAGGCGTACCTGGGCGGTGGCCAGGCTGCCCAGGGTGGCGGCCACGCCGTCCTCGGCCGCGAGCTGGGTGCGCTGCGCCTGCAGCACGCTCTGGAAGTCGACCAGGCCGCTGCGGTAGCGCTGCACGGCCAGCTCCGCGGCCAGGCGCGCGGCGCTCGCCGCGGCCCGCTGCGCCGCCAGTTGCTGGCCTCCGGCTTCGAGCGCCACCAGGGTGTCCTCGACGTCCTGCAGTGCGGCCAGCAGGCTGGCGCGGTAGCTGGCCGCGGCTTCGTCGCGCGCCGCCTCCTGCTGCCGGACCTGAGCCTGCACACGCCCGAAGTCCAGCACCGGCAGGCTGACGCTGGCCAGCAGAGAGGCCACACCGGCCCCGGGCCCGAGGCCGCTGGCGCGCAGCGCGCTCAGGCCGATCGCGCCGCCCAGGCTCAGGCTCGGCAGGCGCGCGCTATCCGCCTGCTCGACCCTTGCGGCGGCCGCGACCAGCTGCTGCTCGGCCGCCAGCACGTCGGGCCGCTGGCGCAGCACCTCGGCCGGGATCGCCAGAGTCAGCGACTCGGGCATCAGCGGCTGGACCGGGCCGGGCAAATCGGGGGACCGGGAAGGGGTGAGGATGGCCTGCAACGCGCCCGGCGGTCGACCGGTCAGCACCGCCAGGGCATGCATGGCCTGCGCGGCGCTGCTGCGCAGGGCCGGGATCTGGGCGCGCGTCTGCTCGACGGCGGTGCGCGCCTGCGCCAGGTCCAGGGTCGTCACCAGGCCGGCTTCCAGGCGCCATTGCACGATCTGCAGGGTCTGCTGCTGGCTGGCCAGATTGCGCTCGGCGATCGCCTGCCGGGCCTGCGCGCTGCGCAAGGCGACCAGGGTCGTGGCCACCTCGGCGGCGATCACGACGCGGGTCTGCGCCAGCGTGAGCGTCGTGGCCTGCAGCGCCGCATCGGCGGCGCGCACGGTCGCGGCGCCAGCGCCCCAGAGGTCGAGTTCCCAGGAGGCGTCGAGCCCGGCGCGCCAGCTTTCGCCATGCGGCTGCCCCTCGCTCTTCGAGCCTTGTGCGGAGGCGCTGCCACCGACACGCGGCTGCAGGCCTGCCGCGGCCAGGTCGCGTGTGGCGCGCGCCTGGCGCAGGCGCGCCTGCGCCACGGCAACGTCATTGCCGCGGGCCAGCGCATCGGCCACCAGGGGCGGCAGGGCGGGGTCGCCCAGGCGAGTCCACCAGTCGGCCAGATCGGTCGGGTTGCCGACGGCGGCCGCGCCCTGCCAGGCCGACGGCAAGGGAACGCTGTCCGTCGGCGCTGCCGGCTGCTGCAGCGAGGTGCAGGCCGACAGCGCGCAGGCGATGAGCAGGAGAGCGCGCGGGGGCAGAGGCGGTGTCACCTGTCGATCATCGTCGCTGCAGGTGTCGAGCCGCCCGGCGCCGGGTCAATGTTTGTAAAGACGGCGGCCCGGGCTACTGGAACGCCACCTCGGCAAAGCTGCGCAGCTTGCGGCTGTGCAGCCTGCCGGGCTGCTGCTCGCGCAACAGCTCGATGGCCCGCATGCCGATGCGCAGATGCTGGTCGACACGCTCGCGGTAGAAGGTTTCGGCCATGCCGGGCAGCTTGATCTCGCCGTGCAGCGGCTTGTCGGACACGCACAGCAAGGTGCCGTAGGGCACGCGGAAGCGAAAGCCGTTGGCGGCGATGGTGGCGCTTTCCATGTCGAGCGCGATCGCGCGGCTCTGGCTGAAACGGCGCTCCGGACCACCGTGCACACTTTTGGGCAACAGCTCCCAGTTGCGGTTGTCGGTGCTGGCCACGGTGCCGGTGCGCAGGATCTTCTTCAGCTCGAAGCCGGCGAGCCGGGTGACGTCGGCCACCGCCCGCTCGAGCGCCACCTGGACCTCGGCCAGGGCCGGGATCGGCACCCACAGCGGCAGCTCCTCGTCGAGCACATGGTCCTCGCGCACATAGCCGTGGGCGAGCACGTAGTCGCCGAGTCGCTGCGTATTGCGCAGCCCCGCGCAGTGGCCGAGCATCAGCCAGGCATGCGGGCGCAGCACCGCGATATGGTCGGTGATGGTCTTTGCGTTCGCCGGGCCGACGCCGATGTTGACCATCGTGATGCCGGCATGCCCGGCGCGCATCAGATGGTAGGCCGGCATCTGCGGCAGGCGTGGCGGCGCGATGCCCTGCGTGCCGCTGGCCGTGGTGAGCACATTGCCCGGTTCGACGAAGGCGCTGTAGCCGTGGGGCGCGCTGCCGACGGCGGCGCGGCCCAGGCGCACGAACTCGTCGATGTAGAACTGGTAGTTCGTGAACATCACGAAGTTCTGGAACTGTTCGGGCAGGGTGCCGGTGTAGTGACGCAGCCGGTGCAGCGAGTAGTCCACGCGCGGCGCGGTGAACAGTGCCAGCGGATGCGCTTCGCCGGGCGCCGGCTCCCAGGTGCCGTTGGCGATGCCGTCGTCCATCGCGGCCAGGTCGGGCAGGTCGAAGAGGTCGCGCATCGCGATGCGCTGCGCCTGCGACAGGCTGCCTTCGAGCTGGTCGTTGTCGGCCAGCGAGAAGTGCGCCGGGATCGGCTGCGTGCTGGTGCCGACCTCGATGGCCACGCCGTGGTTGTGCACGAGCAGCGCGAACTGGTTGCGCAGGTAGTCGGCAAACAGCTCGGGCCGCGTCAGCGTGGTTTCATAGCCGCCAGGGCCGGCGACAAAGCCATAGGCCAACCGCGAGTCCGCGCGCGCCACGGTGGCGGTGTGCACGCGCACGAAGGGGTAGCAGGCGCGCACGCGCTGCGCCGGCGTCTGGCCGGCGACGAAGGCCTGCAGCGCGGCGCGCAGATGGCTCACGCTGGCGTCGTAGATGCGGTGAACCTGGGCCAGCGCGGCGGCCGGGTCGTCGAAGCGGGAGGGGGCGATGAAGGGCGGGGTCAGCATGCGTGATGCTACTCAGGCCGCGCCCCCAGCGGGTGTGACGGCGTTGACATCGAGCAGGTGGGCGGTGCAGCCCACACGCAGCACCGTGTGCGGGGGTGCCGCGTCGACGATCGACACCGAAGCATTGCCCAGCCGCTGCGGCAGCTCAAGCGCGCTGGCCGGCCAATGCGCATGCCGCGCCAGCACGGCATGGATCAGCAGCCCGTGCGAGACGACCACCAGCGGGCCGTCGAGCGCGGCGCGCCGCGCCGCGGCCAGGGCCCAGGCCTCGGCGGCGCGGGCGTGGAACTGTGCCATCGACTCGCCGCCTTCCGGCGCCTCCTGCAGCGTCGTCGGGTCGACGTCCAGCGTCGACCAGGGCCTTCCGCGCAGCGCGCCGAAATTGCGCTCGGCCAGGCGTTCGTCGACGCTCACCGGCAGGCCGCAGTGGCGCGACAGCAGCATCGCGGTCTGCAGTGCGCGCGGCATGTCGCTGCACAGGATCGCCCGCGGCCGCAGCGTGGCCAGCCGCCTTGCGGCGGCCTCGGCCTGGGCCAGGCCGAGCGCCGACAGCGGCGTGTCGGCCGGCTGCATCACGCGCGCCGCATTGAGTGCCGTTTCGCCGTGCCGCAGCCACAGGATCGTCATGGCCCCGTCATCGCCCCATCAGACCGTGGCGCTGCCGACCCGGTTGCGGCCGGCGCGCTTGGCGTCGAGCAAGGCGTCGTCGGCGGCCTTCAGCAGGGCGTCCGGTGAGCCCGAAACCAGCCGGGTGTCGGCCGCACCGGCCGAGAAGCTCTGGTCCGCGAGCAGCGTGCCGTTGATCTCGAAACGCATTGCACGCCAGCGGCGCAGCAGGGCCTGCGCCTTGCGCCGCGCCGTGGCGGCGTCGGTGCGCGGCATCAGCAGACAGAACTCCTCGCCGCCGTAGCGGCAGGCGACATCGCTGCGTCGGCAATGTGCCGCCAGCAACTCGCCGAAGGCGGCCAGCAGCCGGTCGCCGGCGGCATGGCCATGCCCGTCGTTGACCCGCTTGAAGTGGTCGAGGTCGATGATCACCAGGGCCAGCGGCTGGGCCTCGCGCCGCGCCAGCGCATGCAGCTGCGGCAGGGTGTCGTTCAGATGGCGGCGGTTGAACAGGCCGGTCAGCGGGTCCTGCGTGGCCTGCTCGCGCAGCGCGGCCTGCAGCGCCTGCACCTCGTGCACGCGGCGCGACAGCTCCTCGTTGATCGCCACCAGGGCGCCGCGCGCACGTTCGGTGGCGCGCCGCTCGGCGTCCTTCTCGTCGAGCCGATGCTGCAGGCGCAGCAGCTCGGTCTGCAGCGCCGCGGCCTGGTAGCGGGCCTGCGACGAGGTCTGCGCCTGCCTTCGGTGCAGGGCCTGCCACTGGCGCAGCGCCACCAGCGCCGGGCCGCTGCGCCGCGCGGCCTGCCAGGCCTGGGCCAGCACGTCGAGATACTGGGCGCGGATGCGCAGGCTCTGGCCTTCGATGGTGTCGTCCTCGGCGGTGTCCAGCAGCGGCAGCAGCGCGTCGACGGCGCGCCGCGGCCGGCCGCGGGCCAGGGCCAGCAGGGCCGCCGCCGTGGCGCGCTCGAGGTGGTCGTCGGGCAGCCGGGGGGGGCCGTCGGCCTCGGCCTGGGCAAGCAGTTCGGCGCCCAGCGCGGTCTCGCCGGCACGCAGCGCCGCGATGGCCAGGGTCTCGAAGCCGGGTTCGATGCGCCCGCGCCCGTCGCTGGTGGCCGGCATCGTGCGCAGCGCCTGCACGTCGGCCAGGGCCTCGCCGGCGCGGCCGAGCTCGGTCAGGCAGGTCACGCGGTTGATCAGCAGCACGCTGGTCAGGCGCTGGATGTCCAGGCCGCGGCAGCGCTCCAGGCCCTGGGCGACGTGGCGCAGCGCTTCTTCGTAGTCGCCGATCTGCATCAGCTCGTGCGACAGGTTGCAGTACAGCACGATGTCGAAACCGCGGCCGCGGCGCGGGCCGGCGTCGCGCAGCGCTTCGAACATGTAGGCGAACGCCTGCGCCGAGTCGCCATACGCCGAGTAGCAGCCGGCGATGGTGTTCAGCAGCACCGCGCGCTGTTCGTGACGCAGCACGACCAGGCCTTCGTCGCGCAGCGGCAGCACCTGGGCCAGCGCCTGCTGGAAATGGCCCTGGCGCCAGCGTGCGCGGGCAATCTGGGCGCGCGCGAGGATCAGCCCGGGACGATCATCGGCCGCCTCGAAGCGGCGCTCGGCCTGGCGCAGCACCCGTTCGGCGTCGCCGGCGGTGCCGTAGAGCAGGGCGTGCATGCCGATGACCAGCCGCGCCCAGCCTTCGGCGGCCGGATCGCGCGCCGCCATGGCCGCAGCCAGCGCGCGCTCCGCCAGGCGCTGTGCGCCGGGGGCGTCGACGTGCAACAGGTTCCAGGCACGGCGCGCCTGGCGCTGTCCGGTGCTCGGGCTGGCCATATCGGCGCATCATAGGGGGCGCCGATTCAGCGCCGCTTACATGCTGCGCCGGTACTGCCCGCCGACCTCGAACAGCGCACGCGTGATCTGCCCCAGGCTGCACACGCGCACCGCGTCCATCAGCACCGCGAACACGTTCTGGTCGTCGATCACGGCCTGCTGCAGCCGGCGCAGCATGGCCGGCGCCGCGTCGGCATGGCGGGCGTGGAAGTCGGCCAGGCGCCTGAGCTGGCTTTCCTTCTCGTCCTCGGTGCTGCGCGCGAGTTCGATGTGCTCGGGCACCGGGTCGCCATGCGGGTTGCGGAAGGTGTTGACGCCGATGATCGGGTGTTCGCCGGTGTGCTTGAGCATCTCGTAGTGCATGCTCTCTTCCTGGATCTTGCCGCGCTGGTAGCCGGTTTCCATCGCGCCGAGCACACCGCCGCGCTCGGCGATGTTCTCGAACTCGGCGAGCACCGCCTCCTCGACGAGTTCGGTCAACTCGTCGATGACGAAGGCACCCTGGTTCGGGTTCTCGTTCTTCGCCAGCCCCCATTCACGGTTGATGACGAGCTGGATTGCCATTGCGCGTCGCACCGACTCTTCGGTCGGCGTCGTGATCGCCTCGTCGTAGGCATTCGTGTGCAGGCTGTTGCAGTTGTCATAGACCGCGATCAGGGCCTGCAGCGTGGTGCGGATGTCGTTGAAGGCGATCTCCTGCGCGTGCAGGCTGCGGCCGCTGGTCTGGACGTGGTACTTCAGCTTCTGGCTGCGCTCGTTGGCGCCGTAGCGCTCGCGCATCGCGACCGCCCAGATGCGGCGCGCCACGCGGCCGAGCACGGTGTACTCCGGGTCCATGCCGTTGCTGAAGAAGAAGCTCAGGTTGGGCGCGAAGTCGTCGATGTGCATGCCGCGCGCCAGGTACGCTTCGACGAAGGTGAAGCCGTTGCTCAGCGTGAAGGCGAGCTGGCTGATCGGGTTGGCGCCGGCTTCGGCGATGTGGTAGCCGCTGATCGAGACGCTGTAGAAGTTGCGCACGTCGTGGTGCACGAACCATTCTGCGATGTCGCCCATCACCTTCAGGCTGAACTCGGTGCTGAAGATGCAGGTGTTCTGGCCCTGGTCCTCCTTCAGGATGTCGGCCTGCACGGTGCCGCGCACATTGGCCAGGGTCCAGGCACGGATCTTGGCCGCTTCGTCGTCGGTGGGTTCGCGGCCGTTGTCGGCGCGGAACTTGTCCAGGTTCTGGTCGATGGCGGTGTTCATGAACATCGCCAGGATGGTCGGCGCCGGGCCGTTGATCGTCATGCTGACGCTGGTGCTCGGGCTCGTCAGCTCGAAGCCGCCGTAGAGCACCTTCAGGTCGTCGAGCGTGGCGATGCTGACGCCGGAGTTGCCGACCTTGCCGTAGATGTCGGGCCGGCGGTCGGGGTCGGCGCCATACAGCGTCACCGAATCGAAAGCGGTGCTCAGGCGCTTGGCCGGCATGCCTTCGGAGACCATCTTGAAGCGCCGGTTGGTGCGGAAGGCGTCGCCCTCGCCGGCGAACATGCGCGTCGGGTCTTCGCCCTCGCGCTTGAAGGCGAAGGTGCCGGCGGCGTAGGGGAAGCTGCCGGGCACGTTGTCCAGCAGCAGCCACTTCAGGATCTCGCCATGGTCCTCGAAGGCCGGCAGCGCCACCTTGCGGATCTTGTTGCCCGACAGCGTGGTGTGCGTCAGCGCGGTGCGGATCTCGCGGTCGCGGATCTTGACCACGTATTCGTCGCCGGCGTAGGCGCGCTGCATGTCGGGCCACATCGCCAGCAGCTTCTTCGCCTGCGGGTCGAACCTGGCCTCGCGCGCTTCGGCCAGTTTCAGCACCGTGCTCTTTGCGCCGTCGCGCGTGCTGTCGTTTTCGTGCAGCATGCGCGCGGATGCGCGCAGCTGCTGGATCTCGCGCGCCAGCGTCGCCTGCGATCGGGCCCTGGCCTTGTAGGCGCGTACCGTGTCGGCGATGTCGGCCAGATAGCGCACCCGCGGCGGCGGCACGATGGGGGTGCCGGCGGTGCTGTGGCGGGTGTGCACCTTCGGCAGCCGGCCTTCGGGCAGGACCAGGCCGAACTCGCCGAGCCGCGCCGCCAGCGCCTGGTACAGCGCGGTCACGCCGTCGTCGTTGAAACGGCTGGCCATGCTGCCGAAGACCGGCATCTGGTCAGGTGGCGTCGTGAAGGCCCCGCGGTTGCGCTGCACCTGCTTGGCGACGTCGCGCAGCGCGTCGGCGGCACCCTTGCGGTCGAACTTGTTGATCGCCACCAGGGCCGCGAAGTCCAGCATGTCGATCTTCTCGAGCTGGCTGGCGGCGCCGAACTCGGGCGTCATCACGTACAGGGGCAGGTCCACCAGGGGCACGATGGCGGCGTTGCCCTGGCCGATGCCCGAGGTCTCGACGATGATCAGGTCGAAGCCGGCGGCCTGCACCGCGGCCAGCACCTCGGGCAGGGCCTGGCTGATCTCGCTGCCGAAGTCGCGCGTCGCCAGGCTGCGCATGAAGACCCGCGGGCCGCTTGACCAGGGGCCGATGGCATTCATCCGGATGCGGTCGCCGAGCAGGGCGCCGCCGCTCTTGCGCCGGCTCGGGTCGATGCTGATGACGGCGATGCGCAGCCGGTCGTCCTGGTCCAGCCGAAGGCGCCGGATCAGCTCGTCGGTGAGGCTGCTCTTGCCGGCGCCGCCGGTGCCGGTGATGCCGACCACCGGGGCCGTCTTCGGCGCGGCTTTGAGCGCGGCAACGAAGGTTGCATCGGCGCGGCCGTTCTCCAGTGCCGTGATCGCCTGCGCCAGCGCGCGCCAGGCCTCGGGGCCGTGGCCCTGCAGCGCGGCGATGTCCTTGGGCGCATGCGCCGACAGGTCCAGGTCGGTGCGCATCAGCATTTCGCCGATCATGCCCGCCAGGCCCATGCGCTGGCCGTCCTCGGGGCTGTAGATGCGGGCCACGCCGTAGTCCTGCAGCGCGCGGATCTCGGCCGGCACGATGACGCCGCCGCCGCCGCCGAAGACCTGCACATGTTCGCCGCCCTGCTCGCGCAGGCGGTCGACCATGTACTGGAAGTACTCGACATGCCCGCCCTGGTAGCTGCTGATCGCGATGCCCTGCACGTCTTCCTGCAGCGCCGCCGTGACCACCTCGTCGACCGAGCGGTTGTGCCCGAGGTGGATGACCTCGGCGCCCATGCCCTGCAGCAGCCGGCGCATGATGTTGATTGCCGCGTCATGGCCGTCGAACAGGCTGGCGGCGGTGACGAAACGCAGCTTGTGCGTCGGGCGGTAGGCGGCCAGGGCCTTGGCTTCGGCGGAGAGATCGGTCATGGCGATATGTCCCGGGGCGTTGGCGATTGACGTTGACGTAAACGTCAATCGTCAATCGTCGGATGATGCCACCGATGGTCGTGCGTGCGCAGCGTGGATACCATCGGGCACTTTCGACACCCACGCCGGGTCGTCCCTCGCCGGGGCGGCGGGCGACACCTGATGTCCTTTCTTGCCATCGACATCGGCAACACGCGCCTGAAGTGGGCGCTGTTCGCCGGCCCGCAACCGGGCAGCCCGCCGCTGCGCCAGGGCGCGGTCTTCCTGGAGACCATCGACGATCTCGCCGAGGGCCCCTGGAAGGACCTGCCGGAACCGGCCAGCATCCTGGGCTGCGACGTGGCCGGCGACGCCGTGCGCCGCCGCGTCGAGGAACAGATGGAGATCTGGGACATCGTGCCGCGCTGGCTGGTGCCGGGGGCACACGACGGGGGTGTCGTCAATGGCTACGATCATCCGAACCGGCTCGGCGCCGACCGCTGGGCCTCGCTGATCGGTGCCCGCCAGCGTGTGCTCGCCGAGGTCGGGCCGGGCGGCCGGCCGCGGCCGGCGCTGGTGGTGATGGTGGGCACCGCGGTGACGGTGGATGCCATCGACGCCGAAGGCCGCTTCCTGGGCGGTCTGATCCTGCCCGGCTTCGGCATGATGCTGCGCGCGCTGGAACTCGGCACCGCGGGCCTGAAGGTGCCCACCGGCGAGGTGGTGGACTTCCCGACCAATACCAGTGACGCGCTGATGAGCGGCGGCAGTTCAGGGATCGCCGGCGCCATCGAGCGTCAGCACCGCAAGCTGGTGCTGCGCACCGGGGCCGAGCCGCTGCTCTACATGACCGGCGGTGCCGCGGTGAAGCTCGCCCCGATCACCGAACTCGATTTCGAGACCGTCGACTCGCTGATCTTCGACGGCCTGCTTGCGGTGCAGGCGCACCGGCTGGCACTGTAGGCACGTGGTCGCCCGGCGCTACAGCACGTAGCGCGACAGGTCTTCGTCCTTGGCCAGTTCGCCCAGCCGCGCGTCGACCAGCGCGGCGTCGATGCACACCGTCTGCCCGCCGCGGTTGGGCGCGTCGAAGCTGATCTCGTCGAGCAGCCGCTCCATCACCGTGGCCAGGCGGCGCGCGCCGATGTTTTCGGTGCGTTCGTTGACGTCGAACGCGATCTGCGCCAGGCGGCGGATCGCCTGCGGTCTGAAGTCCAGGGTCACGCCCTCGGTGCCGAGCAGGGCCCGGTACTGATCGACCAGGCTGGCCTGGGTGCTGGCGAGGATGGCCTCGAAGTCGTCCACCGACAGCGGGCCGAGCTCGACGCGGATCGGGAAGCGGCCCTGCAGTTCGGGGATCAGGTCGCTCGGCTTGGCGAGGTGGAAGGCGCCGCTGGCGATGAACAGGATGTGGTCGGTCTTGACCATGCCGTACTTGGTGTTCACCGTGGTGCCCTCGACCAGGGGCAGCAGGTCGCGCTGCACGCCCTGGCGGCTGACGTCGGCACCACTGGTATCGCTGCGGCTGGCGACCTTGTCGATCTCGTCGAGGAAGACGATGCCGTTGCCCTGGGCATTGGCCAGGGCCGCGTTGCGGATCTCGTCCTCGTTGACCAGCCTGGCCGCCTCTTCGTCGACCAGCAGCGGCAGCGCCTCGCCGATCTTCAGCTTGCGCGCCTTGCGCTTGGCGCCGCCCATCTGCGAGAACAGGCCCTTGAGCTGCTCGGCCATCTCCTCCATGCCCTGCGGGCCCAGGATCTCGAGCGCCTGCCGGGATTCGGCGAGATCGACCTCGATCTCCTTGTCGGCCAGCAAGCCTTCACGCAGGCGCTTGCGCATGACCTGGCGCGCGGTGTTGTCGGGCGCCGGGGCCTGGGCCTCGAAGCCGATGCTGGCCGACGAGCGCGGCGGCGGCACCAGCACGTCGAGGATGCGGTCCTCGGCGGCGTCCTCGGCGCGCGCGCGATGCAGCGTCATGGCGCGCTCGCGTTCCTGCTTGACCGCCACCTCGACCAGGTCGCGCACGATGCTGTCGACGTCCTTGCCGACGTAGCCGACCTCGGTGAACTTGGTCGCTTCGACCTTGACGAAGGGTGCGTCGGCGAGCCTGGCCAGCCGGCGCGCGATCTCGGTCTTGCCGACACCGGTGGGGCCGATCATCAGGATGTTCTTCGGCGTGATCTCGGCGCGCAGCTTCTCGTCGACGCGCTGGCGCCGCCAGCGGTTGCGCAGCGCAATCGCCACCGCACGCTTGGCGGCCTGCTGGCCGACGATGTGGCGGTCGAGTTCGGAGACGATCTCCTGCGGGGTCATGGACATCCTGGATCCGGGTTCAGTCGAGCGTCTCGATGGTGTGGTGCTGGTTGGTGTAGATGCACAGCTCGCCGGCGATCGTCAGCGCCTGCTTGACGATCTGCGCCGGCGCCATCTCGGTGTGCTCGAGCAGCGCGCGGGCGGCGGCCTGCGCATAGGCGCCGCCCGAGCCGATCGCCACCAACCCGTTCTCGGGTTCAAGCACATCGCCGTTGCCGGTGATGATCAGCGAAGTGCTGCGGTCGGCCACCGCGAGCATGGCCTCCAGGCGGCGCAGCACGCGGTCGGTGCGCCAGTCCTTGGTCAGCTCGATGGCGGCACGCACGAGTTGGCCCTGGTGCTTCTCGAGCTTGGCCTCGAAGCGTTCGAACAGGGTGAAGGCGTCGGCGGTGGCGCCGGCAAAACCGGCCAGCACCTGGTCGTGGTGCAGCCTGCGCACCTTGCGCGCGCTGCCCTTGATGACGATGTTGCCCAGCGTGACCTGGCCGTCGCCGCCGATCGCAACGAGGCTGCCGCGCCGGGCGCTGAGGATGGTGGTGCCGTGGAAGGGTTCCATGTGGGTCATTCGACGTGGAGCCAGCCCGGCGCCGTGCCGCCCCTAGCCGGGCTGAGCCCCCGCGGGGGGTGGCGAAGGCGCGCAGCGACAAGCCTGGGGGTCGACACCACTCTAAACTTTGCGGATCTGGACGGTCGCGTGTTCGCTGATGCCCATGGCCGTGAAGAACAGCGCCACCAGGCGGTGGGCCTCGGTGAACTGCACGGTGCGGTTCTCGCTGCGCCGGCTCAGGACCCAGTTCAGCAGGTCGCCGGCGGCCAGGAAGTCGACGCGGATCAGGCGCGAGCAGGACACCGAGACCATCGGCGCACGCCCGATCTGGTCGTTCAGCCGGCGCAGGGTTTCGTTGATGTCGCCCACCAGCTGCCCCGACAGCTCGACGCTGACCAGCTCGACGGTGGCTTCGTCGGCGAGGCCGGACTCGAAGAAGCTGGTCGAGGCCTCGCTGAGCACCGACATCGCCGGTGTGCGCGTCGAGGGCGTGCCGCCGAGAAAGCCGCCGACATGCACCGTGCAGCGCGCCGGCTCCCATGACGGCGGCGAGACCTCGTAGGTCACGCAATAGTCGATCGCGGTCTCGTCGAACTGGTCGGCGCAGTTGGCCAGGCGCAGCGCGTCCAGGCGCGCCAGCCAGAAGGCGGGGTCGGCATCGCGCACGCCGGTGGGTGCCGCTTCCTGCAGCACCGAAAACAGGCGGTCGCCACCGATCCAGCGCATTTCCAGCGCCTGCGTGCCCCACAGCCGGCACAGCACCGAGAGCTGGGTCGCGGCTTCGGCGTCAACACGTTCGAGCGCACTCCAGTCGAAGATCCAGGGCAGCGGCATCTGCAGGGTCAGCGAGCGCAGGCGCGACAGCGCATCGTGGTCCAGCGTCTGCGGGGCGACCCAGCCGACGTCGCCGACGGCCCGGCTGCCGTCGGGCCGCGGGCCGTCGTCGACCGAGGCCTCGGCCACCAGCTGGGGCAGCGAATACCACTGCGGGGCCGACCAGCCGAACTGGTGGGCGTACTCCACCGCCAGGCTCTCGAAACGCTGCTGCTGGCCGATGGCACGGAACAGGTCGAACAGCACCAGCCAGGTTTCGGCATGCTGCGCGCGTTGTCCCGTCGGGCTGGTCAGGCGAGTGAGCGCCTGCTCGCATTGCTCGAAATCGGCGTTGGCGAAGGCGATCACGGCTTCGTCGAGTTCGGGGTCGTGGAGCACCTCGCTGACTTCGACCGCCAGGCTGCCGTCGCCGCCGGACGGCGCCGGCGGGCTCGGGGGCAGGGTCAGCGGCGCCAGCGGCGACAGGCCGGTGGCCATGATCGCCGGGGTCGCCGGGGACTTGCCCGCCTGCCCGGCGAGCCGCCTGCCCGGCGTGTCGTCGTCAAGCTCGGGCAGGGGCGGCAAGGCCGGCAGGTGATCCTCGGGCTCGTCGAGGAGCGTCGGGGCATCGACGCCGGCGGGTGGCGGCGGCGGGCGCCGGAGGGTGGACTCGGGCCGCAGCGTCGCGGCAGGTTTGCTCGACGTGCTGAAAAAACTGCTGCCGCTGCGCGACGCCGGTGGCGAAGTCTGGTACTGGCTCTCGCCCACCATCTGCTGTTCGATCTCGTCGATCTTGGCCTTCACGCCGCCGCCCGGTCGGGCCGACAGGCTGTCGGAGTTGCGCACTTCGGAGTCGTCGATGCGCGACGAGGTGCCGAGCGCGGAGAGCTGCTCCGGCGTCAGACCCTCGCGGCGCACGCGGCGCAGCATGTCGAATTCGCGCTTGCGCACGAAGTCGTTGCGCCGCTTGCGCTCGATCATCGCCTTCAGTTCGGACTTCTCGAGCTCGGCCTCGCGAACCTCGCCATCCTGGCGCGAGTTCAGCTCATGCCAGTCGGTGGCAGGGTTCGCGACGAATCGCACCACCTTGCGGAAGAAACTCTCGTTGTCCTTCGGATCAGCCATGAAACGATGATGCCCGGCGTGCTCGCTCACACGTTCTCAGTCGCCGAACATCTTCTGCTTCAGCTCCCGCCGCTGCTGGGCTTCGAGCGACAGCGTCGCGGTCGGCCGCGCCAGCAGCCTGCCCAGGCCGATGGGCTCGCCGGTCTCGTCGCAGTAGCCGTACTCGCCGGACTCGAGACGCGCCAGCGACTGGGCGATCTTCTTCAGCAGTTTGCGTTCACGGTCGCGCGTGCGCAGTTCCAGCGCATGTTCTTCCTCGATCGTCGCGCGGTCGGCCGGGTCGGGCACGACGGTGGTGTCCTCGCGCAGGTTCTCGGTGGTCTGGCCGGCATTGGACAGCAGGTCGTCCTTCAGCGCCTGCAACTGGGCGCGGAAAAAATCGATCTGCTTGTCGTTCATGTACTCGCTCTCGGGCATCGCGAGCAGTTCGGCTTCGCTCAAATCGCGGCCCGGCTTGTTCTTCCAGGCGTTGGCGAGCTTGGGGTCCGCCTTGGTTGCGGACTTCATGACTTCCATGGGGGGTTTCGGAGGCTCGGTCTTGGTACTGATGGCGGGGCCGAACCGTTCGGTAAAACGGTTGCCGGCGGCGGGTGCCGGGGCGGGGGGCGCCTCGGCGATGCGGTCCACGGCGCGCGCTGCCGCCTTGCCGCTGGCGGCGGGCTTCTTGGCGGCCGGGGCCTTGACCGGGGTCTTGCTCACGGGGATCTCCTCGCCTGGACTGGACACGCGGGACAAACCGGCATTTCAGCACAGCCTGCCGGCGCCGGCGTTCCTTTCGGCGCGCGGATTGTAGCCACGCACCCACAGGCTGCGCAGGGCGTCACACCAGACATTGTTCGAGTCCCTGCAGCAGCACGTCGCGGGGCAGGTCGATGCCGATGAAGACCATCTTGCTGCCCTTCTTCTCGCCGGGCATCCACTTCGGGCCCAGGTCGCTGCCCATCAATTGGTGCACGCCCTGGAAAATGACCTTGCGGTCGCTGCCTTTCATGAAGAGCACACCCTTGTAGCGCAGCATCTTCGGCCCGTAGACCTGCACGATCGCCCCCAGGAAATCCTCCAGCCGCGCCGGATTGAAGGCCTTGTCGGAGCGGAACACGAAGGACTTCACGTCGTCGTCGTGATGGTGGTGGTGCGGGTGGTCGCAATGTTCGCCAGGCGCGTGGTCGTGGTGCTCATGGCCGTGGTCGGCTGGCGCATGGCCCTCGTCCAGGAAGGCCGGGTCGATCTCGAGCTTGCTGTTCAGATTGAAGCCCTTGAGGTCGAAGACCTCGGCGATCGGCACCGCACCGAAGTCGACCCGGCGCTGCGGCGCGCGCGGGTTCATGTGCCTGACGCGGTGGGCCAGGGCGTCGACCGCGTCGGGCGCGCACAGGTCGGCCTTGCTGATGAAGATCTGGTCGGCAAAACCGACCTGGCGGCGGGCCTCCTGCCGCGTGTCGAGCTGGCCGTCGCCATGTTTGGCGTCGACCAGGGTCAGGATCGAGTCGAGCAGGTAGCTCTCGGCGATCTCGTCGTCCATGAAGAAAGTCTGCGCCACCGGGCCGGGGTCGGCCAGACCGGTGGTCTCGATCACGACCCGGTCGAAATGAAGCTCGCCCTTGCGCCGGCGCGCGGCCAGGTCCGACAGCGTGCTGCGCAGGTCCTCGCGGATGGTGCAGCAGACGCAGCCGTTGTTCATCTGGATGACCTGCTCGTCGGTGTCGGCGACGAGGATCTCGTTGTCGATGTTCTCCTCGCCGAACTCGTTCTCGATGACGGCGATCTTCTGGCCGTGGGCTTCGGTCAGCACACGCTTGAGCAGGGTCGTCTTGCCCGAGCCCAGGAAGCCGGTGAGGATGGTGGCGGGGATCAGGGACATGGTGCTGGGGCCAAAAACGTGCGGGCAGGGTATTTGAGGGCGGTGGACTGTCTTTCAAGCCCCGGCCCCTGTCAAGCGGCTGGGGTATTCTCTGCCTCCTGAGCCACTGCCCGCGCCTCGTGTCCGACCCTCACCCTGAACGCGCCGAGCGGCATACGCGCACCGGCGCCCGCAACGACGAGACCCGCAAGGAGAAGCGCTCGCTGTTCGAGCGCATCGTCGAGTTCATCTCGCACAGCCCGGACAGCATGGACGAGCTGATCCGCACCCTGGCCGAGGCCGAGGACCGCGAGCTGATCGAGCCCGAGTCGCGCCTGATGCTCGAGGGCGTGCTGCGCATGGCCGGTCTGACCGCCGGTGACGTGATGGTGGCCGCGCCGCGCATGGACCTGCTGGACATCCACTGGCCCTACGACCGGCTGCTGCGCGTGGTCATCGAAACGGCACATTCGCGTTTCCCGATCTACGAGGAGCGGCGCGACAACGTCATCGGCATCCTGATGGCCAAGGACCTGCTGAAGCTGCAGCGCGCCCCCGAGCTGAACCTGCGCACCCTGCTGCGCCCGGCGGTCTTCGTCCCGGAGAGCAAGGGCCTGAACGAGCTGCTGCGCGACTTCCGCTCCAACCGCAACCACCTCGCCATCGTGATCGACGAGTTCGGCAACACCGCCGGGCTGCTCACGATCGAGGACGTGCTCGAGGAGATCGTCGGCGAGATCGAGGACGAGTTCGACGATCAGGAGGCCGTCAGCGGCATCGTGACCCTGGCCGACGGCGCGCAGCGCGTGGCCGGCGACGCCGAGATCGACGACGTCAACACGACCTTCGGCACCGAGTTCCCGGACGATGATTTCGACACCATCGGCGGCCTGGTGGCGCATGAACATGGCCGTGTGCCGCGGCGCGGCGAGGCGGTGGACATCGGCCCGCTGCGCTTCCAGGTGATGCTCACGCGCGGCGGCGCGGTGCGCTGGTACCGCGTGACGCGGCGTCCGACCGAGCCGCTGCCCGGCGAGGGCGACGCGGGTTGAATCCAGGCGGCGCGGCGCGGTCCGTGGGGCTGGCGGCCCCCGGGCGGGCGGCGCTCGGGCTGGCCGTGCTCGGCGCCGGCAGCACCGTCGCCTTCGTGCAGACCGCGGCCTGGCCGCTGACCCTGCTCGCCGCCGCCCTGCTGGCGCGTGCCGCGGCGCGGGCCACGCCGGCACGGGCGGCCCTGCTCGGCTGGGCCTTCGGCACCGGCTGGCTCACGGCCGGCACCTGGTGGCTGTTCGTCAGCCTGCACCGCTATGGCCATCTCCCGGCGCCATTGGCGGGCGCGGCGGTGCTGCTGCTCGCCGCTGCACTGTCGCTCTACCTGGCCCTGGCGATGGCGGGCTTCGCACGCTGGCGGCGTGGGCGGGTCGGGCCCGACGCGCTGCTCTTCGCGGCCCTGTGGCTGCTCGCGGAACTGGCGCGGGGTGTGCTGTTCACCGGTTTTCCCTGGGTGGCCAGCGGCTACGCGCAGATCGACGGCCCGCTGGCGATCCTGCTGCCCTTCATCGGCGTCTACGGCGTCGGTGCGCTGGCCGCGGCGCTCGGCGGCCTGCTCGCGGGCGGCTGGCAGCCACGGGCGCTGGCCGTCGCCATGCTGGCCCTGCTGGCCCTGCTGCCGACGCCGCAGTTCACGCGGCCGGCAGGCGAGCTGTCGCTCGCGCTGTTGCAGCCGAACGTGGCGCAGGACGAGAAGTTTTCGCTGGAGCGCATGCCCGAGACCCTGGCCTGGGTGGCGCGTGCGCTGACCGGGGCCGAGGCGGCGCTGGTGGTCGCGCCCGAGACGGCGGTGCCCCTGCTGCCCGAACAACTGGAGGACGCCGCCCCCGGCTACCGCGCCGCACTCGACGCGGTTTTCGCCCGGCCCGGCCACGCGGCCCTGGTCGGCATGCCGCTGGGCGACTTCAAGGTCGGCTACACGAACTCGGTGCTGGGCCTGTCGGCCGGCGTCACCTACCGTTACGACAAGCACCATCTGGTGCCTTTCGGCGAATTCATCCCGCCGGGCTTCCGCTGGTTCACCGAGGCGCTGGGCATGCCGCTGGGCGACTTCAGGCGCGGGCCGGCGCTGGCGCCATCCTTTGACTTCGCCGGACAGCGCATCGCGCCCAACATCTGTTACGAGGACCTGTTCGGCGAGGAACTGGCGCTGCGCTTTCGCGACCGCGCCGCGGCACCGACGATCCTGGCCAATCTGAGCAATATCGGCTGGTTCGGCGACACGGTGGCGGTGCCGCAGCACCTGGCGATCTCGCGCACGCGCAGCCTGGAGCTGCAGCGCCCGATGCTGCGCGCCACCAATACCGGCGCCACCGCGGTGGTGGATCATGCCGGCCGGGTGACGGCCAGGCTGGAGCCGTTCACACGCGGCGTGCTGCTGGCCGACGTCGAGGGCCGCGAGGGTCTCACTCCGTTTGCCTGGTGGGCGGGGCGCTGGGGCCTGTGGCCGCTGGGGCTGCTGGCCGCGCTGGTCATCGGCGCGGCGGCCTGGGCCGGCCGGCGGGGCACCTAAAATCAGCGCCTCCTGCCCCACCCGGACCGCCCCCCGATGCTGACCTTCCAGCAGATCATCCTGAAGCTGCAGTCCTACTGGGACGCGCAGGGCTGTGCGCTGCTGCAGCCCTACGACATGGAGGTCGGCGCCGGCACCAGCCACACCGCGACCTTCCTGCGTGCGCTCGGTCCCGAGCCGTGGAAGGCGGCCTATGTGCAGCCCAGCCGCCGGCCCAAGGACGGGCGCTACGGCAACAACCCGAACCGCCTGCAGCATTACTACCAGTACCAGGTGGTGCTCAAGCCGGCGCCGGCGGACATCCTCGAGCTCTACCTGGGCAGCCTGGAGGCCCTGGGTTTCGACCTGCGGGTCAACGACGTGCGCTTCGTCGAGGACGACTGGGAGAACCCCACGCTCGGCGCCTGGGGCCTGGGCTGGGAAGTCTGGCTGAACGGCATGGAAGTCACGCAGTTCACCTACTTCCAGCAGGTCGGGGGCATCGACTGCAAGCCGGTCACCGGCGAGATCACCTACGGCCTGGAGCGGCTGGCGATGTATCTGCAGGGCGTGGACGACGTTTACGACCTGACGTGGACGCAGGCGCCTGACGGCACCCTGCTGAGCTACCGGGACGTGTTCCACCAGAACGAGGTCGAGCAGAGCACCTACAACTTCGAGCACAGCGATGTCGAGTTCCTGCTCGGCGCCTTCGCGGCGCACGAGGCTCAGGCCAGGCACCTGATGGCACAGCAGCTCGCGCTGCCGGCCTACGAACAGCTGCTGAAGGCGGCGCACAGCTTCAACCTGCTCGACGCGCGCGGCGCGATCAGCGTCACCGAGCGTGCCGCCTACATCGGCCGCATCCGCAATCTGGCGCGCAGCGTGGCGCAGAGCTACCTCGACAGCCGGGCGCGGCTCGGCTTCCCGATGGCGCCGAAAGCCTGGGCCGACGAAGTCATCGCCCAGTTGACCCGCAAGGCGGCCTGAACGATGAGCACGACCAAGAACCTGCTCGTCGAACTGCTCGTCGAGGAACTGCCGCCAAAGGCGCTGAAGAAGCTCGGCGAGGCCTTTGCCGGGAGTCTGCTGGAGGGCCTGCGCGGGCAGGGCCTCGCGGGTGAACATTCGGCGCTGAACCACTTTGCCTCGCCACGCCGCCTGGCCGCGCATGTCAGTCATGTGGCGGCGGTGGCGGCCGACAAGGCGGTGTCGGTGAAGCTGATGCCGGTGGCCGTGGGCCTGACGCCGGCCGGCGAGCCGACCCCGGCGCTGCTGAAGAAGCTGGCCGCACTGGGCGCCGATGCCGGCGCCGTGGCGCAGCTGCAGCGGCGCATGGACGGCAAGGCCGAGGCGCTGTTCCTGGACACCGTGGTGCCCGGCGCGACCCTGGCCGCCGGCCTGCAGCTGGCGCTCGACGAGGCGATCGCGAAGCTGCCGATCCCCAAGGTCATGCAGTACCAGCTTGCCGACGGCTGGACCGACGTGAAGTTCGTGCGCCCGGCGCATGGCCTGGTGGCGCTGCACGGCGCCGACCTGGTGCCGGTGTCGGTGCTCGGTCTGACGTCGCGCCGCGAGACCCGGGGTCACCGCTTCGAGGCGCCGATGGACCCGGTGGTGCTGCAGGACGCCGACCATTACGAGCGCCAGTTGCACGAGCAGGGCGCGGTGATCGCCGGCTTCGGGGCACGCCGCGCCGAGATCCAGCGCCAGCTCGCCGGCGCAGCGGCGGCCGAAGGGCTGACGCCCATCGACGACGACGCCCTGCTCGACGAAGTGACCGCACTCGTCGAGCGGCCCAGGGTGTTCGTCTGCAGTTTCGACGAGGCGTTCCTCGCGGTGCCCCCGGAATGCCTGATCCTGACGATGAAGGCCAACCAGAAATACTTCCCGCTGCTCGACGCGGGCGGTGAAGGCCGGCTGACGAACCGTTTCCTGATCGTCAGCAACATCAGCCCGGCCGATCCGACGGCGGTGGTCCAGGGCAACGAGCGGGTGGTGCGCCCGCGCCTGGCCGACGCCAAGTTCTTCTTCGACCAGGACCGCAAACGCACGCTGGCCGCGCGCGTGCCGGGCCTGGCCAAGGTGGTCTACCACGGCAAGCTCGGGACCCAGGGCGAGCGGATCGACCGCGTGCGCCGCATCGCGCGCGCCATCGGCGAACAACTCGGCGGCCTGGCCCTGGCTGATCTGGCCGACGAGGCCGCGACCCTGGCCAAGGCCGACCTGCTGACCGACATGGTCGGCGAGTTCCCCGAACTGCAGGGCATCATGGGAGCCTACTACGCGCGCCACGACGGCCGCCGCGACAGCATCGCCGACGCGATCGAGGACCACTACAAGCCGCGCTTCGCCGGCGACACGCTGCCGCGCGGCGACGTCGGCCTGGTCATCGCGCTGGCCGACAAGCTCGAGACCCTGGCCGGCCTGTTCGGCATCGGCCAGACCCCGACCGGCGACAAGGATCCGTTTGCCCTGCGCCGCCACGCGCTGGGCGTGATCCGCATGCTCGTCGAGCGCGACCTGCCCCTGTCCCTGCCGGCCCTCGTGGCGATGGCCTTCGCGGCCTTCCCCGAAGGCCATGGCCAGGCGCAGGCCGAGCTGCAGCACTTCGTCCACGACCGTCTCGTGGGTTATCTGCGCGAGCTGGGCTACAGCGTGCAGGAAGTCGACGCGGTGCTGATGCTGCGCCCCGACCGCTGGGGTGAACTGCCCAAGCGCCTGTCGGCGGTGCGCGCTTTCGCGGCGCTGCCCGAGGCGGCTTCGCTGGCGGCGGCCAACAAGCGGGTCGGCAACATCCTGCGCAAGTCCGACGAGGTGCCGATCCTGCCGCCTGACGCGGCGCTCTATGCCGAACCGGCCGAGCGTGCGCTGGCCGATGCGCTGCAGGCCGTGACGCCGGGGGTCGACGCTGCCCTGGCCCGCGACGACCACAGCGCGGCACTGCAGGCGCTGGCCGCGCTGAAGGCGCCGGTCGACAGCTTCTTCGATGCGGTGATGGTCAACGCCGCGGACCCGGCGCTGCGCCGCAACCGGCTGGCCCTGCTGTCGGGCCTGCACGCGGCGATGAACCGCGTCGCCGACCTGTCCCGGCTGGCGGCCTGATCCCATGCCCATGCATGCCCCCAAGCTGGTGATCCTGGGCCGCGACGGCGTGCTCAACGTCTACCGCGACGACCACGTCAAGACGCCCGAGGAGTGGGCGTCGGTGCCCGGCGCACTGGAGGCCCTGGCGCGGCTGAACCACGCCGGCTGGCACGCGGTGGTGGCCACCAACCAGTCGGGCATCGGCAGCGGCATGATCGACATGGCCCTGATCAACGCCGTGCATGCGCATATGCACCGGCAGATGATGGCGGTGGGTGCGCGAGTCGATGCGGTCTTCTTCTGTCCGCACACGCCGCAGGACGGCTGCGACTGCCGCAAGCCCCTGCCCGGCATGATGACCGACATCGGCCGGCGCTATGGCGTCGATCTGGGCGAGGTGCCGGTGGTCGGCGACACGCTGCGCGACCTGCAGGCCGCGGCCGCCGCCGGCTGTCCGCCGCACCTGGTGCTGACCGGCCGCGCGGCGGGCCTGGACGATGCGGCGCTGGCGCGCATCGTCGAGCAAGTGCCGGCGACGACGGTGCACCGCGACCTCGCCGCCTTCGCCGAGTGGTTGCTGAAGAAGGACAAGGTCATCGATTCCAAGGTCGGCGCGCTCGACGGCTGATGATCAAGCTGGTCTGGGGCCTGCGCTCGGCGCTGTTCATGCTCTGGCTGGCGGCCACCGTCGTGCCCTGGTCGGTCCTGATGCTGAGCCTGTCGATCTTCGTGCGCGGCACCCGGCTGTACTGGCCGACGATGGTCTGGCTGCGCATGGCGGTCTGGGGCGCACGCACGATCTGCGGCGTCAGACATCGGGTGAGCGGCCTGGACAATGTGCCCGGCGCGGCCGAGTGCAAGTCGGCGGTGCTGCTGGTGTCCAAGCACCTGAGCATCTGGGAGACCTTCGCCTACCCGACGATCATGCCGCACCCGCTGGCCTACGTCTTCAAGCGCGAACTGCTGTATGTGCCCTTCTTCGGCTGGGCGATGGCCAGGCTGGACATGATCCACATCGACCGCAGCCGGCGCAGCGAGGCCTGGGCCAAGGTCGAAAAGCAGGGCCGGCGCATCATGAACCAGGGCGGCTGGGTGATCATGTTTCCCGAAGGCACGCGCGCGCCGCGCGGCGCGCAGGGCATCTACAAGAGTGGTGCCGCGCGCCTGGCCATCGCCGCGGGCACGCCGATCGTGCCGATCGCGGTGAATTCGGCCATCTGCTGGCCGCGCCGAAGCTGGCTGCTGCGCCCGGGCACCGTTCAGATCGTGATCGGCAAGCCGATCGCAGTGCAGGGCCGCCAGCCCGACGAACTGATGCGCCAGGTCGAGGCCTGGATCGAGGCCGAAATGCGCCGCATCGACCCCGAAGCCTACGTTTCCTAGTCTTACTGTGTTAGCAAAATCAAGGCATTATGCGCACTTCTTCAAGCAA
>CAZWUR010000046.1:0-33616 GCA_964637205.1 uncultured Rubrivivax sp.
AAGGTCATCATCGGCCTGTTCATCGGCGGCCTGATCCCCTACCTGTTCGGCGCGATGGCGATGGAAGCCGTCGGCCGCGCCGCCGGCTCGGTGGTCGAGGAAGTGCGGCGCCAGTTCCGCGAGATCAAGGGCATCATGGAAGGCACGGCCAAGCCTGAATATGGCCGTGCGGTCGACATGCTGACGAGCTCGGCGATCAAGGAAATGATGATCCCGTCGCTGCTGCCGGTGGTGGTGCCGATCCTCGTGGGCATGCTGCTCGGCGCCGAGGCGCTGGGCGGCATGCTGATGGGCACCATCGTCACCGGCCTGTTCGTCGCCATCAGCATGTGCACCGGCGGCGGCGCCTGGGACAACGCCAAGAAGTACATCGAGGACGGCCACCACGGCGGCAAGGGCAGCGATGCACACAAGGCCGCCGTCACCGGCGACACCGTGGGCGACCCCTACAAGGACACCGCCGGCCCGGCCGTCAACCCGCTGATCAAGATCATCAACATCGTGGCGCTGCTGATCGTGCCGCTGCTGCCGGCCGTGATGCACTGATCGTCGGCAGCGGCTGATCCTGCACCTGCGCTGGGGCGGCCCGCTTCGGCGGGCCGGCTCGTCCAAACGGCCCGCTTCGGCGGGCCGTTGCTTTTTCAGCGCGACAATCGGCCCATGTCCCAGTAC
This sequence comes from uncultured Rubrivivax sp., assembly GCA_964637205.1. Taxonomy (GTDB): domain Bacteria; phylum Pseudomonadota; class Gammaproteobacteria; order Burkholderiales; family Burkholderiaceae_C; genus Rubrivivax. The sequence continues at coordinate 673 of CAZWUR010000046.1, forward strand.
TTCGAGGTGCATCCGCAGAACCCGCAGCTGCGGCTGCTGAAGCAGGCGGCGCAGATCCTTCAGGCGGGCGGCGTGGCGGCCATCCCCACCGACTCGAGCTACGCCCTGGTCTGCCGCCTCGACGACAAGGCCGCGGCCGAACAGCTGCGCCGGCTGCGTGAAGTCGACGACAAGCACCACCTGACCCTGATCTGTCGCGACCTGTCGGAGCTGGCCAGTTACGCCCGGGTGGACAACCGCCAGTTCCGATTGCTGAAGGCGGCCACGCCGGGGCCCTTCACCTTCATTCTCGAGGCGACCAAGGAGGTGCCACGGCGCCTGTCGCACCCGTCGCGGCGCACGATCGGCCTGCGCCTGCCGGACCATGCGGTGACGCAGGCCTTGTTGGCGCTCTTCGGCGCCCCGCTGCTGGCGACGACCTTGATCCTCCCCGGCGATAGCGAGGCCCTGAACGACCCGCAGGAGATCCGCGACCACTTCGAGAAGCGGGTTCAGGCGGTGGTCGACGCCGGCGCCTGCCCGATGGAGCCGACAACCGTGATCGACCTCAGCGACGACCCGCCGACCCTGCTGCGCCTTGGCCGCGGCGATCCGGCGGTGCTGGGCCTGTAGGCGCCGCGCGCTTGAGCGGGCGCGCCCGCCGCGCGCTACTGCGCCACGCCGGTGGTCCAGGCGCGCCGGATCAGCCGGCCGCAGCGGGCCGAATCGGCGCCCGGGCCGCCGTCTTCGTCTGCGCCGGCGTGACCGACGTCACGCGCCACGATGCCGTAGTGGCGGCGATCGGCGTCGATCCAGGGGTAGAAGCCGAAGGCACCGGCACTGCTGAAGGCACCGTCGCCGAGCTTCGGGTCGTCCTCGACCCAGTGACCCGCCGCGTAATGCCAGGTCTCCTGTGCCGGCGACGGCGCCGCCAGGACCTCGCCGATTTTGCAGCCGGTGGTGCTGGCACAGACTGCGTGCACGCCCAGCAGCCCGCCCAGCTTCAGCTCGCCGGTGATCATCTTGCGCAGGAAGCGCGCATAGGTCGCCGGCGTGCCGGCCGCGCCACCGGCGGGCCAGGCCATTTTCATGTCGATGGCCAGATCCTCGCCGAGCCGGGCGCGCATCTCGGCCGCGAGGGCGGCTGCGTCCATGACGCCCAGGCCGAGCAGGCTGGCATGCTTTTGCATGTGGCCACCGTTGTAGAAAAAGCGCCCATCCGTGGCCGCCTCGTACTGGTCGTTCCTGCGCCAGGCGAGGCAGGCGTCGATCGATTGGCCGGCCTGGCAACCCGTGAAGTGGGTGTAGCCCGAGCGCATCGACAGCATGCGTTCGTCCCAGGTCTGCAGCGCGCCGTCGCGCCGTTGTGCCACGTAGGCGGCGTAGAGCCACTTCGAGGCGGAGGCGTAGCGCATCGGCGTGTTGGCGCGGATCGCTCGCCCCACCGAGGTCCGGCCCACCGAGCCGCCGACACTCGCGCCGACGCCGTCGCCCGTTTCCCAGTAGAAGGGCCGGATCGCCGTGCAGTCGTTGTCCGTGCCGCCCGCCGTGGCCTGCGCGGCGCGCCGGCGCGTCGGCAGGTCGATTTCGTCGGCCGGCGCCGCGGCGCCAGGCAGCGTGCCACCCGCCGCGCCCGCATTGCCGGCCGGCGCAGCCGGCGCCGCGGATGCCGGCGCCGCGGCGCTGCCGCCCTCGCCCGTGGCCGCGGCGGCCGTCGCGTTGGGCAGCGAGGACGCTGCGGTGGGCAGCGTCGCTTGCGCCTCACCACCGCCACCACCGCAGGCGGCCAGCAGCAGGGTCACGAGCGGCAACAGCCGGAGGGTGGGGTGAAGGCAGGTCGTCATCCCCCCATATCGACCGCCGGCCCGGGGGCTTGAGCCCGGTTTCAGCCTGTTTCGAATCGGGCACGCAAGCGCGCCGGATTGAAGCCCAGTTCAACCTGGCCACGCACCAGGAACACCGGCGTGCCGGGCGCGCGCAACTGCTCGAACGCGGCCCGGCAGACGGCGTCGCGCTCGATCGAACATTCGCTGTAGGCTACGCCATGCGCCGTGAACCATTGGCGCGCCACGCTGCAGATGCCGCAACTGTCCGACGACAGCATGCGCAACTCGCCCGGCGCCGCAAGCCGGGCCAGCGCTTCGCCCAGCCGAGCTTCCTGGTGATGGCCCCACCATTGGCTGGCGCCGCTGATGCCCAGCACCAGGAGCACGAGGCCGAGCAGCGAGGCCCGCGAAGCGTTCATCAGCTCAGGCCACCGCCGCGGTGACCACGACCTCGATCTTCCACTGCGGCCGGGCCAGGGCCGCCTGCACCGTGGCCCGGGGCGGCGCATGGCCGGCCGCGACCCAGTCCTCCCAGACCGCGTTCATGGCCGCAAAGTCGGCCAGGTCGGCAAGGTAGATCTGCACGCGCAGGATGCGCGACTTGTCGCTGCCCGCGCGCGCCAACAGGGCGTCCACCGCGGCCAGCACCTGCCGCGTCTGGCCGCCGATGTCGGCCGTGGCGTCGTCGGGCACCTGGCCGGCGAGGTAGGCAACACCGTTGTGCACGGCCATCTCGGACATGCGCGTGCCGACATCGAAGCGCTGGATCATCGTGTATGTCCTTTTCGGTGGCCGTGGCGGCGCGCGGCCGCCTTGTGGGCTGGAGCCGCGACGGCGACCGTGGCCTTCTGGCCGATCTTGGATTCGGTCCCGGCGAGCAGTTTGCGCAGATTGCCCGCGTGGCGCCAGACCAGGAGCAGGCTCATCGGCATGATGCAGGCCAGGGCCGGCTCGACGCCCCAGATCAGCAACTGGTAGAAGGGCGCAAACAGCGCCGCGACGACCGAGGCCAGCGAGGCGTAGCGGAAGAACGCGGCGATGATCGCCCAGCTCAGCAGGGTGGCCAGGCCCAGGCCCGGTGCCAGGGCCATCAGCACGCCGGCCGCGGTGGCCACGCCCTTGCCGCCCTGGAAGCGGAAGAACAGCGGCCACAGATGGCCGAGGAAGGCCGCCAGGCCGATGAAGGCGACCGACCATTCGCCGATTCCCCAGCGCGCGCCGAAGGCCAGGGCCAGCCAGACCGGGACGTAACCCTTCAGCGCGTCGAACGCCAGGGTCAGCAGCGCCGCGGCCTTGTTGCCCGAGCGCAGCACATTCGTCGCCCCCGGGTTTTTCGAGCCGTAGCTGCGCGGGTCGGCCAGGCCCATCAGCCGGCTGATGATGACGGCGAAGGACATCGATCCGACGAGGTAGGCGGCGAACACGGCGGCCGCGGGAACGAAGGCGTTCATCGGGTCAGGAGTTTACGCGGCCGGCCGGCCGGCCGGCCTCAGGTATCCAGCGCGCAGCGCACCAGCGTGGCACCGAGCCCGTCGAGCAGCACCGCCGGCGCGATGCCGACGAGGAAACCACGCCGGCCGCCGTTGATCAGGATGCGCGGCAGTTCCAGGATGCCCGCCTCGACATGCACCGGCATCGGCTTGCGCAGGCCGAAGGGCGAGGTGCCGCCGACCTGATAGCCGCTGTGACGCTGTGCCACGTCCGGCGCGCAGGGTTCGATCGACTTGACGCCGATCTGGCGCGCCAGGTTCTTGGTGCTGACCTGGCGGTCGCCATGCATCAGGACCAGCAGCGGGCGGGCGCGCTCGTCCTGCATCACCAGGGTCTTCACGACCATGTGTTCCGGCACCCCGATCTGGCGCGCCGATTCGGCCGTGCCGCCATGCTCAACGTAGGCGTAGGGGTGCTCGGTGAAGGCCACGGCGTGCTGGCGCAGCCACGTCGTGGCCGGCGTTTCGCTCACGCGCACGGCCTTCTTCAACCCGCCAGCCCCGCGCGCTCAAGTTCCTGCAGCCGCAGCACGCGGCGCTGCACCTTGCCGGTGGTGGTCATCGGCAGGGCGTCGATGAACTCGATCTCCTTCGGGTATTCATAGGGCGCGAGCCGGCCGCGAACATGCCGCTGCAGCGCGTCGATGAGTGCCGCGTCGCCGGCATATCCGGGTGCCAGCACGACGTAGGCCTTGACCAGGGCGCCGCGCTCGGCGTCGGGTTTGGGCACCACCGCGGCGTTCGCCACGGCGGGGTGCTTGATGAGGCAGTTTTCGACCTCGCTCGGCCCGATGCGGTAGCCGGCGGCCTTGAACATGTCGTCGCTGCGGCCCTGGTACCAGAGGTAGCCGTCGTCATCCATCAGCGCCATGTCGCCGGTGCGGCACCAGCTGTCGGCCGGGTCGCCGGTGAACTTGGCGCGCGTGGCGGCCTCGTTGTGCCAGTAGCCGAGGAAGAAGACCGGGTCCGGGTGGCCGTGCACGTCGCGCCGGTGCAGCGCGACGTCACCCGGCGTACCGCGCGGGCATTCCTGCCCGGCGTCGTCGAGCACCGCCACACGATGCCCCGGGTAGGGCCGCCCCATGCTGCCGGGCCGCGCCGGCCAGCCCGCCGCCGGTCGACCACCGGCGTCCAGGGTCGCCGCGCAGTTGCCGACGATGTAGTTGATCTCGGTCTGGCCGAACATTTCGTTGAGCGTGACGCCGAGCGCGTCGCGGGTCCAGGCGAAGACGGCGTCGCCGACCGCCTCGCCGGCACTCATGACGGCGCGCAGCCGCAGGCGCCAGCGCTGGCGCGGCGCCGGTTCGGCCTTCATCATCGCCTTCAGCGCAGTCGGAAACAGGAAACTGTGCGTCACCCGGTGGCGCTGCATCAGCGCAAATGCCGCCTCGGGCGTGAAGCGGCCCTGGTAGGCGACGATCGGGCGTCCGAAGTACAGCGTCGGCAGCAGTGCATCCATCAGGCCGCCGGTCCAGGCCCAGTCGGCGGGCGACCAGAACACGGCCGGGTCGGCCCGGCCCCCTGCCGGCCCGCAATCCGCCGACCCCAGGGTGTGTGGATACCAGTTCTGGCTGCAGACGAAGCCGCTGAGGTTGCCGATCAAGGCCCGGTGCGGGATCAGCGCCCCCTTCGGCGGCCCGGTGGTGCCGCTGGTGTAGATCAGCACCGCCGGATCGTCGGCGGCGGTGGTCTCGGCGCGCCGGCGCGGCCGCACCCCGGCCAGGGCCGCGTCCCAGTCCAGGTCGCCCTGCCCGGCCGCGCCACCGACGGCAAGCACCGTTTCCAGCCCCGGGCAATCGACGCGCGCCTGAAGCAGTGCGGCAATCGCGCTCTCGTCGACGATCGCGAGTCGGGCTGCGCTGTCGTTGAGCCGGTAGGCCAGGGCCTCGGGCCCGAACAGCATCGACAGCGGCATCGCGACAGCCCCCAGCCGGTAGACCGCCATGTTCGCCACCGCTGTCTCGACGCGCTGCGGCATCACGATGGCCACGCGGTCGCCGCGGCCGACGCCGCGCGCCGCGAGCACGGCCGACAGCCGCTCGGCCATGGCCTGCAGGGCGCCGAAGCGCAGCAGGCCGCGGCGCCCGTCTTCACGCTCCCAGCGGATCGCGACCGCCTGCGGCTTGCGCCGCGCCCAGCGGCCGCAGCAGGCCTCGGCGATGTTGAACCGGGCCGGCACCTGCCAGCGGAATCCGGCGTGCAGTTCGGCGTAGCGGTCGGGCAAAGGGCTCATGGCGCAAACCGCTGCAGCGCGTCGCCGCTGAGGCGGCAGATGCGCCAGTCGGGCATCACGGTCGCACCCATCTTTTCGTAGAAGCCGATGGCGTTGGTGTTCCAGTCAAGCACGGCCCATTCGAACCGGCCGCAGCCGCGCTCGACCGCCAGTCGCCCCAGATGGCCGAGCAGCGCACGTCCCAGGCCGCTGCCGCGGTGCGCCGGCTGCACGTACAGATCCTCCAGGTACAGGCCCGGGCGGCCGAGGAAGGTCGAGAAGTTGGTGAAGAAGAGCGCGAAGCCGACGATCTGCCGCGCCTGCTCGGCGACCACGGCCTCGGCGCTCGGGCGGGGCCCGAACAGCTGGCGCGTCAAGTCCGCCGGGGTCACCTCGACGAGATGCGACAGGTGCTCGAACGCCGCCAGCTCCCGGATCAGGGCGACGAGCGTGGTGGCGTCCTCGGGCCGGGCCGGGCGCAGGACGTGACGGAGATCTTCGTTCATGCCGCGATTGTGCGACGCTTGCCTCAAGTCATGGCGGCCGGCGCCGAAACTGCGGACATGCTGTCCACGGCCGATCCCACCACCCACCACACCCCATTGGCCCAGGTCCGGCACCGGGTCCTGGCCGGCGAGCCCTTGCCTTTCAACGTCTATCGCGCCGACACCACCTTGCTGCTCGCACGCGGTCAGGTCGTGCAGACGGCCGAGCAGATCGAGACCCTGCTCGAACGCGGCAGCCTGGTCGACCTGCACGAACTGCGGGCGCAGGCGCCGCAGGACATCGCACAGGCCCCACGCGAGGCCCTGCCCGGCCTGTGGCGCGACAGCATGGTGCGCGTCGGCGAAGTGCTGCTCAAGCCGCAGGCCGAGGGCTTCCGCGGCGCGCTGGACGAAGCCAGCAGCCCGCTCGAGTCGCTGATCCGGCGCGACCCGGACCTGGCGATCTTCCAGGTCCTGCGCCAGGAGGGCAATGCCCAGGTCCAGTACGGTCTGCGGCATTCGGTGCACGCGGCCATCGTGGCCCGGCTCATCGCCTCGCGCCTGGGCTGGCCGGAAGCCGACATGCAGCGCGCCTTCAAGACGGCGCTGACGATGAACGTCGCGATGCTGGCGCTGCAGGGCCAGCTCGCCGACCAGCTGGCACCGCCGACCGCGGCGCAGCGCCAGCAGATCCACGACCATCCGCAGCGCGGTCGCGAACTGCTCGAACTGGCCGGCATCGGCGACAGCCTGTGGCTGCAGGCCGTCGAACAGCACCACGAAGAACGCGACGGCTCGGGCTACCCGCGCGGGCTCGGCGACCCCAGCGAGCTGGCGACCCTGGTGCACCGCGCCGATGTCTACACCGCCAAGCTCAGCCGGCGCGCCACGCGCGAAGCCGAGTCGGCCGACCGCGCCGGGCGCGACATCTTCATGCAGGACCCCGGCCACCCGGTCTGCGCCGCGCTGGTGAAGGAGTTCGGCGTCTACCCGCCCGGCTGTTTCGTCACCCTGGCCTCGGGTGAGACCGGCGTCGTGGTCAAGCGCGGCCCGACCGTGATGACGCCGATCGTCGCGGCACTGACCAACCGCAACGGTGCAGCGCTGGGCGAACCGGTCCGGCGCGACACCATGATGCCGCTCTACGCCATCGTCGGCGTGCTGCCCTCGCGCCAGGTGCGGGCCACGCTGACGCCTGAAAAGCTCGTCCTGCTGGCCGGCTGAAGGGCGCTGTCGCGGCGCGGACAGGGGCCGGCGGCGGCCACCGCTACAGTGCGGCGGTGCAAACGCCCGCCTATCGTCCAAGCCGCCCCGGCCGCGAACGCCAGCTCAGCCTGCGCGGCCTGCGCCACCACCTGCTCGAATGGGGCGACGCCCGTCTGACCACGCCGCTGCGGCCGACCCTGGTGCTGCTGCACGGCTGGATGGATGTCGGTGCGTCCTTCCAGTTCCTCGTCGACGCGCTGCAGGCCGCGGGCGACCTCCCGCGCCACATCGTCGCGCCGGATTGGCGTGGCTTCGGCCTCAGCGACCCTTCGGGCAGCGACAGCTACTGGTTCCCTGACTATCTGGGTGACCTCGACGCCCTGCTCGAGGCCCTGTCGCCCGGCCAGGCCGTGGATCTGCTGGGCCACAGCATGGGCGGCAATGTCGTGATGAGCTACGCCGGCGTGCGCCCGGCGCGCGTTCGCCGTCTCGTCAACCTGGAAGGATTCGGCCTGCCTGCGACGCGTCCGGAAGACGCCGTGACGCGCCTGGCGACCTGGCTGGACGAACTGCGCCAGCCGCAGCGGCTCATGGACTACGCCTCGATCGACGCGGTCGCGGCCCGTTTGCAGGCCAACAACCCGCGCCTGCCGCCGGCCCACGCCGCCTGGCTGGCGCGCCACTGGGCGCGGCCGGATGCCCAGCGGCGCTGGCAGGTGCTGGCTGACCCTGCGCACAAACGCAGCAATCCGGTGCTCTACCGCGTCGACGAGATCCTCGCCCTCTGGCGCTCCATCGCCGCGCCGCTGCTCTGGGTCGACGGCGCCGACACCCAGGTCGACCGCTGGTGGCGCGGCCGCTACAGTCGCGAGGAATTCCACCGGCGCCTGGACTGCGTGCCCGACTGCCGCCGGGTGACCCTGGACGGCGCGGCGCACATGCTGCACCACGACCAGCCCGCCGCGCTGGCGCGCGAATTGCTGGCCTTCCTGGCCGCCTGACCCCCTGTTCACGGGGGGGCGGGCGGCCGAGATTGGCGGCGACCCCTGGCATCATCGCGTGCATGCCCCCTCTTTTACTGTCGGGGGGGTGGTCAATGTGTACCGCCGTGCCCGGCACGGCCGTCAATCTGGAGTCGAACATGCAGCCTCGTTTCACCCTTCGCCCTGTCGTCGTCGCCGCCGCGCTGCTCGCCGCGGGTGCCGCGCAGGCCAGCGTGGACGTCTACAGTGACGAAGCCAGCTTCCTCGCCGCGATCACCAACTACGCCACCGACACCTTCGAAGACCTGGTGCCGGGCACGCCTTACGACGGCCCGCTGGTGCGTTCGGCCGGCAGCGTCGGCTACACCGTGTCGACGACGCCGAACAGCCCGATCCTGTATGGCGCCGGTGACGGCAGTGACGCCTGGCTGTCGAGCAACAACGCCGGCGACTTCGTGATCTTCGAAGGCTTCTCGCAGCCCATCTACGCGATCGGCGCCTACGCCTTCGGCTCCGATGTTTTGGGCCTGTTCCAGGCCAAGGGCCTGACCGCCGCCCGCGTGACCACCGGCGAAGGCACCACCACGGACTTCACCTTCCGCGCCGGCATCGACAACTACTTCGGTTTCGTGTCGAGCACGCCGATCACGATGTTCGAGATCAAGACCTTCTACGGCGACAGGAACATCACCTGGCCGACCATCGACGACCTGACGGTCGCGGCGGTGCCGGAACCCGGCACCTATGCGCTGCTGCTGGCCGGTCTGGCGGCCGTCGGCTTCGTGGCACGCCGCCGCAGCTGAACAAGCAGTCCCGCTCAGCGGACTCGACGGCGCCTGCGGGCGCCGTTTGTCTTGGCTGCGTGCGAAAATGGTCGGCTGTTGCGCACAACGCCCCCCGTCATGGACAACGAACACATCAACCTGATCGGCAACCGCCTGGCCGACCTCTCAGCGCGTACCGACGCGCTAAGGGGGTATCTTTGACTACGACCGCAAGGCCCTGCGCCTGAACGAGGTCAACGCGTCGCTGGAGAACCCGGCGATCTGGAACGACCCCAAGCGGGCGCAGGAACTCGGCCGCGAGAAGAAGGCGCTGGAAATCGTGGTCCAGACCGTCAATCATCTGGCGAGCAACCTCGCCGACAACCTCGAGCTCTACGATCTGTCGAAGGCCGACGGCGACCTCGAGGGCATGCTGGCGATCGACGCCGAGGCCGATGCGCTCGAGAAGTCGGTCGAGTCGCTCGAGTTCCGGCGCATGTTCAACAACCCGGCCGACCCGGGCAACTGCTTCGTCGACATCCAGGCCGGCGCCGGCGGCACCGAGGCCTGCGACTGGGCAGGGATGCTGCTGCGCCAGTACCTGAAGTACTGCGAACGCAAGGGCTTCACGGTCGAGGTGCTCGAGGAGAGCGATGGCGACAGTGCCGGTATCCGCAGTGCCACGCTCAAGGTCGTGGGTGACTATGCCTTCGGCCACCTGCGCACCGAGACCGGCGTGCACCGGCTGGTGCGCAAGAGCCCCTTCGACTCGGCCGGCGGCCGCCACACCAGCTTCGCCAGCCTCTTCGTCTACCCCGAGGTCGACGACACGATCGAGATCGACATCAACCCGGCCGACGTGCGCACCGATACCTTCCGCGCCAGCGGCGCGGGCGGCCAGCACATCAACAAGACCGATTCGGCGGTGCGCCTGACGCACATCCCGACCGGCATCGTCGTGCAATGCCAGAACAGCCGCAGCCAGCACGCCAACCGCGACGAGGCCTGGCGCGTGTTGCGCTCTCGCATGTTCGACCACGAGATGCGCAAGCAGCGTGAAACCCAGCAGAAACTCGAGGACAGCAAGACCGACGTCGGCTGGGGTCACCAGATCCGCAGCTATGTGCTGGACCAGAGCCGCATCAAGGACCTGCGCACCAATGTCGAGATCTCCAACACCCAGAAGGTGCTGGACGGCGACCTCGACCCCTTCATCACGGCCAGCCTCAAACAGGGGCTTTGAGCCGACCAGGAGACATCCCAGCCATGAAAGAAGGCCATACACCGCTGGTTCGGCGCGAGGACTACGCGCCACCCGCCTACTGGATCCGCGAAGTCGAGTTGAGCTTCGACCTCGACCCGGCCAAGACCATCGTCTCCAGCCGGCTGCAGTTCGAGCGCAACCCGGCCGGCCCGGGCGGCGATCTGGTCCTGCATGGCGAGGACCTGAACCTGCTGCGGGTGCAGGCTGACGGCCAGAGCGTGTCCTTCCGTCACGAGAACGGCCAGCTCGTGATCGAGCAGCCGCCGGCGGCCGAGCGTTTTGTGCTTGAGATCCGCAACACCTGCGCCCCGGCCAGGAACACCCAGCTCAGCGGCCTGTACCAGAGCGGCAGCGGCCTGTTCACGCAATGCGAAGCCGAAGGTTTCCGCCGCATCACCTTTTTCGTCGACCGGCCCGACGTGATGGCGGTGTATCGCGTCACGCTGCGCGGCGACCGTCGGCAATATCCGGTGCTGCTGAGCAACGGCAATCTGGTCGAGCAGGGCCAACTCGACGGCGGCCGCCATTTCGCCGTCTGGCACGACCCCTTCCCCAAGCCCAGCTATCTGTTCGCCCTGGTCGCGGCCGACCTCGTCGCGCGTGACCAGCGCATCGTCGCGCGCAACGGCCGCGAGCACCTGCTGCAGATCTTCGTCAAGCGCGGTGACCTCGGCCGCACCGAACACGCGATGGCGTCGCTGATGGCCTCGGTGGCCTGGGACGAAGCGCGTTTCGGCCTGCCGCTGGACCTCGAGCGCTTCATGGTCGTCGCCGTCGACGACTTCAACATGGGCGCGATGGAGAACAAAGGCCTCAACATCTTCAACACCAAGTACGTGCTGGCCGACGCCTCGACGGCGACCGACGATGATTTCGCCGGCATCGAGAGCGTGATCGGCCACGAGTACTTTCACAACTGGACCGGCAACCGCGTCACCTGCCGCGACTGGTTCCAGCTCTCGCTGAAGGAGGGCCTGACGGTCTTCCGCGACCAGGAATTCAGCATGGACATGGCGGGCGAGCCCAGCGCGCGTGCCGTGCTGCGCATCGAGGCCGTGTCGGCCCTGCGCCGCAGCCAGTTCGCCGAGGACGCCGGCGCGATGGCGCATCCGGTGCGCCCCGACGCCTACGCGGCGATCGACAACTTCTACACCGCCACGGTCTACGAAAAGGGCGCCGAACTGGTGCGCATGATGCACACCCTGGTCGGCCGCGAAGGTTTCGCGCGTGGCATGACCCTGTACTTCCAGCGCCACGACGGCCAGGCCGTGACCTGCGACGATTTTGCACAGGCGGTCGCCGACGCCAACCCGGACAGCGCGCTGGCCCGCCACCTGGACGTCTTCAAGCGCTGGTATGCACAGGCCGGCACGCCACGTCTGCAGGCCCGCGGCCGCTGGGACGCCGAGGCCGGCCGCTACACCTTGACGCTGCGCCAGTCCAACCCGCCTTCGCCGGGCCAGGCGCACAAGCAGGCTCAGCTCATTCCGGTACAGGCGGGCCTGCTGGCTGCCGATGGCCGCGAGCTGGCGACGCGTCTGCTGGTGCTGGCCGAGGCCGAACAGGACTTCGTTTTCGAGGGCCTGGACGCCGAGCCCGTGCCCTCGCTGCTGCGCGGGTTCTCGGCCCCGGTGATCCTGGACGACGGACTCGACGACACCGGCCTGCTGCTGCTGCTGCGCCACGACAGCGACCCCTTCAACCGTTGGGAGGCCGGGCAACGGCTGGCGCTGCGCCGCATGCTGGCCGCCCTGCCCGGCAGCGACACGCCGCGGCTTGACACGGCCTACGTCGACGCCATGCGCGCCTTGCTCGTCGACCCGGGCCTGGACCCGGCCTTCAAGGCCCTGGCCCTGACCCTGCCCGACGAAGCCTATGTGGCCGAACAGCTCGCTCCGGTGGACCCGCAGCGCATTCATGTCGTGCGCGAAGGCATGCTGGCACAGCTCGCCAGCGCCCTGCAGCCGGACTGGGTCGGCGCCTGGGAGGCGAACCAGGTGCGCGAGGGCTACCGTCCGGTGCCCGCGCAGGCCGGCCGTCGGGCGCTGGCCAACCTGGCGCTGGCAATGCTCGTGCGCCAGGCCGTGGCCGATGCCGATCCGGTGTGGCCGGGCCGCGCCTACCGGCGCGTCAAGGACGCCACCCACATGACCGACCGCTACGCTGCCCTGTGGGCACTGGTGACCGCGCGATCGCCGCTGGCATCGCAGGCGCTGGCGCATTTCCACGCCTTGGCACGCGGCAATGCGCTGGTGCTCGACAAATGGTTCGCCATCCAGGCCCTGGCCCCGGAAGCGGCCGACGGCAGCGGCAGCCATGCGCTGGTTCAGGCCCGCGCCCTGCTCAAGCACCCGGACTTCTCGCTGAAGAACCCGAACCGCGCGCGCAGCCTGGTCTTCGCGCTGTGCATGGGCAACCCGGCCGCCTTCCACCGCGCCGACGCCTCGGGCTATGTCTTCTGGGCCGAGCAGCTGCTGGCCCTGGATGCCATGAACCCGCAGATCGCGGCCCGCCTGGCCCGCGCGATGGACCGCTGGAGCGTGCTCGCCGAACCCTGGCGTGGCGCCGCCCGCGAAGCCATCGCACGTGTCGCGGCCAAGGCCGACCTGAGCCCCGACGTGCGCGAGATCGTCACCCGTGCCCTGGAGGAATCCTGATGCCCCGCAGGATCAGCCTGACCCAGTTCCTCGTCGAGCAGCAGCGCGAGCACGGCCGCATCCCCGGCCAGCTGCGCCTGCTGATCGAAGTCGTCGCGCGCGCCTGCAAGCGCATCGCGATCTCGGTCAACAAGGGTGCGCTGGGCGACGTGCTCGGCAGCGCCGGCAGCGAAAACGTGCAGGGCGAGGTGCAGAAGAAGCTCGACGTGATCAGCAACGAGGTGCTGATCGAGGCCAACGAATGGGGCGGCCACCTCGCGGCGATGGCCAGCGAGGAGATGGATTCGATCCACGTCGTGCCCAACCGCTACCCGCAGGGCGAATACCTGCTGCTGTTCGACCCGCTGGACGGCAGCAGCAATATCGACGTCAACGTCTCGATCGGCACGATCTTCAGCGTGCTGCGCAAGCAGGGCCACAACCGTGGCGTCAGCGAGGAAGACTTCCTGCAGCCCGGCAGGCACCAGGCGGCGGCCGGCTACTGCGTCTACGGGCCGCAGACGACCCTGGTGCTGACCGTGGGCAACGGCGTCACGATGTTCACGCTCGACCGCGAGACCGGCTCCTGGCTGCTCACCGAAGAAGGCGTGACCATCCCCGAGGACACCCGGGAATTTGCCATCAACATGTCGAACATGCGCCACTGGGCGGCACCGGTGCGCCGCTACATCGACGAATGCCTGCAGGGCAGGGAAGGCCCGCGCGGCAAGGACTTCAACATGCGCTGGGTGGCGAGCATGGTCGCCGACGTGCACCGCATCCTCACCCGCGGCGGCGTCTTCCTCTACCCCTGGGACCAGCGCGAGCCGGAAAAGCCGGGCAAGCTGCGGCTGATGTACGAGGCCAATCCGATGGCCTTCATCGTCGAACAGGCCGGCGGGCGGGCCACCAACGGCCGCGAGCGCATCCTCGACGTGGTGCCCGGCAAGCTGCACGAGCGGGTCAGCGTGATGCTCGGATCACGCCACGAGGTCGAGCGCGTCACGGGATACCACGCCGAATGACACGGTATACTGGCGGGCTTTCGCCGGTGTAGCTCAGTTGGTAGAGCAGCGCATTCGTAATGCGAAGGTCGGGAGTTCGACTCTTCTCACCGGCACCAACACCCCCCTCGAAGGCCCGGCATTGCCGGGCCTTCGCCTTTGCGGAACGACGCGATGCGCAATGACGACCCGCCTGGCAGCCAAGGTCTGGCCCTGGCGGCCGGCCTGGCCGTGGTCTTCGTCTGGGGTGCCAACTTCGCGGTGCAGAAGGCACTCTTCGTGCACCTGTCACCGCAGGCCTTCCTGTTCGCGCGCTACCTGATGATGCCGCTGTGCGCAGCGGCGCTGCTGTGGCAGGCCAGCGGCCGGCGCTGGCGGCGACTGCCGCGCGAGGACGTTCGCCGGCTGGTGGTGCTGGGCCTGCTCGCGCACACCCTGCACGTGAGCCTGGTGACCTGGGGCATTCACTGGTCCACCGCGTTTTCCAGCGCCCTGATCATGGCCTGCGGGCCGCTGTTCACCCTGCTCATCCTGCACCTGAGCGGCATCGAGCGCCTGCGCCATGGCCAGGTCGCGGGGGTCGTCATCGCCTGCAGCGGCGTGGCGGTCTTTCTGTCCGACAAATTGCTCGGTGGTCAGTGGGTGGCCAGCGGCGGCGACCTGGTGCTGCTCTTCGCCGCCTCGCTGTTCTCCTACTACACGGTGATGAGCAAGCCGCTGATCCAGCGCCACGGCGGCGTCGCGGTGATGGCCTATGCCACCCTGGCGGGCAGCCCCCTGGTGGTGCTGATGGGCGTGCCGGCGGCGCTGACCACGCCCTGGGCCGCGCTCGGCGTCTGGCCCTGGCTGCTGCTGCTGTGGGCGACCCTGGTCTCGGCCTTCGGCGGCTGGCTGGTCTGGGGCTGGGTCAACGGCTCACTCGGCGTGGCACGCAGCGCGCCCCTGCTCTACCTGATGCCCCTGGTCGCCGGCGCCGTGGCCTGGTGGGCCACCGGCGAGCGCTTCGGCACCCTCAAGCTGGTCGGTGCCGGCGTGGCGCTGGGCGGCGTCGCGCTGGCCCAGATGGCGTACCGGCTGCCTTCGCCCAGGTAGCTCACGCCATGAGCCAGTAAGCGGCCAGACTGCCGTCACCGGGAATCGCCCGGTGTCAGCAGGAGAAGCACCATGGCCACCGCACAAGCCCGTCTGTTCGAATCCGCGCCGGTCCTGCAGCGCTGGTGGCGTCTGCAGGGCCAGGCGCGCCGTGCCGGCCGCCGGGTCGAGCCGCTGCTGGTCACGCCGAGATTCCTGGCCCGCATTCACACCACGGTCTGCCCGGTGGCGCGTGAGCCGCTGGGGCCGCGAGCCGGGCAGGTCGTGGCCCTGCGCGAGGACGCCGCTTTTGCGGCCGGCCATCTGGTCACGCTCGGGCCCGGCGCGGCGGCGCTGGCTGCCGGGCGCTGGCAGGATGCCTGGGCCATGGCGGCGGCCCTGGCCGAGCGTGGCGCGGACAGCCACGAAGCTGCGCTGGACGCCGCGGCCTGGCGCCGGCTGGCCCTGCTGCGCAGCTTCGTGCAGGCACCGACGCCGGCCGAGGCGGCCACCCTGCCCCTGCTCGTGCTGCCGCCGAACCGGCTGCGTGTGCTGAGCCCGGTGCAGGGCCTGCAGGTGGCGATGACGCTGGCGCTGCGCCACTCAGACCGCGTCGATCAGCTGAACCGCCTGGCGGCGCTGCCCGCCGACGAGGACACGCGCCTGGCGCTGCGCATCTTCGCCCTGACCCTGCTCGCCCGCCGACCGGCCGACCTGGACCGGCGCGGCACGATCGAGTCGGCACGGGCGCTCGAAGACCTGTGGGCCGATCCGCTGCTGCAGCGTCGCTGGCAAAGACTGGCGCTGCGCCTGAGCGACGACGCTGCCGATGCCCTGCTCACGCGCGCACGCCGGGCGGGCTGTCTGGGCAGCGGCTGGCGGCCGCTGGACGCCGGCTTCGCCGTCGACGGCTGGGACGCCGCGGCACGGCCGCCGCCCGAGCGCTCGCGGTCAGAATCGGGGCATGCAACTTTCCCTGCCCTGGCCGCGCCGCATCTGGTCGGCCCTGTTCTGGCTCCAGTGCGCCGCCGTCAGCGTGCTGATGCTGATGCCACGACCGCCGTCGGTCTTTGATACCGGCTGGGACAAGCTCAACCATGTCCTGGCCTTTGCCGGCCCGGCCTTGGCCGGCCTGCTGGCCCGGCGCCGCGAAGGTCCGGGCCCGGCGGCCGCACTGCTGCTGAGCCTGCTGCTCTGGGGTGCCGCGCTGGAAGTCCTGCAGTCCCTGCTGCCGCCGCGCCGGGGCGACCCGGCCGACCTGCTGGCCGATGCGCTGGGCCTGCTCGTCGGCGCCCTGCTCTACGCCGCCGCCCGCCGCGCGCTCAGGCGGCCGTAGGCGGCAGCGGCGTCGCCTCGACGGCCGCAGCGCCCTCAGCGCCCTCGGCGCCGTTCAGGCCGCGTTCGCTCACCGCCACGGCCATCTTCGAGCGCAGGGTCGCCAGGCCGCGCGGCGTCCAGTTGCAAACCAGGCCCTCGAACTGCTCCAGCGCCTTGCGCAGCACGTCCAGCGGCACGGCGTCCAGCGCCAGCAGGCCCTGCTGCAGCAGGATGGTCTCCAGATAGGCAAGGTGCCGAAGCTCGGGCCGGATGTCGGGGTCGGCATCGAGGCACTGCGCCAGCTCGCCGAGCATCGCCGACAGTTCGGCGCGCCGCGCCGCCGCGGCCTGCGCCTCGGGCGTCGCGGCCTGCGACCCATGCTTTTCGACGAAGGCCAGGCGCAGACCGCCGCGCAGGCTCAGCTTGATCTGGCTGCGGAAGAACAGATGGGCGGCCTGACCGATCGGCCTGAGGGTCTTGCGAACGAGCGCCATGCGGCAATCAGGGTTGGGGGTTCAAACCACAATATCGACGCCAGGGGCCAGGGCTTCAGTCCCCAGACGTAAGCGAATGTCAGGCCAGGCAGGTCCGGTTCTTGCCGGTACGCTTGGCTTCGTAGAGTGCTTCGTCGGCGCGCTCCAGCGCCGTCTCCAGGGCCTCGCCGACGCGCCAGGCCGTGACACCGGCGGAGAAGGTGACGAAGACCTCGCGGTTCTCGTGCATGAACAGGCTCGCCGTGAGATCGCGCTGCAGCCTGGTGAGCGCCTGCTGGGCCTCGGCAGCCGGTGAACCCGGCAGCAGCACGACGAACTCCTCGCCGCCGAAGCGGGCCACCGTGTCGACCGGCCGCAGCCGTTCCTTGACGGCCGCGGCCAGCGTCTTCAACGCGACGTCGCCGGCGGCATGACCGAGCGTGTCATTGAGCTTCTTGAAGTTGTCGATGTCGATCAGCCCCACCGCCAGTCGGGCGGCGTCGCCCTCGGCGCGGCTGGCGCGGTCGACCTCGGTCACGAAGGCCTGCTGCAGACCGCGACGATTCGCCACCGCCGTCAGCGCGTCGGTCGCCACCTCGTCGGCGAGGCGCCGCAACTCGGCCTCCAGCACGCGCACCTGACCCTCCAGCTCGCTGGCGCGGGCGTGGTCCTGCTGCATGCGCCGGTGCGTACCTTGAACCAGGGTGCTCACCGCGCGGCTTTCGTCGACGAGTTCCCGGACGATGCCGGCCAGGCCCTCCAGGGTGTCGGCGCGCGCGATCGCCTCGGCATGGCGGCCGACACTTTCGCCGAAGCGCCCGGTGTGTTCGTCGAGCGTGCCGAGTTCGCCGAGCAGACGCTGGATCAGGTCCTTCAGGGCGCGGTTGGCCGCCCTGCGTTCGTCGCGCACACGGCGCTGCTGCGCGAGGGTCTCGCCCAGCATTTGTGTCGCCGCACGCACGCCGCGGGCGCTGACGCCGTCGACCAGCTGGGCGCGCAAGGCCTCGCTCTGGCCCCGGGCCCAGCTCTCGTCCTCCGACAGGGCCCCCAGCCCCTCGGTCAGTGCCGTGCACAGCTGGCCGACATCGTCGAACAGCCGGTGCCGGTGGCCGAGCAGGCGCTGTGCGCGTGTGCAGGCGTCTTCGACTGCCGACACGAGCGCCGGGCCTGCACCCTCGGCGGCGAGGCGATCGGCGAGCACGGCCAGTTCGTCGGCGAGTTCCTGTGCGCGCGCCTCGTGCGCCGGCAGGGCCGCCTGCAGCGTGTGCTGCAGCGCCCGCGTCACACGCGGCCAGTCGTCGCCATCCACGGCCGCAGCCTTGGCCGCCGCCGGAGGGCCTGCCGCAGCCGCCGATGCCGGGCCGTCGGTCGCCTGGCCGACCGGCGCGTCGGGTGCATCGGTCTCCCAGGCCTGCAGCAGCGCCTGCAGCCGCTGCTGCAGGCGCTGCGCATCGCGCGCACTGCCCTGGAGCACACGCTGCAGGCTCTCCTTCTTGCGCGCCGGCGTCCATTGGCGGGCGCTGCGCTCCAGCCCACGCACCACGCGCTCGATGAGACCGGCCCACAGGCTGCCGGCCTGGCGCGGATCCGCCGGTGGCGGCTGGCCGGCCTCTTCGGCCCAGGCACGGGCGTAGTTTTCCGGCGTCGGCTCCTGGCGCGCCTGGGCCAGGCGCCGCAGCGCACCCTTGGCCAGCTCCGCCGGCGTCAAGACGGCTTCATCCCTGGCCCGCGGACAACAGGGCCTGTGTTGCTTGCGGGCCGTCCGGCAAGGTCTGGGCCGCGGTCAGCTCACCGCGCCGGAAGCGCTCTTCGATCGCCTCGGCGGGCTCCGGGCGGCAGTACAGGAAACCCTGCATCACCGGGCAACCCAGGCGCAGCAGGGACTCCTGCTGGCGCAGGTGCTCGACGCCCTCGGCCACCACACGCATGCCCAGGGTCTTGCCCAGGGCCACCACGAGTTGCACGATGGCCGCACTCTGCGCGGTGATGCCCAGGTCGCGCACAAAGGTGCGGTCGATCTTCAGTTCGGCGATCGGCAGGGTGGTCAGGTAGGCCAGCGACGAATAGCCGGTGCCGAAATCGTCGATCGAGATCTCGACGCCGATCTCGTTGAGCCGGTGCAGGGTCGGGATCACGCCCTGGATGTCCTGCATCAGCGAGTGTTCTGTGATCTCAAGGCGCAGCGAACCATGCGGCACACCGTGCAGGGTGACCGCGTCGTGGATCTGCTCGACGAGGTCGCTGCGCAGGAACATGCGCGCCGGCAGGTTGATCGAGATCGGCCGGTCCAGACCGAGCCGGTCCTGCCAGCGGCGCGCCTGCGCGGCGGCTTCACGGATCAGCCACTCCGACATCGGCACGATCAGGTTGGTGTCCTCGGCCAGCGGGATGAACTCGCCCGGCGGCACCAGGCGGCCTTCGTGGCGCCAGCGCATCAGGGCCTCGGTGCCGATCACCCGGCCCAGCCGGACGTCGACCTGCGGCTGGTAGTGCAGTTCGAGCTCCTCGCGCTCGATCGCCTTGTGCAGCGCGGCTTCCTTCTCGAGCTTGTCGCGCGCCGGGCTGGCCAGGGCCGGGCTGTAGACGGCCGCGCCGTTGCGCCCTTCGCCCTTGACGGAATACATCGCCACGTCGGCGTTGATCAGCAGGTCGGCCACCGATTCGCCGTCGCGCGGATAGATCGCGATGCCGACGCTGGCGGTGACGAAACATTCCTGGCCGCCGACCACCACCGACTCGCGCATCACCTCGAGCACGCGCTGGGCGACCCGCTCGGCGTCGTGTTCGTCGCCGATCTCGGGCAGCAGGGCGACAAATTCGTCGCCACCCAGCCGCCCCACCGCCTCAAGGGCGCGGTGCGAGCGGGCGCCGACCGATTCGAGTGCACCGTCGAGCACCTGGTCGGTGTGGCGCACGCAGCCGCGCAGACGCTGCGCGACCTGGCGCAGCAGTTCGTCGCCCGAGCCATGCCCGAGCGTGTCGTTGACGACCTTGAAGCGGTCCAGGTCGATGAGCAGCAGCGCAAACTGGTGCTGCATCCGGCGCGCCTGTTCCAGCGCGCGCTCGGCACGATAGATGAGCTGGTGGCGGTTCGGCAGGCCGGTCAGGGTGTCGAAGTTGGCCAGGTGACGGATACGGTCCTCGGCGGCGACGCGGTCGGTCACGTCCTGGACGATGCCGCTGTAGCCGACGCACAGGCCATGTTCGTTGAACTCGGGTTCGGCCTCGACATGGATCACGCGCTCGTGGCCATCGAACTGCTCGATCGTGATGTCCAGCGCGATCACCGAGTTGCTGCCGAGTTGCTCGCGCAGCACGCGCAGGAAGGATGGGCGATCGCCGGCGCGCACCATGCGCAGCAGGCGGCGCAGGCCCACACGGTCTGCCGGCGGCATGCCGAAGACGCGCAGGGCCTCGGGCTGCATCCACAGGCCGAGCTCGCCCAGGCGCCAGTCGAAGCTGCCCATGCGGGCCAGGTCCTGCGCACGCGCCAGGCGCGCCTTGCTGCGCTCGAGCTCGATACGGGTGCGCGAATTGCGCAGCAGGAAGTTCAGACGCTCGGCGAGCAGGCTCCATTGCGTGGCCTTGACGAAGAAGTCGGTGGCACCGGCCTGGAAGGCGCGTGCGATCGACGCATCGTCGTCGAGCCCGGTCAACATCAGCACCGGTACCTGCTCGAAGCCGGGCAGGGCGCGCAGCCGGCGGCAGGTGTCGAAGCCGTCCAGCCCCGGCATCTGCGCGTCGAGCACGATGATGTCGGGGATCCACTGGCTGACCAGGGCCAGCGCGCGCTCGCCGCTGCAGGCCTCGGTGATGTGCATGCCGCGCTCGCGCAGTGCCAGCGAGGTCAACAGCAGGTTGACCTCGTCGTCGTCGACCAGCAACACGCGCGGCTGGGCGGTCAGCTTGTCGTCGGCAAAGGGCGGTGGCGGCATGCAGCGGGGGCAGGACGGTGTCAGGCAGGAAGCATAGCCCGAACGGCTACACGCACGCGTGCGGCCTCGTCGAGCAGTCGTGTCAACGGCTCGCCGAGCGCCGCGGCGTCACCGGCGCGTGCCAGACGCTCGACCTCGGCACAATGTGCCGAGAGCAGCATCGCCCCGACCGCCGCCGAGGACGACTTCAGGGTGTGCGCCGTCTCGCCCACGGGCATCACCTGGGTCGCCGCGCGTGCGCCCACCATCGCCTCGACGTAGCGCCGCAGCGAAGCTTCATAGGTCCGCAGAACCTGAACCAGGAAGCCGCGCTCGCCGGTCGGATCGAGCTGTTGCAGCCGCTCGATGGCGGCCGGGTCGACCACGGGCGCGCCGCCCTGTGCTGCCGGATCCTGCGCTGGGTCGTGAGGTGGATGTGGCTTGTCGAACATCGGCATGGCGAGTGTGGCACCGAAGGCGGACGCGGGATGCCCGGGCGAGCCCGGACCGGCTCGCGACAACGTTCAGCTGGTCCCCGGGCTTTCGGCGCTTCGACGACAGACTTGAATCGCAGCGACGGTGCGCCGCCGTCGCCTTCGTACAATGCCACGATGCGGGAATCGCGCTGGCCGTTGCGAGCATGCGGCACGGTAGGGGCTGCGTCTGCGCTCGGCGGTTGCGCTGGCGACGCGGGCCCGTGGCTGTTCGGCGGCCTGGCCCTGGTTCTGTGCACGGCGGCCGCAGCCGGGGCCGGCTGGCTGCTCGGGCGACATGGCATGCGCCAGCGGCTGCACCTGGCGCGCCAGGCCACGCGGCTGCTCGGTGAACTCAGCGGGGGCAGGGTCTGGCAGGTGCAGGGGCAGCCGCCGCGGCTGGACGACGGGCGCCGCTTCGACGAGGTCTACGATGGCGGCGATCGCAGCCCGCAGATCGAAACCCAGCTCGGCCGCGAAGCACCCTTCGGCCCCTGCATGCTGCTGCGCCGCGACGGTGGCCCGGCCGAGGAACTGAGCGCCCTGCCCTGGTACCGGGACGACGGCGGCTTTGCTGGCCTGCTCGGTCTGGTGCGGCCGGCGCGGGCCGACGGCGCGCCCCAGGGCCATCATGCACAGGCCCTGCAGGCATTGGCCGAGGCCTGGCCGGACGTGCTGATGCTGCTGCAGCGGCGCGGCGACGACGAACCCTGGCAGCGGCTCCAGGCCAGCCCCGAGGCGCTGCGCCGCCTCGGCGATGCGCCGCTGATCGCCGCCCGCGACCTGCAGGTGCAGTTGCCGGCGGCCCTGCACGCCACGCTGGCCGCGCCGGGCGACGCCGAGGGTGAGGGCTGGCGTTTGCGCCATCTGCGCGGCGAGGCGCCGTCCGGTGCGCCGGCGATGCTCCTGCTCTGGCGTTCGGGCGACGGTGCGGGCGACGAAACCGCCTCGCTGAGCTACACCATATCGCACGACCTGCGGGCGCCGATCCGCGTCGTCGAGGGTTTCGCCCGCATCCTCAAGGAGGACTACAGCGCCACGCTCGACCGGGTCGCGGTGGATCACCTGGACCGCGTGCTCGGCGCCGCGGCGCGCATGAACCTGATGATCGACGCGATGCTGACGCTGGCACGGCTGTCGTCACAGCCGCTGACGCGCCAGCCGGTCAACCTGTCGCAGCTGGCCGGCTACGTGATCGATGATCTGCGCCGGGCGGCCCCGGAGCGCGAGGCGGTAATCCAGATCGACCCCGAGCTGCAGACCAGCGGCGACCCGACCCTGCTGCGCCTGGTGCTGGAAAACCTGCTCGGCAACGCCTGGAAATACACCGCCAAACGGGGCCAGGCGCATATCGTCTTCGGGCGCGAGAGCGTCGACGGACGCGCCGCCTACGTCGTGCGCGACAACGGTGCCGGTTTCGACATGCGTTCGGCCGAGCGCCTGTTCGGCCTGTTCCAGCGCCTGCACAGCGCCAATGACTTCCCGGGCACCGGGGTCGGCCTGGCCTCGGTGCGCCGCATCGTGCAGCGCCACGGCGGCGAGATCTGGGCCGACGGTGAACCCGGCCGCGGCGCGGCCTTCTACTTCAGGCTGCGCGACTGAAACCCGGCCCGGCGCTCGCTAACCGTCGCTGTCGGCCAGGATCTCGACCGCGTCGACCAGGCGCTGTGCCTGCTGTGCCGGCGACAGGCCTTTTTCCTGCGCCAGGGCCTGCAGCTTCGCGACCGCGCGCGCGCGGCTCAGCGTGTGCCGATGCATCAGGATCCCGATGCCCAGGGCCAGCAGGTCCGGCGCCATCACCGGCGCCGCGACGGGCGCCGCCTGCACCGGTGGCGCCGGTGCGGCGCCGGCCATGCTGCCGCGCAATGCGGCCATCACGCGGTCGACGGTGGGCACGATCTGGCCGATGTCCAGGGGCTTGACCAGGTAGGCCTTGGCCCCCAGGGCCTCGACCTTGGCCCGCGTCGGCTCGTCGGCGAAGGCCGACAGGAACATGAAGGGCACGCCGGCCACGTCGCGCAGGTACTCGGCGACGTCGAAGCCGGTCTTGCCCTCCATGCGGATGTCGAGCAGGGCGAGCTCGGGCCGGTGCTCGCGGGCGAGCAGGATGGCTTCGTCGCCGTTGTCGGCATCGATGACCTCGTAGCCGGCCTGCGCCAGCCCGTGGCTGACGGTGGCCAGCACCAGGCGGTCATCGTCGACGACGAGGATCCGGCCCTTGCCGACGGCGGCGCTGGATTCGATGCTCTGGCTCATATGGGCTTGCCCTGCTGCGCCGCCATTGTCGCCGAGCCGTCACGGCGCACGCTGGGCGGGCGCAGGTGCACGCTCGTGCGCACCTCGTCGCCGTCGTTGTCCAGCGCCAGCTGCGAGCTGCGGCGCGGCAGCAGGGCCCGCACCAGGCCGAGGCCGGACACGCCACCCGGGTAGCGCGCCAGGTCGAAGTCCGGCGCCAGTCGGCCGGCATGGCGCAGGGTCAGCAGGGCATTCTCGCCGTCGGCCTCGAGCCGGCAGTGCACGCTGCCGCGACCATGCTTGACGGCATTCGTCAGCAGTTCGTTGACCGCCAGCGCGATCGGGATCGACTCGGCCTCGGGGAGCTCGAAGCCCGTGGCACCCGGCCCGGCGGCAAATTCGATCTCGCGGCCGAAGGTGCGCTGCGCCGACGCCGCGATCGCCTCGACCACCCGCGCCAGGCGCAGCGGCCCGCTGGCGCCGACCTGCAGGCCGTAGACCTGGGCGATCGCCTGCACCTGACCGACGGCGTCGCCGAGCACCGCCGCAACCTCGCCATGGCGTGCCGCGTACTGCTGCAGCAGGCCCGCGACGCCCTGCAGATTGTTCTTGATGCGGTGGTGGACCTCGCGCACCAGGACCTCGCGCTGCGCGATCGCCGCCTGCAGCCTGGCTTGCTCGGCGGCGCGCTGCTCGGTGACGTCGCTGGCCACCAGCAGCAGCTGCGCCGGGCCGCCGTCGGCCGCGGTGAGCGGCACCGTGCGCGTGTCCCACAGGCGCTGTTCGGCGTCGCGCAGCTCGCGCCGTTGCGGCGCCTCGTCGAGGGCATCGGTCAGCGCATCCGGCGGTGCCGCGAGGAATTCGGTGGCCGCCGGATTGGCCTGCAGCACGTCGCGCGTGGCGCCGTCGAGCAGGGCGATCGCGAGCGGCGCGGTTTCGATCACGCGCTGCAACGAAGCCTGCGCGCGTGCGATGCTGATCTCGGCCTGGCGCCGGCGTTCGATGTCGAGCAGGGCGAAGGTCAGCTGCGCGCCGGCGCCGTCCAGCGCGGTGCGCACGACGTTGCCGACGACCCAGAAATCGCGCCCGTCGCGGCCACGCAGGCGGCACTCGAAGGTCTCGGACTGACCGTCGGCCAGGCGCTCGGCCCAGTCGCCGCGGCGCAGCGGATGGCCGGCCTCGGGCGTGGCCACGACATGGATCGGCTCGCCCACGAAGTCCGCGAGTTCGCCGCCGAACATGCGCCGCGCCGGGCGGTTCATCCAGCCGATGCTGCCGTCGACCACGCTGACGATGCCGACCAGGGCTGAATCGAGCAGCGCCCGGGTGTGTTCGGCCTGGCGCTGCAGCGACTCGCGCGCACGGTGCCGCTCGTCGACGTCGACGAAGGAGCAGACGACACCGGTCGACGGGTCCTCCGGGGCCACCGGCCGGGCCGCGATCTGGACCCAGATCAGAGCGCCGTCGCGCCGGCGCAGCCGGCGTTCGCCGACGAAGACCCCTTCGCGCGCCAGGCCCTCGGCCAGCGCGCGCTCGAAGTCCACACATTCACGCGCGTCGGCGTACAACTCGGCGCCGTCCAGCGTGGTCAGCTCGGGCACCGACCAGCCGGTCAGATCGGCCAGCGCGGGGTTGGCACGCTCGATGCGCGCGCCGCGCTGCCAGGCGATGCCGACCGCCGAATGCGTGAACATCAGCTCGCGTTCACGCGCCATCGACTCGAGCTCGGCCTGCTGCGCCTTCAAGCCGGTGATGTCGGCGAGCACGGCCACCGACTCGCTGGCACCGTCAGCGGACGGCGAAGCGCGCAGCGACAGCGCGACCCAGCGCCCCCCGGCCACGCGCAGTTCGGCGTCGTAGTCGCGCCCGGCGGCGATGCTGCTCAGCGCGCTGCGCGCCAGCGCGGCACCCTGGGTCGACAGGGCCAGCAGCGAGGGCAGCGTGGCCCCCGGCCCGCCGCCCTCGGGCAGGTCCAGCATGCGCTCGAAGCGGCGGTTGCAGCGCTGCAGCACATCGCCGCGCAGATAGGCGATGCCGGCGGTCGAGCCCTCGAGGATCATGCTCAGCTCGCGCAGCAGCTGCTCGTTGCGGCGCTGCGCACGTTCACGGTCGGTGACGTCGATCGTGACCACCGAGGTCGCGCGCCGGCCGCCGGCCAAGGCGCCCGGCTCCACCCGCGTGAGCAGCCAGCGCTGGCCGAGCGCGGGGTGGCGCACCGCGTAGCGCACCTCTTCGCGCCGGCCGCCGCGCAGGGCGGCCTGCAGTTTTTCGTATTCCGCCAGCGAGGCCGGCTCGACGATGTCGCGCGCGATGCCCTGCAGTGCCGAACTCGCCGGCGCGGCTTCGCCCCCGCGGGCCACGGCGGCCGAGCGCAGCCAGCCGCGCGCCGGGTCGTAGGTGGCGACGAAGATGCCCGCCGTGTCCATCAGCGCGCCGATTTCGAGCTGGGCCAGATCGCGCTCCTCTTCGGCGCTCAGGTCCTGGACCACGGCCATGTAGCGCAGCTGCCCCTGCCCGGTGGCAAAGGCGCTGATCCGGGCCGACAGTCGGCGCCGGCCCTCGGGCGTGTCCAGCAGCGCCTGGCACTCCAGCGGCCGCGCACCCGGCAGCAGGCCGGGATCGGGCGAGCGGCCATCCCAGGCGAGCAGCGACTGCAGCGCCGGCGGCGCGTCGGACAGCATCACCGGCACCTGGCCCGCCAGGCGCTCGAAAGCCTGGTTGGAGCGCACGATCAGCCCGCTGTCGTCGAACACCAGCATGCCGGCCGGCGAGAGGTCGAACCACTGCGCCAGCTCGTGGATCGAGCGGTCGGCGCGGGCCCGCGCGACATGTTCGGCCGTCGTGTCCTGCAGCACCGCCACCGCCAGGCCATGTTCGCCCAGCGGCATCAGGGTCTGGCGGAACCAGCGCAGCAGTCCGGCCGCATCGCGCAGGCGGCGGTCGCCCAGCGACTGCGCGCCACCGTCGCCCGGCGTCGGCCAGGCGGCGCGGCTTTCGCGCTCGGCGGCCTGGTCCTCGGCCGGCATCAGCGAGATCAGGTCTCGGCCGCGCAGCGCCTCGCGGCCGAAGCCGCAGAAGTGCACGAAGGGCGGGTTGACGTCGACGATGCGCCCGGCAGCGTCCTGCAGCCAGGCCGGATAGGGCGCGCCCCAGAGCAGACGCAGCAGGCCCAGGGCGCCTGGCGACAGCGCCACGCCAACTTCGGCCTGCGGCGCGATGTTCAGTCGATCTCCTGGGCCGACGCCAGTGCACGCAGCAGCGCGGCATTCACCTCGGCCGTGCCCAGGAAGCTGGCATCGGCGGCCTCGCGAATGTCGCTGCGCACACCCTGCTCCATCGCCTTCACCAGGGTCAGGTAGGCGTGGAAGGGCCCGCTGCCGTGGACCAGGGCCTGCTGCACGCGGTCGGGCACCGTCACGCTCTCGAACAGCTCGGCGAAGGGCTGGCCGAGCATGCGGTCGAGCAGGGAGAACACGCCGCAGATGAACATCTCGCCGCGCGTCTCGTCGTCGCCGGTGTGGCGCACCAGTTCCTCCATCAGCAGGCCGCGCCGGACGGCGGCGAACATCGCCGGTTTCATCTGCGGATCCTTGCTCGACGAGGCCAGCAGCAGGGCCAGCCAGCGCTTGAGCTTGCGGTAGCCCAGCATCATCAGCGCATGCCGGAACGAGGAGATCTCGACCGACAGGCCGAAGGCCGCCGAGTTCAGGTAGCGGATCAGGCGGAAGGCCAGTTGCGGGTCGTTCTTCAGCACCGCTTCGAGTTTGTCCACCGGCTCTTCACGGTCGACGCGCCTGATCAGTTCGGTCACCACCGCCAGGTCGGGGCCGGACGACTTGCCGGTTCTGAAGTTCAGTTCGTCTTCAAGCGGCCAGCCGAGCACGGCCGCGGCGCCACGCGCAAACGCCGCGTCAAGCTCGGCCAGGCTGCGCACGCCGACCTGGATGTGCGTGATGCGCCGCACCACGCCGGGCGGCGGCTGGCTGCCGTCGGTGCGGCGTTCTTCTCCGGTGTCGATCAGCGAATGGCGGAAACAGGGCAGCAGCTCGCGCGGCAGTTCAACCAGCGGCCGGCCCTTGACGATGAGCGCGCTGCCCGCCGCATGCAGAGCCTGCAAGGCCTCGGCATTGGCCGCGTCGGCCACCATGAAGGCCGGCACTTCGAGCATCACATGGCGCGGCGGCTGGACGGCCAGCAGGGCCCGCAGCCAGGGTTCGGAGGCGATGTTCAGCGACAGCGGCGTGGCCCGGCTCGGCGCCACCGGCCCGGCCACGGAGGCGGCCGCGCCCGGCAGTTCGCGCAGGTTCAGCGACAGGCCCGCATCACCCTCGGGCACCGGCCAGACCGCCATCAGCGCGTCGACCAGGGCCTGGGCATCGGGTGCGGCGTCACGCCGCTCGGGGAACACGGTGACGCGGGTCGCGATGACCGCCCGATCGCGGGTGATCATCGGGCTGTAGCCGAGCGTGAGCTGGCCGAGGATGGCAGGCGTGGACATCAGGTCATGGTGAATCAGCCGCTGACGTAGTCAAACAGGGACAGCCGCTGCACCATCGAATAGACTTTCAGCGCCGCATCGTAGCTGGTTTGCTGGCTCTGGAATTCCGACACCGCCTGCACCATGTCCAGGTCCTCGGCCGCAGAGCGGTCGGCCGCGGCCATCAGCGCCTGCTGCGACAGCCGCACCTCGACCGCATCGGCCCGGTTCAATGATTCGCCCAGGCCCGAGCGCACCGAACCCAGGTGGTCCATCACCGCGTCCAGACCGCGCACGCCGCTGCGCACGGTGTCGCTGATGGCGGCGTTGTCGCGGCCCGGCGTCTCCAGCTCGGTGGCAAGGCGGTCCAGCAAGTCGAAGGTCGACAGGTCGTCGGCGCCGGTGTCGGGGTCGGGCGCCTGCAGCCAGGCGCGCCCGCCGTCGACCGACAGCGGCAGCGGCTGCGAATTCGCCGTGCCCAGCGCACCGGCGTCACCGGCGAAGCGCACACCGCCCGGGGCGTCGACGAAGGGCGGCTCGCTGGTGCCCTGGCCGCCGAACAGGTAGCCGCCGGCGCCGTCGCCCCGGTTGGCCACCGACAGCAGTTGGTCGCGCAGCCCGCGCAGGGTCTGCGCGAGGTCGGCACGTTCACGGTCGGAATAGCTGGGGTTGCCGGCCGAGAGCACCTGCTCGCGTATCTGTTGCAGCAGTTCGCCGGCGTCCCCGAGCGCACTCTCGGCCTGCAGCACGACGTTGCGGCTGGCGGCCAGCGCCCGCTGCTCGGCCTCGGTGCGCGTGCGCGTGGCCAGCGCCCGCTCGGCGCGTGCGGCGCCGGCCGGGTCGTCGCTGGCGCGGCTGATGCGCTTGCCGCTGGTCATCTGCTCCTGCAGTTCGGCCATCTCGCCCTGCCGGCGCTGCAGCGTCGACAGGCCGCGCTCGAAAGTATTCTGCGTCGAGACACGCATGATCATGGTTCGGTCCTCGTGTTCACGGGATGGTTCAGGCGCCGGCTGCCGACAGCAGGGTGTCGAAGATCGACTGGGCGATCTGCAGCACCTTGGCCGCGGCCTGGTAGCTCTGCTGGTAGGAGATCAGCATCGCGGCCTCCTCGTCGAGGTTGACCCCGACCTCGGACGATCGGCCCTGCTCGGCCTGCCGGGCCAGCGCGCCGGAGATGTCGGCAATCGCGCCGGCGCCCTGTACGCGCACGCCGATGTCGGCCATCGCGGCGGCATAGGCGTCGGTGGCGCTGGCACCGCCGGCGCGGCTGCCGTCGGGCTGCAGCGACTGGCCCACGATGCGCTGGTCGCGCAGCGCGGTCAGCGCCAGGGCGTTGCCGTTGCTGGCCGCAACTTTGCTCGTCAGCGCGACATTCAGCGTGTCGCCGGCGGCCGGCACACCCTGCAGGCTCAGCGCGAAGCCGTTGATGTCGGCGGTCGGCGGGCTCGGGATCGGCGACCCCGGGGTCCAGTTGCCGTTGCCGCTGGACATCAGCGCATTGCTCGTGCGGTCGCGCAGCTCCCAGTTGTAGGCCCCGTTGGCGTCGGTGAAGGTGATCGACGCCGTGAACTGCGGGTTGACGCCGTCGCTGGTGATCGTCAGCGCACCGACCTGGGCGGTGCCGGTGTTGCCGGCTCCGACGGTGGCGGTCAGCGGCGAGGCCGCGGCGATGTCGCGCGGGTCGATCAGCCGGGCCGTCATGTCGATCGCGGCGCGCGTCACCGGCTGGAGCAGGAACTTGTCGCCGGGCAGCGGCGGCGGGATCCCGACCTCGATGCGCATGCCGTCGACCTCGTCGCCGTTGTGCACCGAGCGCATCACCCCGTCGGACAGGCGCTTGAGGGTGAAGGCGCCCGGGTTGGCCGGGTCGGCGCGCAGTTCGTACTCGCTGGCCTGCAACTGCGCCGGGTCGACGATCGTCAATTCGACCTTGCCGATGTAGTTGCCGTTCGCATCGCGTTGGTTGGTGCCCATCGGCTGGGCGCGTGGCGCGCCGAGCGAGAACATGTCCTGCGCCGGCACCGAGCCGGCGGGGTCGTGCAGGGTCAGGCCGAGTCGCTGCTGCGCGTTCACCGCCCCGCCCACCGCAGCGGCCATCTGGCCGAGCAGAAGCTGGGCGTCGACGAGGTCCTGGTTCTGGAACTGCAGCATGCCGGCGATGCGGCCACCGCCCAGGCCGCGTTCGTCCAGGCGCATCGGCTGGCCGTTGTCCATCACCGCCACAGCGGCGCGCGTCGGGTCGCCCAGGCTGTTGACGACGGCCAGGGGCGAGGCCTGCTTGCCCAGCACCAGGCGCTGACCCCCACCGGCGAAGACACCGACGCTGCCGTCGTCGGCCACCACGGTGCTGACGGTGATCTGTTCGGACAACTCGGTCAGCAGGCGGTCGCGCGCGTCCAGCAGATCGTTCGGCGGCTGCCCCATGCCAGTCACGGCGGCGATCTGCTGGTTCAGCTCGGCGATGTTGCTGGTCAGCTGATTGACGGTCCGGACCGTGGTCTTCAGGTCCTCGCGCAGCAGATGCTGCATGTTGTCGACCTGGGCGCCGGCATCAGCGAACCTTGACGCCAGCTCCTGCGCGCGCGACAGCACCACCTGCCGCGAGGACATGTCGGCCGGCAGGTTGGCCAGGTCGCTGAAGGCGTTGAGAAACTGCTGCGTCGCGTGGCCCAGACCCTGCTCGCCGGTCGGGAACACCGTTTCCAGCTTGCGCAACTGCTGCAGCCGGGCTTCATCCTTGGCGGCCAGGCCATGGCTCGTCATCGCCTCGCGGGTGAGGAAGGCGTTGTGGTTGCGCGTGATCGCGACCGCGTCCGAACCCTTGCCGAAATAGCCGACACCGCTGAACTGCCCCTGCGCCGTGGCCAGCTCCACACGCTGGCGCGAGTAGCCGGCCACGCTGGCGTTGGCGATGTTGTGCCCGGTGACCTGGAGCGCGGCGTAGTTGGCGGCCATCGCGCGCATGCCCAGAGACATCAGCGGTGTTGCGCCCATGTTCTACCCCGTCGTGCGCTGCAAACGCAGCGTCGTGTTGATGACCCGGGTCAGCTTGTCGGCGTAGGCTGGGTCGGTGGCGTAGCCGGCGTTCTGCAGGCCCTGGGCAAACTCGCGCGGCGTATCGGCCTGCGTCACCGCGGCGTAGCGCGGGCTGTTTTTCATCAGCCGCGCGTAGTCGGCGAACGACTCGGCATAGCTGGCATAGGCGCGGAACCTGGCCGTGACCTTGCGCGCCACGCCGCCCATGTACTCGGTGGTCGTGACCTCGGCCACCGGCCCGCTCCAGCCGCCACCGGCCTTGATGCCGAAGAGGTTGTGCGAGGGCGTGCCGTCGGCATGCCGGATCTCGCGCCGGCCCCAGCCGGATTCATGTGCCGCCTGCGCCACCATGAAGGCCGCCGGAATGCCGGTGGCCGACTCGGCGGACTCGGCGGCACGCGTGTGCTGCTGCACGAAACCCGCGGCGCCGGCCTCCGGGATGCGCGCCGGCCGGTCCGCCGGCTGGCCCAGAGGCACCGGCACCGGGTTGGCCCCGCGCGTGATCGGGATCGGCCCCGGCGCCAGGCCCATCGAGCGTTCGAGCTGGCGCTGCAGGGCTTCGGACAGGCCGCCGGGCATGCCCGTCAGCTGGCCGGCGAACTGCTGGTCGAGCATGCCGCTGGCGAGCTCCTCGCCGGCGCCGCCGCTCATCAGCCCGCTGTCCATCGTCGTCGCGCGCATGCTCTTGAGCAGCTCGTTCATGAACAGGGCCTCGAACTGGCGCGCCGCCTCCTTGACCGCCGCACGCGGGTCGGTCTGCGCGCGCGAACGGATCGCGTCCAGCGAGCGCAGGTCGGAGGCCAGGCCGTTGACGGCCATCAGATGACCTCCAGCTCCGCGTTCAGCGCGCCGGCGGCCTTCATCGCCTGCAGGATGGCGAGCAGGTCCTGCGGTGTCGCGCCGAGTGCGTTGAGCGCGCGCACCACATCGGTCAGCTGGGTGCCCGCGGGCATCTGCACCAGGGCGCCGGCCTGCTGCGTGATCGCGATGTCGGCCTTCTCGCCGGCCACCGTCTGGCCCTGGCCGAAGGCATTCGGCTGGCTGACCACCGGTGTCGAGCTGATCGTCACCGACAGGCTGCCATGCGCCACCGCGCAGGCGCCGATCGAGACCGACTCGTTCATCACCACCGAGCCGGTGCGCGGGTTCAGCACCACACGCGCCGCGGGGCGCTCGAGCGCCACCGGCAGGTTCTCGATGTCGGCCATGAAATTGACGCGCGTGATGCCGGCCGGCGGCATCTTCACGCGCACGGTGCGGCCGTCCACCGGCACCGCCGTGCCGTCGCCCTTGACCCGGTTGATCGCATTCGCCACGGCCACGGCGGTGCTGTAGTCGGCGGCGCGCAGATCGAGCTGCAGCGAATCGCCCTCGTAGAGCGCGGTCTGCACGCTGCGCTCGACGCTGGCGCCACCCGGCACGCGGCCAGCCGACAGGTGGTTGATCTGCACCTTGGAGCCCCCGGCCGAGGCCCCGGCGCCGCCGACGATCAGATTGCCCTGGGCGATGGCGTAGATCTCGCCGTCGGCGCCGCGCAGCGGCGTCATCACCAAGGTGCCGCCGCGCAGGCTCTTGGCATTGCCCATCGACGAGACCGCGATGTCGATCGTCTGCCCGGGCTGGGCGAAGGCGGGCAGCTCGGCGGTGACCATCACCGCGGCCGAATTGCGGCCCTGCGGCACGACCCCCGGCGGCAGGGTCACGCCCAGCGACTGCAGCAGCGCCGACAGGCTCTGCGCGGTGACCGCGTTCTGTTCGCCGGTGCCGTCCAGGCCGACCACCAGGCCGTAGCCGACCAGCTGGTTGGCGCGCACACCCTGCACGCTGGCGATTTCCTTCACGCGCGCAGCGGCCGCGCCGGCCGGCCACCACAGGGCGGCACTGGCGGTCAGGGAGGCCAGCACCACCAGAGCCCGCATCCAGCGGTCGAGCCGGTTGCGCCCGTCAGCGCCGCCCGGCCGCCCGGAGGCGCTGACCGCCCCCTCGGGGGGCAGCGAACGAAGTGAGCGTGGGGGTCGAACGTCAGCGCCGCCCGGCCGCCCGAAGGCGCTGACCGCCCCCTCGGGGGGCAGCGAACGAAGTGAGCGTGGGGGTCGAAC
>CAZWUR010000046.1:33716-35387 GCA_964637205.1 uncultured Rubrivivax sp.
CCGCCCGGCCGCCCGAAGGCGCTGACCGCCCCCTCGGGGGGCAGCGAACGAAGTGGGCGTGGGGGTCGAACGTCAGCGCCGCCCGGCCGCCCGGAGGCGCTGACCGCCCCCTCGGGGGGCAGCGAACGAAGTGAGCGTGGGGGTCGAACGTCAGCGCCGCCCGGCCGCCCGAAGGCGCTGACCGCCCCCTCGGGGGGCAGCGAACGAAGTGAGCGTGGGGGCTTCATTTCAGATCGGCAGGATGCTGAGGAAGACGCGCGCCAGCCAGCCGATGACCTGCGCTTCGGCCTGGGGGCCGCGGCCACGGTGCTCCAGGCGCACGTTGGCGACCTGGGTGCTGGACACGCTGTTGCCGGGCTGGATGCTGCGCGGGTCGACCTGGCCCGAAAAGCGCAGCACGTCGACATTGCTGTTGACGCCGATCTGCTTCTCGGCGCTGATCACGAGATGCCCGTTGGCCAGCACCTTGGTCACGGTGGCCGTGATCACGCCCTTGAAGTCGTTGCTCGCGTCGGTGCTGCCCTTGCCCTCGAAGCTGTTGTCCGAGCTAGCCGAGGCCGTGCCGCGGGCGAAGGCCTTGGCCGGGATGCCCGGCAAGGCGCTGACGCCGGCCTCCAGGCTGCCGCTCTTGTCGATCTTGCTGTTGGCGCTCTGGCTGGCGCTGATCTTTTCCTCGATCTTGATCACCAGGATGTCGCCGACATGGCGTGCGCGGTGGTCCTCGAACAGCGGCCGGTAGCTGGCGAGCTGGAAGATCGCACCATTCGTGGCCTGCACCGGGGCGGGTGCGACCGGCTCCACCGGCGCCGTGTCGGCAACCTCGACGCGCGGGAACAGGGTCGCATTGCAGCCGGCCAGGACCAGTGCGGCGAGCAGGGCGGCGGCGGTCTTCATCACAGCTGCGACAGGCGCTGCAGCATCTGGTCGGAGGTGCTGATGGCCTTGGAGTTGAGTTCGTAGGCGCGCTGGGTGGCGATCATCGTCACCAGTTCCTCGACGACGTTGACGTTGCTGCCTTCGACCGCACCCTGCGCCAGCGGGCCCAGGCCGTCGGCGTTCGGGCTGCCGACATTGGGCGTGCCGGAGGCGGCCGTCTCGCTGTACAGATTGCCGCCGCGCGGCGCCAGGCCGGCGGGGTTGACGAAACCGGCGGTCTGCAACTGGCCGACCACCGATGGCGTCGCCTGGCCCGGCAACAGCACGCTGACCGTGCCGTCCTTGGCGATGGTCACGTTCTGCGCCGTGACCGGGATCGTGATCGGCGGCTGCACCGGGTCGCCGGCGTTCGTCACGAGTTGCCCGTTGCCGTCGACCTGGAAGGCACCGTCACGGGTATAGGCGGTGCTGCCGTCGGGCATCTGCACCTGGAAGAAGCCATGGCCCTGGATCGCGAGGTCGTAGACGTTGCCGGTCTGCGTCAATGCGCCCTGGGTGAAGGTGCGCGCAGTGGCCGCGGCGCGCACACCCAGACCGACCTGCAGCCCGGTCGGCAGGGTCGTGCCCTCGCCGTTGGCCGCACCGGTCTGGCGCAGGTTCTGGTACATCAGATCCTCGAACACGACACCGGCGCGCTTGAAGCCATTGGTGCCGACGTTGGCGAGGTTGTTGGTCACGGTGTCCAGCTTGGTCTGCTGGCCTTCCATGCCGGTCTTGGCAATCCACAGGGAGCGG
>CAZWUR010000047.1:0-34716 GCA_964637205.1 uncultured Rubrivivax sp.
CACGCCCTGATCCTGGGCCGCGCGATCACCGGGATCCAGGCCTTCACCGGCTGAACGCGGCGCAGCGTCAGATGACGCAGCCGCTGTCCACCTTGGCCATCGCGCGCACCGGCACCGGCGTGCCGATGCGGTAGCCGTAGCGCACCGCGGTCACTTCGGCGAGGATGCTGATCGCGATCTCCGGCGGCGTGCGCGCACCGTTCTTCAGGCCGACCGGGCCGTGCAGGCGGTCGAGCTGGGCGTCGGTCATGGCGAAATGTTCCTTCAGCCGCTCGCGGCGCTTGGCCTGGTTGGCGCGCGAACCGATGGCTCCGACATAGAAGGCGGGCGAGGCCAGCGCTTCCATCAGCGCCAGGTCGTCGAGCTTGGGGTCGTGGGTGAGCGCGATGATGCCGGTGTGACCGTCGATCTTCAGCGCCTGCAGCAGGTCGTCGGGCATCTCGCGCGAGAGCTCCACGCCGTCGACGGCGAAGAGCTCGGCGTATTCCTCGCGCGGGTCGCAGACGATGACCTGGTAGTCCAGCGCGCGCGACATCTCGGCCAGGTACTGCGTCATCTGCCCGGCGCCGATGACCACCAGCCGCCAGTGCGGGCCCAGATGCGTGCTCAGGGTGGTCTCGGTGAGCTGCAGCTCGTCGGTGTCGCCCGCCGCCTCCAGCGTGACCGCGCCGCTGGCCAGGTCGAGCGTGCGGCGCACCCGTTCGCCGCGCTGCAGGCGCTCGAGCAGGGCGGGCATCTGGGTATGCGCCAGCACCGGTTCGAGCACGAGCTCGATGAGGCCGCCGCAGGGCAGGCCGAAGCGGTTCGCGGCCTCGGCGTCGATGCCGTAGCGCACCACGCGCGGCCGACCTTCGGCGAGCACCCCCTGGCGTGCCTTGTCGATCAGATCGTCCTCGATGCAGCCGCCGGAAACCGACCCCGTGAGCCGCCCGTCGTCGCGGATGGCGACGATGCTGCCCGGCGGCCTCGGCGCCGAGCCCCAGGTGCGCGTGACCGTCGCCATCACCACGCCATGGCCGTCGGCCGCCCATTGCGCCACCTGGCGCATCACCTGCAGGTCGATGTTGTCCATCAGCTGTCTCCCGTGCCCAGCCGCTGCCGGGGCTGCTTGGGCTGCTTGAAATGCCACCAGGGCAGGGCACGCGTCAGCGACAGCACGTCGCCGGCCTGGTGGGCGGCGTAACCCGGCAATTCGGCCAGCGCATGGGGCCAGGCCGGGCTGGCCAGGGCCCGGCGCAGCAGTTGCACGGCCGGATGCTCCAGGGTGTCGGCCAGACAGACGAGGAAGTAGTCTTCCTCGACCAGGGGCACGAAGCCCAGACCGAAGGCACGCGCCGCCGATTCGATGCCGATGCCGGCGTCGCCCAGCCCGCTGGCCACCGCCGCGGCCACCGCCACATGGCTGTCCTCGACGCTGCCGGCGCAGCTCTGCCAGGCGGTGTCGTCGATGCCCTCGACCCCACGCAGATGGTCGGTGAGCAGCCGCGTGCCCGAGCCGGGCTGGCGCTGCACGAAGCGTGCCCCCTGCACCGGCAGGTCGGCGAGCCGGAACAGGCCCAGCGGATTGCCCTTGGCCAGCATCAGGCCCTGGGTGCGGCGCATGCAGCCGATGAGCTTGTGGCGCCCCGGCCTCAGCAGCGGCTTGAGCCCGGCGGCGAAGAGCTGGTGTCCGACTTCAAGCGGCGGCACATGAAATCCCGCCACCAGGCAGCGCCCCTCGGCCAGCGAGCGCAGCGCGTCCATGCTGCCGGCAAAGCGCAGATCGACATGCAGGCCGTGGTTTGCACTGGCCTGTTCACGCAGCAGCGGCAACGCCATGTCGTGGCTGGCGTGCACGGTGAGCACCTGCTGCGAGCCGTCCAGCGCCTCGGCGAGCACACGCTCGAGCTCGGCACGCAGGGCCTCGATATGCGGTGTCAGCCGCGTGCGCGCACGCGCCTCGGCCCACAGCAGCCGGTCGGCAAAGGGCGTCAGACGCGCCGGCTGGCCCTGCGCCCAGGTGACGAGCTTCTCGCCCAGCACTTCTTCCCAGTGCTTGAGCTGGCCCCAGGTGTGGCGGTAGGACGCCCCGAGTGCCGTGGCCGCATGCTGGATCGAGCCGCCCTCGCGCACCGCGGTGAGCAGGTCGAACAGCGGGTTCTGCACGTCCGCGCCACGCTGGCCGGCGGCCAGGAAGCTGTACTGAAGATGGATGCCACGTTGCCGCATCCACGGAAGATACCGCAGCCGCTTGCGCGATGTCAGACATGGGTCAAGGCAGGGCGGCAGGCGCACGCTCCTCGCCGCCACAATCCGGGGCTTGCACAGGCTTCAACCCCCCCGCCGAGCCGCCTCATGTCCGTGATCGAAGACACCCTCGCCTTGCTGCGGCAGTTTGCCGACCGGGGCCCGCTGCCGCGCGTGCGCGCCCTGCACCTGCCGCCGCCACCGCCACCCGACGGCATGCACGGCGAGTTCTGCGCGCTCGAGCTCGACGACGGCTCGCTCGGCCTGTCCTATGTGCTGCTGGGCGACACCTGGGCGCAGTTGACGGCGCATGCCTGCGCGCAGCTGCAGGCCGGCGACGACCCGCTGGCGCTGGCCCAGGGCTACGCCAGCAGCGATACCCTGGTGCGCACCCTGGGTTTTGCCGCCGTGAACGCGATCACGCGCTGCCTGTTCACGCGCGCCGGCTTCGCGCCGCCGGCCAGCCGCGACAGCCTGGGCCAGCTCGACCCGCAGCCCGGCGAAACCATCGGCATGATCGGCCACTTCACGCCGCTGCTGCCGCGCATCGTCGAACGCGGCGCCAAGGTGGTGGTGCTCGAACTGCGCGCCGACCTCGTCGGCGAGAAGGACGGCGTGCGCGTGACGCTGGATGCGGCCGACCTGCGCGGCTGCGACAAGATCCTGGCCACCGGCACCCTGCTGCTCAACCACACGCTGGAGCCGGTGCTGGCCCAGTGCGGCCACGCCTCACGATTTGTGCTCGTCGGCCCGAGCGTCGGCGGGCCGCCGGACCCGCTCTTCGCCCGCGGCGTGTCCCTGCTCGGCGGCAGCTGGGTCGAGAACCCGCAAGGTTTTGTCGAATCGCTGCGCATCGGCGAGCCGACCGGGGCGAGCGTGCGCAAGTTCGCGCTGGCCAAGGCTGACTGGCCAGGCTGGGGCGCACTCGTGGCGCGCTGCTGAAGGCGCAGGCGCGGCGGCGGGACACAAGCGTCGCAGCCTTCAGAACGACCGCCGGACTTCGACATTCAGCGCCCATGTCTCCTGGCGGATCCGCGGCTGCGCGGCACCGCCGACCACCGCCCCGTTGCGCATCAGCGGCCTGGCTGAACCGGCACCGATGTCCTGCAGCGTCCATTCCAGGCCCATGCGCCATCCCCATCCGGCG
The DNA here is from genome assembly GCA_964637205.1 of uncultured Rubrivivax sp. GTDB lineage: Bacteria > Pseudomonadota > Gammaproteobacteria > Burkholderiales > Burkholderiaceae_C > Rubrivivax. Next base: position 3,374 of record CAZWUR010000047.1, read on the forward strand.
CCAGCTTGGATCGGTGACGGTGCGGACGACAGCAGTTGCAGACCCAGCTCCGCAGCACGGCTGGGCCCCAGTGGCAGCGTCACAGGATCGGCATTGGGCAGGCGCACGGCCACGCGGCCACCGGGGCCACCGCCGACCCAGCCGTCGAGCGTCAGTTGCAGACCGGCGGCAATCTCGAAGGCGCTGCGCGCGCCGACCTGGGCCTGCCAATAGCGAAAGGTTTCCGGATAGCCCAGCGCCGCCCCGACACCGGCAATGTCCCGCTCGATCTGCTGCACCCGCAGCCGGCCGCCGAGCAGAACCGGCTCGATCGCCGGCAGCAGGGCCTCGAGCGTCGATTCACGGTGCACCAGCCGGCTCGAGCTGACCACCGGCGCGCCGCGGCTGTCCACCCCGTCGTAGCGCCGCTGACCCCGCGCCTGCGCCAGTTGCAGCCCGAACACCCAGGGCCGGCACTGCAGCGCCGCGCGCAGGCCAAGCCGGGTCAGCGTGCCGTCTTCTTCGACGAGCCTGCGACCGCGTTCGTCCTGCTCACGCCACTGGCTGCGCAAGGCCGCGGCGGACAAACCGATTTCGGGCCCTGAGCACGGCCCACCCGAGCCAGTCGGGGCGGCGCCAGCGCCGCCCGCGGCCAGCATCGCGGCCAGCGCAAACCGGGCGGAGCGCCTCAGACGATGTCACTCCAGGCCACGACCTTCGATACCTCGTAGCTGCCGTTGCCATCGGCGTCCAGCTCGATCAGCACCGAGCTGGCGTTCTGCACGGTCAGCCGCGCCTTGCTGTTGCCCGCGCCGGAGACGAGGATCTGTCCGCTGCTCGGGTAAGCATCCCACTCCGCCGTGACGAGCGGGCTGACCGTCGAAATGGTGACCGACATCGCCCCCAGCGCGGTGCTGGACAGCGTGCCGGCGACGGTCGTGGAGGCCGACGTCACCGAGCCGCTGGTCGTGACTTGGCTGCTCACCGAGAAGTTGGACAGCGTGCGCGTCGAACTTGTGCTGCCGATCGTCGATTCCAGCGTGAACGTCGCCGCGCTGATGGCCAGCGAGCCGCTGTTGACGTTGTTCGACGCGGCGGTCAAATCGAAGCGCCCGCTGCCCGTGACCCGGCCGGCCGCGCTTGCGGCGCTGAAATTTTCGAAGGTCAAGGCCAGCGTGGCCGAATACGGCGGCGTGCCGAAGCTGCCGCTGACCGCCGTGAACACGGCCGACACCGTGCCGTTGGCCGTGACACCGTCGATCACGCAGTTCACCGCCACCACGCGCGCGCTGTCGCCGACATCGGCGTCGTCGTTGCCGTTGAGGTCTTCGACCGTGAAATCGAGCCGGCCGCCGCCGTCGCAGGCTTCGCTGTCGGTCTGGGTGACACCGGTGACAAATTTCGGCCGCATCGCCAGCCAGTGCGGCAGGCGGTCGACGGTCGCCAGCAGCACGTCGAACAGCATGCGCTCGCCAGACACCTGCGCGCCGACCAGCAGGCTGGTCGAATCCGACAGGTACAGGGCCGACGCCACCGACTCCTGCGTCGCCGTGGTGTAGTTGGCGCTGGACAGCGGCAAAGGCCCGCCACCGCCGACCGGCCCCGGGTTGGCACTGCCACCCCCGCCGCCACCACAACCGCCAAGCGCCAGAACGAGGGCCACGAGGGCCGCGGCCCCATGCCCGATGCTGCGGCCTGTGTTCATCGCGTCCTCCCTGGAAGTTCTGTGCCGCAGTGTTCACCCTGTCGGCAATGATGTCAAACCAAATGTGGTATGCGACTGGTCTGTCAATGTGCGGCGGTGGATCAGAAGCCCCTACATCAGCGACACCCCCTTGACCTGGGCAAACAGCCGCAGCCCGGGCCGAAGGGCCAGCGCTTCGGCGCTGCGCCGCGTGATGCGCGCGAGCAGCGGGCTGCCGTGGCCGGCATCGGCGCCGTCGACGCAGGCCAGGCGCACGCTGACGGTGGCGCCCTGCCCGTGCAGGGCCAGGACTTCGGCGGGCAGCACGTTGAGGATGCTGGTCGCGCCCGGCGCTTCGCGGACAAGGCTCACGTCGCGCGCCGGCACGCGCACGCGCACCGGCTCGCCCAGGGCGAGCGGCACGCGGCCCAGCCACAGGTCGCCACCGGCAAAGCGCAGCCGGCTGAGCGCGTAGTGGTCGTCGTGCTCGGCCACCGTGGCGTGCAGCAGCACACCGGCCTCGTCGGGCCCGGCCCAGGCCAGGTCGGGTCGCGCCAGCAATTCGGTCAGCGGCCCGGTGGCGCGCACCCGGCCGGCGTCGAGCAGCACCAGGTGGTCGGCCAGACGCGCAACTTCGTCGATCGCGTGCGTCACGTAGAGCACCGGCAGGGCCAGCTTGCGCGACAGGCGTTCCAGCCAGGGCAGGATCTCGGCCTTGCGCGGAGCGTCCAGGGCGGCCAGCGGCTCGTCCATCAGCAACAGGCGCGGCCCGGTGGCCAGGGCACGCGCGATCGCCACGCGCTGGCGCTCGCCGCCGGACAGGGTCGCCGGCCGGCGGCCCATCAGCGCGCCGATGCCGAGCAGGTCCACCAGCGCCGGCAGGTCGACGCGCGCGCCGTCGGCACCGGCACGCCGCTGCCCGTAGGCCAGGTTGGCGGCCACGTCGAGGTGCGGAAACAGCGCCGACTCCTGGATCACATAACCCAGCGCACGCCGGTGCGGCGGCACGAAGCTGCCGGCCGCGTCGTCCTGCCAGACCCTGGCACCCACCGCCACGCGGCCGGCGCCACGCTCGAGCCCGGCCAGGGCACGCAGCAAGGTGGTCTTGCCGCAGCCGCTGGGGCCGAACAGGGCGGTCACGCCGGTCGCCGGCAGGGCCAGATCGACGTCGAGCGTGAAGCCGCGCCGCACCAGCTTCAGACGCGCCGCGATCATGTGCCGGCGAGCACGCGGGCGGCGCGCCGGTTGCCCAGGTACAGGGCCAGCAGGACGAGCAGCGCAAAAGCCACCATGCCGCCGGCGAGCCGGTGCGCGTGGGCAAACTCCAGCGCCTCCACATGCTCGAACACCGCCACCGACAGCACCCGGGTCTGGCCGGGGATGTTGCCGCCGATCATCAGCACGACACCGAACTCGCCCACCGTGTGCGCAAAACCGAGCACGCTGGCGGTCAGCAGCCCGGGCCGTGCGAGCGGCAGCACGACCGTGAAGAAGCGGTCCAGCGGGCCGGCGCGCAGCGTGGCGGCGGCCTCCACCAGGCGCGCCGGGATGGCCTCGAAGGCCTGCTGCAGCGGCTGCACGACGAAGGGCATCGAATACAGCACCGAGGCCAGCACCAGGCCGCCGAAGGTGAAGGGCAGGCGCGCGAAACCCAGCGGCCCCTGCGGCCCCATCAGGAGCAGCAGGTAAAAGCCGAGCACGGAGGGCGGCAGCACCAGGGGCAGGGCCACCAGCGAAGCCGCCAGCGGCTTGAAGCGTGAGCGCGTGCGCGACAGCCACCAGGCCAGCGGCGTGCCGACGAGCAGCAGCAGCAGCGTCGCCGACGCCGCCAGCGCCGCCGTCAGGCGCACGGCGCTCCAGTCGGCGGCGGTCATTCAGTCGGCCACGGCATAGCCGAAGTCGGCGATCAGCGCCCGCGCAGCCGGCTCGCGCAGATAGGCCAGCAGGGCCACGGCGGCCGGGTTGGTCTCGGCCCGGCGCAGCAGGACCAGGTCCTGCCGGATCTCCGGGTACAGGGCCTGCGGCACGCGCCAGGACGAGCCGCTGCCCGGCTGCCGCGGCACCCTCAGCTGCGACATCGCGACAAAGCCGAGTTCGGCATTGCCGGTGGCGACGAACTGGAAGGCCTGCGCAATGCTGTCGCCGGTGACGAGCTTCGGCGCGAGCTTTTCGGCCAGCCCGCGTGCACGCAGCACCGCCATCGCGGCTTGGCCGTAGGGCGCCAGCTTGGGGTTGGCGATCGCCAGGTGTCGCCAGCCTTCGGTGGCCAGCACCGCACCCTCGGCGTCGACGCGGTCGGGCTGCGGGCTCCACAGCACGAGCTGGCCGATGGCGTAGGTGAAGCGGTTCTCGGCACGCGCCAGGCCTTCGTCGACCAGACGCGCCGGCGTCTTCGCATCGGCGGCCAGCAGCAGGTCGAAGGGTGCACCGGCCACGATCTGGCTGTACAGACGCCCGGTGGAGCCGACCGACGGCGACACCGTGTGCCCGGTGGCCGCCGTGAAGCGCTCCGCGATGCGCTCCATCGGCCGCGCAAAGTTGGCCGCCACCGCGACCCGCACCTCGGCGGCCTGGACTGCCGCCCCCATCAGGCCGACCCACACGCCGGCCCACAGGCCGATCCACAAGCGCTTCATCGTCTTCTCCTAGTCGATGACATGCAGGATCACGCTGGACACCTTGAACGCGGCACAGGCACGGTCGCCTTCACGCAGCGCCATCGCGGCCAGCGCTTCGCGCGGCAGCACCGCCACCGCGCTGCGCCCGTGGCCGAGGTCGAGCGTGACCTCGGCGTTCACCGGCCCGTCGACGATGCGCGACACGCTGCCCCAGAGCTGGTTGCGCGCGCTGAGCCTGAGCCCGGGCTCGGCATGCAGCAGCACCGACGAGGCCTTGACCAGGGCCACCACCTCGCTGCCGATGGCCAGCCCGAGCTGCTGCGCCGAGGCCCGGGTGACGACGGCGACGATGTCCAGCGCGTCGGCCACCTGCACCCGCACCTCGAAGTCCACCGGCCCGTCACGCAGGCCGCTGACCTTGCCGGCAAACTGGTTGCGTGCACTGCTGCGCAGCGACAGGCGCCGGATCTGGCGCCCCATCTGTTCGACCATCGCGGCGGCATCGTCGGGCGCCAGGCTGTCGAAGTGGCCGGCCAGCCGGGCCAGCGCACGCCGGTTCTCGGCCTCCATCGCGCGGTACAGCGCGACGATGCGCCGCCCATGTTCGGTCAGCCTTGTGCCGCCGCCGTCGCGGCCCCCGGCGCTGCGGTCGACGAGCGGCCGGTCGGCAAGGTTGTTCATCGCTTCCACCGCCTCCCAGGCCGCCTTGTAGGACAGCGGCACATGGCGCGCCGCCTGGCTGATCGACCCATGTTCGGCGATGGCTTCGAGCAGGCGCACACGCTGGTCGCCGAGCAGGGGCCCGTCGGCCATGCCCAGTTCCAGATGTCCCGTCAGCGGCAGGCTCGTCATGTCGATCCGGTGATAGCGTCTTTATGCTTCAATGAAGATTGAGCATACACGCTATGTACTAAATGCTACAGCGCTCGGGAGGCGCGATGCGGATCGGGATCGAGGACCGGCTGAGCGCGACCGTGACGGCACTGCAGGCCGGGCCGGTCTCGGTACGCGTGGACCTGGTGCTGCCCGGCGGCGACCCGCTGGTCGCGGTGATCACGCCGGGCAGCGTCGAGCACCTCGGCCTGGCGGTCGGGGTCGCGGTCCTGGCCTTGCTGCAGCCCCCCGGGTTGCTGCTCGGCACCGGCGGCGGCATGCCCTGGACCGAAACCCGATGGCCGGCGCGGGTCATTGGGCTGCGGACCGGGCCGCTGAACCTGTGCGTGCAATTGCAGACCGAGCAGGGCACCGCGGTCCGGGTGGTGCTGACCCAGGACGCGGCCCGCGAACTGGGCCTGGGCCCCGGTGCCCGGGTGGACATCGGCGTGCTCGCCAGCCAGGTGGTGCTGGCCCGCCGCTGAGATCGAACCGCGCGCTTTCGACGCGCTGCACGCTGCCAGGACTACCGGTGGCGCCAGACGCGCCAGTGGCGCAGCGGTTTCGGCGCATGTGCGCTGACCGCCGACACGAGCAGCAGCGCCCAGAACAGCGCCAGGGCGGCGGCCGGCCAGGCCAGCATCGCGGCCACCGCCAGCAGCTTGCCGACCACCACCGCGCCAGCCAGTTCAGCCACCGCGACGCGGCGATCGATGAGTTCGCTGGCGAACAGGCCCGCCCCGCTGGCCAGGGTCAGCCAGGCTCCGCCGGGGCCCACCGGCGCGCCGAGCAGGGCCGCGCCGAGCCAGACCACGCCGGCCAGGTGGGCGCTGCGCAGCATGATGCCGAGCCAGCGGCGCCACTCGGGCGGTTTGCCGGTGGCGGCGCTCACAGTGTTCGCACCTCGTCATCGGGGCCGGCCCTGCAGTCCTCGGGCAGCGGCACCCAGCCGCGGCGCACCAGCACCCGGTCGCCGGCATGGCAAACGGCGATGCGCCGGGCCTCGGGCCAGCGTTGGCGCACGAAGGCCTCCAGCGAACGCGGCAGCGTGAGCTGGAAGGTCAGCGAGTAGCGCTCATCTTCGGGCCGATCGTCCAGCCGCAGCCAGGGCACGAAGCCGGCGGCGAACATCAGCAGATGCGATCCGGCGTCCACCGCCGCCGGCTGGTAGCCGGCGTCGCGCAGCCAGTCCTGCGCCCGCGCACGCAGGTCGGGGCCGTCGGCGAGGGCGCCTTCGCTGGCCGCCAGCAGTTCGATCAGCCACTGGTTGCAGTTCTGGTAGCGCAGGCTCCAGGCGTGGGCATTGGCGCTGTAGCGATCGGCCAGCAGACGCAGGGCCCGCGGCCGGTCGAGCGCCGTTTGCGCCAGCATGGCCGCCGCGGAGGGCGGCAGCAGCAGCAGCGAGACGAAGCCGCGCTCCGGGTCGCTGGTGCCGGCGACGAATCCGGCCAGTCCCTGGTCGAACAGGCGCGGTCGCCCTTCGTCGCAGGCGTAGTAGAGCTGGCGCACGGCCCAGGCTGAGCCGGCGCCGTCGGCCAGCGCCAGCCCGGCATGTGAATAGCGCAGGCCGAAACGCGACAGGTCCAGCCCGGAGCGCGAGATCATCACGGCGGCCGGGCCCTGCTGGTCGAGTTCGGCACGCACCACGGCGGCAAAGCGCAGCAGCCGGTCCTGCTGGCCCGCCGTCAAGGGCGTGCTGCGCCCGCAGAAATCGTGCACCACCGACGCCGCCGACACGCCACCCGTGTCCGCCAGCGAAACCAGCAGCGGGAGCAGCAGCCGGACCAGCAGCTTGAGCGCCGCCAGCGCGCGCCGCATCGGCGTCAGAGCGTCACGCGGCGCAACTCGAGCTCGTGCCGCCAGGGGTCGGCGAGCGCGACGAAAAACGGCTCGGCGGCATCGAGGCGCGCAAAGGCCAGGCCATACGGCCGGTCCTGCACCGCGATGTGCTCTCCGACCTGCAGCGTCGCGGCCGCCGTCGGCAGGCTCAGCGTGAAGCCACGCGCCGGCTCGGCCACGGCCTGCAACTGCAGGGCCTGGCGCCCGTCCGGCCCGGGCACGATGGCCAGGATGCGGTACTCGCCGGCCGCCGCCGTGCGGTTGCCGGAGGAGGCATCGCTGGAGCCGCCGATCGAATCCGACAGACTGCCGACCGAGGCCGAACCGGCGCTGGAGGCCGAGGAGGCAAAACTTTCGGCGGCGGCCGGCAAGACCGGGCCTGCGGCGAGCACCGCCGCGGTGACGGCGCCGATGAAGGTCGGGTGGGCATTCATGGCGCGCAGGATATCAGCCGACCGGAGCGCCCACCGGGAGCACGAAGGCCAGGCCGGAGCTCACGGCGGGCTGAAGCCGTGGCGGGCAAGCAGTTGCTGGCCGTCGGCGCCGAGCACATAGGTGACGAAGGCCGTCGCCGCGGCCGAGGCCGGCTGCAGCGTGACGATGCCGTAGCGCGCGCCGACGTTGATGGCCTCGGGCACCGGCAGCGACTGCAGCGCCGGATACTCCTGCCGCGCCTGGGCCACGTTGGTGCAGTAGGTGATGAAGACATCGGCCTGGGCGCCGGCCACCAGGGCCCCGTACAGGCTGCGCCCGGGCTGCGGCTTCGGCGAATCGGGCCCGCCGGTGAGCTGCAGCGCCTTGGCCTTCAGCGCGGCGCTGGCGCCGGCGCCGGCGGCGCCGGTGGCCTCGATGCGCTCGAAGAGCTGAAAGGCGTAGTCGCCCGACGGGTCGGCCTTCGGCGTCGAGGTGCCCACGCGCACATCGGCGTCGAGCAGCCGCTGCGCCAGGCTGCGGCCTTGCAGCGAGAAGCCGGGCGCGGCCAGGCCGCACAGGGTATTGCGCGCGAAGGCCCGCACCGCATCGGCACGGCCGGTGTCGGCCAGGGCCTGCGGGTGGGTCATGTTGGCCGACGCGAAGACATCGCTGGCCTCGCCGCCTGCGATCCGGTCCTTCAGCAGGCCCGAGGGCCCGAAGACCAGTTTCACCGGCGTGGCCTGTGTGCGCTCGAAACCGGTGGCCAGTTCGGTCATCGCTGCGCGCAGGCTGCCGGCGGCATGCACCGTCAGCGCCTGCGCCGACGCGCCGCCCGCGGCCAGCAGCAGCAAGGTCGTCAAGAGGTGACGCCGCATCGTCACTGCCCCGCGTTGGGGAAGAACAGCTGCTCGCCGTCGATCTTGTAGGCGGCGATCGCCTGCTGGCCGGCCGGCGAAGTGACCCAGTCGGCGAACTGCTGCGCCAGGTCGGCCTTCACATGCGGGTGCCTGGCCTTGTTGACGACCATCACGCCGTACTGGTTGAAGAGCTTGGTGTCGCCCTCGACGACGATGCCCAGGTTGGCGCGGTTCTTGAACGACAGCCAGGTGCCACGGTCGGTGAGCAGGTAGGCGTCGGTCGAGGCGGCGATGTTCAGCGCCGGGCCCATGCCGCAGCCGCATTCCTTGTACCAGGCCGGCTTGCCCGACAGGTCGACGCCGGCACCGCTCCACTGCCGAAGTTCGGCCGCGTGGGTGCCGCTCTTGTCACCGCGCGAGACGAAGGCGGCGCCGGCCGCGGCCACCTTCTTCAGCCCGGCGCCGATGTCCTTGCCCTGCGCGCCGGCCGGGTCGTTCTTCGGCCCGACGAGCACGAAGTCGTTGTACATGACGTCCTTGCGCTCGGTCGCGAAGCCTTCGGCCATGAACTTGGCCTCGGCCACCTTGTCGTGCACGAAGACGATGTCGGCGTCGCCGCGGCGGGCCGTGTCGAGCGCCTTGCCGGTGCCCTGCGCCACCACCCGCACCGCGATGCCGGTGGCCGCCGTGAACTGCGGCAGCAGGTGCTTGAACAGGCCCGACTGTTCGGTCGACGTGGTCGAGGACATGACGATGAACTTGTCCTGCGCCAGAGCCGGCAGGGCCGCCAGGGATGCGCTGGCCAGCACGGCGGCGCCCAGCAGACGACGGGTGATCAATGCCAAGGTAGTTCTCCTTTGAGGAAGGCGTGGGCCGCGGAGGGCGGGTTCACGGGGTCGAAAAACAGCGCCATCGGCAGGTCGGCCAGCACCTGCCCGCGGTCGAGGTAGGCCACGCGCGAGCACAGGCGCTTGGCCTGGCCGAGGTTGTGCGTGCTCATCACGATCGTCACGCCGTCGGTGGCGAGGTCGGCAATCAGCTGCTCGACCTCACGTTTGGCGCTCGGGTCGAGGCTGGCGGTGGGCTCGTCGAGGAAGAGCACGTCGGGCTGCAGGGCCCAGGCGCGCGCCAGCGCCAGGCGCTGCTGCTGGCCGCCGGACAGGGACCGCGCCGGCCGGCGGGCCAGGGCGTCCAGGCCGACGCGGCGCAGCGCCTCGCCGGCCCGTGCCGGCCGCTCGGCAGCCGGCACGCCGCGCAGCCAAAGCGAAAGTGTCACGTTACGGAACACCGACAGGTGCATCAGGAAGGGCCGCTGGAAGAGCATGGCCGCCACCAGCGGGCGGCCGTTGACCGGGTGCGCGCGGCGTCCGCTGCCCGGCACCAGGCCGTGCAGCAGGCGCAGCAGGGTCGTCTTGCCGGCGCCGTTGGCACCCACCACGGCCAACCGCTCGCCGCGGTGCAGGGTCAGCGACACGCCGCGCAGGGCCTGCACGGCGCCGAAGTTCACGTCGGCGTCGCTCAGGGTCAGCAGCGGCTCGGTCAGCGGCTCGCGTTTCACGCCACCGCCTCCTGCGGCGACCCGGCGCCGCGCCACTGCGAGGCCGTGATCAGCAGGTTGACCAAGCCGACCACGGCGAGCAGGACCAGCCCCAGGGCGAGCGCAAAGGGCAGATCGCCCTTGCTCGTCTCGAGCGTGATCGCTGTCGTCATCACGCGCGTGACGCCGTCGATGTTGCCGCCGACGATCATCACCGCGCCGACCTCGGCGATGGCGCGGCCGAAGGCCGTGAGCAGCACCGTCAGGACGCCGAAGCGCGCGTGCACGAGCAGCAGCAGGGCGCTGGTCAGCGGGCCGGCACCCATCGAGCGCAGCTGCTCGCCGCCATCGGCCAGACCGTCGAGCACCAGCCGGCGCGCCAGTGCGGCGATCAGCGGCAGGATCAGAATGCTCTGCGCGATCACCATCGCCGTCGGCGTGAACAGGATGCCCCAGGACCCGAGCGGCCCGGAGCGCGACAGCAGCAGATAGACGACCAGCCCGACCACCACCGAGGGCAGGGCGAGCAGGGTGTTGAGCAGCCACACCGCGGCGCCATGGCCGGGGAACTCGGCCACCGCCAGCCAGGCGCCGATGCACAGGCCGATGGCGGCGCCGGCCAGGGTGGCACTCAGGCTGACCTGAAGCGACAGCGCGGCGATGCTGAACAGCGCCGCATCGGCGCTGATGATCAGATCGAAGGCGAGCGACAGACTCTGGACGATGGCTTGCATGGGAGGACGGGATTGTGTCCAGACCCTTGCCCGCCTGGCGATATGAAGGGTGCTGCATAGGCCTGCAACGCACAATGCGGCCATGGCCGAACTGACCCCTTCCCCGCTGGCCTCCGGCAAGGAATTGCCGGTGTCCGCCGCACGCGCCGCGATCGCCGCCGCGCTCAAGCCGATCACCGCCACCGAGCGCGTGCCGCTGACGGCCGCGGTCGGCCGCATCCTGGCCGCCGACCTGATCAGCCCGATCGACGTGCCGGCGCATGACAACTCGGCCATGGACGGCTACGCGCTGCATGGTGCCGACCTCGCCGCCGACGGCCCGACCACGCTGCAGACCCTGGCGGAAACGGTGTTTGCCGGCACGCCCTATGCCGGCATGGTGGCGCCGGGCCGCTGCATCCGCATCATGACCGGCGCCGTGATGCCGGCCGGCCTGGACACGGTGGTGCCGCACGAACTGGTTGCCGTCGACGGCGACCGCATCGACATCCGTGCCGGCATCCTGAAGGCCGGCGAGAACCGGCGCCGGCAGGGCGAGGACCTGACCCGTGGCAAACCGGCGCTCAGCGCCGGCCGCCTGCTGCGCCCGGCCGATGTCGGCCTGCTCGCCAGCCTGGGCTTTGCCGAGGCCAGCGTGTTCCGGCGCCTGCGCGTGGCGCTGTTCTCCACCGGCGACGAGGTGTTTGCACCCGGCCAGCCGCTGCCGCCCGGCGGCATCTACGACAGCAACCGCTTCACGCTGACCGCCGCCCTGCAGCGCCTGGACGTGGAGGTCATCGACCTCGGTCTGGTGAAGGACGACCGCGCCGCTTTGACTGCGGTGCTGCAGCGTGCGGTGGCCGAGGCCGATGTGGTCGTGACCAGCGGCGGCGTGAGCATGGGCGACGCCGACTACACGCGCGACATCCTGGCCGCGATGGGTGACGTGGCCTTCTGGAAGGTGGCGATGCGCCCCGGTCGGCCCTTCGCCTTCGGCCCGCTGCGCCACGCCGGGCGCGAAGCCATGCTGTTTGCCCTGCCCGGCAATCCGGTGGCCGCCCTGGTGACCTTCTACGCCTTTGCGCGCGATGCGCTGCGCGTGCTCGGCGGCGCAAGGCCCGAGCCGACGGCGGCGCTGCAGGTGAAAAGCGCGGTGGCGATCCGCAAACGCCCGGGGCGCACCGAGTTCCAGCGCGGCATCGTCGAAGCCGCGCCGGACGGCGGCTGGCAGGTGCGGCCCACCGGCTCGCAGGGCGCCGGCATCCTGCGCAGCCTCAGCGAAGCGAATGCCCTCGTGGTGCTGCAGCACGCGCAGGGTTCGGTTGCCGCCGGGGAGCCGGTGGAGGTCTGGCTCTTCGACGGACTGGTCTGAGCTCGGAACCCAACATATGCACGGCATTTCATAAGGGAAAGTGATCCCCTGAAAGCCTGGCTCTGGCTCCCTAGCATGGCCGATGCTGCCTCCCTTGCGAGGCCCCAGTCACAGGAGACGCCATGCCCCAGATCACCCTCACCGTCAACGGCAAGACCGTGACCCGCGAGGTCGCCCCACAGACCTCGCTGGTCGGCTTCCTGCGCGAACATCTGCGCCTGACCGGCACCCACGTCGGCTGCGACACCGCCCAGTGCGGCGCCTGCACCGTGCACCTCGACGGGGTGGCGGTGAAAAGCTGCAACATGCTGGCCGTGCAGGCCGCCGGCAAGGCGGTGACCACCATCGAGGGCCTGGCCGCCGCCGACGGCACCCTGCACCCGATGCAGGCCGCCTTCCGCGCCTGCCACGGCCTGCAATGCGGCTACTGCACCCCGGGCATGGTGATGAGCGCGGTCGACCTCGTGCAGCACCACGACTGCAGCAGCGAAGCCGCCATCCGCGAGGGCCTGGAAGGCAATCTGTGCCGCTGCACCGGCTACCAGAACATCGTGCGCGCCGTGCAGCAGGGCGCTGCCGAGATGAAGTAAGGGGAGCATGACATGACAGCACGCCAAGGATTCATCGGCCAGCGGGTCGAGCGCGTCGAAGATGCCCGCTTCCTCACCGGCCGCGGCCAGTACACCGACGACATCACCCTGCCCGGGCAGAGCTATGCCGTCTTCCTGCGTTCGCCGCACGCCCACGCGAAGATCAAGTCGCTGTCCACCACCGCCGCGGCCGCCGCGCCCGGGGTGCTGGGCATCTTCACCGGCGAACATTTCAAGGCCGTCGGTGGCCTGCCCTGCGGCTGGCTGATCAACAACATCGACGGCAGCCCGATGAAGGAGCCGCGCCATCCGGTGCTCGCCGACGGCAAGGTGCGCTACGTCGGCGACCGCATCGCCCTGATCGTCGCCGACACCAAGGCCCAGGCCGCGGCCGCACGCGACCTGATCGAGGTCGACTACGAGGTCCTGCCCCCGGTGATGGACATCGCCAATGTGAACACCGGCAGCGCGGTGCACGACGAAGCGGCCGACAACCAGTGTTACGAGTGGTCGATCGGCGACGGCCCCGGCGTGGACGCGGCGATCAAGTCGGCCGCCCACGTCAGCACCCTGACCTTTCGCAACAACCGCCTGATCCCCAACGCGATCGAGCCGCGCGCCGCCAACGCGAGCTGGAACGCCGCCAGCGACGAATACACGCTGTACGTGGCCAACCAGAACCCGCACGTCGAGCGGCTGCTGATGTGCGCCTTCGTGCTCGGCATCCCCGAGCACAAGATGCGCGTGATCGCGCCCGACGTCGGCGGCGGCTTCGGCAGCAAGATCTTCCTCTACGGCGAGGAGACGGCGCTGGTCTGGGCGGCCAAGCAGATCGGCCGGCCGATCAAGTGGACCGCCGAGCGCGGCGAGTCCTTCCTGTCCGACGCCCATGGCCGCGACCACCTCACCACCGCCGAGCTGGCGATGGACAAGGACGGCACCTTCCTCGCCCTGCGCGTGCACACCCAGGCCAACCTGGGCGCCTACCTGTCGACCTTCGGGTCGGCCGTGCCCACCATCCTGTACGCCACGCTGCTGGCCGGCCAGTACCGCACGCCCAAGATCCACTGCACCGTGCAGGCCATGTTCACCAACACCGCGCCGGTGGACGCCTACCGCGGCGCCGGCCGGCCCGAGGCCACCTATGTCGTGGAGCGCATGGTGGAAACCGCGGCGCGCGACATGGGCCTCGACCCGGCCGAGATCCGCCGCCGCAACTTCATCAAGGAGTTCCCGTACGCGACGCCGGTGGGCCTGACCTACGACATCGGCGACTACAACGCGACGATGACCCGAGCGCTGGAGCTGGCCGACGTCAAGGGCTTCGAAGCCCGGCGCGCCGCCAGCGCGGCCAAGGGCCTCAAGCGCGGCATTGGCTACAGCGCCTACATCGAGGCCTGCGGCATCGCGCCGTCGTCGGTGGCCGGCGCCCTGGGTGCGCGCGCCGGGCTGTTCGAGGCCGGCGAGGTGCGCGTGCATCCCACCGGCAAGGTGACCATCTTCACCGGCAGCCATAGCCACGGCCAGGGCCACGAGACCACCTTCGCGCAGGTGGTGGCCGACAAGCTGGGCATCCCGATGGAAGACGTGACCATCGAGCACGGCGACACCGGCAAGGTGCTGTTCGGCATGGGCACCTACGGCAGCCGCTCGCTGGCCGTCGGCGGCACCGCCATCGTCAAGGCGGTCGACAAGATCATCGCCAAGGGCAAGAAGATCGCCGCCCACCTGATGGAGGCGGCCGACACCGACGTGGTCTACGAAGGCGGCCAGTTCAAGGTGGCGGGCACCGACAAGGCGGTGCCGTTTGCCGCGGTGTCGCTCACCGCCTACGTGCCGCACAACTTCCCGCACGACAAGCTCGAGCCCGGGCTCAACGAGAACGCCTTCTACGACCCGAGCAACTTCACCTACCCGGCGGGCACCTACGTCTGCGAGGTCGAGCTCGACCCGGCCACCGGCGTCGTGCGCATCGAGCGCATGACCGCCTGCGACGACTTCGGCAACGTCATCAACCCGATGATCGTCGAGGGCCAGGTGCATGGCGGCCTGACCCAGGGCATCGGCCAGGCCCTGCTCGAGCATGGCGTATACGACGAGGCCTCGGGCCAGCTGCTGTCGGGCAGCTACATGGACTACACCATGCCGCGCGCCGACGACCTGCCCAGCTTCACCGTCGAGACGGCCAAGGGCACCCCCTGCACGCACAACCCGCTGGGCGTGAAGGGCTGCGGCGAGGCCGGGGCCATCGGCTCGCCGCCGGCCGTCATCAATGCCATCTGCGACGCGCTGGGCGTCAAGGACGTGCCGATGCCGGCCACGCCGTACACGGTCTGGAAAATCGCCCAGGCTGCCCGCTGAACCCGAAGGAGACACCCCCATCATGCAAGCCTTCGCCTACCAGACCGCCACCTCGGTGGCCGCCGCCAGCGCAGCCATGAACGACGATGCCAAGCTCATCGCCGGCGGCCAGTCGCTGCTGCCCTCGATGCGCCTGGGCCTCGCCGCGCCGGCGTCCCTGATCGACCTCGCCGGCATCGCCGAACTGAAGGCCATCACGGTCAGCGGCGGCAGCGTCAAGATCGGTGCCATGGCCACCCATGCCGCCGTGGCCGCCGACGCCGCGGTGCAGAAAGCCATCCCCGCCCTGGCCGAGCTGGCCGGCAACATCGGCGACCGCCAGGTGCGCAACCGCGGCACGATCGGCGGCAGCCTGGCCAACAACGACCCCGCGGCCTGCTACACCGCCGCCGTGCTCGGCCTGGGGGCCAGCGTGCACACCAACAAGCGCGAGCTCAAGGCCGAGGACTTCTTCCAGGGCCTGTACATGACGGCGCTCGAGGACGACGAGATCATCACCGCCGTCAGCTTCCCGGTGCCGCAGGCGGCGGGCTGGCAGAAGTTCAAGCAGCCGGCGTCGCGCTTCTCCCTGGTCGGCGTCTTCGTCAGCAAGGGCCCGGCTGGCGTGCGCGTGGCCGTCACCGGCGCCGGCAGCGGCGGCGTGTTCCGCGTCAAGGCGATCGAGGACGCCCTGGCCGCGAGCTGGACGGCCGCCGCGGCGCAGGCCGTCAAGGTGTCGGCCGAGGGCCTGAACAGCGACCTGCACGGTTCGGCCGAGTACCGCGCGGCGCTGATCCCGGTGCTTGCCGGGCGCGCCGTGGGTGGCTGAACTTGCCCGCTGAAGTCCCGGGCAGCATCGACGACACGGCGGCGGCCCTGCTGGCGCGGGACTATGTGCCCGACCGGCAGCTCGCCACCGTGGTCCATCTGGCGCTGAAGCTGCAGCGCCCGCTGTTCCTGGAGGGCGAGCCCGGCACCGGCAAGACCGAGATCGCGCGCACCCTGGCCGCGATGCTCGACCGGCCGCTGATCCGCCTGCAGTGTTACGAGGGCCTGGACCTGGCCGGCGCCGCCTACGAGTGGAACTACGGCCGCCAGATGATGGAGATCCGCCTGGCCGAGCTGGCCCCGGGCTCGACGGTTTCGCGCGACGCGCTGGCGAGCGAACTCTTCAGCGAACGTTTCCTGATCCAGCGCGCCTTGCTGCAGGCCATCGACCCGAAGCGCAGCGTGCCGCCGGTGCTGCTCATCGACGAGCTCGACCGCGCCGACGAACCCTTCGAGGCCTTCCTGCTCGAGGTCCTGGCCGACTTCCAGATCACGATCCCCGAACTCGGCACCGTGAAGGCCAAGGCGCCGCCGATCGTGGTGCTCACCAGCAACCGCACGCGCGAGATCCACGACGCCGTCAAGCGCCGCTGCCTGTACCACTGGGTCGGCTTTCCCGACGCCGCGCGCGAGTTGCAGATCCTGCAGCGGCGAGTGCCCGAGGCCGGGCCGGAACTGGCGCGCCAGGTGGTGGCCTTCGTGCAGAAGCTGCGCCAGATCGACCTCTACAAGCTGCCCGGCATCGCCGAGACGATCGAATGGGCGCGTGCCCTGATGGCGCTCGACGCCCTGGTGCTCGACCCGGTCGTGGTGCAGGACACCCTGGGCGTGCTGCTCAAGTACCAGGACGACATCGCCCGGCTGCAGGGTGGCGAGGCGGCGCGGCTGCTCGAGGAGATGCGCGCGCAGATGAGGGCGGCGTGACACCCCCGTCGGCTTGCGGCAGGGAGCGGCCCGCGCGAGCCGGTCGGCCGGGAGGCCGACTCGTCGAACATGCTGGAGCCCCGTCCTGGAGGGGGCTCGGGGGAGCCGCATGCAGGGCCTTGCGGCCCGAAGGGGACAAGGGCCCCTTCGGGCCGCAAGGCGACGCCCCATGATCCCCCTCGCCTCCTCCCCCGGCCGCCTGGCCGAGAACGTGATGCACTTCGGGCGCGTGCTGCGCCATGCCGGCATGCCGGTGGGCACGGACCGGGTGATGACCGCGCTGCAGGCGCTGCAGGTGGCCGGGCTCGAATCGCGGGCCGACTTCCACGCCGTGCTCAGCGCCTGCATGGTCGACCGGGCCGAACACCGCGAGCTCTTCGACCAGGCCTTCCACCTGTTCTGGCGCGACCCCGACCTCGAGGGCCGCATGCGCGCCCTGCTCCTGCCCAAGGTGAAGGCGCAAGGCGGCCCGTCGCCAGTGCAGGAAAACCGGCGCCTGGCTTCGGCCCTGTTCCCGAACCCGCCGCAGACGCCGCCCGAGGAACCCGAGAAGGAAGAACTGGAACTCGAAGCCACGCTGAGCTGGACCCAGCGCGAGGTGCTGCGCCAGGCCGACTTCGAGACCATGACCGCCGAAGAATGGCGCGCCGCGCAGAAGCTGCTGGCCAAGCTGGCCCTGGTGTTCGAAGCGCTGCCGACGCGGCGCATGCAGCCAGCCAGCCATCCGGGCCGCGTCGACTGGCGCGCGACGATGGCGTCGATGGCCCGGCATGGCGGCGAACTGCGTGACCTGCACTGGCGGGCGCGTCGCAACAAGCCGGCGCCGCTGGTGCTGCTGGCCGACATCTCGGGTTCGATGAGCCGCTATTCGCGCATGCTGCTGCACTTCGCGCATGCGCTGGGCCATGCCGACGCGCATGTCGAGAGCTTCGTCTTCGGCACCCGGCTGACGCGCACGACCCGGCTGCTGAAGAGCCGCGACCCCGACCTCGCCGTGGCGCAAGTGGTGCGCAGCGTGCAGGACTGGTCCGGCGGCACGCGCATCACCGAGGCGCTGCGCGAATTCAACCGCCGCTGGGCACGGCGTACCCTGCCCGGCCAGGCCACCGTGCTGCTCATCACCGACGGCCTGGAGCATGGCGACAGCGCCGCGCTCGCCTTCGAGATCGAGCGCCTGCACAAGAGCTGCCGCCGGCTCATCTGGCTCAACCCGCTGCTGCGCTTCGACGGCTTCGAGCCGCGCGCCGGTGGCGTGAAGGCGATGCTGCCGCATGTGGACCGCTTCCTGCCGGTGCACAACCTGGCCAGCCTGGAGCAGTTGGCCGAGGTGCTGGCCCGACCGGCCACGGCACGCTGACGCTTCGGCGCCCGTGCAGCGGCGGGCTTGACCCGGAATGCAGCTGCGTTAGTACTAAGCCTACTGACGATAGGCTTGCTAACGACCATCCTCCCGACCTCCGCGTTCACGGACCCGCCCGGCCACCCTCAGGAGCACCTCGATGCAATTCCATCTGAACGGCTTTCGCCCCGGTGACCCGCGCATCCACGACGCGGCGCCTCAGGCCCTGGCACATGGCGATGCGCTGCCGAGCGAGGTCGACGTGCTGATCGTCGGTTGTGGCCCCGCCGGGCTGACCCTGGCGGCGCAGCTGGCCGCGTTTGCCGACATCCGCACCGCCATCGTCGAGCAGAAGCCGGGCCCGCTGCAGCTCGGCCAGGCCGACGGCATCGCCTGCCGCACGATGGAGATGTTCCAGGCCTTCGGTTTCGCCGGGCGGGTGTTGGAGGAAGCGTGCTGGATCAACGAGGTGACCTTCTGGAAACCCGACGCGCAGCAGCCCGCCAAGATCGTGCGCCACGGCCGCGTGCAGGACACCGAGGACGGCCTGTCGGAGTTTCCGCATGTGGTGCTGAACCAGGCGCGGGTGCACGATTTCTACCTGGAGTTCATGCGCCATGCACCCAGCCGGCTGGCACCGCATTACGCGCGCCGGCTGCTCGGGCTCGAGGTCGACGCGGCTGCGACCGACTATCCCGTGACGCTGCGGCTGGAACGCAGCGACGCCGCGCACGCCGGGCAGGTCGAGACGGTGCGTGCGCGCTACGTCGTCGGCTGCGACGGCGCGCGCAGCGCGGTGCGCCGGGCGATCGGCCTTGAGCTGGTGGGCGACGCGGCCAACCAGGCCTGGGGCGTGATGGACCTGCTGGCGCTGACGGACTTCCCCGACATCCGGCACAAGGTGGCAATCCAGTCGGCAAACGGCGGCAACCTGCTCATCATCCCGCGCGAAGGCGGTTATCTGGTGCGCCTGTACGTGGAGATGGACAAGCTGGCCGAGGACGAGCGCGTCGCCGGCCGCAAGCTTGGCGTCGAGCAGATCATCGCCGCGGCGCAGCGCATCCTCCAGCCCTACACGCTGCAGGTGAAGGAAGTGGCCTGGTGGTCGGTCTACGAGATCGGCCACCGCATCTGCTCACGCTACGACGATCTGCCGGCGGATGCGCCGCCCGCGCGGCTGCCGCGCGTGTTCATCGCCGGCGACGCCTGCCATACGCACAGCCCGAAGGCCGGCCAGGGCATGAACTTCTCGATGCAGGACAGCTTCAACCTCGGCTGGAAACTGGCCGCGGTGCTGCAAGGGCAATGTGCACCCGGGTTGCTGCGCAGCTATGGCGCCGAGCGCCAGGACATGGGCCGCCAACTGATCGAGTTCGACCGCGAGTGGGCGCGCATGATCAGCGATCAGCCGGCCGACGGGGGTCGCGCACACCGACCCCGTCCTCGAATCGATGCCCGAGCTGCTGCGGCCGCGCAAAGGACGCCACGGCCTGCGCGACCACGACAAGGTCTTCTGCCCCGACCTGAAGAACGGGCCCGACATCTTCGACCTGCGCGGCGTGGACCGCGCGCGCGGCGCCCTGGTGGTGGTGCGGCCCGACCAGTACATCGCCCTGCTGCTGCCACTGGACGCGCACCAGGCCCTGGCCGACTTCTTCGCCGCCTTCATGCTCGCGAACTGAAGCCGCCCTGGCCGGCACCGGCCGGCCCGTGGCGACAAATTGTCGTCGCCGACTCCGGGTGATCCCGATGCACAGGCGCCACGGCTGTCGTACCGTCGCAGCATGCCCGACGCCGCCGACGCCCAACGCCGCAGGCTGATGCAGGGTGCCGCCTGTGTCGCCGGGGCCTGGGCCGCGGCCGCCACGCTGCCCAGGGCGCTGGCCGGCACGCTGCGCCACTTCGCTCCGGCCAGGCTGGTGGACGAGCGCGGGGACCCCTTCCATGCATCGGCGCTGCAGACCGGCGAGGCCTGGCTGTTCAACTATCCCTTCATCGCCTCGCCGGTGTTCCTGCTGCGCCTGGCGCAACCGGTGACGACACACACCCTCGAGACCGAGGACCACCGGCACTACGAGACACCCCCCGGGGTCGGTCCGCAGCAGGCCATCGTGGCCTTTTCGGCGATCTGCGCCCACCAGCTGATGTACCCGACGCCGTCGATCAGCTTCATCGGCCTGCGCAAGGGCGTCGGCAAGGAACCGCCCGAGGTCATCCACTGCTGCGGCGACGATTCGCGCTACGACCCGGCGGCCGGGGCGCGGGTGCTGGCCGGGCCGGCACCCCAGCCCCTGGCCGCCGTGCCCCTGGTCTGGGACGCGCGGACCGACGAACTGCAGGCCAGCGGTGTGCTCGGCGGTGACCGCTTCGACGCCTTCTTCAAGAAGTACGCCTTTCGCCTGGACATGGAGCTCGGTGCCCGCGCACGCGCCGCGGCGTCGGCCAGCTGTGTCGTCAGGCCGGCCCGCCACTACAGCCGGCAGTGGCAGCAATGCCCGGCCTGAAGAACAGGCGCGGCGCCAGCGCGCTTTACAGCGCCCCCGTGAGCCGCAGCGCCAGCAGCAGGCTGCGCGGTGCGCCGGGCTCGAAGAAGCGGCCGTTGGCGTCGTTGACGATCACGCTGCCCGCATAGGTCCGATCGGCCAGGTTGTCCACGCGCAGCAGCAGCTCGGCGGCCATGCCCTGGCCGAGCGCATAGGTCTTGCGCCAGCGCAGCGCCAGCGTGCCGTAGCCGCCGGCGACGTAAGTGTTGCGGTCGTTCACGGCAACGCTGCCCACGGCCCGCCATTCGAGCGCCGGCTGGCCCCAGGCGCCACCCTGCCAGGCCAGCTCGGCAAAGACGCTTTCGCGCGGCGTGCCGGCGATGCGGTTGCCGGCCGGCACCTCGGCCGTCGGCATGGCGCAGGGGATGCCGTCGCAGGCCAGGAAGCTGTCGCGGTAGTGCGCGTCGAGCCAGGAGGCCGCCAGCCGCGCCTGCCAGGCGGCGGCCGGCTGCCAGTCCAGGCCCAGCTCCAGGCCGCGGCGCAAGGTACGGCCGACGTTGCGGTAGGACGAGCGTCCGCCGGCATTCGTCGCCACGCCGAGTTCGTCGTCGCTGTGCGCTTCGAAGACTGTCGCGTCCAGGTCCAGCCCCGGCCGGCGCCATTTGGCACCGAGTTCGACCTGGCGGCTGGTCTGCGCCTTCAGCGCGCTGTTGAAGCCGCCGGTCCCGTCGGGCCGGTAGGCCAGCTCGCCCAGGGTCGGCGACTCGTGGCCACGCCCGGCACTCAGGTGCAGGTTCAGGCCGCCGGACGGCTGCCAGCGCAGGCCGAGCACCGGGTTCGTGTAGCGGTAGTCCAGGCTGCCGGAGTCGTCGCCGTTGGACAGGTAGGCGTCGCGCGAGGCCATTTCGACACGCCCCTGGCGCAGCCCGGCACTCAGCATCCAGGCCGGCGCCAGCGGCCACTCGGCCTGCGCGTAGACATCCCGTGTGTCGGCGACATTGCGCTCGTCGCGGCGCAGGGTACCGGTGACGCCGTAGACCGGGCCCGCGGGCGCGGCGCTGAAGTTCTGATGGCCGCGGCGGTCGTCGGACTGCCGGTCGGCCGCCGCACCGAGCACCAGATCCAGCGCGCCGAGCGCAAAGCGCGTGCGCAGTTCGAGCCCGCCGTAGCTGCGATCGAAGTCGATCACCCCGCCGCCATGGCGCGGGTTGCCCTGGGCGCCGGCCGGGATCGCCAGCCACTGCGTGACGGCGCGCCGGCCGCTGTAGCCCGCCAGGCGCAGCTCGCGCAGGGCGCCGGCGTCGATGTGGTGCGTCCAGGACAGGCCGAGCTGGGTCTGCGCCAGTTCCTTGCGCGTGTCGAAGTCCAGGGCCTGCGGCGCGGTCTGCCCGGCACCGAGCTGAAACTGCTCACGCGTCAGACCCAGCGGGTCGTCGGCCGGCTGCGCCAGGTGGTTGAGCAGCACCACCACCCGGTCATGTGTTCCATTCCAGCCCAGGCGCACCGCAGCCTGCGTCTTGCGCGCCGCACTTTGCGGCCGCGAGCCGTCGATCGTCATCTGCGAGGCCGAGGCGCGCAGGTCCAGCCCGCCGCCGAGCGGCGCTTCGGCGCTCAGGCGCAGCTGGCGCAGGCCGAAGCTGCCGAGGTCGACGCCGGCGCCCCATTCGGCGCGCGTGACGGGCGCGGCGATGAGCGCGATCACGCCACCGGAGCTGTTGCCGTAGAGCACCGAAAACGGCCCGCGCAGCACCTCGATGCGCGCCGCCGAGGCGAGGTCGAAATGCGAAACCTGGCCCTGGCCATCGGGGCCGGTGGCGGGAATGCCGTCGCTGTACAGGCGCAGGCCGCGCACGCCGAAGCTGGCCCGCGCGCCGAAACCGCGCGCGCTGATCTGCAGGTCCTGGGCATAGTTGCCGCGGTTGTTGGCCACCAGCCCGGGCACGCGCTGCAGCGCCTCGCTGGCGTTGAGCATCGGACCGGCGCTGCGCAGCGTGTCGCGGTCGATGACGGTGATCGCGTAGGGCGCCTCCTCGACCCGGCGCTCGACCGCCGAGCCGGTGATCACGATGGTCTGCTGGGCCGCGGCGCCGGCCGCGGCGAGCGCACCGGCAGCGGCCAGGGCATGGCATACGACGTTTGTGTTCATGACATGCATCACACCGCGCGCCTTCTTGACTGCCTAGTCGGCAAAAACCCAGGCCGGCGCATCGGCCGCTGCCGATCCTGCCGCGGGGTCAAGTTCATCGTCGCGCCGCCGAAATCCCTCGAGGACCCCGCCGATGACAGCCTTGAGCAAAACCGCCGCGCCGCCAGGCGCCGCCCAGCCGACCCGCGCAGCCGCCCCGGCCCTGCCCCGCCTGGCGGTGCTGTGCATCTGGGCCCTGGCCCTGGCCCTGCCGCTGGGGCTGCTCGGCCAGGGCTGGCTGATCGCGGCCGGGCTCGGCCTGCCGGGTCTGGGCGCGGCGGCAGCCACGCATTGGACCCTGCGCCGAGCGCTGCGGCGGCTGGCGACGGCGCCGGCGAGCGCACCCGACGGCGGCGCACAACATCTGGCCGAGCAGCGCCTGCTGCGCCTGGCCAACTACGACCCCCTGACCGGGCTGCCCAACCGGGCCCTGTTCCGCGACCGGCTGCGCCTGTCGATCGAGCGCGCCAGCCGCAACGGCCAGCCGATGGCCCTGATGTTTCTCGACCTGGACCGCTTCAAGAACATCAATGACAGCCTCGGCCACGACGCCGGCGACCAGCTCCTGAAACATGTGGCGGCCGCGCTCGGCGCTGCGCTGCGCGGCAGCGACAGTCTGGGGCGGCCGGGCACGGCGCCGGCGATCACGGTGGCACGCCTGGGCGGCGACGAATTCACGATCGTGGCCGAGCAGCTGCGTGGCGCCGACGACGCCCTGCGCGTCGCCGAGCGCATCCAGCAGGCGCTGCAGGCACCGGTGCAGATCGGCAAGCACCAGATCGTGATCAGCACCAGCATCGGCATCACCGTCTACCCCGACGATGACAGCCCGCTGGACGATCTGCTGCGCCATGCCGACCAGGCGATGTACCGTGCCAAGGAGCTCGGGCGCGACCAGGTCCAGTTCTACAACGCCGAGATGAACGAGCAGGCGCAGCGTCGGCTGCAGCTCGAGGCCGAGTTGCGCCAGGCCCTGGAGCGCGGCGAGTTCGAGCTCGTCTGGCAGCCCAAGGCCGATCTGGCCAACGGCCGCGTCAGCGGCGTCGAGGCCCTGCTGCGCTGGCGGCGCGACGGGCGGCCGGTGGCCACGCCCGACGTCTTCGTCCAGGTGCTGGAAGAGACCGGGTTGATCCTGCCGGTCGGGCGCTGGGTACTCGAACAGGCGACGCGGCAGATCTGCGCCTGGCGCCACGCCGGCCTGCCCTGGCTGCGCGTGGCGGTGAACCTGTCGGCGCGCCAGCTGCGCCAGGGCGACCTCGTGCAGACCGTCAACGAGGTGCTGGCGTCCTCGGGCCTGCCCTCGGCCCAGCTCGAGCTCGAACTGACCGAAAGCATGCTCATGGGTGGCGAGCAGCAGACCCAGCTGCTGCACCGGCTGTCGGCCCTGGGCGTGCAGCTGGCGATCGACGATTTCGGCACCGGCTGGTCCTCGCTGAGCTACCTCAAGCGCTTCAACGTCAACACCCTGAAGATCGACCGCAGCTTCGTGCGCGACGCGCCGCACGACCCCGAGGACAGCGCGATCGCCACCGCGGTGATCGCGCTGGCACGCAGCCTGAAGCTGCGCGTGGTGGCCGAGGGCGTCGAGACGCCGGCGCAGCAACAGTTCCTGCTCGACAACGGCTGCGACGAGTACCAGGGCTGGCTGCTGTCGCGCCCGCTGGCGGCGCCGGCCTTCGAGCGCTGGTGGCGCCAGCATCTGGTGCAGGCCTCGGGCGCGGTGGCCGAGGACAGCGCGCTGAGCTGATCGCCCGCCCGCCGGGCAGCCGGATCAGCCGTTCAGCGCCCGCCAGACCTTTTCGCTGCTCAGGGGCATCTGCAGCCTCAGGGCCTGTTCGCCGCGGCCGGCGCGGCGCAGCGCGTCGACCACCGCATTCACCACCGCCGGGGTGGCACCGATGGTGCCGAGTTCGCCCACACCCTTGCTGCCCAGCAGATTCGTCGCCGTCGGCACCGATTCGTCGAACACCGTTTTGAAGCCGAGAAAACCGTCGGCATGCGGCAGCGCGTAGTCCATGAAGCTGGCACTCAGCAGTTGCCCGCTGCCGGGGTCGTAGACCACCGCCTCGCACAGGGCCTGGCCGATGCCCTGCACCGCGCCGCCTTCAACCTGGCCGCGCACGATCTGCGGGCTGACCACGCGGCCGATGTCGTTGACCGAGGCATAGGCCACGACCTGCACCGCGCCGGTGGCCGGGTCGATTTCGACCTCGCAGACATGGCAGCCGTTGGGCCAGGTCGGCGCGCTCGCGGTGGCCGACTCGTCGACGGCGAAGCCGTCGGCACCCTGGCGCGCCGCGAGCTCGAACAGGCCGATGCCCAGGTCGGTGCCGGCCACGGTGTAGCGGCCGGCGGCGTATTCGATATCGGCCGCCGGGGCCTCCAGGGCCTCGGCCGCCAGCGCCCTGCCCTGTTCGACGCTCTTCTTCGCCGCCACCTGCACCGCCCCGCCGCCGGTGAACAGCGAGCGGCTGGCCGCGCTGCCGAAGCCGTTGGCACGGTCGGTGTCGCCGAGCAGCACGCGCACCTTGTGCATCGGCACGCCGAAGACCTCGACCGCCAGCTGCGCATAGCTGGTCGCGATGCCCTGGCCCATCGCCATCGTCGCCGCGGTGAGTTCGACGCAAGCGTCGGCCGTCACGCGCACCGTGGCCTGTTCGACGAGGGCATTGCCGCCGGTCCATTCGAGGAAGGTGGCCAGCCCGCGCCCGCGCAGCCGGCCACGCGCCCTGGAAGCCGCGGCGCGCGCCTCGAAGCCGGCCCAGTCGGCCAGGGCCAGGCCCTGGTCCATGATCTTCTCGAACGCGCCGATGTCGTAGGTCTGGCCCATCGGGTTGCGGTACGGGAACTGCTCCGGCCGGAGCATGTTGCGCCGGCGGATCTCGGCCGGGTCCAGACCGAGTTGCGCCGCCGCCGCCTCCATCAGCCGCTCGATGGTGTAGATCGCCTCCGGCCGGCCGGCACCGCGGTAGGCCCCGGTGGCATTGGTGTGCGTCAGCACCGTCGTGATGTGCAGATCGATAGCCGGGACGTGATAGATGCTGGTCGTGACCCAGGGCCCGATCATCAGTGCGATCACCGCGCCGGTGGCCGTCGCCGCGGCGCCGACGTTGGCCAGCGAGCGCAGCTTGAGCCCGAGCACGCGGCCGTCGGCGTCGAGCGCCATCTGCGCGTCGGTGACCAGGTCGCGGCCATGCACGGCGTGCACGAAGTCCTCCAGCCTTGTCGCCTGCCACTTCACGGGCCGGCCGAGTGCACGCGCGGCGAAGCCGATCGCGATGTCCTCCGGGTACAGGCCGGTCTTCATGCCGAAGCCGCCGCCGACATCGCCGACCAGCACGCGCACGTCCTCGGGCTTGAGGCCCATCGCGTCGGCCAGCCCGCTGCGCACCCCGGTCGGCATCTGGCTCGACAGGCGCATCTGCAGGCGTGCGCCCTCCATCCAGGCGAGCACGCTGCGCGGCTCCATCGGGCTCGGCGCCAGGCGCTGGTTGACCAGATGCAGGCTCACGACCTGCGCCGCCCGCGCGAAGGCGGCGGCCGTGGCGGCGGCGTCGCCATGGCGGGCCTCGGCGCTGATGTTGTCGGGCAGGGCCTCCCAGACGCGCGGCGCGTCGCTCTGCAGGGCCAGCAGCGGGTCGGTGACGGCCGGCAGGGCCTCGTACTCGACGGCCATCGCGTCGGCCGCGGCCTGCGCCGCGTCGCGTGTTTCGCCGATCACCAGGGCCACCGGCTCGCCGACGCAGCGCACCCGCTGATGCGCCAGCGCACGGCGCGGCGCGGCCGCCATCGGCTGGCCGTCGGGGCGCTTGAAGGCCGGCGCCAGCGGGATCGGCTTGACGCCCGCGGCCACCAGTTCGGCGCCGGTGTGCACGGCCAGCACGCCGGGCATGGCGCGTGCGCCGTCGGCGTCGATGGCGACGATGCGCGCATGTGCCATCGGCGAGCGTACGAAGACCGCATAGCTGGCGCCTTCGGGCGTGACGTCGTCGGTGAACCGGCCCAGGCCACGCAGCAGGGCCGGATCCTCGATGCGGCGCACCGTATGGCCGCTGCCGAAACGAAGGGGTTCGGCGGCGCTCATGCGCGGTCTGCGGCCAGCGTCACGGCAGCCTGCGCTACGGCGGCGACGATGTTGACGTAGCCGGTGCAGCGGCAGAGGTTGCCTTCCAGCGCATGCTGGATCTGCGCTTCGCTGGGCCGCGGGTTCTCGGCCAGCAGCGCGCAGGCGCTCATGATCATGCCCGGCGTGCAGAAACCGCACTGCAGGCCGTGGCAGGCGCTGAAGGCGTCCTGCACCGGGTGCAGCGGCGCGTCCGGCGCCGACAGGCCTTCGACCGTCTCGACATGCCGGCCGGCGGCCTGCACCGCGAGCACGGCGCAGCTCTTCACGGCCTGGCCGTCCAGGAGCACGGTGCAGGCACCACATTGACTGGTGTCGCAGCCGACATGGGTGCCGGTGAGGCCGAGGCTGCCGCGCAGCAGGTCGACGAGCAGGGTGTGCGCCGGAACATTCACCCGCACCGGGCGGTGATTGACGGTCAGGGCAAGCGCTGGGGGGGTCTGCATGCGGCCATGCTACCGCGCACAGCTGCGAAAACCGGTCGGCAGGACGTTCTCTTCGGGAGCCGCAAATCGCCGGGCCCGCGGGTGGGCGGCACGGCGCGGCGTGTACAGGCTGGCGCCGCGCAGCACGCCCATCGCGTCGCCCCGGCCCGCCGGCAGGCGGTCGAATTCGCCCGGCGGGTCGGCGTGGCCGGGCCAGGCCCGCGCGCGCCCGGCGACCCATTCGAGCACCTCGCCCCAGGCGAAACCGCGCGCCGCAGCGCCGACTGCCGCCGCCTCCCATTCGGCTTCGGTGGGCAGCCGGCGTGCGGCCCAATGGCACCAGGCCTCGGCCTCGTGGCGGCTGACATGCGCGGCCGCCTGCGCCGCCGGCACGCGCTGCAGCCCGCCGCGCGCGCGCAGCACCACGCCCTGGCCGAACTGCTCCACCCCGCGCGGCGCCCGCCGCTGCTGGCGCTGCACCCAGGCCCAGCCGGCCGTCGACCACCATTGCGGGCTGTCGTAGCCGCCGTCGGCGACGAATTCGCCGATCTGCGCCCAGCTGACGGCGCGGCCGTCGATCTCGAACTCCGGCAAGGCCTCGGCATGGGCCCAGCGCTCGGGACCGGGCACGGCGCCGCCCGGGGCCGAACCCAGGGTCCAGGTGCGCGCCGGCAGCCACAGCGGCCCCGGGTCGGCGCGCGCCGGCGCTTCGGGCCAGGGCGCATGCACCACGTCCAGCACCTCGGCAAGCAGGGCCAGGGTCTCGACGATCCGGTCCTCGTGGCGCAGGGCCAGGCGGTAGAGGTACAGCGCCTGGTCGTCGTCGTCGGCCCCCGCCAGCAGTTCGAGCACGGCCTCCAGGGTGTCGGCCATCCAGGCGCGCACGTCCTCGGGCGGCGGCAGTTCGACGGTCGCGGCCTGGGCGCGCCGCTCGGCATGGAAGCAGCGGTCGCTGTCGGCATCGGCCGGCGCCAGGCGCGGGCGCTGCGGGTCGCCGGCCTCGCCGCGCGCGGCGTGCACATGGCGCACGATCCACCAGTCGGCGAACCAGGCCGCGTGTCCGGCCAGCCACAGCGCCGGCGGCAACCCGGCGGCCGCGCGCCGTGCCCCGGCCGGCGAGGCCTCGATCGCCGCCAGCCAGCGAAGGCTGTGGTTGCGCGCGTCGATCAGGGCCAGCGACAGCCAGTCGGCATCGGCGCTGCGCGCGGCTTGCGGGTCGTCGACCGACAGCAGCGGCATCCGGCGATCAGTCGCCCACCAGGCCGTTGCGGATCGCGTAGACCGTCAGTTCGGCATTGTTGGTGAGTGCCAGCTTTTCGAGCACGCGTGCGCGGTAGACCGATACCGTCTTCGGACTCAGTTTGAGTTCTTCGGCGATGTCGGACAGGCGGCGTCCGCTGGCGATCAGCACCAGGGTCTGCAGCTCGCGGTCGGACAGGGTCTGGTGGGCGTTCTCGGGTGCCGGCGAGGTCAGGCTCTCGACCAGCATCTGCGCGATCTCGGGGGTCACGTACTTGCGGCCCTGGGCCACGGTCTGCACCGCGGTCACCAGCAGCTGCGGGTCGCCGCCCTTGTTGACGTAGCCGAAGGCGCCGCCGCGCAGCGCGCGGATCGCGTACTGGTCCTCAGGGTACATGCTGACCACCAGCACCTTGACCGGCGAGCCCTCCTCCTTGAGCGCATGCAGCACGTCGAGTCCGCTGCGCCCGGGCAGGTTGATGTCGAGCACCAGCACGTCGCAGCGGGTGCTGCGCATCAGCACACGCAGCTCGCCGTAGTCCCCGGCCTCGCCAACGACGTGGATGTCGGGCGCATCCGACAAGGTGTCGCGGATGCCGCGCCGGATCAGGGCGTGGTCGTCGCAGAGGATCACGTCAGTCATGGGCCCTCACAGCGGTGTCCAGGCCGAGGGGTCGTGCCGCCGCTCGTCCTCGGCCTCGTCTTCGGTCTCGAGGCCGGTTCCGGTCTCGTCGACGCCGGTCAGCGGCACCGACAGGATCAGGTGGGTGCCGCCGGGCCCGCTGATCACGTCGACCCAGCCGCCCACGGTGCAGGCGCGCTCGGTCAGCCCGCGCAGGCCGAAACTGCGCTCCTTGGCGCGGTCGTCTTCGCTCATGCCGCGGCCGTTGTCGCTGACTTCGAGCGACAGCACGCCGGCGCCCACGGCGAGTTCGATCTGCACCCGGCTGGCCTGCGCATGTTTGCTGACATTGGTCAGCGCCTCCTGCGCCATCCGGTAGGCCACCAGGGGCACCCCCGGCGGCAGGTTCAGGCTGTCGTGGCTGCTGCGCAGGCGGCATTCGATGCCGGTGCGGCGCTCGAAATTGCTCGCCATCCACTGCAGCGCCGCCACCAGGCCCTGCTCGAGGATCGCCGGGCGCAGGTTGTGCATCACGCGCTTGCTGGCGTCGATGGCATGCGTCAGGACCTCGATGGCGGCGGCCGCGCGCTGCTGCATCTGCAGCGTCTGGGCGTGGCGGCGGATCCAGTCGAGGTCGAACTTCAGCGCCATCAGGCTGCCGCCGACGTCGTCGTGGATCTCGCGCGCGATGTGGATGCGTTCGGTCTCGATGCTGGTCTGCAGATGGCGCGCCAGCGCCGACAGCTGCTCGCGGCTGGCCTGCAGCGCGCGGTCGGCCGCGGCGTGGGCGCGGCGCGCGTCGGCGGCCTCGACGGCCTGCTCCACCGCCGGCGCCAGGCGCGCGAGCTTGGCCTTGAGCAGGTAGTCGTTGGCGCCGCTGCGCATCGCCTCCACCGCGGTGTCCTCGCCGATCTCGCCGGACACCAGGATGAAGGGCAGGTCCAGCCGGCGCTCGCGCAGCAGGTGCAGGGCCTCGATGCCGGAGAAGCCCGGCAGGTTGTAGTCCGACAGGATCAGGTCCCAGCGGTTGGCCGCGCCGCCGCGGCGGTCCAGCGCGGCCTCGAATTCGGCACGCGACTCCACGCGCCGGCACTCGACGGCCAGCCCGCTGCGCCGCAGATGCGCCAGCGCCAGCTCGTGGTCGAGCGCCGAATCCTCCAGATGCAGCACACGCAGCGGACGCGATGCGGGTCGGGACACCATGGCCGCAGTATCGCCCAGCGTGTCGGCGACGAAGTACGGGGCCTTTGCCGGCAACTTCGGCTCAAGCCGGCCGCGCCTGCTGCCGACAATCCCGGGACGACCCTGGCTCGCCCGCCGACGCGGACGCGGCCTGCCGATCCATCCCGCGGAGAATCCATGCTCAGCACCGATCCCGCAGACGCAGCACCCGAGCGAATGCCCCTGCTGGCAGCCGCCGAGTTGCAGGACGACCTGCTGGTGGCCAGCAACGACCTGGAGCGTCTGCAACGCCTGCTCGGCGACGCCAGCACGTCGCTGATCGGGCATTTCCACGCCGCAGCGGATCAGTTGCGCGACGCGCTCGCCAGCACCGCCGGGCACCCCGACCTGAACCTGCCGCAGTTGCACCGGACGCTGGACCATGTCGCCGGGGCGATCACGGCGCTGCAGTTCCAGGACCTGGCCTCGCAGCTGATCACGCACACCGGACACCGCCTGCGCGGCTGCGCCGACCGCATCGCCCGCGAGGCCATGGGCGACGACGAGGACGGCCCCGCCGTCGTCGAAGACGCACCGCTGCGGCCCAACCCGGTCACCCAGGACGAGATGGACGCCGGTTCCATCGAACTCTTCTGATCTTTCCGTTCATTTCCCGCTCGAGAGACTCCGTCGGAGAACACCATCATGCATTCCATCCTCGCCGTAGACGACAGCGCCTCGATGCGCCAGATGGTGTCCTTCACGCTGAAGAACGCCGGTTTCAACGTGGTCGAGGCGGTCGACGGACAGGACGCCCTGGACAAGGCCGCCTCGCGGGACTTCAGCCTCGTGCTGACCGACCAGAACATGCCGCGCATGGACGGCATCAGCCTGACCCGGCGGCTGCGCGAGAACCCCAAGTTCAAGAGCACGCCGATCCTCATCCTCACGACCGAGAGCAGCGACCAGATGAAGCAGGCCGGCCGCGCCGCCGGCGCCACCGGCTGGCTGGTCAAGCCCTTCGACCCGACCAAGCTGATCGAAGTGATCGGCAAGGTCATCCGCTGAGCGCGGCCGCCGTCATCCACCGCAGTTGCGAGGAGCATTCCCCATGGGCGAGCAGACCCACAACAGCGCCAGCCTGAACGCCGGCATCGACCTCAGCCAGTTCTTCCAGGTCTTCTTCGAGGAAGCCGGC
>CAZWUR010000048.1:0-34210 GCA_964637205.1 uncultured Rubrivivax sp.
TCGCGTGCCGCCTCGGCGCTGCGCTGCGCCAGGCTGCGCACCTCGCCGGCCACGACCGCGAAGCCGCGACCCTGTTCGCCGGCGCGTGCCGCTTCGACGGCTGCGTTGAGCGCCAGGATGTTGGTCTGGAAGGCGATGCCGTCGATCACCGCGATGATGTCGGCGATGCGCCGGCTCGCGGTGTTGATGTCCTGCATGGTGGCGACCACCTGGGAGACCACCGTGCCGCCGCGCTGGGCCACGCCCACGGCCGAGACGGCCAGCTGGTTGGCCGAGCGTGCGCTGTCGGCGGTGCCGCCCACCGTGCCGGTGAGTTGCTCCAGGCTCGACGCGGCCTGCTGCAGATTGCTCGCCGTCTGCTCGGTGCGCGACGACAGGTCCTGGTTGCCGGTGGCGATCTCCGCCGAAGCGGTGCCGATCTGATCGGTGGCCAGGCGCACGGTGCCCAGGGCGTCGCGCAGACCGTGGACCATGCGGCCGAGCGAACGTGTCAGGTCACCGATCTCGTCGGCGTGGCTGGAGTCGGCGGCCACGGTCAGGTTGCCGGCGGCAACCGCTTCGCTCAGGGCGACGGCCTTGTGAACCTCGCCGACGATGCGGCGCTGGGTGCGCCAGGCGTAGGCGATCGCACCGGTCATGGCCAGCACCAGGAGCAGGCCGAAGGCGGCGTTGAGTGCCGCCCGTTGGCGGGCGGCCTCGTCGCTGCGCGCCGCCATCGCGGCTTCAACGTGGTCGACGATGGCACCCAGCGCCACGGCCAGCTGGCCATAGGTGTCCTCGGCCGCGCGCATGGCGCCGGCGCCGATGTTGGGGTCCATGCCCGACAGGTCGATCGCCTTGTCGCACTGCTTCAGGTACTGCGCAAACAGCGGCGTCGCGACGGCCAGTTGTTGATCCATGTCCGGATCCTGCCCGCTGAAGCGCGCCAGGGTTGCCCCCAGTTCACCGACCTGTGCGGCAAGGGTCGCGCGCGACTGCTTCACCTGCGCCTCGTCGAGCGAGGCGATCAGGGTCAGGGTGCGGAACACGTCGCCGCGAACCTGGGTCAGCGCGGTGCGCAGCGCGCCGACGGTTTTCACCTGCGCCACGTCGGTGGCCAGCCCCGCTTGCATTTCGCTGCTCGAGCGCTGATCGAGCACACCGAAGGTGAAGGCGCATCCGATCGCGACCGCCGAGACGATCAGCGGGGGCAGGAGCAACTGGCGACCGAGTTTCATGAATGGTTCCCTGGTGAAATGAGGTCAGCCGTTCACTTGTAGATTCCGCCGCAGACCGCGGTTTCGTCGAGCTTTTCGCAGTACATCGCCTTCGGCTCGACCTTCTTGCTCACCGGGTTGGTGAACTTGTAGTCCTGCCAGAAGCCGCTCGGGCTGGAGCGCGCCAGGGCGACACGTTCCTTGACGAAGTACTTGCCATCGACGTCGGTCAGGTCGATCAGCTCGCGACCGATCTGCTTGGCGTTGGCGCCATGCGCCAGGCCCTTGCCGTCCAGGCCGTAGACCACGAGGTACAGGTCGCGGTCGCGGAACTGGCCCTCCTTGTTGTTGATCTCGGCGTAGCCTTTTTCGACGCCGTTGGCCTTGATGAAGGCCACACCCTTCTTGACCATGGCCAGGGCTTCTTCCTTGGTGGCGCCGCCGCTGGCGCAGGCGATGCCCGCCGACAGCGCGAAGGCCAGGCCGGCGGCGAGGTGGAACGAATGTTTCATGGGGGGACTCCTTCAGCAGAGGTGGACGGCGGCGCCAGGCCGCGGCGGCGGGCCCGGTTGGGTCCACTTCCCGCTTTTCGGCGCTTGCACGGCCGACTTGAGCCGGCAACGACGATTGGCACCGGAAATCTCCCCGGCGCGGGCTCGACCCAAAGCCCGACAGCCTTCTAGACTGCGCCGGTCTTGCGGATGCGCAGCGGCGGCCTGCGCGTCGGCGCCGGTGTGGCTGCGGCGTCGACGAAGGCCCGGGTCGGGTCCACCGGCGCTTGGTCTGCAGCGGCCAGCGCCGCCGCAGCTGTCGCGATCGGGCCCTCGGATTCCTTCAGCACCCGCGTGTACGGCGCCAGGATCTTGACGAGCTGGCCGTAGACCTTCGGGTTGCCGGCGACGATCTCGCGCTGGTAGAGGTAGTCGGCTTCGCCGGTGAAGTTGCCCACCAGGCCGCCGGCCTCGGTGATCATCAGCGCGCCGGCGGCGGCGTCCCAGGGGCTCAGGCCCATCTCGAAAAAGCCGTCGTACCAGCCGGCGGCCACGTAGCACAGGTCCAGCGCCGCCGCGCCCGGCCGGCGCACACCGGCGCAGCTCTGCATGACGTCCTCGAACATCTTTACATAGCGCTTGAAGTTGTCGCCCTTGCGGAAGGGGAAGCCGGTGCCGACCAGCGCGTCGCCCAGCCGGATGCGCTTGGACACGCGCAGCCGGCGGTCGTTGAGGAAGGCGCCGCGGCCGCGGCTGGCGAAGAACAGGTCGTTGCGCGTCGGGTCGTAGACCACGCCCTGCTGGATCACGCCGCGGTGCACCAGGGCGATGCTGATGGCATACACCGGGAAACCGTGCAGGAAGTTGGTGGTGCCGTCCAGCGGGTCGATGACCCAGAGGAACTCGCTGTGTTTGGCGCCGCGCTCGCGCCCGGATTCCTCGGCCAGGATCGCGTGCCCCGGGTAGGCCTCGAGCAGGATGTCGATGATGGCCTGCTCGGCCGCGCGGTCGACATCGGAGACGAAGTCGTTGGGGCCCTTGCGGCCGACCTTCAGCAGGTCCAGGTCGAGCGCCGCCCGGTTGATGATCGCCCCGGCGGCGCGCGCCGCCTTGATCGCGATGTTCAACATGGGGTGCAGGGCTTGCGACATGGGTATCCTGTGCAGGGGGGAAGGGCGGCGACGGGGAAAAGAGCGCTGCCATGACAATGGCGCCAGGCAGAACCCCCGATTCTAACGAGCGTGACCTTGAACCCCGGCCCGCGATTCGTGCTCATGCACACGAGCCATGCCGGCAATGTCGGGGCCGCGGCGCGCGCGATCAAGGTCATGGGCTTCGCCGACCTGGTGCTGGTGCGGCCGCGATTCGCCGACGTGCTGGTGCAGGAACAGACCGTGGCGATGGCCAGCGGCGCCGCCGACCTGCTGACCCGCGCGCGCATCGTCCAGACCCTGTCCGAGGCGCTGGACGGCATCACGCATGTGTTGGCCACGGCGATGACGCCGCGCGACTTCGGCCCGCCGACGCTGGCGCCGCGCCCCTGCTTCGAGGCCCTGGTGCGCCAGCCGGCGCGCGTGGCCTTCGTCTTCGGCAGCGAGCGCTACGGTCTGGCGAATGCCGATGTCTGGCGCTGCCATGGCTGCCTGTCGATTCCCACCGCGCCCGGCTACGGCTCGCTGAACCTGGCGCAGGCGGTGCAGATCGTGGCCTACGAGTGGCGCCAGGCCCTGGGCAGCTTCGACGTCCAGGCACGCACCGCGCCCGTGACCCCGGCCGACATGCAGGCCGTCGAGGGCGCGCTGGCGCATTGGCGCGAGGTGCTCGAGCAGATCGGCTTCCTGGACCCGGCGGCGCCGAAAAAGCTGATGCCGCGCCTGCAGCAGTTGCTCAACCGCGCCCGGCCGAGCGCTGAGGAACTGCATATCCTGCGCGGCATCGCGCGCGCCGTGCAGCGCGCCGGCAACAAGGCCTGAGCGTGGCTACACTGGCAAGACCATGTTCCAGCGCCTGAAAGACGACATCGACTGCATCCTCGAGCGCGACCCCGCAGCGCGTTCGCGCTGGGAGGTGCTGACCTGTTATCCGGGCCTGCACGCGCTGGTGATGCACCGCTGGGCGCACGCCGCCTGGTACCGCGGCTGGCGCTGGACGGGCCGCTTCATCTCGCATCTGGCGCGTTTTTTCACCGGCATCGAGATCCACCCGGGGGCCACCATCGGCCGGCGTGTCTTCATCGACCACGGCATGGGCGTGGTGATCGGTGAAACCGCCGAGATCGGCGACGAGTGCACGATCTACCAGGGCGTCACGCTGGGCGGCACGTCGCTGTCCAAGGGCACCAAGCGCCACCCGACGCTGGGCCGCGGGGTGATCGTCGGCGCCAGTTCGCAGGTGCTCGGCGGCTTCACGGTGGGCGACGGGGCGCGCATCGGCTCCAGCGCGGTGGTCGTCAAGCCGGTGCCGCCGGGGGCCACCGCAGTCGGCAACCCGGCGCGCGTGATCCTGGCCGAGACCGAGGCACAGCGCGAGGCCGCGGCGGCGAAGATGGGGTTTTCGGCCTATGGCGTGACGCAGGGCGACGACCCGGTCGCGCAGGCGATGAAGGGCCTGATCGACAACGCCTCCGGCCACGAGCACCAGATCGCCCTGCTCTGGGCGGCCATCGAAAAACTCTCGGCGCGTGCCCGCGAGCTGCCGGTCGACGACTGTGTGCCCAAGGACGCCCACAAGCTGGAAACCTTCGACGCCGAGCGGCTGAACCAGCTCGTCAAATAGCGTCGGCCGCGGCGGTCTGGCCGCCGTACTCCTCGTAGGCCTGCAGCGCCTGGGCGGCGTACATCAGCGCCGGGCCCCCGCCCATGTAGACGCACATGCCGAGCATCTCCTGGAATTCGGCACGCGTGCAGCCGAGCTTGACCAGGGCGTCGGCGTGGAAACCCAGGCAGGGGTCGCAGCGCGCCGCCACCGACAGCGCCATCGCGATCAGCTCCTTGGTCTTGGCGTCCAGCGCACCGGGTTTGGTGGCCGCCTGTGCCAGCGCTGAAAAACCACGTGTGGTCTCGGGGATGCCGGCGCGCAGCTCGACGAGGGAGCGCGACACCGACGCGGTGATGTCCTTGTAGTTCTTGGTCATGACTGTGCGACACTCAACTATTAGTAATGGCTAATATTTGACCCCAGGATCCGGCCCGCGGCTTGCGCCGCATCAATGCGAGGAAAACCCGATGCGCTTCCCCACCCTGACTCCGCTGTGCCTGAGCGCGCTGCTGCTGGCCGGTCCGGCCGCGGCCGAGGACGCCAGCTTCAGCGTGCGCATGCTGACGCCCGAAGCCGCCCAGAAGGCGGCCAATGCCGCGCTCGCCGCCTGCCGCAAGGCTGGCTACCAGGTGGCCGTGGCGGTGGTGGACCGGGCCGGCGTCGCCCAGGTCATGCTGCGCGACCGCTTCGCCGGCGCGCACACCCCCGGCGTGGCCACCGACAAGGCCTGGACGGCGGTGAGCTTCCGCACCGACACCAGTGAACTGGCCAGGCTGACGCAGCCCGGCATGGCGCAATCGGGCATGCGCCATGTACCCCAGGTGGCGGCTTTCGGCGGCGGCCTGATGATCCAGGGCGGCGGCACCCTGTTCGGCGGCATCGGCGTGTCCGGTGCCCCGGGCGGCGACGCCGACGATGCCTGCGCCAGGGCCGGCATCGCGGCGATCCAGGTCGACCTGGAGATGTAGCCTCCTACTCAAGCGCCCGCGCGAGGTAGACGCCTTCGCGGCCGACGATGGGCGTGCGCGTGGGCATCAGCACCGTGCAGTGATGGCAGGGCGCGCGCAGCTCCCGGCCCCCGTCGGTGGCGATCAGCTCACCATCGTCGAAGGTCTCGAAGCCGACCAGGGGCCGCGTGAAGCGGAAGTCCGGGTCCTGCACGACCCAGGTCTGCAGCAGTTCGAAGCGGCGTGCGGGTGCGGGTGCGGGCGCCGGCGGTTCACGTTCGACGAGGCCGAAGTGGGCCAGGAAATCCAGCGTGACCTCGACCGCAAGTTCGCCGCTGGCCTGCCTGAAATGCTGGCCGCATTCGGCCACCAGGGCAACGCCGTGGTGGCCCGGTGTGCCATGCAGGCCGTGCTGGATGAGCGGCGTGCCCGTGCCAAAACCCTGCGGCATCACCAGATGCACCCCCGGGCGGCCGATGGCCAGGGCGGCGTCGCCATTGCGCGCCCAGCCCGGGTAGACCCAGAACGGCTGCACGTCCTGCGAGGTGGAATGCAGGTCGAGGATGTGGTCTGCCGCCGCCACCACCGGCCGCAGCGTGCGCGCACGGCGCAGTTCCGGGCTGTCTTCGTCGCCGTCGAGCCATGCCTCGGACCAGATCCGGTTCATGTTGTGCACCAACTGCCGGCTGTCGAAGGGCCGGGCGGCGTCGAAGCTGGCATAGGCGTCTACGTTGGCGAAACTGACCGTCAGCGTGCCGACGCGCGGGCGGACGCCGTGGTCCAGCAGATGGGTGGCGGCGACCATGCCGCAGAACTCGTTGCCGTGGGTGAGCGCATTGACCAGCAGATGCGGGCCGGGGCGGCCGCTGTCAAAGCGGTGCACCCAGTCGATGCCGGTGTTGCCGCTGCGGTAGGCGGCGAGGTCGCGGGGCAGCAGTTCGATCGGGACGGGGTCGGTGCGCATGCGCCGATGGTAGCGAGGGCGCGGCGCTCAGGCCGGCATCACCAGACCGATCACGGCTCCGCCGCCGTTGAAGCTGATCTCCAGCCGGCCTCCGAGCCTGGCGGCACGTGTGCGCATGTTCGCCAGGCCGCGCCCGCCGGGGTTGGCCATGGCCGCCCCCTGGCCGTTGTCGGCCACGCTGAGCCGGAGTTCGCCGGCCGCCAGCCGCAGGCTGATGTGCACCTGGGTCGCCCGCGCATGTTTGAGCACATTCGTCAGCGCCTCCTGCGTCACACGCAGCAGTTGCAGCGCACGGTCGGGCGGCAGGGCGAGCACGCGGTCGGGCAGGTCCACGCCCCAGGTCGGCGCGAGCCCGGCGTCGCGCAGGCGCTGGTCCCAGCGGAAGCGGAAGTTCCCGAAGGCGGTGCGGAAGTCGCTGTCCTCGGGCGCCAGGGCCTCGATCGCGATGCGCATCTCGTCGATCGCGCCGCGCAGCGTATGCACCGCGGCCTCGTTGTCGAGTGCACCGCGCTCGGCGCGCATCAGCGAGCTGAAGAGCTGCGAGCCGAGGCCGTCGTGCAGGTCCTGCACCATGCGCTGGCGCTCATCGTGCACCGCCTGCTCGCGCTGCAGCACGGTGATGCGTTCGTAGCTGGCGGCGATCTCGCGCTCGCGCTGCTGCACCCTGGCTTCCAGCGTGCGGTTGGCGGCTTCGACCTCACCCAGGCTGCGCACGAAGCGCGTCGCCAGCAGCACGCCCATCACCACCAGCAGCAGGTTGGCGGCGTGGTGGAGCAGGAAGTAGCGCTGCGCCGTCCAGTCGGGCAGCAGGCCGCGCAACCAGGCTGAACTGGCGGCGACGAAGTAGTCGTGCAGACCGGCCAGCACGGCCAGCATCAGTGCCAGCGCGATGGCCAGGGTCTCGGCGCTGCGCCGTCGCCAGGCGGCCGCGAAGGCGACCCCCGCCAGGCCCAGGCCCACCGGAATCAGCCCCGCCACCCACCAGCGCGAAGTGAAGCTGTGCCCGCCCACCAGGTAGGCCAGCGGCCCCAGCATCCAGTAGCCGAAGAGCAGGCCCGTGATCCAGCGCCGGGACCAGCCCGCGAGCGCGAGCGTGAACAGCGCCATCACGACGATGAAACCGCCCGTGCCGACGAAATAGAGAAGCCGCCAGACCGCCCAGGCGGCGGGCGGCAGGGCGTCGAAGACGAAGGTCGTGGTGCGCAGCGCCCAGAAGATCGTGGCCAGACCGAACAGGCCGTAGAGCCGCTCCTGGCGACGGCGAAACCAGATCAGCAGCACCAGGGTGCCGACGACGAGGCCGGTGCTCACCGTGACCACGGGCAGGGTGCGGACCACGAACAGGCGCCGGTCGAACAGCGGCTGCAGCTCGGCCTGCGGGCCGATCACCAGGCGCGAGAGCATGACCGTCGCGCTGTTGTGCGCCGCCGGAGCGCGGATCAGCAGCAGGTTGTCCGTCGGCCGCAGCGCGCCGGCCGGCAGCGGCAGCAGGACCGGCCGCTCCCAGCGCACATAGATCGACGCGGAGTTCTGCGTCACCTCGGCCACCGGCACGCCGTTGACGCTGATCTGCCCGCCGCCGTAGAGGAAGGGCAGGTAGAGCATCGACGACGGCACCCCCGGGTCGGCGTCGAAACGCACACGAAACCAGGCCACCAGGGCGGGCTCGACATGGGTCAGCGAGACCCCGCGCCAGCGTGGGTCGTCCGCCGCGGGCGCCTCGGCCTGGTCGGACACGATCATCTCGGCCCGGTTCGGCGTCACCACGGCCGCCTCGACCCGGGCCGGCCAGGCCAGGGCCAGCAACAGCGTGGCGAGCAGCAGCGCCGCCTTCGGCGCCGCCTCAGAGCAGGCCCATCTGGCTGGCTTCATACACGGCCTCGCCGCGCGAGTGCACGGCCAGCTTGCGGTAGATGTTCTTCACATGCGTGACCACCGTGTGCGGCGAGATGCCCAGGACTTCGCCCACGGTCTCGAAGCTGAATCCCTTGGCGATGTACTGCAGGATTTCGGTCTCGCGCTGCGACAGCGGCGATTCGGCCGCGGCCGGGCTGGCCGCCGGCACCGCCGGCGCGGCCGCGGGGCCGGTGCGAAAGCGCGCGAGCACGCGGCGCGCGATGCTCGGGCTGATCGGCGCGCCACCGGCCTGCACCTCGTGCACCGCCGCGGCAATGCGGTCGTTGCGTGCGTCCTTGAGCAGGTAGCCGGTGGCGCCGGCCTCCAGGCTGGCGATCACATGCGCGTCGTCGGCGAACATCGTCACCACCAGGCAATCGCATCCCGGGTGGCGCTGCACCGCGTGGCGGATCAGTTCGCTGCCGTCCATGTCGGGCAGGCCCAGGTCGACGAGCAGGACGTCGATCGTTTCGGCGTCGAGCATGGCGCGACCGGCCTTGCCGCTGGCCACCGCGGCCACCAGATGCAGTTCGGGGTCGGCGATCACGGCCTCGGCGAACCGGCGCAGGAACTCGGGTTCGTCTTCGACGATCAGCACGCGCGTGGGCATGGTGTCCTCGGGCCTGGATTGACGGCCCATTCTGGCACCGCGGGCCGCCGCCGCCATCCCTGCGCACCCTCCCGTGTTCGCGGCAGGCCGCGCCGCCGATGCGGTATCGCCGTGCAGTGCGCGGTTTTCTACAGTCTCTTCACCGCTTCACGACGAAGCGAACCACCGGAGAGACACCATGCAACAGACCCCCGCCACCGTCCGCATCGCCGCCTTCTTCGCCGCCGCCGCGGTCACCACGCTGCTCGCGACCGGCCAGTTCGATCTCGCCCGCCACTACACCGGCCAGGCCGACGCGCTGCTCGCCCGCCAGGCCGTGCAGCAGCCGCTGGCGCAGGCCAGGACCGCGGCGCCGCGCACGCCGGCCTGAGCCGGTAGTCGGCCTTTCGGCCTGCATGACATGATGCGGCCGCGACGAACAAGCAAGGAGCACAGCATGCCCACGGCCACGGTCGACGAAACCCTGGCCCGCGCCCGCAGCGCCCTGGCCATGCCCACCCTGTACTGGCTGGGCGAGGGTGGCCGGACCGTGGCTGAAGCGCCGGGCCAGCGCTTCGACCCGCAGGCAGCGTTGCGCAAGCTGAAGAGCGAGAACCCGGACAAGTACGCCGCCTACCTGGCCGGCCTGCAGCACATCGGCCTGGGCCTGGACCAGTTGCCGCGTGCGGCCTGCGACTGCTCGGGTTTTGTGGCCTGGTGCCTGGGCGTGCCGCGCCATCCGATCGCCATCGCCGGCAAGTCCGACGGCTGGTTCTACACCGACGCCATCCACGCCGACGCGCGCGGCCGGCAGCAATGTTTCACGGTGCTGGCGCAGGCGATGGTCGGCGCGCTGCTCGTATTCCGGAGCGCCGGCGAGGCGCGACCGGTCGGCCATGTGGCGATCATCTCCGAGGCCGACGCCGGCCGCGCCACACGCATCATCCACTGCGCGCCGCGGAACTTCGAGCGTGAGCCGCCGTCGGGGCTGCCGCGCAACGCGATCGCCGAGACCGACTGCGCGCTCTTCGACGCCGCGGCAGACACCCTGGTGGTCGGCTGGAAGGGCTTCGCGCCGGCTTGACCCGGCCTGCGGATCAGGCCGGGGACAGCGCCGCGCCGTTCGCGCTGTAGGCCAGCCGCAGGTAGATCGGCGCAAAGGCCTCGGCCTGCGTGACCTCGAGCAGCCGCTCGCGTGAGAGTTCGAGCATCGCGATGAAGGTGACCACCAGCACCGGCACGCCGCGCGTGGGGTCGAAGAGCTCGTGGAACTCGACGAAGCGCCGGCCCTGCAGGCGGCGCAGCACGATGCTCATGTGCTCGCGCACCGAGAGCTGCTCGCGGCTGATGGTGTGGTGCTGGTTCAGCCGCGCGCGCTGCAGGATCTCGCCCCAGGCGGCGCGCAGGTCGTCGGCGCTGACCTCGGGCCAGCGCGGCTGCAGGCTCTGCTCGACGTGCACCTGGGCGCGCAGGAAGTCGCGGCCGAGCATCGGCAGGCGGTCGAGCCCGGCGGCGGCGAGTTTGATCTGTTCGTACTCGACCAGGCGGCGCATGAGTTCGGCGCGCGGGTCCTCGGGCTCGCTGCCGTCCTCGGTGCGCTTGGGCGGCAGCAGCATCCGGCTCTTGATCTCGATGAGCATCGCCGCCATCAGCAGGTACTCGCTGGCGAGTTCGAGGTTGTGGCGCCGGATCTGGTCGACGTAGTCCAGGTACTGGCGCGTGACGTCGGCCAGCGGGATGTCGAGGATGTTGAAGTTCTGCCTGCGGATCAGGTAGAGCAGCAGGTCCAGCGGGCCCTCGAACGCCTCGAGAAAGACCTCCAGCGCGTCGGGCGGGATGTACAGATCCTGCGGCAGCAGGAACAGCGGCTCGCCGTACAGGCGCGCCACCGCGACCTGATCGACCACCTCGGGTGGCGGGCCCTCGTCGACGAGCACCGTGGCGATCAAGCCGACCTCAGCCCTTGCCGGTGGGTTCGTTCTGGTAGACGTAGGCCTGCTGCGGCACGCGGGCGGCCTTGTAGTTGCGCTGGGCCTGGCGGTCGATCTTGCGGTCCCAGAGCAGGGCCCGGCCGGCGCGCTGCTCGGCCTCCAGCGTGGGCTTG
This sequence comes from uncultured Rubrivivax sp., assembly GCA_964637205.1. Classification (GTDB taxonomy): domain Bacteria; phylum Pseudomonadota; class Gammaproteobacteria; order Burkholderiales; family Burkholderiaceae_C; genus Rubrivivax. The sequence goes on from CAZWUR010000048.1 coordinate 10,945, forward strand.
TTCGCCTTCAGCTCGTCGATGAACTGCGTGACGTCGGAGGTGTAGGGCTTCCAGAAGAACGGCATGGCGGCGGCGCAGGCGAGAATGTCAACCTGCCATTTTAGCCGCTGCATCCCATGCGGATTCCTGACGCCGGCACCGAGGTCGAGCTCAAGTTCCAGGTTCCGGCCGAGCGCCTGCCGGCCCTGGTGCGCGCGCTCGGCACCGCGACGGCACGCAGCGTCGCGCTGCGGGCGCGCTACTTCGACACCCCCGACGGCCGGCTGCAGGCGGCCCGGCTGGCCTGGCGGTTGCGCCATGAAGACGGGCGCTGGGTGCAGACCCTCAAGGGCCCCGGCGACGGCCTGCTGCGGCGCCTGGAGCACGAGGTGCCGCGCGACCCGGCCGACGGCGACCCGCCGCCGCCCGACCCGACCCTGCATGCCGGGCACCCGGCCGGCGCGGCCCTGGTCCGCGCGCTGAACGGCGGGCCGCCGGGCCTGCGCCACGGCACCGAGATCACCCGGCTGCGGCGGCTGCTGCGCCACCGCGGCGCGCGCATCGAAGTGGCGCTGGACCGCGGCGAGGTGGTGGCGGGTGGCGCCCGCGCCGCCCTGACGGAGCTGGAGTTCGAGCTGCTGTCGGGGCCGATGTCGGTCCTGCTCGAGCTGGCCGGCCGCTGGGCCCGGCGTTTCCGTCTGCGGCTCGACCCGGCGAGCAAGAGCGAACGGGCGGCCTGGCTGCTGCAGGGCCTGGCGATGCGCCCGGTGGCGCATGGCGGCAGGCCGCCGCCGAGCATCGGCATGGCCCCGGGCCCGGCCCGCGCCACGCGCCTGCGCGCGGCGCTGGCGCCGGTGCTGTCGAATGCCGCCGCGATCACCGAAGGCCGTTACGGCCGCGGACATCTTCAGGCCTTGTGCCTGGGCCTGCGCCGCCTGCGCGGCGTGTCGCGCGCCTGCGCCGACCCGTCGTGCGACGCCGCGCTGGCCCGGCTGCTCACGGCCCTGGACGCTGCGCCCGAGCCCGATGCCGTCGCGCAGGTTCTGGGTGCCCCGGACACGACGGCGCTGTGGCTGCAACTGCTGGCGCTGACTCTGCCCGATGCCGCGTCGACGCGCGCCGAGCTCAGGCCAGCGGCGCGCCCGCGTCGTCGAAAGCCGCGCTCACCGTCGGCACGATCTGGTCGGCGCCGAGCACGGCCTCGAAGCCGCTGCGCCGCACCAGGGACAGGGGCTGCTCGTTGACATGCGCCAGCACCAGGGCGATGCCGCGCTTGTTCAGCGTGCGGTGCAGTTGCTCCAGGGCGTCCAGGCCCGAGGTGTCGAGCAGCACCAGGCGGTGCATCTCCAGCACCACGGCGCGGGTGCCCTCGGGCACGCGCGACGGCAGGGATTCGATCTTGCCCACCGCACCGAAGAACAGCGAGCCGTAGAGCTCGAAAGCGACCACCCCGGGCGGCAGCGGGTCCTTGGTGACCGGCTCGACACGGAACAGGGTGCTCATGCGCCAGATGAAGAACACGCAGGCCAGCACCAGGCCGAGCTGCACGGCCACCGTCAGGTCCAGGATCACCGTCGTGGCGAAGGTGCCGAGCAGGATCGCCCGGTAGGTCAGGTTGAAGCGCTTCAGGCGCGCAAACTCGCGCCATTCGCCCATGTTCCAGGCGACGAACATCAGGATCCCGGCGAGCGCCGCGAGCGGCACGTTCATCGCCAGCGGCGCGGCCACCAGCATCACCGCCAGCAAGGTGGCGGCGTGCACGATGCCGGCCACCGGCGTGCGCCCGCCGGCGCGCACATTGGTCACGGTGCGCGCGATGGTGCCGGTCGCCGGGATGCCGCCGAACAGCGGCGCCAGCATATTGGCCACACCCTGGCCCATCAGCTCCTGGTTGGGGTCGTGTCTGGGGGCCTCGATCAGGTTGTCGGCGACGCGGGCGCAGAGCAGCGACTCGATCGCACCGAGGATCGCGATCGTCAGCGTCGGCACCAGCAGCTGCTTGGCGCTGAGCCAGCTGAACTCGGGCAGCGCCAGTCCGGGCAGGCCCTGCGGGATGCCGCCGAAGCGTGTGCCGATGGTCTCCACCGGCAGCTTCAGCCAGGTCACGGCCACGGTCGCGCCGACCAGGGCCACGACCGTGCCCGGCACATGCGACGACAGCCGCCGCGTCCTGGCCCGCAGGCCCGCCGGCGCGGTCGGCATGGTGTAGGACTTGGGCCACAGCAGCACCGTGGCCAGGCTGGCCGAGGCGATGCCCAGCGCGGTGGGGTTCAGGCTGTCCAGATGGGCGCTGAGCACACCGATCTGCGAAAAGAAGTCGGCCGGCATCTTGGGCGTGACCAGGCCCAGGAAGTCCTTCACCTGGCTGAGTCCGATGAGCACCGCGATGCCGTTGGTGAAGCCGATGACGATGGACACCGGCACGTAGCGCACCAGGGCGCCGAGCCTGAGCAGGCCCATCACGAACAGCAGCACACCCGCGAGCATGGTCGCGATCAGCAGGTTGGCCAGCCCGTAGCGCTCGACGATGCCGTAGACGATGACGATGAAGGCGCCGGCCGGGCCGCCGATCTGCACGTTCGAGCCGCCCAGGGCACTGATCAGGAAACCCGCGATCACGGCGGTGATCAGTCCGGCCTCGGGCTTGACGCCGGCGGCGATGGCAAAAGCCATGGCCAGCGGCAGGGCGACGATCCCGACCGTCAGGCCGGCACCGAGATCGGTCGCGAATTCGGCGCGACCGTAGCCCTGCAGGCTGCTCAGCAGCCGCGGGCGAAAGGGGTGAAGTTGCAGGGCCAAGCGGAATCCTCCGGGTCACATGACGTCAGCGAACGGAACTGACGCGGTGCCGGTGGCCCGCAGTGGTGCCGCAGCGCGATGAAGCGCCGGCGGCGGGAGGGGCCCTGCGCAGCCATGGTCTCTAACGCAGGCGCATGCCGGGCATTGCGCCCGGCCAGGGTTCGATCACATACAGGCCCGGGTGGGCCTTTTCGTCGGCATGGCTGGCCGACAGCAGCATGCCCTCGCTGAGACCGAACTTCATCTTGCGCGGCGCCAGGTTGGCGACCATCACCGTGAGCTTGCCGGCGAGCTGCTCGGGTGCGTAGGCGCTGGCGATGCCGCTGAAGACATTGCGCGTGTGGCCCTCGCCGACGTCCAGGGTCAGGCGCAGCAGCTTGCTGCTGCCCTCGACACGCTCGGCGGCGACGATCTTCGCGATGCGCAGGTCGACCTTGAAGAAGTCGTCGATGCCGATGGCGTCGGCGATCGGCTCGCCACCCGGGGCCGGCGGCGCGACGATGATGGGCTCGGCCACCGACCCTGCGGACACCGTTTCCGGGGGCGCGAGCAGGGCGTCGATCATCTTCGGGTCCACCCGCTGCATCAGATGCCGGTAGGTGCCGATGCGGTGCCGGCCCAGGGCCCGCGCCGCATCCGCCCAGTGCAGGGGCGGCACGCCGAGAAAGGCCTCGACGCGTGCGCTCAGCGCCGGCAGCACCGGCTTGAGGTAGATCGTGAGCAGCCGGAAGGCCTCGATGCAGACGCTGCACACGTCGTGCAGCGCCGCGTCCATGCCGTCCTGCTTTGCCAGCTCCCAGGGCTTGTGCTGGTCAACGTAGGCGTTGACGCGGTCGGCCAGGGCCATGATCTCGCGCAGGGCCTTGCCGAACTCGCGGATTTCGTAGAGCTCGGCAATGGCCTCGTGCGGTGCGCGCAGTGCGTCGAGCAGGGCGCGGCCCTCGACGCCCAGGTCGCCCGAGACCTCGCCGCCGAAACGTTTGCTCAGAAAGCCGGCGGCGCGGCTGGCGATGTTGATGTACTTGCCGACCAGGTCGGCGTTGACGCGGGCGACGAAGTCGTCCGGGTTGAAGTCCACGTCCTCGACCCGGCCGTTGAGCTTGGCCGCCAGGTAGTAGCGCAGCCATTCCGGGTCCATGCCGAGTTCGAGGTAGCGCAAGGGGCTCAGCCCGGTGCCGCGGCTCTTGCTCATCTTCTCGCCCGACAGCTGCAGGAAGCCGTGCACGAAGACATGGTCGGGCGTCTTGCGGCCGCTGAAATGCAGCATCGCCGGCCAGAACAGGGTGTGGAAATACACGATGTCCTTGCCGATGAAGTGGATCTGTTCGACCTGCGGGTCGGCCATATAGGCCTCGAAGTCGAGCCCCAGATTGGCGAAATGGCCCTTCAGCGAGGCCAGATAACCCACCGGCGCGTCGAGCCAGACGTAGAAGTACTTGTCCTCGGTGTCGGGGATGCGGATGCCGAAGTAGGGCGCGTCGCGCGAGATGTCCCAGTCCGACAGGCTGACGTGGCCGACATCGTCGGGCGCAAACCACTCGCGGATCTTGTTCAGCACCTCGGGCTGCAGGCGCCCGGGCGTGGCCGTCCAGTCCTGCAGGAAGTCCAGGCAGCGCTGCGAGCTGAGCAGGAAGAAGTAGTGCGCGCTGCTGCGCAGTTCCGGCGCGGCGCCGGTGAGCGCCGAATACGGCTGCTTCAGTTCGGTCGGCGCATAGACCGCGCCGCAGACCTCGCAGGAGTCGCCGTACTGGTCCTTGGCGCCGCACCGGGGGCATTCGCCCTTGATGTAGCGGTCGGGCAGGAACATGCCCTTCACCGGGTCGTAGAACTGCTGGATCGTGCGCTCGCCGATCAGGCCTTCGCGGCGCAGGGCGCGGTAGATGTCTTGCGCCAGTTCGTGGTTCTCCGGCGCGTCGGTGCTGTGCCAGTGGTCGAAGCCGATGTGAAAGCCGTCGAGGTAACGTGCCCGGCCGGCGGCGATGCCGGCGACGAAGTCCTGCGGCGTCTGGCCTGCCTTCTCGGCCGCGATCATGATCGGTGCGCCATGGGCGTCGTCTGCGCAGACGAAATGCACCTCGTGGCCGCGCAGACGCTGCAAGCGCACCCAGATGTCGGCCTGGATGTACTCCATCATGTGGCCGATGTGGAAGGGCGCGTTGGCGTAGGGCAGCGCCGTGGTGACGAACAGGCGGCGCGGGGCGACGGGGGTGGACATGCCCCGAATTCTAGGAGGCTGTCGGGCTTTGGGTCGAGCCCGACCCAAAGCCCGACAGCCTCCTGGGCGCCGGCCCTGCGTGCCGCCGCGGGTTGCGCTGCTCAGGAGCCGGGAAAGTCCGGCGTGGTCTGCAACTCGGCCGGCGGGAAGTCGGCCAGCGGCCCCAGCGGCGCGCTGTCGCGCTGGAACAGCGGCGCGCTCGTCATCTGCGCGGCCAGCAGTCGGGCCAGCGCGAGCAGGGAATCCTCGTGCGTGCGCTCCCAGCCGTGGCTGGCGTCGCAGGCAAAGCAGACCAGGGCGGTGCGGATGTCGTTGCCCGCCTCCAGCGCCGAGGCGGCGTCGCTGCGGTAGAAGCGGTAGACGTCGCGCGCATGTTCGATGCCGTGCTCGCGGCACAGGCCCAGCAGATGGCGCGTGAGATGCCAGTCGAAGGGGCCGGCGCTGTCCATCATCGCGATCGTCACGCCGCGTTCGCTGCTGTTCTGCCCGGCCGCGTTGGTGGCGTTGTCGACCGAGATCATCTCCGCCACGTCGTTGCCGTGCAGGATGTGCGAAGCACCGACGCCGACCTCCTCGCTGATCGTGAACAGCAGCAGCACGTCCAGCGGCAGTGGCGCCTTCGTGCGCACGACGGCCTCGGCCGCGGCGAGCAGCGAGGCGACGCCCGCCTTGTCGTCCAGATAGCGCGAGCTGACGAAGCCGTTCGGTCCGAACTCGGTGCCAGGGTCGACCGCGATCGTGTCGCCGACGCGCAGGCCCAGGCGCATCAGGTCGGCGACGCCGGCGACGTCTTCGTCCAGGCGCAGTTCGACCTGCGGCCATTCGACCGGCAGGCTGTCGATCTCCTTGTTGAAGGTGTGGCCCGAAGCCTTGTTCGGCAGCACCGTGCCGCGGTAGCTGCCGTTGTCGCTGTAGACGGTGACGCGCGCACCTTCGGCGAAGCGGCTCGACCAGAAGCCGATCGGCACGATCTCCAGCCTGCCGTTGGGCTTGAGCGCCTTGACCATCGCGCCCAGGGTGTCGAGGTGGGCGGCGATGGCACGCTTGGGCGTGGTGGCCGTGCCGGGCAGCACGGCGCGGATCGCGCCGCGCCGCGTCAGCTTGTACGCGATGCCGATGTCGTCGAGGATCCCGCAGGCCAGGCGCACGACGGCGTCGGTCATGCCCGAGGGGCTGGGTGTCTCGAGCAGGCGGCGCAGCGTGCCGAGCAGGAAGTCCTTGTCGATCATGAGGCGCGCGTCTCCTCGGTGCTGCGGGTCATCGGGAACAGCAGGTCGACGAAACGTTCGACGGTCGGCTGCGGTTCGTGGTTGGCCAGGCCCGGGCGCTCGTTGGCCTCGATCACGGCATAGGCCTCGCCGTCGAGGTCGGGCACGATGAAGTCCAGGCCGACGACCGGGATCTCCAGCAGCTTCGACGCCGTTTCGGCCACCTCGCGCAGCCTGGGGTGCAGGCGGTCGGTGACGTCGTGGATCGTGCCGCCGGTGTGCAGATTGGCGGTCTTGCGCACGGCCAGCACGCGGCCCGCCGGCAGCACGCTGTCCAGCGTGAAGCCGGCGCCGTACACGCAGCGTTCGGTCTCGGCGTCCAGCGGGATGCGGCTCTCGCCCTGGGTGGCGGCAGCGCGACGGCGGCTGTGGCGTTCGATCAGGCTGCGCAGGGTGCTGACACCGTCGCCCACCACCTGGGCCGGGCGGCGCGTCGCGGCGGCCACCACGGCGTGGTCGATGACGACGATGCGCAGGTCCTCGCCGTCGACCATCTCCTCGACGATGACCACCTCGCCATGCTGCCTCGCCGCGGCGATCGCCCGGTGCACCGCATCCAGCCCGCGCACGTCGACCGTGATGCCGCGGCCCTGTTCACCGCGCGCCGGCTTGACGACCACGCGCGAGTGGCGGGCCAGGAAGGCGATCAGCGCCGCCTGGCCCGCGGCATCGTCGCCGACCTCGATCTGGTCGGGCGTGTGCACGCCGCCGGCTTCGAGCCTGCGGCGGGTCAGCCGCTTGTCGTCGCACAGGCTCATCGCGAAGCCGCTGGTCAGCGCCGACAGCGATTCGCGGCAGGCCAGGCTGCGCCCGCCCAGGCTGAGCCGGAAGCAGCCGCCGGCAGCGTCGATCACTTCGGTCTGGATGCCGCGCCGGCGCGCCTCGTCGACGATGATCCGGGCGTAGATGTTCAATCCTTCGTCGCGCTCAGGTCCCACGTACAGCCTTTCGTTGATCGGATTGCGGTTCTTCACGCAGTAGACGGGCACGCGATCGAAGCCGAGCTTCTGATACAGGCGGGTCGCCCCGAGGTTGTCGTGCATCACCGACAGGTCCAGGTAATGCCGGCCACGGGCGCGCAGGCGCTGTGCCAGCTCCAGGCTCAGCGACATGCCCACGCCGTGGCGCAGGCATTGCGGGTCGACGGCCAGCGACCACAGGCTGCTGCCGCCCTCGGGGTCGGCGCAGGCCGCCACATGGTCGACGCCGGTGACGACGCCGACGACACCGTGGCGGTCCTGCACCTCGCGCTCCTCGGCGACGAGGATCAGGACCTGCCGGCTTTCGGCCACAGACTCCAGGTAGCCCGTCTTCATCGGCACCATGCCGCGTGCGCGCAGGATGCGGTTGATCGAGGCTGCGTCGTCGGGCCGGGCGTCGCGCAGCGTCCAGCCGCGACGCGGCTGCGGCTGCGGTGCCGCGGCCTGCAGGCGCAGTCGGTAGGTATGCGACGGATCCAGGAACAGCTGCTGCGGTGCCAGGGCCACGACCACATGCGGGTCGCGCACATACATCGCCACGTCGCGCTGCTGCGCCGCTTCGGCGCGCAGCGCAGCCACCAGGGCGGCCGGGTCGGCGAATGTCTGGCCGAGCAGCAGCCGACCCCAGCCACAATCGACGATGGCCGGCGCACCACGGTGGACGCAGGGTTCCCAGTGGCGCAGCGACGCGTGCCCGGCGAGGTCGAGCGGATCATTGCGCAGCGGCGGGGTTTCGGGCGCCAGCACCATCTCAGATCCCCTGTGCCTGCAGCCAGAGCTCGAGCAAGGCCACCTGCCACAGCATCGAGCCGCGCAGCGGGGTCAGGTGCCGTGCCGGTTCGGCCAGCAGGCGCCGGACCTCGGCCTCGCGGAACAGGCCGCGCTCGCGTGCCGCGCGTGTGCCCAGGGTGTCGCGGATCATCGTCAGCACCGGGCCGTCGATGTACTTCAGGATCGGTACCGGGAAGTAGCCCTTGGGGCGATCGACGATCTCGGGCGGCACCAGGCGGCGGGCGATCGCCTTGAGCACGCCCTTGCCGCCGTCGCCCAGCTTGTCGGCCACCGGCAGCCGGCCGGCGAGTTCGACGAGTTCGTGGTCGAGGAAGGGCACACGCGCCTCCAGGCCCCAGGCCATGGTCATCGCGTCAACACGCTTGACCGGGTCGTCGGCGAGCATCACCGTGGTGTCCAGGTGCAGCGCTTTTTCGGCCGGTGTGCTGCGCGCCTGGGCGGCGAAGTGCTGCGCCAGGAATGCCTGGCTGGCGTCGCCTGCAGCCATGGCTTCGGGGGCCATGATCTGCGCCATCTGGGCCGGTGTGCGGTCGAAGAAGGCGGCGCGGTAGGCGGCCACGGCGTCGGCGGGCGCCACGCCGGCCAGCTTGGGGTACCAGTGGTAGCCGGCGAAGACCTCGTCGGCGCCCTGACCGCTCTGCACCACCTTGGTGTGCTTCGCGACTTCTCGCGACAGCAGGTAGAAGGCCACGTTGTCGTAGCTGACCATCGGCTCGTGCATCGCCCCGATGGTGCCCGGCAGCGCGTCCATCAACTCCGAAGTCGGGATGTGGATGCGGTGGTGCTCGGTGCCGAAACGCCGGGCGACGAGGTCGCTGTACCTGAACTCGTCGCCGGCCTCGCCGCCGGCGGCGTCGAAGCCGATCGAGAAGGTCTGCAGGCCGGTCTGGCCGGCCTCGGACAGCATCGCGACGATGAGGCTCGAATCGACGCCGCCCGACAGCAGCACACCCACCGGCACGTCGGCCACCTGGCGGCGCTGCACCGCGGTGCGCAGCGCCTGCTCGACGAGGTCCTCGCGGTCACGCGGCGCGAGCTTGGCCACCGCGGCGTCCTCGGCCACGCTCAGCGACCACCAGGCATGCGTCTCCTGGCGGCCGTCGCGGTCGATGCGCAGCAGCGTTGCCGGCGGCAGCTTGCGCACGCCACGCAGCATCGTCAGCGGTGCCGGCACCACCGCATGCCAGGACATGTAGTGGTTCAGCGCGTCGAGGTCGATCGTGCGGTCCACGTCGCCGCCGGCGAGCAGCGCCGGCAAGGTCGAGGCAAATCGCAGGCCGCCGGCCAGCGGGGCCAGATACAGCGGCTTGATGCCGAAGCGGTCGCGGGCCAGCACCAGGCGGCCGTTGTCACGCTGCCAGGCGGCAAAGGAGAACATGCCCTGCAGGCGCTCGACGCAGGCCTCGCCCCAGGCATGGAAGGCCTTGAGCACGACCTCGGTGTCGCTGCTGGAGGCGAAGCGGTAGCCGCGGCCCTGCAGTTCCTCGCGCAGTTCGCGGTAGTTGTAGATGCAGCCATTGAAGGCCAGGGTCAGGCCGAGTTCGATGTCGACCATCGGCTGCTGCGCGTGCTCGCTGAGGTCGATGATCTTCAGTCGCCGGTGGGCCAGCGCGAACGGGCCGTGCTGGATCAGGCCCTGTCCGTCGGGGCCGCGGGGCGCCAGCCGCTCGGACATGCGCGCCAATGCGCTGATGTCCGGCGCCTGGCCGTCGAATCTGATCTCGCCTGCAAAACCGCACATCGGCCGCTTGCCTTTCCTTGGAGGGTGAGGGGCGGGCCGGGTCGCCGGATGCGTGATCCGACCTGCCCGTGACCAGGCGTCGGTGCAAACCCGGCTTGGCCCGATGGAGGGAAGCCCGTTATTATATTTGTACGAACATATATTGGCAAGTTCGGGCCGGCGCAAGGCGGTCGGGTGGCGGCGTGTCGGGCAAGGTGTCCAGCCGGCTGCCATGGCGCCAGAATCACCGGCCATGAATCAACGCCCCAGCCCTGCGACGCGCGACGCTTTCGTGCACTTCACGGCCATCGACACACGCTGGTCGGACAACGACGCCTATCGCCACGTCAACAACGTCGTTTACTACAGTTACTTCGACACTGCGGTGAACCGGCTGCTGATCGAGGCCGGCGCGCTGGACCTCGAACGTTCCGCCGAGATCGGCCTGGTGGTGCAGACGCAGTGCCGCTACTTCGCGCCGCTGAGTTTTCCCGACCGGGTGCAGGTCGGGCTGCGCGTGGCCCGGCTCGGCGGCAGCAGCATCCGCTATGAACTGGCGGTGTTCCGCAATGACGAGGCCTCGGCTTCGGCCGAGGGCCATTTTGTGCATGTCTACGTCGACCGCGCGAGCAACCGGCCGGTGCCGGTGCCCGAGGCGGTGCGCGCCGCGATCGGGCCGCTGCTGCGAGCCTGACGGCGGGCCGGGCCGGGCCGGTCCAGGCCAGCAGGTCGGCCAGCGGCATCGGCCGCGCGATGTGGAAACCCTGCACGATGCTGTCGCAGCGCACCCGGGCTGTGCCGGAGGTGGCGGCTTCACGGCCGATGTCAGGCGCTCAGCGCTGGGGCGTCGGTGTCGTCGATGTCACGGCGACGCCGGTCATCCAGGCCTGGCGGATCAGGCGTCCGCAGGCCAGGGATGAAAAGCCGGCTCCACCTTCGCTGGGATGCTGGCGGGCAAGCAGGCCGTAGTAGCGCTTGTCGCGGTCGATCCAGGGGTAGAAGCCGCCTGCGCCAGCGCTGCTGAAGGCGCCATCGCCGACCTCGGGGTCGGCCTCGACCCAGTGGCCGAGCGAATAGTTCATGTCTTCGTCGGCGCTGGACTCCACGCTGCGGTCGGCATTGCAGCCTGGCGCGTCGGGGTTCGTGCAGGTCGCGCGGCTGCCGAGCGCTGCGCCGATCGCAAGATCGCCGGCCAGCACCTTGCGCAGGAACCCGGCGTAGCCGGCGGCCGAGCTGCGCACGCCGGTGGCCGGCTGCGGCACTTCATAGGCGAAGCCGAAGTCGCCCAGCGTCGTGCGCAACTGCGCCGCCAGAGCCGCGTTGTCGGCGTCGAACAGGCCCATCAAGGTCGCGGCATGCTGCTGCATATGCCCGCTGTCGTAGGAGAATCGGCCGATGGTGGCGGGGTCTTGCTCGATGGGCAGCACCTGGCAGCTGCCGACCGTGTCGCCGACGCAAACCGGCACGTTGCCGAAGGTGCTGTAGCCGCTGGTGAAATTCAGGAACGGCACGTCGTCGTCGACCACGCCCCGCGTCTCGATCACGCTGGCCGCGTACAGCCATTTGCTGGCGGAGAAGATCAGCATCGCGGTGTCACGCGACGGCGCAGCGGCCCCGCCGACGCGGCCCGATACCTTGACGCCGCCGGCGTCGCCGACTTCCCAGTAGTACTCGCCCAGCGCGCCCGTCGAGCACATCGGGTTTGCATTGGCCGTGGACGTGGCTGCCGCACTGCGTTCGGCGTCGGTGATGCCGCCGCCGCTGGTCTCACTGCCGCCGCCGCCGCCGCCGCAGGCGGCGAGCAGGGCGGCAGTGGCTACCGACGCAATGGCGAAGGGGATGCGGATCGGGGGCATGGCGACTCCTTGGAGGGCGTTGTGGAATGCCCTCATGGTGTCGCCCTTGCCGGGCGCCGTCGGTCGGCGCCCGGCGCGACGGGCTGCCGGACGCGTCCTACAGCGGCCCGCCCCGCCCTCAGGGCGTGGTGATGCTCTGCAGCGCAGAGCAGTTGGTGCTGCTGCCCTTTTCGCAGACCTGGTAGGTCCAGACGCCGTTGCCGACGGCCTGGCTGTAGGCGCCGTCGTTGGCGGTGGGGCGCAGCGCGGTGCCGTTGCGCAGGATGTCGACGCGGCGGCCTTCGGCGCCCGACCAGCTCAGGTTCACCGTCGTGCGCCGGCGCGGCCCGGGCGTGCTGCTCAAGGCGAGTTCGATCGCCGGCGGCGCCGTACCCACGTCCAGCCAGCCGGCGCTCACCGGGCCGGCCGCGCCGGAGGCGTCGCGCCCGACCACGAAGACCAGGTGCCGGCCATCCGCCAGCCCGGCCGTCGGCAGGCTGCCGGTGACGTTTTCGGTGCTGCTGTCGAAGCTGCCGTCGGTCGGCGTCAGCGCGACCGCGACCGCGCCGGCGGCCCAGGGCGGCGTGCCGACATAGGCCTCGGCCGCGACGATGGTCTGCGTCGGCTCGTTGCCATTGCCCTGGTTGAAGCGCACGTCGGTGACCTGCGCCGTCAGCGTCGCCGGCGTGCCGGCGGCCACCGGGCCCGACAGCGCCACGTTCAGCGCGTCGGGGCCACCGGGTGACTGGTAGGGCGCACGCACCACCTTGGCGGCGTAGATCAGGGCCGGCAGGTTGTCCGGCTTGATGGTGTTGTTGTAGACGTTGCAGCTCTGGAAGAAGCTCGTGCCGAGCTCGAAGGTGTAGGCCGGCACGCCGAGCTCGCCATAGCTCGGGCCGTCGGAGGTGCCGTCGGTGGGATACAGACCGATCGACTGCTGCGGCGTGTAGCCGTTGTACCAGGCGAAGCGCCGGCCCAGGGTCTGCAGCGCGGGGCCGTTCGGCGCCGGCGTGGCGCGGTCGCCCCAGGGCCAGAGCACCAGTTCGCTGTAGCTGTGGATGTCCAGGTGCAGGCCGCTGGTGTCGGCCGGCGCGGCGTCGTTCGGCCCCGGGCCGCGACGGTCCGGGAAGATGCTGCGGATATAGGCCTCGATGGCCTGCGTCTCCGGCTCGGACGCGGGCGCCGCACCGCGGAAGGTTTCGCTGCAGGGGTTGCCGCTGGACCCGGCGCCGCCGGTGCTGTTCCAGCTGAAGCCGAAGTTGCGGTTCAGGTCGGCGCCGATCGAGTTGCCGGAGCAGTAGTCGCTGTTCGTGTTCTTGCGCCAGGACAGTCCGGCTTCGGCCTTCTTGCGCCCGTCCGGGTTGGTCTGGAGCAGCAGATGCACCTCATGGTGGTCCATGATCCAGGTCGCATCGGCGTCGCTGCCGTAGCCGTCGAGCAGCCAGCGCGCGAAGGACAGCACCAGGGGGGCGGTGGTGTATTCGCGGGCGTGGATGGCGGCGTTGACGAAGAGCTTGGGCTTGTCGCCGCCGATGGCGCTGTTCGTGAGCTTGAGCACCTTGATGTCGTAGCCGGCGCCGCCCAGGGCCTTGGTCCAGGAGTCGCCGACGTCGAGCCATTGCGCGAACTGCGGCTTGGCCGCGGCAAAACCCTCGGCCGCGGCGAAGGTCTCTTCCACCGTCTCGTAGCAGGCGTAGCCGGGGATCGACTGCACGCCGTTGCCGCCGGCGTCGATCTGGTCGAGGAAACGCCTGCGCTGCGCCACCATGTCCGGCGCGGCCTCGACGCGGAAGCCGAAGCGCTGCAGGGTCGCGATGTCGGCCGCCTCCAGCTCGAGCACGAGGTAGCCGCGTTTCCAGGCACTTTCGATGATCTGCGCGTGGAAGGTGATCGCCGCCTTGCGGCCGGTGGCCAGGTCGGGGAAATACGCCCGGTACAGGTTCTCCTGCTGGCGCTCGGCAGCGCGCAGTGCGCGGTGTTCGGCGTCATTGGGGTGGGCTTGTGCGATGCCGGCAGCGCAAAGCGCCGCGGCCAGGGCCAGGGGCAACAACTTCATCGTCGATTCCTTGTCGGCTGAAGCCGCGATTCTGGCGGCCCTGCAAGGCCCGAGCCTCGGGGCGGACCACTACATTAGGGGGATGGATGACCCGCAGAACCCTGGTGCCAGCCCTGCCTGCGAATCGCGCTGTCCGCGCTGCGGCGGCGCCTTCCACTGCGGCATGCACGATGCCGCGCCCTGCCCCTGCGCGGCGCCGAGCCTGCCCGCCGCGACCCTCGCGGCGCTGCGTGCGCGCTACCGCGGCTGCCTGTGCCTGGCCTGCCTGACGGCCGTCGCGGCCGGCTCGCCGCTCGAGGCCGTGGTCAGTGCAGGACCAGCAGCGGCAGCTTCGTGAGCGACAGCACGCGCTTGGTCTGCGAGCCGAACAGCAGTTCGCCGAAGGCACCGCGGCCATGCGTGGTCATCACGATCATGTCGCAGCGGCCGCGGTCGGCCATGCTGGCGATCGCCGCGGCGATGTCGTCATTGCGTTCGTACTCGCCGCGGTAAGGTACGCCGGCCGCGCTGGCGGCCTGCTCGAAGCCCTCGAGCAGCTTTTTCGCATGCGCCTCGGTCTGCGCCTCGTGCACCTTCACTTCGCGCTGGTAATTCGCCAGATGGATGCCCATGCCGGGCAGGGCCGGCATCGCCTCGACGACGAAGCCGATGACGCCGGCGCCGAGCTGCTTGGCGAGCGTGAGCGCCTGTTCGATCGCATGCGACGACAAGGCCGTGCCATCGATCGGAACGAGGAGCTGCTTGAACATGGGAACCTCCGTTGACGGACTGCGGTCACTGTAGGCGTCGGCTCAGGGCCCCGTGTTGACCGCCGTCAAGCCGCGACGCGCGGCCATTTCGCTGCCCATCGCCGCCAGCGCGGCGGCGTCGAACAGGCTGCGCGCCGCCGGATAGACGATCTGGTCCTCGGCCGCCATGTGGGCGTCGTAGAGGCCGGCAAAGGTCGCCCAGGCGGCGGCCGCGGCGTCGGCCGCGTCGGCCTGCCAGCGGCCGTCGGCCACCGCCTGCAACTGCAGCCTTGCGGCGGGCCAGGCGGCTTCCATGCGGCGGTGCTCGTCGCGCAGGCGCTCGACCAGGCTGCCATGGGCCGCCGCATCGGCCGCCAGCAGGGCCGGGAAGACATGGATCTCCTCGTCGGCGTGGTGTTTGGGTGCGGCGAGATCGAAGTAGCGCAGCACGTCGCGCGCGGCGTCGCGCGCCTGCACATCGGCGCCATGTTCGAGCAGATGCGCCTGCAGCCGCTGCAGCAGGTCCAGGCTGCGGCGCACGCGGTCGTGGCAGGCGCCGAGCATCTCGAAGGGCTGGTCGTAGCCGGCCCCGGGGGTGGGGAACAGGGGTTTCATCGTTGTCCGAAGTCCATGCCGCTGAACAGATCCTGGACGCCGCGCGGCGGGCAGCGCCAGTATTGCGCAGGTGCGCTGACCTGGGCGCCGAGCGTCGCCGCCGCATGCCAGGGCCAGCGCGGGTCGTAGAGCAGGGCGCGTGCCAGGGCCACCGCATCGGCGTCGCCATCGGCGATCGCGGCCTCGGCCTGTGCGGGCTCGGTGATCAGGCCGACGCCGATCACCGGCAGCCCGACGGCCTCGCGCAGCGCACGCGCCAGCGGCAGCTGATAACCCGGGCCGAGCGCAATCCGCTGCGCCGGCGATACACCACCGCTGCTGACGTGCAGCGCGGCGCAGCCGCGGCGCGCCAGTTCGCGGCCGAAGTCGATCGTCTGCGGCAGGTCCCAGCCGCCTTCGACCCAGTCGGTGGCCGATACGCGCACCCAGACCGGAATGTCCACCGCGGCGCGCACCGCGTCGAAGACCGCCAGCGGAAACCGCATGCGGCGCGCTGCCGAGCCGCCCCAGGCGTCGTCGCGCACGTTCGCCAGCGGCGACAGGAACTGGTGCAGCAGATAACCGTGCGCCGCGTGCAGTTCGATGCCCTGCAGGCCCAGGCGCTGCGCGCGCCGCGCAGCGTCGACGAAACCTTGCTTCACACGCAACAAGCCGGTGGCGTCCAGGGCCGTGGGTGCTTCTTCGCCGGCGGCGTGGGGCAGGGCGCAGGGTGCTTCGGCCGGCCAGCCGCCGGGTTCGTCGCGGCCGATCTGCGTGCCGCCCAGCCAGGGCGCGCGGCTGCTGGCCTTGCGGCCGGCATGGCTGAGCTGGATCGCCAGAGCGATCGGCGACAGGCGGCGGATCATCGCGACGATGTCGCGCAGCGCGGCTTCGTTGGTGTCGCTGTACAGGCCCAGGTCCTGCGGCGAGATGCGGCCCTCGGCGCTGATCGCCGTGGCTTCCAGGATCAGCAGTCCGGCGCCGGACAGCGCCAGATGACCCAGGTGCACGCGGTGCCAGTCACCCGCCGTGCCGTCGACGGCGCTGTACTGGCACATCGGCGCGACCACGATGCGGTTGGCCAGCGCCAGCGTGCCGAGCGACCAGGGGGAAAAGAGGCGGCTCATCCCGCCACGATAGCAAGCCCGGCACGGGTGCAATCCTGCACTTGGATCATGCCCTCACCCGTACCCGGGAGGAGGGTTGCATGAACCGCCTGGACGGCAGCGAAGCCCGGGCGCAGCGGTTGAAGGCCGTGCCCTGCAAGCGCAGCCTGCCGACCGGGCACGCGGCGTTCATCCCGCCGGCGACGGGCCCGGCCGCGGGCGTGCACGCGTCGCCGGCTGGCATTCGCGGCAGCGGCCGTAGAGGGTCAGTTCGTGGTCCTCGACCGTGAAACCCGCAGGGGCCAGGCGCGACAAGTCGCCCGGGCAGGCATGCACGTCGAACACCCGCGCGCAGTGCGTGCACTGGAAATGGTGATGGTGCCCATGCTCCAGGGTCTCGTAGCGCGGGTTCTCGCCGGGCAGCGCCACCAGACGGATCGCACCGTCGTCGAGCAGGGCCTTCAGGCTGCGGTAGACCGTCGCGATGCCCAGCCCCGGCACCTGCGCCTGTGCCGCAGCCAGCACCTCCTGCGGCAGCAGCGGGCGCTGGGCCGTCTGCAGGGCGTCGCGGATCGCGCTGCGCTGGCGGGTCGAGCGTTGCGGCCTCATGGCTGCGATTGTCGCGGATTGTTTGATAATGCGGTCTCAAAAGCACATCGGCCCCCACCTGCGCCCGCATGCTCCGCCTGCACGACCTCACGCTCGGCTACGACCGACACCCCGCGGTGCACCACCTCGGACTGACGATCGAGGATGGTGCGCTGCTGGCTGTCGTCGGCCCCAACGGCGCCGGCAAGAGCACCCTGCTGAAGGGCCTTGCCGGGCTGCTGCGGCCGATGTCCGGCCACATCGAGCGCACGCCGTCGCTGGCGCGGCTGGCCTATCTGCCGCAGCATGCCGAGGTCGACCGCAGTTTCCCGCTGCGCGTGGCCGACGCGGTGGCGATGGGCCTGTGGCACGAACTCGGCGCGCTTGGCCGCCTGCGCCGCGAGCACCGTGAACGTGTGCAGCAGGCGCTCGAGGCCGTCGGCCTGCAGGGCTTCGGCCAGCGCACGCTGGACACCCTCTCCGGCGGCCAGTTCCAGCGCCTGCTCTTCGCCCGGCTGATGCTGCAGGACGCACGCCTGATCCTGCTCGACGAGCCCTTCGCCGCCGTCGACGAAGCCACCGTGGGCACGCTGATGGCCCTGGTGCAGGTCTGGCGCGCCCAGGGCCGCACCGTGCTCGCGGTGCTGCACGACCTGGGCCTGGTGCGGCGTGCCTTTCCGCAGACCCTGCTGCTGGCGCGCGAAGCCGTGGCCTGCGGGCCGACGGCGCAGGTGCTGACGCCGGCGAACCTGGTGCGCACACGCGGCATGGTCGAGGCCTTCGACGAACATGCCGCGGCCTGCGAGGCGGCCGCCCTGCCGGTGGCCGGCGCCGAACCGCATGTGCATCGGCACTGAGCGCCCCGCCACCGATCCGCATGACACCGCTGGACCAGCTGCTCGGCCCGTTTGCCGAATTTGCCTTCATGCAGTACGCGCTGGCCGGGCTGCTGGCGCTGTCGCTGAGCGCGCCGCCGGTGGGTGTGTTCCTGATGCTGCGCCGCATGAGCCTGACCGGCGACGCGATGGCGCACGCCATCCTGCCCGGCGCTGCGCTGGGTTATCTGGTGGCCGGCCTGTCGCTGGGTGCGATGACCCTGGGCGGCCTGGCCGCCGGGCTGGTGGTGGTGCTGCTGTCGGGCCTGGTCACGCGCAGCACGGTGCTGCGCGAAGACACCGCCCTGGCGGCCTTCTATCTGCTGTCGCTCGCCGCCGGCGTGGTCATCATCTCGTCGCAGGGTCGCAATGTGGACCTGCTGCAGGTGCTGTTCGGCAGCGTGCTCGCGCTTGACGGCGCGGCGGTGGCCTTTCTGTGGGGGGTGACGGCCGCGACGCTGGTGGCGCTGCGCCTGCTCTACCGGCCGCTGGTGATGGAGTGCCTGGACCCGGCCTTCCTGCGCTCGGTGAGTCGCTGGAGCGCGCTGGCGCACTACGGTTTCCTGGCCCTGATGGTGCTCAATCTGGTCGCCGGCTTCCAGGCCCTGGGCACGCTGCTGGCGGTGGGCCTGATGATCCTGCCGGCCGCGGCGGCACGCTTCTGGGTGCGTGAACTGCGGCAGTTGCTGGCGCTGTCGATGCTGCTGGGCGCCGTCGGCAGCGTGGCCGGGCTGTGGCTGTCGTGGCGGCTCGATGCGCCCACCGGGCCGACCATCGTGCTCGCGCTCGGCGGGCTCGTGATCGCCTCGCTGCTGGCCGGCCCGCGCGGTGCGCTGCGCGAGCGGCTGGCGCCGGCGCGCCATCTGCGGGGCTGACGATGGCGAGATGGCTGTGTGGCCTGCTGGCCCTGATGCTGACGGCGCCGGCCATGGCGTCCGAGCCGAAACTGCCGGTGGTGGCGAGTTTCAGCATCGTCGGCGACCTGGTCCGGCAGGTGGGCGGCGACGCCGTGTCGGTGCGCATGCTGGTCGGCCCCGACAGCGACGCACATGCCGTGCAGCCGACACCGGCGATGGCGCGCACGGTGGTCGGTGCGGCCGTGCTGTTTTCGCACGGCCTGGGCTTCGAGGGCTGGATGGCGCGCTTCCTGCGCGCCGCCGGGTTCCGCGGCCTGCATGTGGAAGTGGCGCAAGGCATCGCGGCCATCGTGGCGGCCGATGGACATGGGCACGACCATCAGCCCGACCCGCACGCCTGGCAGGACGTGCGCCATGCGATGCATTACGTGGCGCGCATCGCCGACGGCCTGTGCGCGGCCGACGCGCAACGTTGCGATGGCTACCGCAGCCGTGCCGCGGCGCTGACGCAGCGTCTGCAGGCACTCGACGCCGAGATCCGGGCCGGCTGGGCCGAGGTGCCGGCGGCGCAGCGTTTGGTCATCACCACGCACGAGGCCTTCGGCTATTACGCAGCCGCCTACGGGGTGCGTTTCCTGGCCGCGCAAGGCCTGTCCAGCGCCGCCGAGCCCTCGCCGCGCGCGGTGGCGGCCCTGGTGCGCCAGGTGCGCAGCAGCGGTTCGCGGGCGCTGTTTCTCGAGCGCACCGGCGACCCACGCCTGATGCAGCGCATCGCCCAGGAGACCGGGGTGGCCATCGGCGGCACCTTGTATGCCGATGCCTTGTCCGGCCCCGATGGCCCGGCACCGAGCTACGAAGCGCTGATGCGGCACAACACGCAGTCCCTGCTGCGCGCGCTGCGCCCGCGCTGAACGCAGCGGCCGCGCCGCTGTCGCGGCGCCTGCCTCGGCCATGTGCCGCCGGGCGACTTGCAGCGGCAGCATGATGCAGGCGCACCTCGGCGGCGCGCGGTCCGCCGCGCTGCTCGAGGCGCTTCTGAGCGAAGGCGACACGCGACCGACGGTCGCCTGACGACGAGCCGGCCAGATGATCGTGCTCGTCGAGCAGGGCCCTGGCAAGCTTTCGGCGCCGCCCTGAGGTTTCGGATTTTCTTGATGCAGCGCAATGATTTTGCCGGCCATCCGCCCTGAACTGGTATTATGGTACCGCTATACCAGAATTGCCTTGCGAGGACTTCAGCATGAGCCAGCAGACCCAGTCCAATCACGACGCACAGCTCGCCGAGATTCTCGAGCGCTGCAACAGTCTGCGCCAGTCGCCGATGCCCGAAGAGGGCGCCTTGCCCGAAGGTTTCCACGGAACGCTGGGGCACTTCCCGGTCTACTTTCCCGAGGAGATCGCGCATGCCGCCGGCCTGCTGCCGGTGAACGTGCTCGGCGGCGGCAACAAGCTCGACATGAAACATGCCGATGCCCATATGGGATCCTTCGTGTGCTCGATCTGCCGCTCGACCGCCGAGCTCGGCCTGAACGGGTCACTGGCCGGCCTGAGCGGTTTTGTCACCCATCCGATCTGCGACGCTGCCAAACATCTGGGCGGCATCTGGGCGCGCAACTTCCCTGACCAGAACGCGCAGATCCTGTACCTGCCGCAAAACCCGAACAGCAAGGGCGCGGTGCGCTACATCGTCGCCGAATACCAGCGCATGCGCGCCGAGTGCGAGCAGATGACCGGCCAGGCGGTCGACGACGCCGCATTGGCACGCAGCATCCGCATCTACAACCGCAACCGCCAGCTGCTGCGCGAGATGTACGCCATCCGGCGCGACGAACCCTGGAAACTCAGCTGCACCGAGTCGTATCTGCTGCTGCGGGCGCGCACCCGCATGCCCTGCGAGCAGCACAACCAGATGCTGGAGAGCGCACTCGTCGCCGTCCGCGCGCGCAAGCGCGCCGCCCAGGACAAACCCCGCGTCGTCTTCGTCGGCGGCTTCTGCGAGCAGCCGCCGCTGGAGATGCTCGAGGCCCTGGACGACACCTGCTACGTCGTCGACGACGACCTGCTGATCGGCCTGCGCTGGCTGACCGCCGACGTCCCGGAGACGGCCGATCCGATGTGGGCACTCGCCGAAAGTTTTGTCGAACGCAGCGCGGCCAGCCCGGTGCAGCACGACGAGCGCAAGACCAAGGAGGGCTATCTGATGGAGATGATCGAGAGCAGCCGCGCCGACGCCGCGATCGTCACCGCCGCCAAGTTCTGCGAACCCGGGCTGGATGAACAGGTCGCCTGGTCCAAGCACCTGGACGAGGTCGGCACACCCTACCTGGTCCTCGAGTTCGAAGAAAAGATGACCTCCTTCGAACAGATGGCGATGCAGCTCGAGACCTTTGCCGAATCCCTGCTGTTCGCCACGGCCTGAACGGAGACACAACATGAACACCCAGACCATCGATGACAACGCCGGCGGCGCCGGCACCGCATCGTCGAATGGCGTCCTGCCGGGCGAATTCGACGCCCGCCTCGAAGGCCAGCGCCTGATGACGGCCTGGTACGCCGGGCTCGAGCAGGCCAATGCGCGCCAACAGTATGTCGCCAACGTGTTCGTCATGGGCAACGCGGTCGAGATCCTGCGCAGCTTCGACTTCCAGCTCGTCTTCCCCGAGATCAACTCGCTGCAGACCGGCGTGCGCAAGGTCTCGGAGGAGTACCTGCGCGAGTCCGAGGACTACGGCTACTCGCCCGACGTGTGCTCGTACGTGAAGGCCGACGTCGGTCTGATCCTGCGCGAGCAGCAGCACCCGGCCGGCCCGATCCCCAAGGCCGACATCGCTATCGCGTCGAACATGTGCAGCACCTTCATCAAGTGGGGCGAGATCTGGGAGCGCATGCTCAAGACGCAGACCTTCACCCTCGATCTGCCCGGCCAGCGCGCCGGCAACTGGCAGGTGCGCCGCGGCGACGCCCAGCACATGTCCGACGCGCAGTGGGTCGAGGCGCAGTTCCGCGACCTGATCGCGCGCTGCGAGAAGATCACCGGCAAAAAATTCGACCCCGACCGGCTCGCCGAAGTCGAGGAGCGCGTGAACCAGATGGTCTTCCACTGGAACAACGTGATGGCGCTGAACCGCGTCTGCCCGGCACCGTTCAACGCCATGCTCGACGGCCTGACCTATATGGGCATCATGAACGTGTACCGCGGCACGGTCGAGGGTGTCGAGTACATGCGCAAGCTCGAGGAACAGCTGCGCGCCAAGGTGGCCCGTGGCGAGGGCCGGGTTGCCGAAGAGCGCTTCCGGCTGCTGTTCTCGGGCACACCCTGCTACGTCTCGATGCGCCGGCTGGTCGAGCTCTTCGAGAGCTGGGGCGGCGTCTTCGCCTACTCCGACTACCTCACCTTCGCGGCCGGCGGCATGGACGCCGGCGAGCTGGCCTACGACAGCTCGCGGCCGCTGGAAAGCCTGGCCGAGGTCACGGCGCTCGCCGCGCAGCGCGGCATGTCGAACCAGTTCTTCGCCCACGAGCGGCTGGCCCCGCAGATCAAGGACTACGACGTCGACGGCATCGTCTTCCACGGCATCAAGAGCTGCCGCTTCGTCTCGTCGGGCATGGCCGACACGCGCAACTATCTGAACAAGCGCATGAACATTCCCAGCCTGTACATCGAGTCGGACCTGATCGACCCGCGCTACTGGTCCGACGCGCAGATCAAGAACCGCGTTGACGCCTTCTTCGAGTCGCTGCACCAGCGCGGCGGCTCGGCGCCGCAGGCGGGCAAGACCATTGCGCAAGCACATGGGAGCGAAGCATGAAATATTTCGGCGGCGTCGACGTCGGGTCCACCCAGACCAAGGCGATCATCATCGACGAGAACGACAAGGTCGTCGGGCGTGCCCTGCTCGACATGGAAACCAGCATGGTCACGGTGGCCGAGGACGCCTTCAAGGCCGCACTCGCCGACGCCGGCATCAGCAGGGAGCAGGTGCTGCGTGTCGCCGGCACCGGCTACGGCCGCTACAACGTGAGCTTCGGCGACGAGCAGGTGACCGAGATCAGCTGCCATGCGCGCGGTGCGGTGGCCTTGTTTCCGAATACGCGCACGGTGATCGACATCGGTGGCCAGGACACCAAGGCCATCGCCGTCAAGCCCGATGGGCAGGTCGCCGACTTCACGATGAACGACAAATGCGCCGCCGGCACCGGCCGCTTCCTGGGCGCGGCGTCGTATGCGCTGGAGATGCCGCTCGGCGATCTGGGGCCGCTGGCGCTGAAGTCGCAGAACCCGGTGCGCATCACCACCACCTGCACGGTGTTCGCCGAGTCGGAGATCATCAGCCACCTGGCCAAGGGCATCCTGCCCGAAGACGTGCTGATGGGGGTGCATCAGGCGATCACCAGCCGCTGCGTGGCGCTGGCGCGGCGCGTGGGCATCCACGACGAGGTCACCTTCACCGGCGGCGTCAGCCGCAACGTGGCGATGGTGCAGCTGATCGAGAAGGCGGTGGGCCTGAAGCTCAACGTCAGCCCCGACGCGCATTTCTGCGGTGCGCTCGGCGCGGCGCTGATGGCCCACGAACATGCCTTGCAACCGGTGGCCCAGGCGGCCGTCGAGACAGCCTGAGGAGACATCACATGCTGAATGTTGTCGGTATCGACATCGGATCGACCTATACCAAGGCGATCGCGCTCAACGAAAAACACGAGGTGCTCGGCACCGCGGTGCGGCGCACCGGCTTCAAGCTGGCGGTCGCTGCCGACGCCGTGTTCGAGGACCTGCTGAAGAACTGCGGCGTCGACCGCTCGGCGATCAGCTATGTCGCCGCCACCGGCTACGGACGCTACACGGTGCCGTTTCGCCATGCGCAGATCACCGAACT
>CAZWUR010000049.1:0-33466 GCA_964637205.1 uncultured Rubrivivax sp.
TACCAGGCCGACGGCCTGCTGATCAACTCGATCAAGAGCTGCAACAGCTTCTCTGCCGGTCAGCTGCTGATGATGCGTGAAGTCGAGAAGCGCACCGGCAAGCCGGGCGCCTTCATCGAAACCGATCTCGTCGACCCGCGCTACTTCTCGGCGGCGAACGTGAAGAACCGGCTCGAGAGCTACTTCCAGATGGTGAAGGCCAAGCGTGCGGCGGGCGGCGGCGCACCGAGCGACAAGCCGATGGTCATCTCCGGCGCGCCCTTCAACTGACACCAGGAGCGCACATCATGCGTTGTTTCATCGGTATCGACCTGGGTTCGACGACCACCAAGGCGGTGGTCATCGACGAGAACCAGAACATCCTCGGGCGCGGCATCACGAATTCGCGCTCCAACTACGACACCGCGGCGGCCATCGCGAAGCAGGAGGCGCTCGTCAACGGCCGCTTCTACCTGTTTCGCCAGGCCCTCGGCGATACGAAGGCGCTGAACGGATCGCTCGACGGCTTCCTCGGGCAGCTCGAACGCGACTTTCGCGCCGAGCAGTACATGGAGCAGCTGGCCGACCTCGAACAGACCTGCCAGCGCAGCTTGGCGACGGCCAACTTCGGCGCTGACGGCGGGGCGGTCGGCGAAGCCCTGGCGGAGGTCTTCAAGCGGCTCACGGCCGAGGCGCCGAACCTCTTCGCGCCCGGCGCGAAGCGCAAGAGCGACTTCTTCCGCGACATCGCCGGCAGCCAGTATCTCGCCACCGGCGAGGCGGTGGCGAAAGAGGCCGGGACGCGCTATGACTATCTGTTGAACGTCTTCGACCGCTCGATCATCGAGGTCGAGAACCGCGTCTACGCCGATTCGATCCGCCGCCACCTGCTGGCGGCGCTTGAGCGCACCTTCATCGCGATGCCCGAAACCGAAGCGCGACGGGCGCAGGTCGAGGCACCGATCAAGGGCATCCTCGACACCGAGATGGAGGAGGTCTACGTCGTCGGCACCGGCTACGGCCGCGCGCGGCTGCCGTTCTCGAAGGAGCACATCCGCTCAGAGATCCTGTGCCACGGTCTGGGCGCGCATGTGATGTACCCGAAGACCGCCACCGTGCTCGACATCGGCGGCCAGGACACGAAGGCGATTCAGGTCGATCCGGCCGGCATCGTCGAGAGCTTCCAGATGAACGACCGTTGCGCTGCCGGCTGCGGGCGTTACCTCGGCTACATCGCCGACGAGATGAACATGGGCCTGCATGAGCTGGGGCCGATGGCGATGAAGTCGACCAAGACCATCCGCATCAACTCGACCTGCACCGTGTTCGCCGGCGCCGAACTGCGCGACCGCCTGAGCCTGGGCGACAAGCGCGAGGACATCATGGCCGGGCTGCACCGCTCGATCATCCTGCGCGCGATGTCGATCCTGGCGCGTTCAGGCGGGGTCCGCGACGAATTCACTTTCACCGGCGGCGTGGCGAAGAACGAAGCGGCGGTCAAGTCGCTGAAGGAACTCGTGAAGGAGAACTACGGCGACGTGACGCTCAACATCGACCCCGATTCGATCTACACCGGTGCGCTCGGCGGCGCAACCTTCGCCTGGCGTGCGGTGGTCAAGGAAGGCAAGACGGCGGAAAACAGAGCCTGATGACAACCCCCGGCAACGGAATACCGTTGCCACCCCCCAGGGGGGTGCGGGGCCGCTTGGGAGCGGCCCGGCGCCGGCCCCGGACGATGACAACCCCCGGCAACGGAGTACCGTTGCCACCCCCCAGGGGGGTGCGGGGCCGCTTGGGAGCGGCCCGGCGCCGGCCCCGCGAGATGACAACCCGGCCATGGCGAATCGCCACCCGGCAACTGGAGACCCACAGCATGATCCACACCATCGGCATCGACATCGGCTCCGGCGCCATCAAGTCGGTTCTGTTCCGCCACGACGGCGACGGCCGCCCCGAGTGGCTTGCCAAGCGCTGCGAGCGCATTCGCAGCCGCGACCCGATGACGCTGGCGCGCGAAGGCTACGAGGGCGTGCTCGAAGACGCCGGCCTGACGATGGACGACATCGACTACGTCGCAACCACCGGCGAAGGCGAGAACGTCAAGTTCGCGACCGGCCACTTCTATTCGATGACGACGCATGCGCGCGGCGGCGTGTACCTCGAGCCGAGCGCGCGCGGCATCGTCGATATCGGCGCCCTGAACGGCCGCGCGATCTACGTCGATGAGCGCGGCAAGGTGCTGTCGTACAAGATGACCAGCCAGTGCGCGTCGGGCTCGGGCCAGTTCCTCGAGAACATCGCGCGCTATCTCGGCGTCGCGATCGAAGAGATCGGGCCGCTTTCGAAAAGCGCGAACGACCCGGAGAAGGTGAGCTCGATCTGCGCCGTGCTCGCCGAGACCGACGTCATCAACATGGTCAGCCGCGGCATCTCGACGCCCGACATCCTGAAGGGCATCCACCTGTCGATGGCATCGCGCATCGTCAAGCTGCTCAAGGTCACCGGCATCAAGACCGGCACCGTGCTGCTCACGGGTGGGCTGGCGCTGGACTCGGGGCTGCTGGCCGCCATCCAGGAAGAAATGGTCGCCGAGAAAGTTGCCGTGACGACGATGTCACACCCCGACTCGATCTACGCCGGTGCCATCGGCGCCGCGCTCTGGGGTGCGTTCCGGCACGGGAAGTTGCAGGAACTGGAAACCGCAGCCGCTTGAACCGAAGGAGAAACAAACATGGCCCTCATCATCACTGACGACTGCACCGCCTGCGACGCCTGCAAGCCGGTGTGCCCGAACGACGCGATCGCGGTCGGCGACCCGATCTACATCATCGACCCGTTTCGCTGCACCGAATGTGTCGGTGCCGAGGACGAGCCGCAGTGCAAGCTCGTCTGCCCGGCCGACTGCATCGTGCCGAACCCCGACTTCGCCGAGACGCCCGAGGAACTGCAGGCCAAGTACGAGAGCCTGCACGGCTGAAGGGGCAATCCCGCGGCCGGCCGCGGCCGGTTGCGCTATCGTTCTCACCCGGGACCGGCCCTGGTGGCTGTACAAGCATTCCCGAAAGAGGTATAAACAATACATCTAACGGATTCAGCCATCATGAAACCTGAAGCGACCACCGCCACCACCGACGCCACGGCCGCTGCGCCGGCGGCCGCGGGTGCGCCGTCCGGTGATGCGCTAGACCGTGCCCTGGCCCAGCCCTACCGGCATGGTTTCGTCACCGAGGTCGAGTCCGATTCGCTGCCGCCGGGGCTCGACGAAGGCACGGTGCGCGCCATCTCGCAGCGCAAGGGCGAGCCCGAGTTTCTGCTGCGCTGGCGGCTGGCCGCCTTCGAACGCTGGCGCGAGATGGCGCCGCCCGAATGGGCGCGGCTGCAGATCGCGCCGATCGACCTGCAGGCCCTGTCGTACTACTCGGCGCCGAAGTCGATGGCGAATGCGCCCAAGAGCCTGGCCGAAGTCGACCCCAAGCTGCTCGAAACCTACGAAAAACTGGGCGTGCCGCTGCACGAACGTGCGGCGCTTGCCGGGGTGGCGGTGGACGCGGTCTTCGATTCGGTTTCGGTGGGCACCACCTTCCGCGCCCAGCTGGCCGCCGTCGGCGTCATCTTCTGCTCGATCTCCGACGCCGTGCGCGAACATCCTGAACTGGTGGAGCGCTACCTCGGCAGCGTCGTGCCGCAGGGCGACAACTACTACGCCGCGCTGAACTCGGCCGTCTTCTCCGACGGCTCCTTCGTCTACGTGCCCGCCGGCGTGCGCTGCCCGATGGAGCTGTCTTCGTACTTCCGCATCAATGCGCGCAACACCGGGCAGTTCGAGCGCACCCTGATCATCGCCGAGGCCGGCGCCGAGGTCAGCTACCTCGAAGGCTGCACCGCGCCGCAGCGCGACGAAAACCAGCTCCACGCCGCGGTCGTCGAACTGATCGCGCACGACGACGCCTTCATCAAGTATTCGACGGTGCAGAACTGGTACCCGGGCGACGCCGAGGGCCGCGGCGGCATCTACAACTTCGTCACCAAACGCGCGCTCGCCGCGGGCCGGCGCTCGCGTGTGGCCTGGACGCAGATCGAGACCGGCTCGGCGATCACCTGGAAGTATCCCAGCGTGGTCCTGCGTGGCGAGGGCTCGAGCGGCGAGTTCCACTCGATCGCGGTGTCCAACCACCGCCAGCAGGCCGACACCGGCACCAAGATGATCCACCTCGGCCGCGACACCACGAGCCGCATCGTCTCCAAGGGCATCAGTGCCGGGCGCGCGCACAACAGCTATCGCGGCCTGGTGCGGGTGGCTCCCACCGCCGCCGGCGCGCGCAACCACACCCAGTGCGACTCGCTGCTCATCGGCGCGCATTGCGGCGCGCACACCTTCCCGACCGTGGACGCCGCGCGCAGCGATGCGGTGGTCGAACACGAGGCCACGACGACGCGCATTTCCGAAGAGCGCCTGTTCTTTGCCCGCCAGCGTGGCCTCGACGAGGCCGAGGCCACGGCACTCATCGTCGGCGGCTTCTGCCAGGCGGTGCTTGACGAGCTGCCGATGGAATTTGCACTCGAGGCGCGCGCCCTGCTGGCGGTGTCGCTCGAAGGTGCGGTCGGATGAGCGGCCCGGCCGACCCCGCAACCCCAGGAGAATTCATGAGCCACCCCGACACCTCGCGCGAACCCCTGTTGCAGGTGCGCGAACTGCGCGTCGAGATCGGCAGCACGCGGGTGCTGCGCTCGGTCGGTTTCGACCTCGATGCCGGCGAGCTGGTGGTGCTGATGGGCGCCAACGGCAGCGGCAAGAGCACGCTGGCGCTGGCGCTGGCCGGGCATCCGCGCTACGAGGTCAGCGGGCAGGCGCGGCTGGCGGGGCAGGACCTGCTGGCGATGCCGGTCGAGGCGCGCGCGCGCGCCGGGCTGTTCCTGTCCTTCCAGGCGCCGCCGGACATTCCCGGCGTGCGCAACAACCTCTTCATCCGCAGCGCGCTCAACGCGCAGCGTGCCGCACGCGGCGAGCCCGAGACCGACGCCTACGACTTCCTCGGCCAGGCCAAGGCCGCCGCCACGCGCCTGGGCATGCCCG
The DNA here is from genome assembly GCA_964637205.1 of uncultured Rubrivivax sp. Classification (GTDB taxonomy): domain Bacteria; phylum Pseudomonadota; class Gammaproteobacteria; order Burkholderiales; family Burkholderiaceae_C; genus Rubrivivax. The sequence goes on from CAZWUR010000049.1 coordinate 5,054, forward strand.
AGGCGATGCTTGGCCGGCCGGTCAACGAAGGGTTCTCCGGCGGCGAGCGCAAGCGCAACGAACTGCTGCAGCTGGCCCTGCTGCAGCCGCGGGTGGCCCTGCTCGACGAGATCGACTCCGGGCTGGACGTCGACGGTGTGCGTGCCCTCGTTGACCAGGTCGGCAGCCTGCGGCGCGCCGGGACGGCCTTCGTCGTGATTTCGCATTACCTGCCGCTGATCGAGTCGCTCGCCCCGGACCGCGTGCTGCGCCTGCATGAAGGCTGCATCGCGGAAACCGGCGGGCTCGCGCTCGCGCGCCGCATCGCCGACCAGGGTTACGCGGCCAGCCCGGCGCGTGCCGGTGCGGCGCTGGGGGCCTGATGGACACCGCCCGCGCCGACGCGCTCGCTGCGCGCCACCACCTGCTCGATGACCAGGGCTGGCAGTTCCGCCGCGGCGATGCCTTCCGCGCGCTGCCGCCGCCGGCGGCGGCGGTCTGGCTGGGTGAAGCCGTCGCGGTGGCCTGCGATGCGCCGGCACTGGCCGGTGCCGGCTGGACCCTGCACCCGGTCGGTGCGCCCGGTCTGGTCGACGCACACTGGCTCGACGCCACCGACGCGACACAGCGCGCCGAACTGCTGCGCGGCCTGCCTTTGCCCGACGACGACGCGGCCGCGCCCTTCGCCTGGGCGCACCGCGCGCTGTGCCGCCAGGGCCTGCGGCTGCGCATCGCGGCGCCGGCCGACGCCAGCGCGCCGCCCCTGCTGCTGCAATTGCGCCACCGGCCGCGCGATGTGGTGGAGGCGCCGCTGCTGGTGATCGAGCTGCAGCCCGGGGCGCGCTGCGTCGTCATTGAAACCCATGATCGGGACTGTGCCGCGGCCTGCGAGCGCGACGCCGTGCAGAACCTGCAGGTCCATCTGCGGCTGGGTGCCGGGGCCCGGCTGCAGCACTGGCGCCAGGTTCAGCCCGGCGCGGGCGACCGCATTGCACACCACGTCAATGTGCACCTGGGCGCGGGCGCCTTCTATGGCCAGTCGATGCTGGCCGGTGGCAGCAGCTACCACCTGCAACGTGCCCATGTCGCGCTCGAAGGCGACGGCGCCGAAGCGCGCCTGGCCAGCGTGCTGCTGGCCGACGCCGACAAGGTGGACCGGCAGCTGCGCGTCACGCATGGCGCACGCCGTACGGTGAGCCGGGTCGAGGTGCTCGCCCTGGCGCGGGCCAAGGCCCTGGCGGTGGCCAACCTGCACGCGCAGGTGCTGCCGGGTGCCGAGGAGGCCGACGTGCGCCAGCACCTGGCGGGCATCCCGACGGCAGGGCAACCCCGCCTGGTGATGCGGCCGCATCTCGAGATCGAACATGATGCGGTGCAGGCGGCGCATGGCGCCACCTGGGGCCGGCTGCCCGAGGACGCGCTGTTCTTCGCCCGCCAGCGTGGGCTCGACGAAGCCGCGGCCCTGGCCCTGATCCTGCAAGGCATGGCCTCGGCCGTGCTGGTGCAGGGCCTGGGAGACGACGCCCTGGCGCAGACCGTGGGTGCCCACGACGCGCTGGCCGAGGCGCTGGCGCGTCATCTGCGCGGCGCGGATGCCAGCGACGCCGGCGCAACGGGAGGGCCGGACCATGGGTGACCGTCTGCCCAGCGGCGACCCGATGAGCGGCGCTTTTCCGGTGCTCGCGCAGCAGGTCGGCGGCCAGCCGCTGGCCTATCTGGACAATGCCGCGACGACCCAGATGCCGATGCAGGTGTTGGAAGCGATGCGCCGCTTCGACACCCATCACCGCGCCAACATCCACCGCGGCGTGCACATCCTCAGCCAGCGCGCCACCGACGACTTCGACGCCGCGCGCGCGCGGCTGGCGTCCTTCGTCGGTGCCGGGCCGGCGCACGAGCTGGTCTTCACTTCGGGCACCACCGACGCGCTCAACCTCGTCGCCCAGGGCCTGTCGCTGTCGGGCCTGCCGCCCGACGGCGGTGCGGATGCGCTGCAGCCGGCCTGGCTGCAGCCGGGCGACGAGATCATCGTCAGTGCGCTGGAGCACCACGCCAATCTGCTGCCCTGGCAGCTCGCCGCGCGGCGCTGCGGGGCGCAGTTGCGCATCCTGCATCCGGATGCCGACGGCAGGCTCGCGCCCGAGGCGCTGGCGCCGCTGCTGAGCCCGCGCACGCGCGTGTTTGCCGTCACCGCCTGTGCCAACGGCAGCGGCGAACGCCCGCCCTACGAGGCCTTGCTGGCGATGGCGCAGGAAGCCGGCGCAATGACCGTGCTCGACGCCGCGCAGGCGGTGGCCCACGAGGTGCCGGTGATCAGCGCGCTGGCCTGCGACTTGATGGCCTTCTCGGGGCACAAGATGTACGGCCCGATGGGCACCGGCGTGCTCGTCGGGCGGCGCGCGGCGCTGGCGCGCCTGGTGCCGCTGCGGGTCGGCGGCGACATGGTCGAATGGGTGTCGGAAACCGACGCCGGCCTGGCCGGGCTGCCGCAGCGGCTGGAGGGCGGCACACCCAATGTCAGCGGCGCCGTCGGCCTGGCCGCGGCGGCGGCCTTCATCGACGAGATCGGGCGCGGCGCCATCGCCGCCCATGTCGAGGCCCTGCGCGAACATGCCGCGGCCGGCCTGGAGGCGCTGCAGGGTGTGCGCGTGCTTTCGCGCCACACACCGCACAGCGCCATCGTGTCCTTCGTCGCCGAGGGTGTGCATCCGCACGACATCGGCACCGTGCTCGACAACCGCGGCGTCGCGGTGCGCACCGGCTGGCATTGTGCGCAGCCCCTGCTCGAACATCTGGGACACGGGCCGACGACGCGCGCTTCGTTCGCGCTGTACAACAGCCACGCCGAGGTCGAGCGTCTCGTCGAGGGTGTGGCGGCGGCGCTGGAGATGCTGCGATGAGCGGTGACCTGGACCTGTACCAGGAACTGGTGCTCGAGCACAAGCGTTCGCCGCGCTGCTTCGGCAGCCTGCCGGCGCCGACCCACGAAGCGCGTGGGCGCAACCCGCAGTGCGGCGACGACATCCGCGTGCAGCTGCTGGTCGACGGCGAGACGCTGCGCGACATCCGCTTCGACGGCAACGGCTGCGCGATCTGCATCGCCTCGGCGTCGATGATGAGCGAAGCCGTGCGCGGCCACCCGCTGGCCGAGGCGCGTGCGCTGCAGCAGCGTTTCCGCGCCGTGCTCACCGGGCAGACCGAACCCGAGGACGCCGGCCTGGGCAAGCTCGTCAGCCTGGCCGCGGTGCGCCGCTACCCGGGGCGCATCAAGTGCGCGCTGCTCGGCTGGCATGCCCTGATGCACGCGCTGACGGACGCCGCAGCGGCCGAGGACGACCCGGACATCGTGGTCGATCGCGACGCCCCTGGCGGCCGTGCCGGCACGCCCCCGGACAGCGCCAAGGGAGCGCCGCAATGAGGCTGCAGCACGACACCGCCATCACCAGCCGCGCCGTGCAGGCGCGGCGCGTGCCCGCCGGCGAGGAGGTCGAGGTTCCGGCGGGCACCGAGGTGACGATCACGCAGGCCCTGGGTTCGAGTTTCAGCGTCGTCGCCGGCGGGCAGCTGGTGCGCATCGACGGGCGCGACGCCGACGCGATCGGCCGCGAGATCCCGCCGCCGCCCCCGACGCTGGCCGGCGACGCCTCGCCGGAGCAGGTCAGCGAGCTGGTCTGGGCGACGCTGAAGACCTGCTACGACCCGGAGATCCCGATCGACATCGTCGACCTCGGCCTGGTCTATGCCTGCGAGCTCACGCCGCAGGACGGCGGCCGCTTCAAGGTTTCGATCGACCTGACGCTGACCGCGCCCGGCTGCGGCATGGGCGAGGTGCTGGCCAATGAAGTGGCGGAGAAGGTGCTGGCCCTGCCGCCGGTGGGCCAGGTCGACGTGCAACTCGTCTTCGACCCCCCCTGGGACCGCTACCGCCTGTCCGAGGCGGCGCGCCTGGCCCTCGGGCTGTGATCACCCCCCATTGAAAGACCCGATGCAAACGACCGCCACCGAATCCCTGCCCGCGCATCTGAACGGTGCGCCGCGCATCCGCATGCACGATCCGCTGGCCGCCTTTCTCGGCAGTGCCGAGGGCGGTGTCCTGGACTACGGTTTCGACGACGCCGTGCGCCTGGCGGGGCATGCCTGCCCGACCGTGGTCGCGGCCTGGCTGATGACGCGCACCGCGCTGGCCGCCCTGTACCCGGACGGTTTGGCCGAGCGTGGCGCCGTCGCCGTGGCCCTGCGCGATCCGGCCGAAGCCGGCGTCGCCGGGGTGATCGCCAGGGTCGCCTGCCTGGTCACCGGCGCGGCGGGCGAAGAAGGCTTCAAAGGCATCGCCGGGCGCTTCGTGCGCCGCGGACTGCTGCAGTTCGGCGCCGACATCGAGGGCGAGCTGCGCTTCACGCGGCTGGACAACGGGCATGCGGTCGAGGTCTCGGCGCGGCTCGACCTCGTGCCCGCCGACCCGCATCTGCGCCAGCAGCTGGGGCAGGCGCTGGGCGACCCCGGCGATGCCCAGGCGCAGGCCGACTTCGGCGCGGCCTGGCAGGACCGGGTGCGGCGGCTGCTCGAGCGCGCGGACGACCCCGAGCTGATCGTCGTGCGCAGCACCACGCCGGCGCGCTGAACGCCGCGCGGCGGAACGTGTAGTCGGCCGCGCCGCGCCCGGGCTCAGGCGCGTGGCGTCGCGCGCGCGACGATGGCCGGCGTGTCCAGCCCGCGCGGCAGGGCGCCGTACTGGTGCTGGCCGGTGCTCGCCAGGCGCGATGCGCAGAAGGCATCGGCCACCGCCGCCGGGGCGTGCTGCACGAGCAGCGCGGCCTGCATTGCCAGGGCCATGCGGTCGACGAGGTCGCGCGCCCTGTATTCGAGCTCGTCCAGGTCGGCGAGCTCGGCCTTCAGCGCCGCCACATGGCGGTCCAGCGTGGCGTGACCGCCGCGTGCACGGCCGACTTCGGCGAAGAAGGCCTGCACCACCTCGGGGGTCTTGTGCATGGCGCGCAGCACGTCCAGGCATTGCACATTGCCGCTGCCTTCCCAGATCGCGTTCACCGGCGACTCGCGGAACAGGCGCGGGAAGGGGCTGTCCTCCATCACGCCGCTGCCGCCCAGGCATTCCATGGCCTCGTAGGCGTGTTGCGGCGTGCGCTTGCAGATCCAGTACTTGCCCACCGCCGTCATCAGGCGCACCAGCGCGTCTTCGTGCGCATCGTCGCGATGGTCCAGGGCGCGCGCCACGCGCATCGCCAGCGCCAGCGAACCCTCGCTCTCGAGCGCCAGATCGGCGAGCACGTTGTGCATCAGCGGCTGCTCGACCAGGACCTTGCCGAAGGCCGAGCGCAGGCTGCAGTGGTGCAGGGCCTGCGCCGCCGCCGCGCGCTGGCCGGCGGCCGAGCCGATCATGCAGTCGAAACGTGTCATCGCCACCATCTCGATGATGGTGCGCACGCCGCGGCCCTCGGAGCCGACGCGCCAGGCCAGCGCGCCGCGCAGTTCGGTCTCGCTCGAGGCGTTCGAGACATTGCCCATCTTGCGTTTCAGGCGCAGGACCTGCATCGGGTTCTTGCTGCCGTCGGGGCGCCAGCGCGGCAGCAGGAAGCAGGTCAGGCCGCCGGGCGCCTGCGCCAGCACCAGGAAGGCGTCGCACATCGGTGCGCTGACGAAATACTTGTGGCCGACCAGTTCGTAGGCGGCGCCCGGGCCCTCGGCACCGAGCGGGAAGGCGCGCGTGCTGTTGGCACGCACGTCCGAGCCACCCTGCTTCTCCGTCATCGCCATGCCGATGGTCAGGCCCGCCTTCTGCGCGTCGGGCACGTTGCGCGGGTCGTAGATGCGCGCGGTGATCTTCGGCTCCCAGGCCCGCGCCAGTTCGGGCGTGCTGCGCAGGGCCGGCACGGCGGCGAAGGTCATCGTCACCGGGCAGCCGTGGCCGGCCTCGACCTGGCTTTGCAGATAGCTGTGCGCCGCCCGCGCCACATGCGCGCCGGGCCGCGGATCGGACCAGGGCGAGGCGTGCAGGCCATGTTCGAGCGCGGTCTTCATCAGCCGGTGGTAGGCCGGGTGGTAGCGCACGAGGTCGATGCGGCGGCCGAAGCGGTCGTGCGTGTCGAGCTCGGGCGGGTGCTGGTTGGCCTGCACCCCGAGCGCGATGTAGTCGGCGCTGCCGGCCAGCGCGCCGAAGTGGCTGAGCGCCTCCTGCGCCCAGGCCGCGCCCTCGCGCTGCACAGCCTCCTGCAGCGCGCTGTCCTGCAGATAGGGGTTGAAGTCGACCAGCTCGCGGCCGACGTTGAACACCTCGTGCGTCTCGGCCAGGAAGAGGGTGGACTGGCTGTGAACCTGGGGCGCGTTCATGGGTGTTCTCCTTGAAGGGCAGTTCAGGCGGGCCGGCGCGCGATCACGGTCGCAAAACGCTTGCGCAGGCCGCGCGGGGCGACGAAATCTTCCACGGCGCTGTGCAGCAGGGTCCAGCCTTCGAAGGCGCGTGCCGGCTCGTCGGGGTCGAACAGGCAATGCTGGGCGGGGTCGAACATGTCCATGAAGGTGGTCCCCTGGACCAGCACATTCAGCACGGCCACGCCGCCCGGCCGCACCGCGGCCTGCAGCCGCGCGAGCTGGCGCCGCGCGGTGGCGCAGTCGAAGAACATCAGCAGGCCGATGGCGACCACGGCATCGAAGCCGCCCGGGGCGGGCGCGTGGCTGCGCAGATCGGCCTGCACCGCGTCGACGGCCAGTCCGCGCGCCGCGGCCCCCGCTTGCAGCGCGGCGATGGCCGCCGGGCTGGCGTCGATCGCGAGCACCTGGCAGCCGCGCTCGGCGGCGGCCAGGCTCAGGTTGCCCAGGCCGCAGCCCCAGTCGAGCACCCGCCCGCGCAAATGCGGCAGCGCGCGCTGCTCGAAGGGGTTGAGCGCCGCTTCGCCGGCGGTGGACTGGCCGCGGAACTGCGCCTCGAAGAAGTCCACGCTGGTGCTCGGCGCGGGCCGATCGGGGGCCTGTGGACGGGTCGACATGGCCGCCGGCGCCGCGGGTTCAGCGCCTGTGAATGAATCCGGCGCGCCAGGCGAGGCCGCCGGTGAGGGTCCAGAAGGCCAGGCGCAGCGCCAGGGCGCCGACCGTGCGCATCTCGTAGGTGCCGCCCCGGGCGACATGCACGGCAAAGGCGGCTGCGACCAGGGCCGTGCCGGCGGCCAGCGCGAGCGCCAGCCACGCCGCCCAGGACCGGCGCCGCCACAGCCCCAGACCGGCCAGCACATAGGCGAAGCCGGCGCTGAAGTTGAACCAGAGCACGAAGCCGACCGCTGCACCCATCGCCGCACGCGCCTCGGCGCTGCCGAACAATGCGCGGCCGCCGCTGAAGACCGTCAGCAGCCCGAAGGCAATGCCCACAAACGCCAGCAGACGCAGCGTGCGCGAGACCGGCAGGGATCTGCGCATGCCGTTCACCGGGGGGCCAGCCGGGCGCCGCGGGTTTCGGCGCGCCGCCCGCGCAGGACCGCCAGCGCAGTGTTGGCGATGAAGGCCAGCAGGGCCAGTGCCGACAGCAGGCCGCCCCAGCGTGTCCAGTCGAACTGCCCCGTGGCATCGCCGGCCACGCGCAGCAGCAGCGAGCCGTGCAGCAGCATCAGCGGGGCGTAGAACATCGGGTGGTAGGGCACGGCCACGCGCAGCACGGCCGGGAAGATGACCGGTGCATGGCCGAACACCATCGCGAACACGAAACCCAGCAGCAGGGCATGCAGCGCGGCGTCGTAGGCCAGGCCGCCCGGTACCAGACCGAAGGCCAGCATCACCGCGCCGCCAAGTGCGAGCCAGAAGTAGCCCGAGAGCAGGCACACCGCGATGAAGCGTGTCAGCCCGCGCTGGTGCACCGTGCGCCGCGCGATGTCCCAGCGCAGCAGCCAGGCCGCCAGGGCGAGCAGGCCGGCACCATACAGCGGCGCGCCCCAGGGCTGCCCCCAGCCCGCCAGCGCGGCCAGCAGCAGCAGCACGATGGCGCCGAAGAGCCGCTTCCCGCTGCGCGAAGGCGGCATGAAACGCGACAGCTCCAGGCGTTCGCCGGCGATCGTCAGCACCAGAAAGGACAGCCACCAGCCGATCAGCTCGGGCACCGCCCAGCCGGCGGCCCAGAGCGCCGAACCCACCGTCCAGCAGCCGGCGGCCAGCGCGATCACGGCCATGAAGGGTTCGCGTTGCCGGGACAGTACATGCAGCGAGCCGATCAGCATCACGGCGCTGGCCAGCAGCATCAGCCAGGGTGCGGCCGCGGCCTGGCCGTGCAGGATCGCGGCGCTGCCCAGCCCGGCCAGCAGCGGCGCCGCGTAGGCCCACAGGCGACCGATCGCCACCGCGCGTTCGAGCGAGATGACGACGCCGAAGAAGCCGCAGATCATCAGCGGCCCGTGCCAGGGTGCGGCATTGGCGGCAACCTCGGGCAGGGTCCAGCCGAGCCGCGTCAGGCCGGCACCGAGGCCGGCGAACAAGGCGACGAAGCCCAGCACCAGCAGCGGCAGGCGCGCCCAGGCGGGGCGGCGTGCGCTGCCGGTGCTCACCGGCCGGCCCTGTCCGGGTTCATCGGGGTGCCCAGCCGAACTGGTCACGCGCCAGGCCGCTCATGCGGTCCGGGCTCCAGGGCGGTTCCCAGACCAGCTCGACCTCGACCGGGGTATTCGGCGGCAGGGCGCCGGCCAGCGCCGCATGTGCGTCGTCGAGGATCATGTCGGCCATCGGGCAGGCGGCACTGGTCATCGTCATCTGCACATGCACGCCGTCTTCGCCGGCGCTGATGTCGTAGACCAGACCGAGATCGACGATGTTCATGCCGACCTCGGGGTCCATCACGTTCATCAGGGCGTCGCGCACCACATCGTCGTCGATGTTCATCTTGCGGGCTCCAGCGCTCGGGTGAAGACCAGCCGCGGCGACGCGCCGAAGCCGGCCGAATACAGGAAGCCTAGCAGGTCGAGATCACGCTGGGGCACGATGGTTTCGGCGCGTTCGACGCGCAGGGCACCGAGGTTGGCAAAGAGCTGCGAGAGCAGCGCGTGGCCGATGCCGCGGTGCGCCATGCCCGGGTCGACGCCGAGCGTGTCGAGCACGGCCACCGCTTCGGTGCGGCCGAAGTCGCCCAGGTCGGCGCGCGCCATCAGGTAGCCGACCACGGCGCCGTCCTGGCGCGCCGTCAGCGAGACGCGGATCGCGGCGTCGTCCAGCGCCTCGGCCAGGCGTTCGGTGATGTAGGTGCGCCGGTCCTGACCGGTGATGTCGCGGTCGATGCGCACGATGGCGTCCAGGTCGGCCGGCGTCATCGCCCGCACGTCGACGAGGTCGCGCGCCAGGCGCTCATGCTGGTTGTCTTCGGGCCGGCCGTAGTCGATCTCGCGCGCCGCGCCGGCGTCGGACTCGGGCGCCAGCGGGCCGTCGCGTTCGGCGCGCCAGGCACCGCCGTCGATCGGGCAGTCGATCACGTGGTGGGCGGCGAGTTCGAAGCCCAGGCCATCGAACCAGTGCAGCAGCTCGGTCTGCCGCCAGTCGGCCAGGGTGTGCAGCTCGCAAGCCCCATGGCGCTTGCCCCAGACGGCCAGCGCGTCGAACAGCCGGGCGCCGATGCCGCGCCCGCGCAGCTCGGCGCGCACGCCGATCAGCTCGATGCGCAGGGCCGGGCGCTGGCGCCCGAATTCGCCGTGCAGCATGCGCGCCAGCACGAAACCGGCCAGGCCCTGGCCGTCGACGACGGCGAACTGCGCGTGCAGTTCCGGCTCCCGGCGCGCGGCCTGCAGGCGGCGCTCGATGTAGTCGCGCCGCGTGCGGCCCTCGGTGGCGGCGTCGATGGACACCACGTCCTCGAGGTCGGCGGGGAGCAGGGCGCGCACGGCGGCGGGCGCCGAAAGCAGGGTGGCGGGCATGGTGGGGTTCCTCGGTGGTGGTCAGTCGCAGGCGTAGGCAAAGGCCAGGGTACGGTCGCTTTCGTCGTCCAGCAGGTCGTCGAGCAGGGGCAGCAGGGCCATGGTCTCCTTCTGGATGTGCGAGACCTGGCGCTCGACGATCTCCAGCACCAGGCGCTTGAGCGTGCCGGCGTCGGCCGCGGCCAGCGTCCCGGCGGCGGCGGCGCGCGCCAGCGGCAGCAGTTCCTCGGCCACGGCGCGGATGGTGTCGTGCTCCTCGCGCAGCATCTCGGCCAGGTCGCCGTCGCCGGCGTCGGCCATGCGCGGGAAGAGCTCGTCCTCCTCGAAACCGAAGTGGCGGTCGATCTCGTGCTCGAGCTGGCGCACCAGCTGGCCGGCCAGGGCCTGGGCCTCGGGGTCGTCGGTGCGCGCGAAGACACGCTCGGCACGGCCCAGCAGTTCGAGATTGGCTCGGTGTTCGTCGTCGAGGGCCTGCGATACCTGGCGCGAAAAGCTCATGTGATGGTCTCCGTGATCCGGCGCCCGCGCGGCCGTGGCCCATCCACCCGGCGCGGCGCAATTCCAGCATTCAGCTTCCACACTAGGGTCATGCGCCCGATGTGGCCTTGCGGCAGATCAAGCGCGCTGAGGCCAGGGCTTGGGCACTGCGCTAGGCTGGCGGCATGCCTGCCTGCAAGCCCCATCCCGGCGCGCTGCCACGGCCGATCGGCCGCGTGCGCAGCGTGCTCGTCGGCCGCGCGCGACCCTATACGCGCCCGGACAGCTACAGCGCCATCCACAAGCTGCCGCTGGCCGGGCCGGTGCCGGTGGCGGTCGAGGGTCTGCTGGGCGATGAACAGGGCGACCGGCGCGTGCACGGCGGGCCGGACAAGGCGGTGCATGTCTACCCCTGGGCGCATCTGGCCGTGTGGCGCGGTGAACTGCCGGGCGCCGCGGCGCGGCTGCAGGCCGCGGGTGCCTTTGGCGAGAACCTGAGCATCGACGGCCCGACCGAAGCCGAGGTCTGCCTGGCCGACCGCTGGCGTATCGGCACGGCGCTGTTCGAGGTCAGCCAGGGCCGCCAGCCCTGCTGGAAGCTCAACGACCGCTTCGCCGTCGACGACATGGCGCGGCGTGTGCAGGCCAGCGGCCGCACCGGCTGGTACCTGCGTGTGCTCCAGCCCGGGCGGCTGGCCGCGGATGACGGCATCGTGCTCGAGGCCCGTCCACATCCGCTCTGGACGCTGGCGCGGCTGATGCGGGCGATCGACGACGGCGACTGCGATCCGGCGCGGCTGCGCGAGATCCTGGCCCTGCCTGTGCCGGCGTCGTGGCAGCGCCTCTTCGCGGCCCGGCTCGCGACCGGCGAGGTCGAGTCCTGGGAGCGGCGGCTGTGCGGACCGCCACGGACTTGAGGCGCGGGTCATCAACGCTCAGCCCGCAGCCTGACGCAGCCGCCGCATCAGGATGCCGAAGAAGACGCCGAAGGCCAGCGCACCCAGCAGGCCGATGGCGCCGGCGGCGGCGGCCAGGCCGATGGCCAGCGCGCCTTCGCCGGCCAGGGTGGCGAAGGCGAGCAGCGTCAGCGCCGCCAGATGCGCCCCGAAGTGCAGCGCCAGCGGGCGGTCGACGGTCAGCGCCGACGGCGTCGGCGGGCGCTTCTGCCCCTGCGCCGCGTGCATCGAGGCCAGGAAGGGCAGGATGCGCTGCAGGATGCCGAACAGGAAGCTGAGCAGCCAGACGCCGATCACCGCGATGCCGAACAGGCGGCCGAAGACCTCGATCGGCGCCCCCAGTACCAGGGCCAGGGCGAGCACCAGGGCCAGGGCCAGCCCCGCCCAGCCGATCTGCATCAGGCGCTGCGCGCGCCCCAGGTCCTTGCGCATGCCGGTGGCGAGCACGCGGCGCATCAGCCGCAGATGCAGGGCCAGCGCGATCGCCCCGGCGGCCAGCGCCGCCAGCCGCAAGGCCGTCGCCATCCCCGCCGGCCCCGGGCCGAAGGCGGCGAGCGCGGCACAGGCGATGGCCAGGATGGCGGCCGCGCCGCTGGTGCGCTGCTGGCGCTCGTCGGGCACGCCGGCGAGCGCGAACATCGGCACCAGGATGTAGGAAAAGCCGAGCACGAGCAGGCCCATGACGCCGAAGGCGGCGACGGCCAGGTGCAGACCGCGCGCCGCGGCATGGTCGAGCCAGGGCTGGCCGAGCCAGGTCGAGACCAGGGCCAGTGCGCTGGTGGCCAGCGCCACCAGCGCGACCAGGGCGCCCCAGCCGTGCAGCACCACGCCGGGCATGCCGCGTGCGCCCACCAGGTTCAGCGCCAGCAGCACGCCCCAGACCAACAGCGCCGCGACCACCGCCACCGCGCCGGCACCCATCCACAGCGGCTGAATGCGCCCCATGCCCAGCGCCAGCAGCGCAACCCCGGGCACATAGACCCACCACAGTGCCCCCGCCAGGCGGTGGGACCGCACCGGCTGGCGGGTGGCCACCGGCAGCAGTTGCAGGCTGGCGCCGATGGCGCTGCACAGCAAGGTGCCCAGGGTGGCCAGGTGCAATGCCGCCAGCGGCCAGCCCGGCCCATGCCGCCAGTCGGGCCAGTCGGTCGCGCCGGCCAGCAGGGCGGCCCAGGCCAGGGCATGGAAGACGACGGCAGCGCCAAAGAAGCGGAACGGCACCGAAGCCGGAAGCAGCCGGCTCTTGGCCCCGGACAGGAACGTGCCGCCGAGCTTGCTGCGCGGCGCGGGCTTGGCAGCGTCGCCCGGCGCGGGGTTCACGGCGCGGCGCCGCTGGCGGTCAGGCGCAGCCGCACCTCGCCCGGCGTGCCCGCCACGACGTCGGCCCACCAGCCGATCTGCACCAGCTCGGGGTAGAGCCAGACCGGGTCGCGCTCGTGGTGCACGATGACCACGGCGCTGCGCGGCAGACCGCGCAGCAGCCCCAGGATCTCCACCATCGGCTGCGGCGGCGGCAGGCCGCGCACGTCGATGTGGGTGGCGCTGTCTTCGTCCCAGATGCGGGCTTCGGTCGGCGTGTTCACGTCGCCTCCTGCAGATGGCGCTGGCCGATGATGAGCTGCAGCACTTCGGTGGCGCCTTCGTAGATGCGCAGCGCACGCACGTCGCGGTACAGGCGCTCGACCGGCTGCCCGCTGACCACACCCAGCCCGCCGTGCAGCTGCAGCGCCGCGTCGATGACCTGCTGCGCCGTCTCGGTGGCGTGCAGCTTGGCCATCGAGGCTTCGCGCGTGACGCGCCGGCCGAGCACGTCGCGCGTCCAGGCGCTGCGGTAGACCATCAGCACCGCGGCGTCGATCTCGGTGCACATGCGCCCGATCTGCACCTGCGTGAGCTGAAAGTCGGCCAGTCGCTGGCCGAACATCTGCCGCTGGCGCACACGCGTGGTCGCTTCGTCCAGGGCCCGCCGCGCAAAACCCAGCGCCGCCGCCCCGACCGTGGTGCGGAACAGGTCCAGCGTGCCCATCGCGATGGCGAAACCCTGGCCGGGCAGGCCGATCAGGCGGTCGCCGCCGACGCGGCAGCCGCTCAGCTTCAGGGTGCCCAGCGGGTGCGGCGAGATCACCGGGATGCGTTCGCTGGCGTCCAGGCCCGGCGTTGCGGCATCGACCACAAAGGCCGACAGGCCCTTGGCGTCGCGCTGACGGTCCGCATCGTCAAGGCCTTCGCTGCGCGCGAAGACCACGTAGCGGTCGGCCAGCCCGCCGGCATTGGAGATCCAGGTCTTGACGCCGTCGAGCACCCAGCCGTCGCCGTCGCGCCGCGCCGTGGCCTGCATCGCGGCCACATCGCTGCCCGCATCCGGCTCGGACAGCGCAAACGCTGCCACCAGCTCGCCACGGACGACTCCGGGCAGCAGGGCGGCTTTCTGCGCCTCGTTGCCGAACAGGCTGACCGGCACGCTGCCCAGGCCCTGCATCGCGAAGGCGAAGTCGGCCAGCGCGCCGGCCTGGGCCAGGGTCTGGCGCGCCAGGGCCAGGCAGCGCACGTCGACCTGCTCGCGCAGGCCGCCGTAGGCCGCCGGCACGCAGGCGCGCAGCAGGCCCGCCGAGCCCATCGCGCGCACCAGGCTGCCGCAGGCCGCGTAGACCGCGTCCAGATCATGTTCGTCGGGCACCGGCAGCGCAGGCAGGCCATGTTCGACCCAGTCCGCCAGCTCGCGCGCCCAGGCCCGGTGGCCGTCGTCGAGGAAGGGCCAGTCGAGGAAGCTCTGGTCGGCCATGGCGCGGCCCTCAGTCGCCCTCGAACACCGGCTTCTGGCGCGCGGCGAAGGCGTGGTAGGCACGCTCGAAGTCCTTCGTCTGCATGCAGATCGCCTGTGCCTGCGCTTCGGCCTCGATGCATTCACCCAGGCCCGAATTCCACTCCTGCCAGAGCATGGTCTTGGTCATCGCGTGGCCGAAGGTCGGGCCGTTGGCCAGTTCGTGGGCCAGCGCCTGCGCCTCGCCGAGCAGGGCCTCGGGTTCGACCAGACGGTTGTGGAAGCCGAAGCGTTCGGCTTCTTCGCCGCCGACCACGCGCCCGGTGTAGAGCAGGTCGGCCGCGCGCGACAGGCCGATCAGGCGCGGCAGCAGGGTGCAGGCACCCATGTCCGCACCGGCCAGGCCGACACGCACGAAGAGGAAGGCGAGCTTGCTGCGCGCGGTGGCCAGGCGCAGGTCGGAGCCGCAGGCGATCATCGCGCCGGCGCCGGTGCAGACACCGTCGATCGCCGCGACGATGGGCTGCGGGCAGGCACGCATGGCCTTGACGAGGTCGCCCGTCATGCGCGTGAAGGCCAGCAGCTCGGGCATGTCCATCTTCACCAGCGGGCCGATGATCTCGTGCACGTCGCCGCCGCTGCAGAAATTGCCGCCGGCGCCGGTGAAGACCACCGCCTTCACGTCGGTGGCGTAGACCATCTCGCGGAACAGGTCGCGCAGTTCGCCGTAGGAGTCGAAGGTCAGCGGGTTCTTGCGCTCGGGGCGGTTCAGGGTGATCGTGGCCACCTTGCCCTCGACCGAAAACCCGAAATGCTGCGCCGCGTAGCCGGCGAGTTCGATGCGTTTCATGGGTTCATTCCTCGTGGTAGGGGTCGATGCGCCAGGGCACGGCCGGGCGCGGTGTGCGCGCCAGCCAGTCGTCCAGCGCCTGCACATGTTCGGCTTCCTCGGCGGCAAATTCGGTGGCCAGGCGCTTGACCTCGGCGTCGTCGGCGTCGGTCGCGGCCTCGCTGTAGAAAGCCTGTGCGCGGAACTCGTTTTCGCGGGCGTAGCGCAGCGCGTCGTAGGCGGTCAGTGCCGGGTCGAAGGCTTCTTCGCCGCCGGCCTCGGGCGGATGCCGCCAGCGATACTGCCAGGAGCGCAGCTGCGGCAGCGTCAGCCCCTGTGCACGCTCGACGATCGAGTCGTGGTGCAGGCGCGAGAAATGCACCATGTCGCGGAAGGTGGCCGCCACCGCATCGTTGCGGTAGGTCTCCATCATGTCGGCCAGCTCGAGATAGCGCTCGGCGGCCTCGTGTTCGAGCGCGATGGCGTGGGCCAGGAATTCGGGCAGGGTCATTTGCATGGGGGTCTCCAGGAAGTCAGCCGGCCATCGTCAGCCCGCCGCTGACGCTGATCACCTGGCCGGTCACGTAGCTGGCGTCGGCGCCGGCGAAATACAGCACTGCATCGGCCACCTCCTCGGGGCGGGCCAGGCGGCGCAGCGGGATGGCCTTGATCAAGGCCTCCTTGACTTTGTCCGGCACGGCAGCCATCAGCGCCGTATCGGTGGGGCCCGGACAGACGCAGTTGACGCGGATGCCGTAGCGTGCCGTCTCGCGCGCCAGCGACTTGGTGAACCCGATCAACCCGGCCTTGGCCGCCGAATAGACGGTCTCGCCCAGGCTGCCGACACGCCCGGCATCGCTGGCGATGTTGACGATGCTGCCGCTGCCGCGTTCGCGCATCGGCGCCAGCAGGGCCTGGCTCAGGTGCATCGGGCCGACCAGGTTGAGCGCGATCAATTGGTCCCAGAACTCGCGCGTGCCTTCCCAGAACGGCGCCGTTCGGCCCCAGCCGGCGGCATTCACCAGAATGTCCACGGCGCCGAATTTTTCGCCGACGGTGGCGGCGAAGGCGTCGATCGCGTCGCGGTTGGTGAGATCGACGGCAACGAACTGCGCCTGCTGGCCGAGGGCCTGCAGTTCAGCGGCACGGGCTTGGCCGCGCTCGGCCTGCACGTCGGCGATGATCACCGAGATACCACGCGCGGCCAGTTTGCCGGCGACGGCGGCACCGATGCCGGAGGCGGCGCCGGTGACCACGGCGAGGGTCTTGGATTCGCTCATCTGCGCTTGCTCCTGTCAGCGGGGGTGGCGGCTGAGAAAATCGGTGACGCGGCGTCGCGTCTCCGGGTCGTCGTAAAGCCTTCGCGTGGCTTCGATCTCTTCGGCGTAGCCGGCGTCGCCGGGTTCGGCGGCGAGTTCGATGCAGTGTTTGTTCGCGGCCAGGGCTTGGCGCGGCAGGCCGGCCAGGCGGGCGACGATGGCCTGGGCCTGTGCGGCGAGCTCGGCGCGCGGCAGCGCCCACTGCACCAGGCCGAGCTGTGCGGCTTCGGCGCCGGTCAGGGTCTCGGCGCCGAGGATCAGGCGGCGCGCCACGCCGGCGCCCACCAGGCGCGTCAGGCGCTGGGTGCCACCGGCACCCGGCAGCAGACCGAGCCCGGCCTCGGGCAGGCCCAGGCGGGCTTCGTCGGCGGCGATGCGCAGGTCGCAGGCCAGGGCCAGCTCGAAGCCGCCGCCGAGCGCCGCCCCGCCGATCTCGGCCAGCGTGACCACCGGTGCTGCCTCCAGGCGGGCAAACAGACGCTGCATGCGCTGCACCATCTCGACCATGGTTTCGGTGCCGTGTTCACGGTCGAAGCAGTCGCGCATATAGGCCAGGTCGGCGCCGGCGCAGAAGACGCGCCGGGCGCTGCGCAGATGCAGCACGGTGATGCTTTCGTCGTCGGTCGCCTGCTGCACGGCGCCTTCCAGGGCGGCGAGCAGGGCATCGTCGATCGCGTTGACCGGCGGGCGGTCCAGCGTCGCGCGCAGCACATGGCCGTGTTGCTCGAGCCGCAGCATCAGTCTTCCGCCATCCGGTGCAGATCCTTCAGCCGCCGGCGCATCAGCTTGCCGGTCGCCGTGCGCGGCAGGCCCTGCACCGGCCACAGCGCCGCGGGCCGCTGGTAGGGCGGCAGGGCGGCGGCGCGCGCCATCAAGGCCGTGCGGATGGCCTCGTCGTCGTCGCCGGCGTAGAACAGCACCACCGATTCGATGCCGTCGGCGTCGGGCACGCAGACCGCCGCGGCCTCGCGCAGCCCGGGCAGGCCGCCGGCAAGCTGTTCCTCGAGCTCGATCAGGTTGACCCAGCGGCCGCGGATCTTGACCAGCGCGTCCTCGCGACCGGCGAAGCGCCAGCCGTCGCCGTGGCGCACGAACAGATCGGCCGGGCAGAAGGCGCCGTCGCGGAAGCTGTCGGCCTGCGCGGCCGGGCGGTCCAGGTAGCCCAGGGCCTGGGTGGCGCTGCGCAGCTTGAGCCGCGTCGGCCCGCCGGCCTCGGCCGCGGCCGGGTCCAGCGGCTCGACCACGGTGCCCGGCGAGGCCATCAGCGCCTCGTCGCCGTCGACCGCGCTGAGCACCAGGGCCAGCACTTCGGAGGCGCCGTAGCCGTCGATCATCGGCAGCGCCGT
The DNA here is from genome assembly GCA_964637205.1 of uncultured Rubrivivax sp. GTDB lineage: Bacteria > Pseudomonadota > Gammaproteobacteria > Burkholderiales > Burkholderiaceae_C > Rubrivivax. The sequence goes on from CAZWUR010000049.1 coordinate 22,614, forward strand.
GGTTTCCTGCCACACGCGGCGCAGGCTGGCTGGCAGGGCCTCGCCGGCGCTCACGCAGCGCTGCACCCCGGACCGGGCCAGGCCGGCCGCCAGGCCCAGGTGCAGCAGGTCGCGGTACAGCGAGGGCACGCTGAACAGCATCGTCGGGCGCGTCGAGGCGACGACCTCGGCCACGCCGGCCGCGTTCGGCCAGCGCGGGTCGAGGATCAGGGTGGCACCGTTGCGCAGGCCGGCGAGCAGGCCATTCGTCAGCGGGTAGGCGAAGAACAGGCGCGAGCTGCAGTACAGGCGCTGGCCGCGCACCACGCCCAGCCGCTCGGCCGAGACGCGGCCGATCGCGCGCAGACAGCGATGGGCATGCACCACCGCCTTGGGCTGGCCCGAGGTGCCCGAGGAATGCACCCAGAACGCGGGCGCGTCCTCGGGCAGCAGCAGGGGCGGTACCGGGTCGGCGGCCTCGACGTCGCGCCGGCCGTCTTCGACCCGGATCACCTGGTCGCGCCAGGGCAGCGGGGTGTCGTCCTCGGTCTCGGCAACGATCAGGTCGAAACCCGCTTCGCCGAGGATGAACTGCCAGTCGGCGGCCGGGATCTGCGGGTTGACGCCGACCGCCACGCCGCCGGCCCACAATGTGCCCAGCCAGGCCACCACCCAGTCGATGCCGTCGGGCAGGCGCACCGCGACGCGGTTGCCGGGGCGCAGGCCGCGCGCGCGCCAGACCGCGGCGGCACGCGCGGCGCGGTCGCGCAGGGCGCCGTAGCTCAGCGACTGGCCGGCGCATTCGACCGCGATGTCAGCGTCCGGATGCCCGTCGAGCAGGAGCAGCGCGCCGTTGATGCCGCCGCTGTCGGGCGTCACGTCCGGCGTCTGGAAGCGCCCCGGCCGGCCCTCGCGCCAGCGTGCGTGTTCGTCGGCGATCTGGCGTGCATGGGCGCGCTCTTCGGCGGCCAGTTCGGTGTACAGGGCATGCAGCGGGGTGCCCTCGGGCGCCGCTGCGGCGCGCTCGGCGAACCAGTCCGCCGCGCGCTGCTCGAGCACCTGGGCGATGCGGAACAGGGTGTCCGGGTCGCCGGGCACCGGCGTGATGCCGGCATGCAGCCCCGCAGCGTCCAGGCCCAGGCCGGGCAGGGGGTTGGGCAGGTCCACGCCATGCCGGCGCGACAGCATCTCCATGTGCTCGCCTTCCATCAGCGCGAAGCCGCGGAACAGCGAGCGCAGGGTCGGGTCGTCGCTGGCCAGGGCGGCCTGCTGGTAGAAGGCGCGACCGCCGAGTTCGATCTCGAAGGCGCTGCGCAGGGCCTCGAGCCGGTCGCCGCCGGCACCCTGCAGCTTCAGGCGGTCGCCGCAGTCGGGACAGCGGCCGAAGGCGAAGGCAAAACCGGGATGCTGGCGTGCGCAGCGCGCACAGTGCCACACCGGTGCCGGTGCGGCGCGCGGGTCCAGGGTCGGCGCGGCGGGCATGCTCAGGCCTGCGCGAGTTCGCGCACCAGGCGCTGCGCGGCCGCGGCCGCAACCAGGCGCCGGTGGTGCGCGGCGCTGGCGGTGCTGCGCATCGGCTGCACCTGCTGCTGCACGAGCTTGCTCAGGGCCGCCAGCAGGGCCTCGTCGACCGGCCGGCCGAGCAGCACATGCGTGCCGTCCAGGCGCAGCGGATGTGAATTGGTGCCGCTGATGCCCACCGTCAGCTCGGCCAGCAGCCCGCCTTCCATGCGCAATGCGACGCCGACGCTGGCGAGCGGGAAGTCCATCGAAGCGCGTGAGCGCACCTTGCGGAAACCGCAGACGCGCCCGTTGCGTCCGGTCGGCACATGCACCGCGGCCACCAGTTCCTGCGCGCCCAGGGTCAGGTGTGCCGCGCCGTCGTCGCGGAACAGCTCGACCAGGGGCCGCCGGTATTCACCGTTGATGCCGACGATCTGAACGCTGGCGTCGCAGGCGATGAGTGCCGCGGCCAGGTCGCCCTGGTAGGCGGCGTGGCAGCGCTTGCCCTGGGGCGCGACATGGCAGGTGTCACCGTCGAGCTTGAGGCAATAGCCGTTCGACTGGCGCCACCAGGCGCTCTGGTTGTAGAACACGCAGCGCGTGTCCTGGCACAGATTGCCGCCCACGGTGGCGGCGGCGCGGTGGGCCGGCCCGGCGATGGCGGCCGCCGCCTGCGTGATCGCCGGCAGCGCATGCGCCAGGCCGCGGTGGCGCAGCAGCGCGGCCAGCGTGACGCCGGCCCCGATGCGCCACTGGTCGTGGTGCGGCTCGATGCCACCGAGCCCACCCACGCCGCTGAGGTCAACCAGCACCGCCGGGGTGGCGATGCCGCGGCGCAGATTGGGCATCAGGTCGGTGCCGCCGGCGATCAACTTCGATTCTTCTTCGGCCAGCATCAGTGCCGCGTCGAGGGGCTGCGCCGGGCGCAGCAGCTGGATGTCGTGGATCGGTCGCATGGCTCAACTCCCGCTGGCGGTTGCCGGCGTGCCCTTGCGCGCGGCGGCGGCGCGCGCCTGGCGCTCGGCGCGGCGCTGTTTGTGCACCGCCTCGAGCACATGCTCGGGCGTCATCGGCAGGGCCTGCAGGCGCAGGCCGAGGGCATCGTGGATGGCCGCGGCCACCGCCGGCGGCGTGGCGTGCAGGCCACCTTCGCTGGCCTCCTTGGCGCCGAAGGGGCCCAGCGGGTCGATGCTCTCGACCAGGGTGACCTCGATCGGCGGTGCGGACACCGGGTCCACCATGCGGTAGTCGATGAAGTTCGGGCGCAGCGGCAGGCCTTCGTGGTATTCGTTCTGCTCGCTCAGGGCCTGGCCCAGCCCCATCCAGACCGCGCCCTGCACCTGGCCCTCGACCGCCAGCGGGTTGATCGCCCGCCCGCAGTCGTGGGCGATCCAGATGTGCAGCACGCGCACCTCGCCGGTGTCGGTATCGATCTCGACCTCGGCCACCTGGGCGGCGTAGGAGAAGCCCGCGGTCGAACCGACCGCGGCGCCGCGGAAGCGGCCGCCCTGGGTTTCCGGCGGTGTCGACCAGTGGCCCTTGACGGTGAGCGCGCCGCTGTCGGTCAGCGCCGCCTGCACCACCTGCGCGAAGTCGAGCACCGCGTCGCCGGCGCGGCAGGATTCACCCGCCCACTCGACCATCGCCGGCGCCACGCCCAGGCGCTTGGCGGCGGCGTCGACGAGGGCCTGCTTCATCGCCTCGGCGGCGCGCAGGGCGGCGTTGCCGACCATGAAGGACACGCGCGACGAGTACGAACCATTGTCCTTGGGCGTGAGCGCGCTGTCGGTGGCGATGACGCGGATGCGCCCCATCGGCAGCAGCAGCACCTCGGCGACGATCTGCGTCAGCAGGGTGTTCGAACCCTGGCCGATGTCGGAAGCGCCGGTGAGGATGGTGATGGCACCGTCGAAGTCCAGGCGCAGCTGGATCACGGCGTGCGGCTCGCCGCTCCAGTGCACCGGTTTGGCCGAGCCCGAGACATAGTGCGAGCAGGCCATGCCCAGGCCGCGGCGCAGCGAGCCCTCGGCCGGCAGCCGCCCGCGGCGCTGATGCCAGCCGCTGCCGCGCTCGACGGCGTCCAGGCACTGCGGCAGGCCGTAGGAGCCGACGTGCAGGTCGTTGAGCGTGCGCTGCGGCGGCGTGATCAGGTTCGCCCGGCGCAGTGCAAACGGGTCCAGGCCGAGCTCGGTGGCCATCTCGTCGAGCAGGGCCTCGAAGGCGAAGCGCACGTTGACCGCGCCATGCCCGCGCATCGCGCCGCAGGGCGGCAGGTTGGTGTAGACGCGCTCGCCGCGGTAGCGCACGGCGCCGACCGTGTACAGCGCATGCAGCAGGGCACCGGCGTAGAGGATCGTGACCAGGCCGTAACCGGCGTAGGCGCCGCCGCGCTGCACCACGGTGGCGTCGACCGCGGTGATGCGGCCGTCCTTGCTCAGGCCGATCTTCAGCCGCGTCTTCGTCGCCGGGCGGGCGCGGTGGGTCAGGAAGACCTCCTCGCGCGTGAGCTCGAGCCGCACCGTCGCGCCGGCCGCACGCGCCAGCGCGGCGGCGATCATCTCGAAGTTCAGCGGCTCGACGCGGTGGCCGAAGCCGCCGCCGACGAAGGGCTTGATGACGCGGATCGCCGCGCTGTCCAGCCCGAGCGTGCGCGCCAGCGTCAGGTGCAGGTAGTAGGGCACCTGGGTCACCGAGTGCATCGTCAGCTGGCCGCGCTCCGGATCCCATTGCGCGACGCTGGAGTTCAGCTCGATCTGCCCGTGCGCGACCTCGGCACAGTCGTAGCTGCGCTCCATCACCAGGTCGGCCGCGGCAAAGCCGGCGTCGGCGTCGCCGAACTCCTGCTCGACCAGGCGCTCGAGGTTGCCGGGCTTGTTGTCGTGCAGCCGCACGGCGTCGTCGGCACGCGCGGCATCGGCCTCGAAATAGGCCGGCAGGCGTTCGATCTCGACCTCCACCGCGCGCAGTGCGGCCTCGGCGGTGTGGATGTCGTCGGCCGCCACCGCAAACAGCGGCTCGCCGCGGTAGCGCACGCGGTCGCGCGCCAGCGGCCATTCGTTCTGCGCGATCGGGATCACGCCGTAAGGGGCGCAGAAGTCCTCGCCGGTGATCACCGCGCGCACGCCGGCCATCGCCCGTGCGCGCGAGGTGTCGATGTGCACGATGCGCCCGTGGGCGACCTGGCTGCGCCCGATGCGCCCGACCAGGGCGTCGGGGAAGGTCAGGTCGGCGGTGTAGCGCGCGCGGCCGCTGACCTTCTCGACGCCGTCGACCAGGGGCCGGCGCACGCCGACCGAATGTGTCGGGGGGGCCGGCTCCTGCGCCAGCGGCAGATGTTCGGCCTTCATGGCTGTGCCTCCTGGCCTTGTCCGCTTGTGGCGGCCACCGCCTGCACCGACTCGATGATCTTCACGTAGCCGGTGCAGCGGCACAGATTGCCCGAGATCGCCTCGCGGATCTGGGCCTCGCTGGGCTGCGGTTCCTGGCGCAGCAGGGCCTCGGCCGCCATCACCATGCCCGGCGTGCAGAAGCCGCATTGCACGCCCAGGTGCTCGTGGAAGGCGCGCTGCAGGGCCGACAGCCGGCCCTGCTCGGCGAGCGCCTCGATGGTCTCGACATGGCGCGCCTCGACGCTGGCCGCCAGGGTGATGCAGGCCAGGCGCGGTTCACCGTCGACGAGCACGGTGCAGGCGCCACATTCGCCGCCGTCGCAACCCTGCTTGGTGCCGCTGAGCTGCAGGCTGTCGCGCAGCAGTTCGAGCAAGGTGGTGCCGTCGCGCGCGGCGATGCGGCGCGGCCGGCCGTTGATCCGGATCTGCAATACGCGATGGGTCATGTCCGTTGCTCCACCGCGCCTGGCGCGAAACGTGACGCATGAAACCGGTTCGTCACTCGGGAACCGGCCGCCGCACGGCCGAGGGGGGTCGATGTCATTTCAGATCTCCTTCGGGCGCAGGTCGCGCACGCGCACGGCCTTGCCCTGCGAGCGCGGTATGCTGCCCGGCGCCTGCACGACGATTTCGGCGCTGACGCCGATCAGGGACTTGATGTGGTGCATCGCGTCGGCCGCCAATGCGCTCCAGCCGTCCTCGGGCACACCGGGTTGCGCCTCGACTTCGATGCGCAGCCGGTCCAGGTGCCCGTGGCGCGTGACCACCAGCTGATAGTGCGGCGCCAGCCCGGGCCGGCCGACCAGCACCGCCTCGACCTGCGACGGGTAGACGTTGACACCGCGGATGATCAGCATGTCGTCGCTGCGCCCGGTCAGGCGCAGGATGCGCGCATGCGTGCGGCCGCAGGCACAGGCGTCGCGCACCACCCGGGTGACGTCGCGGGTGCGGTAGCGCAGCATCGGCAGCGCTTCCTTGGTCAGGGTGCTGATCACGAGCTCGCCGACCTCGCCGTCGGCCACGGCCTGGCCCGTTTCGGCGTCGACCACCTCGAACAGGAAATGGTCCTCCCAGCCGTGCAGGCCGCTGCGGCATTCACATTCGCAGGCCACGCCCGGGCCCATGATCTCCGACAGGCCGTAGATGTCGGTGGCGCGCAGGCCGATGCGGGTCTCGATCTCTTCGCGCATCGCCGCGCTCCAGGGCTCGGCGCCGAACATGCCGATCGCCAGGCCGCTGGCATGCAGGTCGATGCCCTGCTGCTCGGCCACTTCGGCCAGGGCCAGCGCGTACGACGGCGTTGCGCAGAGCACGCGCGGGTGGAAGTCCATCATCAAGGCCACCTGGCGCTCGCTGCCGCCGCCCGACAGCGGCACCACCGGGCAGCCCAGGCGGGTGGCACCGTCGTGCGCGCCCAGGCCGCCGGTGAACAGCCCATAACCGTAGGCGTTGTGCACCAGGTCACCCGGGCGCACGCCGGCGCAGTACAGCGAGCGCGCCACCAGGTCGGCCCAGCGGCTGAGGTCGTCGGCGGTGTAGCCGACCACGGTCGGCTTGCCGGTGGTGCCCGACGACGCATGGATGCGCGCCAGGCCCGACACCGGACGTGCGAACAGGCCGAAGGGGTAGTGGTCGCGCAGGTCGGACTTGACCGTGAACGGCAGCCGGTGCAGGTCGGCCAGGTCGCGCAATTCGTCCGGGTGCAGCCCGGCGGCCTGCAGGCGTGCACGCTGCCAGGGCACATGCTCCCAGGCATTGCGCAGGGTGCTGCGCAGGCGTTCGATCTGCAGCGCCGTGATCGCGTCCCGCGACATCGACTCGGCCGGGTGCAAGCCGGTGCGAAAGGCGGCGTCGGTGTGCATGCCCATCTCAGTATTCCCTTCGTTGCACACCGCGCACCGGGAGATGCGTGATCGCAAATCCCTGGTTGAAGGCGGCGCGCGTGATCAGCGTGAACTTGAACCACAGGCCGCCGGCCAGGGCGAGCAGGCCGGCAGCCATCTGCAGCGCGATGCTCGCGGCGGGCGGCAGCGGCGTGCCCAGCACCAGCAGCGCCGTGGCCAGCGGCAGCAGGGTCGCGGCCTGCAGGAGACGCCCGGCGCGCTGGATGACGGCCATCGCCGCCGGTGCGCTGCGCACACGCGCGCGCCAGCGCATCCACAGCCACTGCCGCGCGGCGAGTGCGGCGCCGAAACCGACCCAGGCCACGGCACCCGCATCGCCGCCGAGCAGCAGCCACAGCCCGGCGCCTTCGGCCAGGGCGGTGGCCATCATCAGCGGCACGATGGCCGGCTCGCGCCAGGCCGGGATGCCCCGCGCGGCACGCAGGATGCGGCCCTGGCAGTAGACGAAGGCCAGCGCCGCCAGCGCCGCCGGGATGGCCAGGGGCGCCAGGGGCCAGGCGAACAGGGCGGGTGCCAGCGCTGCGGCCAGCGCCAGACCGGGCACCGCCGGCGCCACCAGGGCCTCGCGCGTCATCCACGAGGTGCGCGGATTGATGAACACGTTCAGGGCCCGCCAGGGGCGCCCGATCTCGGCCCACACGGCCGTCAGGCCGAGCACCACCAGCAGCGCCCCGAGCATGAAGGGCCAGCTGGGTCCGACACCGGCCAGGGTGGCCAGGGCGGTGGCGACGACCAGCCCGCTGCCGGCGCCGCCGAGCATGAAGTTGGCCGCCGCGCGGGCGTCCCAGACGGTCTGCAGCCAGGGGTCCGGTCCGCTGCTCATGTCTTGTCCTTTTCCGGGCCGTCGACATGGTCCCAGAGATAGAAGAAGCCCGGGCCGGTGCCCAGTTCCTCGTGCATGCGGAAATGTTTGTTCTGCGCCAGCAGCTGCGACACATTGCTGTTCGGGTCGTCGATGTCGCCGAAGGCCAGCGCGTCGGCGATGCAGGCGTTGGCGCAGGCCGGGCTGGCCTCGGGGTCGACCCCGGGCACCAGGCCCTTGGCCAGGCCGTCGTCGATGCGGTCGACGCAGAAGGTGCATTTGGTGGCCACCGCGATGCGTGCCGGGTCGAAGCGCAGCTGCTCGTGTTCGGTCGGCTCGCCGTAGGCAAAGCTCGCGCGATCGGTCTTGAAGCGCGCCTGGTAGGGGCAGGCCACGCTGCAGTAGGCGCAGCCGATGCACAGGTCGTAGTCGATGGTGACGATGCCGTCGGGGCGCTTCTTGGTCGCCGTCGTCGGGCACACGTCCATGCAGGGCGGCTCGTCGCAATGCTGGCAGCCCACCGGCACGAAGGCGCGCTGCACGTCGGGGAACTCGCCGAACTCCATGTCGAGCACGCGCCGCCACTGCACGCCGGGCGGGGTGGCGTTGGTGTGTTTGCAGGCCGCGGTGCAGGTCTGGCAGCCGACGCAGCGGCGCAGGTCGGCGACCATCGCGTAGCGCGTCATGCCGTGGTCCTCGCGCCGGCGCGCTCGATCTTCACGCGCACGATGTCGGCGCTGGAGCCGGTGGCGTCGGTCAGGTCCATGTCCATCGGCACCAGCGCGTTCATGCTCGGCACGCCGAAGTCCTTGGCCAGCGGCGTGGCCCAGTGGTCGAACTGGCCAATCAGCAGCAGGGTGTCGGGGCGGATGCCCTGGCGCAGCACCGCGCGGCCATGCACGCGGCGCTTGGGCGTGGCGATGTCGACCTCGTCACCGTCCTGGATCCCCAGGCGCGCGGCCGCCTTCGGGTTCATGATCACGCCGCGGTGGCCGGCGATGTTGTCGGCCACCTCCTTGATCATCTGCACCCCGGCATTGCCGCCCCAGGCGTACTGCATGCTGCGTGCGGTGAGCAGCCAGAAGGGGTAGGCCGTGGCGTCGCCGCCGGCACGCGCCACCGCGTCTTCCCACAGGCCGGGGAAGTCCTTCCACGGGGGCAGCGCCTGGTACTCCTTGAGCTGGGTGTCCCACCAGTGCATGCCATGTTCGTGCAGGCGGCGGCCGAGTTCGACGCCGACCCGCTTGAGCCGCTCCTGGTAGGGCAGTTCGTAGCGCAGGCCGGCACGCTGCAGGGTTGGCGTCAGGTACCACTCGAGCTGCGAGAAGGGGCGTGTCATCAGGCCCCGTTCGCGCCACCAGTCCAGCCCGTGCACCTCGGCGCCGGCGCTGAGCTCGGCGCTCGCCGAACGGCACACCGCGTCCCAGACCTGCTCGCGGGTCGGCGGCATGTCGGTCGGCAGGCTGTGGTCGCCATGTTCGTGCTTCAGCGGCATGCCGCAGGCGCCCTTGTTGATGGCGGCGACGTACTTGCCGGTCAGGCCGGTGCGCGCGGCGATCTCGGTGGCCACGTCGGTGAAATCGCGCGCCTGGCCACGCGGCGCCACCGCCGGCTGGCGCAGCGCAAAACCTTCGTGGTGCCAGAACTGCTCAACGTACTTGGTGCCGCCGATGCGGATCAGCTGCAGACTCTCGAGGTCGGTCGCGTCGGGCAGCAGGATGTCGGCGAAGTGATTGGTTTCGTCGCGGGTGTAGGCGAAGGCGACGATGAAGGGGAAACGCGCCATCTTCTCGCCCACCGCCTGGGTGTCCCAGAACGAGATCGCCGGGTTGGTGCGGTAGACGAACCAGAGGTCGGGCGGCGTCACGCGCGGCAGGCCCTCGGGGGTCTTTTCGAGGAACATCCACGAAAAATGTGTCGGCCCCAGGGCCTGGCTCCAGGGGCCGTCCGAAGCCAGCGGCACCATCGTGCGGTAGGCATTGCGGATGTTCGGCTTGGGCGACCAGACGCCCTTGGCGGTCGGGTTGAGCCCGTAGTGCATGAAACCGTCGACCGCCGGGCGGGCGGTCACGCTCTCGTGCCGGTGCGACATCGGCCGCGCCAGCCGCACCGTGGTGCCGACGGTGCCGCCGGGCACCTCGAGCGCGCCGACCAGCACCGCCAGCAGGGTGCGCGCCCAGCAGCATTCGAAGCCGCCCCAGCCGTTGTTGACGGTCTTGCCCAGGGTCACCGCCACCGGCCGGTAGGGCAGGGTCACGCCCTCGATGTCGATGGTTTGGCCGACGCAGGCATGGTCCAGGTATTCGTTGGCGATGCGCCGCATCTGCGCTGCCGGCACGTCGCAAACGCCCGCCGCCCACTCCGGGCTGTAGGGCTGCATGTGTTCGACGAGCAGGCTGAACGTGGTGCGGCCGCTGAGCCGGCCTTCGGCCAGCACCTCGTCGTCGGCGCCGATCTCGACCGCGTCGACCTCGTAGACACCTTCGAGCGCCTCGTCGATGTCGGGGCTGTCGTGGGCCACCGCGCGCTGGCTGGCCAGATCCCAGACCAGGGGCTTGCGCGTGGCCGGGTCGCGCAGGTAGAAGCCGTTTGCGCCGACCAGGTAGGGGCTGCCGCTGCTGCGCTTGAGGAAGGGCAGGTCCAGCCGCTCCCGCACCGCCTCGTGCAGCATCACGTGGATCAGCGCGTAAAGGAAGGCGGGGTCGGTCTTGGGCTTGATCGGCACCCATTCGGCCGAGCAGGCGCCGGTGATCGACAGGTGCGGCTCGACCTGCACGCGCTGCATGCCGCGCACCCGGGCGCGCGCATGGCGCGCGATGCCGATGACGCCGCCCGAGGCCTCGATGTTGGAGCCGCAGGAAATCAGGTAGTTGGTCAGCGGCGTGTCGGCCGCGACGATGAAGGCGCGGTGCCAGAACTCGCCGTACAGATGCTCGCTGTGGTAGCACTTCACGCCCTGGCCCGAGCCCATGCCGAAGTCCACCGGGCCCCAGGCCGACAGAAAGGCCGGGAAGCTGCCCATGTACATCTGCGGCGTGCCGCCGCCGCCAAAGCTCGCGGCCACCCGCGGGTAGCCGGCCTCGTCGGTCAGGCCACTGTCGCGGATGTCATTCAGCCGCCCGGCGATGGTCGACAGCGCCTCTTCCCAGGAGATCTCGACGAAGCCCGGGTCCTCGTGGCGGCCCTTCTTCGGGTTGCTGCGCTTCATCGGCGCGAGCACGCGGTTCGGGTTGTAGGTCTTCTGGATCAGGCCGAAGGCCTTGACGCAGACCTTGC
>CAZWUR010000050.1:0-33249 GCA_964637205.1 uncultured Rubrivivax sp.
GCCGACTTCGACAAGCTGGCCGCCGAGCAGGCCGAGCTGGAAGGCATCATCGCCGCCGCCGGCAGCGAAAACACCGATCTGCAGCTCGAACTGGCCGCCGACGCGCTGCGCCTGCCGCCCTGGGAGGCCAAGGTCGGCGTGCTCTCCGGCGGCGAGAAGCGCCGCGTCGCGCTGTGCCGGCTGCTGCTGAGCAAACCCGACATGCTGCTGCTCGACGAGCCGACCAACCACCTGGACGCCGAGAGCGTGGAGTGGCTCGAGCAGTTCCTCAAGCGCTTCAGCGGCACCGTGGTCGCGATCACCCACGACCGCTACTTCCTCGACAACGTCGCCGAATGGATCCTCGAGCTCGACCGTGGCCAGGGCATCCCCTACAAGGGCAACTACACCGACTGGCTGGAACAGAAGGAAAAGCGCCTGGAGGTCGAGCAGAAGAAGGAAGACGCGCGCATGAAGGCGATGAAGGAGGAACTGAAGTGGGTTCGCTCCAACGCCAAGGGCCGCCAGACCAAGAGCAAGGCGCGCCTGGCGCGCTTCGAGGAACTCAGCGACGTCGACTACCAGCGCCGCAACGAGACCAACGAGATCTTCATCCCGGTGGCCGAGCGTCTGGGCAACGAGGTCATCGAGTTCAACGGCGTCACCAAGGGCTTCGGCGACCGCTGCCTGATCGACAACCTGAGCTTCAAGGTGCCGGCCGGCGCCATCGTCGGCATCATCGGGCCCAACGGCGCCGGCAAGTCAACCCTGTTCCGCCTGATCCAGGGCACGGAGCAACCTGATGCCGGCGAAGTCATCATCGGCAAGACGGCCAATCCGACCTTCGTCGACCAGAGCCGGGCCAGCCTGGCGAACGACAAGACGGTCTGGGAGGACATCTCCGGCGGCCTGGACAACATCGTCGTCGGCCCGTTCACGATGCCCAGCCGCGCCTATCTGGGCCGCTTCAACTTCAAGGGCAACGACCAGCAGAAGCTGGTCGGCAACCTCTCCGGCGGTGAGCGCGGCCGGCTGCACCTGGCCAAGACCCTGGCCCTGGGCGGCAATGTGCTGATGCTCGACGAGCCGAGCAACGACCTCGACGTCGAGACCCTGCGCGCGCTCGAAGAGGCCCTGCTCGAGTTCGCCGGCAGCGCGATGGTGATCAGCCATGACCGCTGGTTCCTCGACCGCATCTGCACCCACATCCTGGCCGCCGAGGGCGACAGCCAGTGGGTCTTCTTCAACGGCAACTACCAGGAGTACGAGGCCGACAAGAAGAAGCGCCTGGGCGAAGAAGGCGCGCGGCCGCACCGGCTGCGCTTCAAGCCGATCCGGTGATCCGGCCCGGCGGCCTCCTGGCCGCCGGCCACCGCCGTCCGGCCCGCGCCGGCCGTCGTTCGTCGCACGCTGGGCTGTCCCGGCTTGGAGAGTGCGCCGGCCCGCGCTAGCCTGTCGGCCATGCTGCATTCCTCGAGCGCGATGCCGGCCGCCCCGCCGCCGCCCCAGGCGCCCCGGACGGCCTGGGCGGCGCTCAATCTGAAGAGCGTCAGCATCGCCCTGGGCCTGGGCATCGCCGCGGCCGCGGCGCTGAACCCGATCTTCATCACGCCGTTCCCGATCCTGCTCGGGCGCACCCTGTTTCTCGCCATGGTGCTGCTGCTGGCGCATGTCGTCACCGGCGCGGTGCTGCTGCGCCTGCTGCCCTCGCGGGTGCCGGGCTGGCTGCGCCAGACCCTGCAGATCGTGGCGGTGGCGCTGGCCGCGCCGATCGCCGCCTTCATCGGCGCCACGGTGTCGGCCGGCGGCAGCGTCGGCGCCGTGCTCGACACCCCGGCGCGCATGCTGGGATTCCTCTGGATCGCGGCGGTGGCCCTGATCCTGGGCCTGGTGATCACCGCCGCGGCGCTGCTGCGCGAACGTGAACATCGCGAGTCGGAACAGAGCCTGCGCTTCGCCCTCGAACGCAGCCGGCTCGAGAAGCAGGCCCTGGACGCGCGCCTGAACCTGCTGCAGGCGCAGATCGAGCCGCACTTCCTCTTCAACACCCTGGCCAATGTGCAGGCCCTGGTCGAAACCGGGTCGCCGCGCGCTGCGCCGGTGCTGGCCAGCCTGATCGCCTATCTGCGCGCCGCGGTGCCGCGCCTGCACGACGGCGCGCCGACCCTGGGCCGCGAACTCGGCCTCGTGCGTGCCTATCTGGCCCTGATGCAGATGCGCATGCCCGACCGCCTGCACTTCTGCATCGACGTGCCCGAGGAGCTTGCCGACCGACGCCTGCCGCCGATGGTCCTGCTCACCCTGGTGGAGAACGCGGTGCGCCACGGCATCGACCCGGCCGAGAGCGGCGGGCGCATCGCGCTGCGCGGCCGGCGCGACGAGGACGGCGGCCTGCGCCTGTCGGTGACCGACACCGGGGTCGGCATGTCGCCGCATGCCGCCCCCGGCACCGGGCTGGTGAACCTGCGCGACCGGCTCGACGCTTTCTACGGCGCGCGCGCCGCGCTGCTGCTGTCCGAGGTCGAACCGCATGGCCTGCACGCCGAGATGACGATCCCGCCGGAGCCCTCGTCATGACCCACCCCACCGCGCTGATCGCCGACGACGAGCCGCTGCTGCGCGAGCGCCTGGCCCAGCACCTCGCCCGCGCCTGGCCCGAACTGGAGATCGTGGCCCAGGCGCGCAACGGCCGCGAGGCGCTGGAACTGTTCGACGAACTGGGCCCGCGCATCGTGTTCCTGGACGTGCACATGCCGGGGCTGAACGGCATCGAGACCGCACGCGGCATCGCGCGGCGCGCCGAGATCGTCTTCGTCACCGCTTTCGAGCAGTACGCGGTGCAGGCCTTCGAGCAGGGGGCGGTGGACTACCTGGTCAAGCCCTTCGACGAAGCCCGGCTGGCCGACACCGTGAACCGGCTGCGCGCGCGGCTCGCCGGTGCGTCGGTGGCCGTCGACGGCCTGGAGTCGGTGCTCGACCGCCTGGCCGACGAACTGCGCCGCCGGCAGGCCGGCGGCTCGGCCTGGCTGCAGTGGATCAAGGCCTCGGTGGGCAACAGCCTGCGCCTGATCCCGGTGCAGGAGGTGATCTACCTGAAGAGCGACGAGAAGTACACCCTGGTCGTCTGGTCGGGTGGCGAGGCGCTGATCCGCAAGACCATCCGCGAACTGGCCGACGAACTGGACCCCGGCCACTTCGTGCAGGTGCACCGATCGGCCATCGTCAACCTGCACCATGTGGCCCAGGTGGTGCGCGGGGCCAACGAAACCGCCGACGTGCAGCTGCGGGGCCGCCCCGAACTGCTGCCGGTCAGCCGCAGCTTTCTGCCCCTGTTCCGCCAGATGTAGTCCGGCCGCGCTAAGCTGGCGGTTTCACCGGACCGTGGAGCAACCATGAGCAGCATGATCGACTTCAAGCGCCCGGACGGTCAGACGGTCTCCGGCCATCTGGCCGAGCCGGGCATCGACGGCGCGCCTGGCATCGTCGTGATCCAGGAATGGTGGGGCCTGAACGACCAGATCCGCGGCGTGGCGCAGCGTCTGGCCGGTGCGGGCTACCGGGTGCTGGTGCCCGATCTGTACCGCGGCAAGAGCACGGTCGAGGCCGAGGAGGCGCACCATCTGATGACGGCGCTGGACTTCGGCGACGCTGCCGCGCAGGACCTGCGCGGCGCGGTGCAGGCGCTGAAGGCGCAGGGCTGCCCCAAGGTCGGCGTCACCGGCTTCTGCATGGGCGGGGCGCTGACCCTGCTGGCCGCGACGATGGCCCCCGAGCTGGATGCCGCGGTGGTCTGGTACGGTTATCCGCCGCTGGAGTTCGTCGACGCCACGAAGATCGGCGCACCGCTGATGGCGCACTGGGCGACGCAGGACGGTGCCTTCGCCATCGCCGGTGTCGACACCCTCGAGGCCAGGCTGAAGGAGGCCGGCGTGCGCTATACCGGCCACCGCTACCTGGCGCACCATGGTTTCGCCAACGAAACGGCGCAGGGGCCGGGGCGGATCCCGCTGACGCAGTACGACGCCGCCTGGGCGCAACTGGCCTGGGACCGCACCCTGCGCTTCTTCGGCGCGACGATCGGCTGAAGCGCATTGCCCGGCGTCGGCAGGCCCGCGCCGATCGATTGCATCAGCGCCAGAGCCAGGCGGCGCCGCGCACGCCGGAGGCTTCGCCATGCAAGGCGTTGACCACGCGCGTGCGTGGCGCCTCGCTGTCGCCGGCGGCGAAGATCCAGCGCTGCCACTGCGCCGTCAGCGCAGGCACCAGCCCCGGCAGACGCGAGACCCCGCCGGCGAGCACGATCACCTCCGGGTCGAGCAGGTTCACGACCGACGCCAGGGCGCGCGCCAGCCGGCTCGCATGGCGTGCCAGCGTGGCCTGGGCGGCACGGTCGCCGGCAGCGGCCGCCGTGGCGATGGCCGGCACCGCCGCGTCGTCCTGGCCGTGGTCGCGCGCCAGGCCCGGCCCGCTGAGCCAGGTTTCGATGCAGCCGCGCTGGCCGCAGTAGCAGGCCGGCCCGGGGTGTTCGTCGGCGTCGGCCCAGGGCAGCGGGTTGTGGCCCCATTCGCCGGCCAGGCCGTTGGCGCCGGCGAGCACGCGGCCGTCGACCGCGATGCCGCCGCCGACCCCGGTGCCCAGGATCACGGCAAACACCACCGCTGCGCCAGCGGCGGCGCCGTCGGTGGCCTCGGACAGTGCCAGGCAGTTGGCGTCGTTGGCCAGGCGCAGCGGGCGGCGCAGCAGGGCCTCCAGGTCGGCCTGCAGCGGCCGGCCGTTGAGGCAGGTCGAATTCGCGTTCTTGATCAGGCCGGCGGCGGTCAGCGACCCGGGGTGGCCGAGGCCGACGCTGGCCAGCGTGCCGACGGCCGTCTCGGCGCGCTGCACCAGGGCCGACACGGCCTGCAGCGTGCCGGCGTAGTCACCGGCCGGCGTCGGCACCCGTTCGCGCCAGCACACGGCGCCGCCGGCGTCCAGCGCCGCGGCCTCGATCTTGCTGCCGCCGAGGTCGACGCCGAGCGCCAGCGCCATGTCTTCACCAACGCTCAGATCGGCCGGGTGCGGGTTTCCAGCCAGGCCAGGGCGTCGCCGCTGACACGCGACGCCAGGCGCTGATGCACCATGGCGTGGTAGGCGTTGAGCCAGGCGATCTCGTCGGCGCGCAGCAGCGAAGGCTCGATGCAACGCGTGTCGATCGGGCACAGGGTCAGGGTCTCGAAGGCCAGGAAGTCGCCGAACCCGTCGTCGCCGGCGGCCACGTTGAGCACCAGGTTCTCGATGCGCACGCCCCATTGCCCCGGGCGGTACAGGCCGGGTTCGATCGAGGTGATCATGCCCGGCTGCATCGCCATGTCGGGGGTCGGCAGCGCCTTGCTGATGCTCTGCGGGCCTTCGTGCACGTTCAGGAAGTAGCCCACGCCGTGGCCGGTGCCATGGCCGAAATCGAGGTTCTCGGCCCACAGCGGCGCGCGCGCCAGCGCGTCGAGCATCGGGCTCGGCGTGCCCTGCGGGAAATGTGCGCGCGACAACGCCAGCGTGCCCTTGAGCACCAGGGTGTAGTCGCGTTTCATGGCGTCGCTGACGCTGCCGATCGGCCACACGCGGGTGATGTCGGTGGTGCCGCCCAGGTACTGGCCGCCGGAGTCGATGAGCAGCAGGCCGTCACCCTGGATGAGCGCAAAGGATGCCGGCGTGGCGCGGTAATGCGGCATCGCGCCATTTGCATTGAAGCCGGCGATCACCGGAAAGCTCAGGCCGATGAAGCCGGCGCGGCGCGCGCGGGCGGCCGACAACTGCTCGTCGACGCTGAGTTCGCTGAGCTCTTCGCCACGCGCCAGCGCGGCCTCGAACCAGGCGTAGAACTCGCACATCGCGGCGCCGTCCTCGGCCATCGCCTCGCGCACCTGGGCCATTTCGTCGGCGGTCTTGCGGCTCTTGGCCAGGGTGCTCGGGTTGGTGGCCTCGACCACACGCGCGTCGCGCACCCGCTCGCGCAGGCCCAGGGTCACGCGCCTGGGGTCGAGCAGCAGCACGGCCTCGGCGCCCAGGGCGGCCAGCGCGTCGCCTGCGTCGGCATAGGGTGCCAGGCGGATGCCGTCGGCGGCCAGGGCCGCGGCCAGCTTGTCGCTGATCTTGCCGGCACCGACGAACAGCGTCGCCGCGTCCAGGGTGATCAGCAGATGGGCCAGGAAGACCGGGTTGTAGGGCACATCGCTGCCGCGCAGATTGCTGATCCAGGCCACGTCGTCGACCGTCGAGACCAGGTGGTGGCTGGCGCCGGCGTTGCGCATCGCGTCGCGCAGGCGGCGCAGCTTGTCGCTGCGCGGCACCGGGGCATGCGGCGCACGGTGTTCATAGATGCGCGCCTCGGGCAGGGCCGGGCGGTTTGGCCAGACTGACTGCAGCAGGTCAAGGTCGGTGCGCAGCGAGACGCCGGCGGCGTGCAGCCGCTCGCGCAGCTGCTGCGCCGCCGCCAGGCCGAGCACCGCGCCGTCGACCAGCACCGTGGCGCCGGGCGGCAGCGCTTTCGCCAGCCAGTCCACATGTTCGGCCGAGCTGCCGCTGGCGATCTTCACCAGCTCGATGCCGGTGCCGGCGAGTTCGGCCTCGGCCTGGGTCCAGTAGCGGCTGTCGGCAAACAGCGCGGCGCGGTCCAGCGTGACCACCAGGGTGCCCATCGAGCCGGTGAAGCCCGACAGCCAGACGCGGCCCTGCCAGCGCTCGGGCAGGTACTCGCTGAGGTGCGGGTCGCTGGACGGCACCAGCAGGGCCTGGGCGCCGACGGCGGCGAGTTCGTCCTGCACACGCTGGATGCGCAGTCGGTGCTCGGTGAGGCGGGTGTCCATCGTCGGTGCTCTCGCGGGGTCTGCGAAGCCGCTCATTCTAGGAGGCTGCCCGCTTGACGCCGACCCCTGGTGCTGCCAATGTGACCGCCCCGATCGCGAGGAGCACAAGATGGCTGATCCTGCCGCCGCGCTGGCCACCCAGCTGAAGAACATCGAGGCCCGCAGCGGCCAGACCCTGGTCCAGTTGCAGGCGCTGGTTGCCGGCAGCGGCCTGGCCAAGGTGGCCGAGCAGCGCAGCTGGCTGATGCAGCGCCTGGGCCTGGGCTACGGCGACGCGAACACCGTGGTGATGCTGGCCAGGCAGGCGGCGGCGCCACCCGGGCCGGCCGACCCGCTGGACGCGATCTACAGCGGTGCCAAGGCCGCGCTGCGCCCGCTGCACGAGGCGCTGATGGCGCGCCTGCACACGCTCGGCAGCTTCGAGATCGCACCGAAACAGAAGTACCTGAGCCTGCGTCGCAAGAAGCAGTTCGCGACGCTCGGCCCGGCGACCAAGGACCAGGTCGAGCTCGGTCTCAATGCCAAGGCGCTGCCCCCGCATCCCCGGCTGAAGGCCCTGCCGGCCGGCGGCATGTGCCAGTACACGGTGCGTCTGTCGTCCACCGACGAGATCGACCCCACCCTGATGGGCTGGTTGCGGACCGCGTACGATGCTGCGGCCTGAACCCTGACCTGGAGACTGAATGCCCGGCCTGCGCCCCGACGTCGATCCCGACGGCCTGCTCGAATACTCCGTCGTCTACACCGACCGCTCGCTGAACCACATGTCGCGCCGCTTCCAGCAGGCGCTGTGCGAGGTCTCGGCGACGCTCAAGGAGGTCTACGGCGCACGCTCGGCGATCGTCGTGCCCGGCAGCGGCAGCACCGGCATGGAAGCCACCGCGCGCCAGTTTGCCGGCGGCAAGAAGTGCCTGATCGTGCGCAACGGCTGGTTCAGCTACCGCTGGACGCAGATCCTCGAGATGAGCGGCATCGCGCCCGACCCGCTGGTGCTGAAGGCGCGGCGCAGCGGCGCCGGGGCCACGGCACCCTTCGTTCCGGCGCCGGTGGGCGAGGTCGTGGCCGCGATCCGCGAACACCGGCCGGCGGTGGTCTTTGCCCCGCATGTCGAGACCGCGGCCGGCATGATGCTGCCCGACGACTACGTCCGCGCGCTCGCCGACGCGGTGCACGCCGAGGGCGGGCTGATGGTGCTCGACTGCATCGCCAGCGGCGCGGCCTGGGTCGACATGCGCGCCACCGGCGTCGACGTGCTGCTGAGCGCGCCGCAGAAAGGCTGGAGCAGCACCCCCTGCGCCGGGCTGGTGATGCTGTCGGACCTGGCGCGCGAGCGCATCGACGCCACGACGAGCAGCAGCTTCTCGCTCGACCTGAAGAAGTGGCTGGCCATCATCGAGACCTTCGAAGCCGGCGGCCATGCCTACCACGCCACCTACCCGACCGACGGCCTGGTGGCGCTGCGTGACGCGATGGCCGAGCTGCGCAAGTTCGGCTTCGCGCGTGCCCGCGAGGCCCAGTTCGAGCTTGGCCGCCGCGTGCGTGCGCTGCTGGCCGAGCGTGGCATCGGCAGCGTCGCGGCGCCGGGCTTCGAGGCGCCGGGAGTGGTCGTCAGCTACACCGACCGCGCCGACTGGCAGAACACCCGGGCCTGGGCGGCGCAGGGCCTGCAGATTGCCGCCGGCGTCGCGCTGGCCTGCGATGAGGGACCGGACTTCAAGTCCTTCCGCCTCGGCCTGTTCGGCATCGACAAATGGGCCGATGTGGACGCTGCGGTGGCACGTTTGAAGACTGCGCTCGACGCGCTCGGCTAGCCCGGTCGCGTGGGCGGTGGTGTCGGCGGCGTGGCCACCACGCGCGCGTGGCGGGCAAAGGTCCAGTAGCTCCAGGCCCAGTCGGTCAGCACCATCAGCCGGTTGCGAAAGCCGATCAGAAAGTAGACATGCGCGAACAGCCAGAACAGCCAGGCGGCATAACCGCCGAAGCGCAGCTGGCCGAGCAACGGCACTTCGAGCTGCACCACCGCGGCGCTGCGGCCGATGGTGGCCAGTGAGCCGTAGTCGATGTAGCGGAAGTCCTGCGCCGGCCTGCCGCGCACGGCGGCGAGGATGTTGTGCGCGGCGCAGCGCCCCATCTGCTTGGCCGCCGGGCTGACGCCGGGCACCGGGCGTCCGTCGACGCTGACCTGGGCCAGGTCGCCGATCACGCGGACCCTGGGGTGGCCCGCGACGCACAGGTCGGGCAGGACGGGCACGCGGCCGCTGCGGTCGGGCTCGACGCCGCAGGCCGCGGCCAGGCGGCGACCCAGGGGCGAAGCGGCGACGCCGGCGGCCCAGAGCACGGTGCGTGCCGCCAGGCGCTGCATGCCGTCGGGGCCTTGCAGGGTGATGCCCTGGGCGTCGATCGCCGTGACCCGGCAGCGGTTCATCACCTCGACGCCCAGGCCTTGCAACTGGCGCTCGGCACTCGCCGACAGCCGCGCATCCAGCGCCGGCAGCACGCGTGGACCCCCTTCGATCAGACGCACCCGCGCCTGGCGCGAGTCGATGCGGCGAAACTCCTGCGCCAGGGTGTGGCGCGCGATCTCGACCAGGGTGCCGGCGAGTTCGACGCCGGTGGGGCCGGCGCCGATGACGGCAAATTCGAGCCAGGCCGCACGCGCCGCCGGCTCGGGGCAACGCTCGGCCTGCTCGAAGGCGCCGATGACGCGAGCGCGGATGTCGAAGGCGTCGGCCAGGGTCTTCAGGCCCGGCGCATGCGCGGCCCAATGGTCCTGGCCGAAATAGCTGTGCATGGCCCCGGCGGCCACGATCAGGTGGTCGTAGGGCAGATGCTGGCCATCGTCGAGCAGCACTGCCTGCCCCGCAACGTCGATATCCGTCACCTCGGCCTGCAGCACCGTCAGGCGGCCCCGTTTCATTTCGCGCCGCAGCACATGTCGGATGGGCGCGCTGATGGCCGGTGCGCTGAGGCCGGCGGTGGCGACCTGGTAGAGCAGGGGCTGGAAGAGGTGGTGGTTGGTGCGGTCGACCAGGGTGACTTCCAGCTCCGGCGCGCGGGCCAGCACACGCACCGCCTCGAGCCCGCCGAAGCCGCAGCCGACGATGAGCACCTTGTGGATGTCCGGCATGGCCCGAGTTCCGGACCGGCTCAGAGATCGGTGCGCAGCTTCCAGAGCTCCGGAAACAGCACCACGTCGAGCATCTGGCGCAGGTAGCCGACGCCGCTGGTGCCGCCGGTGCCGCGCTTGAAGCCGATGATGCGTTCCACCGTGGTCACATGGCGGAAGCGCCAGAGGCGAAAGGCGTCCTCGAGATCGGTGAGCTCCTCGCCGAGCTGGTACAGGTCCCAGTGGGTGGTCGGATCACGGTAGACGGCCAGCCAGGCCGATTCGACCTCGTCGCTGGCGGCGTAGGGCTGCGTCCAGTCGCGCTCGGTGTGGCTGGCCGGCAGCGCCAGGCCGCGGCGTGCGAGCAGGCGCAGCGCCTGGTCGTACAGCGACGGCGCGCGCCAGACGGCCTCCACCTGGGCCAGCCGATCCGGCGCATGGCGGTGCGGCGAGAGCATGGCCTTGTTCTTGTTGCCCAGGCTGAATTCGATGCAGCGGTACTGCCAGCTCTGGAAGCCGCTGCTGCTGGCCAGATAGGGCCGCATCGCGCTGTACTCGGGCGGCGTCATCGTCGCCAGCACGTCCCAGGCGTGCACCAGCTGCTCCATGATGCGCGAGACGCGCGCCAGCATCTTGAAGGCCGGCGCCATCCGATCCTGTGAAACGTTGGTGATGGCGGCCTGCAGCTCGTGCAGCATCAGCTTCATCCACAGCTCGCTGGTCTGGTGCTGGATGATGAAGAGCATCTCGTCGTGCGCCGGCGACAGCGGGTGCTGCGCGCCCAGCACCTCGTCCAGATGCAGGTAGTCGCCATAGCTCATGTCGGCGCTGAAGTCGAGCTTGGCGTCGTGGTGGGTCTCGGTGTTCATGTCACGGCTGCCCTGTGGTTGAAGCGCGCCTCGCGCCATTCGCCGCTGTCGAGCACCTGCTTCAGGTGTTCGACGGCGTCCCAGACGTCGACGAAACGCAGATACAGCGGGGTGAAGCCGAAGCGCAGGATGTCCTGTGCATCTGCGGGATGGGTCGGGTCGCCGGCGCGGAAGTCGCCGATCACGTCGCGTGCGATCAGGGCCTGCATCACCGGGTAGCCGATGTCGGGGTGCGCCAGGCAGACCTGGCTGCCGCGCAGCGCATCGTCGCGCGGCGAGGCCAGGCTCAGGCCGTGGCCGCCGCAGTGCCGCTCGACCAGATCGGCGAAGGCGCGGCTCAGCGCCAGTGACTTCGCCCGCAGTGCCGGCATGCCGCCCAGCGTTTCGGCGGCGAGCACGCTGTCCACACCACATTCCAGCGCCGCCATCGCCAGCACCGCCGGCGTGCCGCAGAGAAAACGCGCGATGCCCGGCGCCGGCCGGTACTGGGGCGTGAATTCGAAAGGTGCGGCGTGGCCCATCCAGCCGCTCAGCGGCTGCTGGCTGCGCTCGACATGCCGCGGATGCGCCCAGACGAAGGCCGGCGCGCCGGGGCCGCCATTGAGGTATTTGTAGCCGCAGCCGACCGCAAAGTCGGCATCGGCGCCCTTCAGGTCCACCGGCACCGCGCCCGCGCTGTGCGCCAGGTCCCAGACCGTCAGCGCGCCGGCCGCATGTGCCGCCGCGGTCAGCGCCGCCATGTCGTGCATGCGGCCGCTGCGGTAACTGACGTGGGTGAGCATCAGCAGCGCCACGTCGCTGTCCAGCCGCGCGACGATGGTGTCGGCGTCGTCGATCAGCACCAGCTCGGCGCCATGCCGGGCGGCAACCGATTGTGCGATGTAGAGGTCGGTGGGAAAGTTGCTGCGCTCGGAGACGATGACCCGGCGCTGGGGTGCATCGGCGCTGGCCATGCCCATCGCCGCGCTGAGCACCTTGAAGAGGTTGACCGAAGTCGAATCGGCGACCACCAGCTCACCCTCGCCGGCGCCCACCAGGCGTGCGATCTTGTCGCCCACACGCTGCGGCAGATGCATCCAGCCGGCGCGGTTCCAGCTGCGGATCAGGCCCTGGCCCCATTCTTCGCCGAGCACCTGCTGCACACGCGCGGCGCTGGCCCGCGGCAGCACGCCGAGCGAATTGCCGTCGAGGTAGATGAGCCCGTGCGGGATCTGAAACTGGTCGCGCAGCGGCGCCAGCGGGTCGGCGGCGTCGAGCGCCAGCGCCTCGTCTCTGGAATTCATGCAAGGTCCCGCAGGATGGCGCGCACCGGGCTGGCGTCGGCCGTGGTCAGTTTCAGGGGCAGGGCGATGAGTTCGTAGTCGCCCTCGGGCACATCGTCGAGCACCAGGTTCTCCAGCACGCGCAGGCCGCGCCGGCGGATCACCTGGTGGCTGTCCAGGGTCTTGCTGCTGGCCGGGTCGATGCTGGCGGTGTCGATGCCGATCAGCAGCACGCCCAGGTCGGCCAGGCGTTCGACGGTCTCGGGCGCAAAGGCCGCGAGCGCCGGGTCCCAGCGGTCCATCGGTGCCCTTGCATAGGTGCGCACCAGGACGCGCGGCGGCAGGCCCTGCACGGCGTGCGCCAGATGATCCCAGGACACCAGCGGCGCGCAGCCCAGGGCGTGGATCACGCGGCAGCGGCCGAGGAAGGGCGCCAGCGGCAGATCGCCGATGGCGGCGCCCTCGGCGTCGTAGTGCAGCGGGGCGTCGGCATGGGCGCCGGTGTGCGGTGACAGGGTCAAGGTGCTCACGTTCACCGGGCAGCCGGGGCCGATGCTGCACGACCAGCGCTGCGCGAAGGCCGTGTCCCCCGGAAACACCGGGGAGCCGGCATGCACCGGCGGCGAAAGGTCCCAGATCCTGGCCATTGCGGCATCGTAGCCGGCCCCAAATTACTTTACAACTAAAGTATCTGATTGCAGAATGTTCTGCATCCGCCTGCCGGGGATGCCACCCATGACCGCCCACGTCGACACCTTCGCCCGCGACCATCTGCCGCCCGCGGCGCAGATGCCGGAGCTGCTCTTCGAGCTGCCCGAGCTGCAGTTCCCGCCGCGCCTGAATGCCACGCGGGCCTTGCTCGACCGCCGCATCGCCGGCGACGGGGACCGCCCCTGCGTGCTGGGCACCGGCGTGCGCTGGACCTATGCCGAACTGCAGGCCCAGGTGGACCGCATCGCGCATGTGCTGGTCGAGGACCTGGGCCTCGTGCCCGGCAACCGGGTGCTGCTGCGCGGGGCCAACTCGCCGATGCTGGCGGCCTGTTTCCTGGCCGTGTTCAAGGCCGGCGGCATCGCGGTGGGATCGATGCCCCTGCTGCGCGCGCGCGAGCTCAAGACCATCATCCACAAGGCGCAGATCAGCCACGCGCTGTGCGACAGCCGTCTGCTCGCCGAACTCGACCAGGCGGCGGCGGACTGCCCGACCCTGGTGCATCGCCTGGACTTCCACGCGGGCTCGCTCGAGGCCGCGATGGCCGGCAAGCGCGCCGGGTTCGAGGCCGTCGACACCGAGGCCGAGGACATCGCCCTGATGGCCTTCACCTCGGGCACCACCGGCGTGCCCAAGGGCACGATGCACAGCCACCGCGACATCCTCGCCGCCTGCGCCTGCTGGCCGCCGCATGTGCTGCGCCCGCGCGCCGACGATGTCTTCATCGGCAGCCCGCCGCTGGGCTTCACCTTCGGCCTCGGTGGCCTGCTGCTGTTTCCGCTGGCTGCGGGCGCGAGCACGGTGTTGCTGGAGAAGGCCTCGCCCGACGTGCTGCCTGCGGCGATCGCCGAATGGCGGGCCACGGTCTGCTTCACCGCGCCGACCAGCTACCGCGCGATGGCGCCGCAGGTCGCGGCGCACGACCTGTCGTCGCTGCGCAAATGTGTCTCCGCCGGCGAGGCCCTGCCGGCGGCCACACGCGCGCTGTGGTTCGAGGCCACCGGCATCCAGATCATCGACGGCATCGGCTCGACCGAGATGCTGCACATCTTCATCAGCGCTGACGAAGCGCATGCCCGCCCCGGCGCCACCGGCGTGCCGGTGCCGGGATACCGCGCCACCATCGTCGACGACGAAGGCCGTGAACTGCCGCCCGGCCAGGTCGGCCGGCTCGCCGTGAAGGGCCCCACCGGCTGCAAGTACCTGGCCGACGAGCGCCAGGCGACCTATGTGCACGCGGGCTGGAACCTGACCGGCGACGCCTACCTCGTCGATGAGGCCGGCCATTTCGTCTACCAGGCGCGCACCGACGACATGATCGTCACCGGCGGTTACAACATCGCCGGCCCCGAGGTCGAAGGCGCCCTGCTGCTGCATCCGGCGGTGGCCGAGTGCGGCGTGATCGGCGTGCCCGACCCGGACCGCGGCCAGCTCATCAAGGCCTGCGTCGTGCTCAGGCCGGGCCATGCCCCGGACGAGGCGATGGCGCGCACCCTGCAGGACTTCGTCAAGCAGACCATCGCGCCCTACAAGTACCCGCGTGCCATCGAGTTCCGCAGCAGCCTGCCGCGCACCGAGACCGGCAAGCTGCAGCGCTTCAGGCTGAAGGAGGGGTGATGCAGATCCTGCAACCGGCGGGCTGGGCGGTGCCCAAGGGTTATGCGAATGGCGTGGCCGCGCGCGGCGACTGGGTGGCGCTGGCCGGCCAGATCGGCTGGAACGCGCAGGCGCAGTTCGACAGCGACGACCTCGTCGACCAGGTGCGCCAGGCGCTGCAGAACGTGCGCGCGCTGCTCGCCGAAGCCGGCTGCGGCCCCGAACACATGGTGCGCATGACCTGGTACGTGCTCGACAAGCGCGAATACGGCCGCCGCGGACGCGAGATCGGCGCCGTCTACCGCGAGGTCCTGGGCCGCGAATACGGCATCGCGATGACCGCGGTGCAGGTGGCGGGGCTGATCGAGGACCGGGCGAAGGTCGAGATCGAGGTCACGGCCGTTCGCCCGGTGGGCTAGCTCACGGCCGATCCGGCCGATCCGGCAGATCCGAAGGGCCAGATCTTGCGTGCGACCATGAACAGCGCTTGCGACCGCGCGCGAATGCACTTCTCGTCCCAACTGGCGTCAGCGCCGACAAACACCGAAGCCTGAAAGTGGGCGTTCAGCACCAACAGGCTCTTCGTGATTTCGGGGCGCTTGATGGCGAATGCAGCGTTGCTCAGCGACGGGTTGAGCTTTGCCGTCAGCAAGGTGAGATTCCCGATGTTGTGCAGCAAGTAATTGCGCAGCAACGCGGCGTTTTCATCACCGGGCGCTGGCCAGTGGGCTTGCCACGCAATGGGCAGCACATGCTCGACGTGCAGCGCGATTGAGGGCAGCTGCGCTGACTCGTGATGTACCTCGTTCCGGCACCCCAGTTCCAGTGCTTCGAGCAGCATCTTGGTCTTGGCGGAGCGCAGCACCTTGTACGTGTTGAGCTCCACCCACGCCTGGCGGAAGACCGCATCGTCCGGCCAGTCCTGGGTCTCACCACCGGCCAAACCCGCCAGATGCTCGGCGACCACCGTGCTCGACGGCGCGGCAGCCCCGCTCAGGCGCTTGAGCAAGCCAGGGAAGATCCGGTTGTAGGCTTTGGTGGATCGCCCGCAAATCGCCCGGCGGACAAGATACGACTCCAACACCGTCAGACAGTTGAGAAAGCCTTCGCTTTGCGGACCCAGCTGTTCGCCGAGGTACAGCACCACCGGTGTCACGGTTGAACTGTCCAGCACGCGCAAGTTGTGCGCGAAGCGGCCCAGGCGCGTGCTTCGATCGGGCCGCACCAGGGCGCGGAACAGATCCGCTGCTCGCTTCAAGCGGGCCAGCTCCTGGTCGACATCCTTCTTGCCGGCCAGCCACCACTGCTTGAATTCCTCGAAGACATGATCGAGCTTCACGTCGTTCATCGTTCGCATCGACACATAGTGGTACAGCAAGGTGTCAAGCCGCGTGTTCGTCAATCGGCCCTGGCGCTCTTCCACTTTCCAAAACAGCTTGCTCTTGCTGATGGCGCCTTTTTCAGCAGGCGATTCATCGAATTCGCGCCAATGCGTTTCATACAGATCTCCCGCCGACGCGTTGATCCGCGTGGCTTCCAGAAATACGAAATTGCGAACAATGTCTGCAGGCGTCAGGCGCTCGCCTCGGTCGTTCAACGACTCGAAGATCACCTGGGCGTCATCTTCCGCACCGAGACGCAATTCGATCAACTGGATGTAGTCGGTCAGCGTCCCGAGCAACAGGTCGATGCGGTCCTTCCGGACGGCCAGGTCTTGGTTCGGCAACTTTGGATGTGTCTCATGGCGGATCTCGTGAATCCATTTGGCCGCGAGCGTTCGGTCGACCGAGTGGCCCGCTTCGGTGAGCACGTTGTCGACCCATTCCTCCAGGCTGCCCGGCTCAGGCGGCAGCACCTCGTCGAATTCGATGCCGCGCAACAAGTAGCCTATGACGCCGTAGAAGTACATATAAGCCTCTACCAGCAGCGGCCGCGCGACCCGCTTCTTGGACTTGCCACTTCCGATCGTCGTGATTGGGAACAACTTGCAGACTTCATCGAACGAGCGGCACTCGACCAGGGCGCTCATCTCCTGCCGGCCGGCGTTCGTCGGCCAGACTTTGTAGTGCGCGTGATTTTCTCGGTAGGTCGCCGCGTTCCAGGTGTAGCTGTCGACACACTGCCGATAGAACGGGTCTTCAACGCCGGCCAGGGCATCGCGGAATGCCAGGGCCAGCAACTGTGTCGTGGTCATGCGCTGCTGGCCGTCGATCACGTCGGTGGTGTAGGGCTCGCCCGGCATGCCTGACCGGTGTTCAGTGATGATCACCGTGCCCAGAAAGTGCCTGCGCGGTTGCTTGGCCAGATGCGGCGCTCCTTGTTCCTGCGCGGTGCGCTGCACGGCCTGGTAGCGCTCCAGCTCCTGGGCCCGGTCCACGATGTCGGCCCAGAGCATGTGGATCTGCTTTTCCAGTGTCCACACATACCCGCGCTGAAAAATCGGCACGAGGTACTGCAATGGCTGGCTGAACATGCTCAACGGCGATGTTTTTGTCGGCTGCATTGCCGGTTCTCCCTGCTTGCAATCGATATCGTGAACTCGCGCCCAAAGCAAAGCTACGCCGCAAACCACGTGCACTTCAAGTGCTTGAACTGCCGGCAGTGCTGTTGGTTTCGCATCCAACCAACGCAGCTTCGTGCCATCACTCAGATCCAGCCGAACGCTCTCAACGGCGGACGCTACCGCGAAAATCTGGAGCCCCCCGGTTGCCGTCGAAGGTCATTGGACATGTGTTGGCGGTGGCAATCGAAGACGTTGGGCATGTTCTGTTCATTCGTCTTGCGCTGACGATTCTCTAACTTGACGAGGCCAGCCAGTCCTCCACGCGCAGGCCGGGTACGCGCGCGAACGCGCGGGTGTTGTGCGTCACCAGCGTCATGCCGCGTGAGCGCGCATGCGCTGCGATGAAGAGGTCGTGGCTGCCGATGGGCGTGCCGGCGCGCTCCAGCGTTGCACGGATGTCGGCGTAGTGAACGTCGGCCGGCGGGTCCAGCGGCAGGACGACCATGGTGTCCAGCAATTGATCGACGCGCCGCGTCAGAGCGTCCGAGCCCTTTCGATGGGCGCCGAAGCGCAGCTCACAGGCCACCAAGATGCTGGTACAGACGGCTTCGGGCTCGGTGCCGGCCAGGCGCTGCATCAGCGCGCCGCGCGGGTTGCGAATCAGGTCGGACAGCGTATTGGTGTCCAGCATCCACTCGGGCCCGGGCGTCACAGCGCATCCCGGCTCTGCGGCGGCGGGTCCTCGACGTCCGGCAAGCCTTCATCCAGCGGCTCCCAGGACGCCAGCAGGTCGAGCAGCCGGTGCTTCCGGATGGGAATGAGGATCAGGCGGTTGCCTTCCTTTCGCATGAGCACCTCGGTGCCTTCCATCTCGAACTCGCGTGGAATGCGGACCGCCTGGTTGCGGCCATTGCGGAACAATGACGCGTGGCGTTCAGTCACGGTGAGCTCTGGGAAATCGTCTGGCATATGACTTGGCATATGCCTATCCGGAGGCTTAAGCAATCCCGGGGCATTGGGCGCTGGCGCACGCCGGGCGCGCCCGCCCTTGCGTTCAACCTCCCGTTGTCTGAGAACGTGAATCGCCCGAGCCCGAAGATCCGGCCACGTGGGCGCCCGCTGCAGCGTTGCCGGTGCGTGCCGGACGCCAATCCGGCACGCACCGGCGCCTTGCGTCGGGCCTGTTTGTGGCCGAACGCGGCGCCCTTCCGAAGGCCGGCGGGCTCCTAGACCTCGCCCGGCCCGTCGGTGTCGCTGACCGGCGGCACGATGCCCTCGACATCCAGCGGCTCGGCGCCATTGTCGGCCGCCAGCGAACCCACAAACTCGGTGAACGCCGTGGCCGAGACCAGTGCGCTGGCCGGCACCCCGTTGCTGGCCAGCGGCGGCGCGTCGGCGTGACCGCCGCCGCAGGCGCTCAGCAGCGTCAGGCCGCCGCTGAGCAGGGCAAAGGCAAGGACTCTCATCACGCGCTCCTTCACTGCGCGCCCGGACGCGGCGTGTTCAGGTACGGGAAGGCCGGCAGCAGGGGCACCACGGCCTGGTCGACCGCGTCGTGCAGGCTGAAGGCGGTGGCGCCCAGCGGGGCCGCGGCCGGCTTGCAGTCGGCGCCGAAGCCGAGCGCGTTGGTGTCGCCGTTGGCCACGCACAGGCCGCCCATCACCGCCACCAGGGAG
The DNA here is from genome assembly GCA_964637205.1 of uncultured Rubrivivax sp. Classification (GTDB taxonomy): domain Bacteria; phylum Pseudomonadota; class Gammaproteobacteria; order Burkholderiales; family Burkholderiaceae_C; genus Rubrivivax. The sequence continues at coordinate 18,545 of CAZWUR010000050.1, forward strand.
ATGTCGACCACATCGTCCTTCGGCCGGCGGCCGTTGGGGAAGCCGGCGAAATCGTTCTGTCCGGCCAGCAGGCTGCCGACGATGCCCAGCCGGTTCTGGCTCGCAAAAGGCACCGGCGGGATCGCCGTGTTCAGGCGCAGCATCTCCGAGCCGACCACGTTCTTCGGCTGGTTGATGCCGGGAATGCCGGTGAGAAAGGTGGTCACGAGGTCGGTGCGCGGGAAGTTGGTCGGCGCCGTGCCCGGGATGTTGAGCGCGATCTCCAGCAGCGCCGGCAGTGTCGGGTTCGTCACGTAGTCGGCGAACTGGCCGTCGTCGGCCGGCCGGGACGCATTGAAGCGGTCCTTGTCCTTCAGGCCGATGACCACCTCGTTGACCAGGGGCATGCCCAGGCGCGATACCTGGACCCAGGCGCCGCCGACCTTCTCGCTGGTCTGGTGGCCGGGGGCCGGACTGCCGTCGAGCAGACGCGCCTGGCGCAGGCTGGCCGTGGTCCAGCCGCCGATCACGTCGTCACCATTCGTCAGGCAGCTCTTGTGCACCTCGAGCGCGAGCGTGGTCACGCTCTTGCCGTCGATGGTGTTCGGCGCGGCATTGATCAGCGCCGGGTTCGTGATCACCGCCAGCGGCGCGTTCACGAGGTCGAAGATCGCGCCGAGGTTGACCGCGAACGGGTCCTGGCGCTGGCCGACGAAGACCCGTGCCGGCATCTTGCAGTCCGGCAGATTGGCCGCGTAGATATGCTGGGCGGCATAGGCGCCGTAGTCGGCGATGGTCTTGCTGCCGATGTAGTCCACCGGCTTGTCGAAGCTGCTGGCGCCGGTGGCGGCGTTCGTGGCGGCCTTGCCGGTGGCGTTGCGCCGGCCGCCGCGGACCACCGACAGCGTGAACTGCTCGCCGAGCTGCAGGTTGGGGTCCTTCGGCTGGCTCACCATGCCGGCCTGGATCAGCGGGATGCCGACGTTCTTGCCGCCGATGTTCAGGCTGACGCCGGCGCCGTCATTGGCCAGCCGGTTCTTGACGCGGAACTGGAAGCTGATGTCTTCCTTGGCGTCGCCGTTGTTGTCGACATGGATCTCGTAGAGCGCGTTCGGGTCGAGCGAGAAGTAGTTCGGGCCGCCGTAGGCGTCCTGCAGCGGCTGGTAGTTGGCGATCAGGGTCACGTAACCGTCGCGCCCCGGCTCGTAGCTGCTGAACATGTAGAAGTCGGTGGCGTCGACCTTGGGCACGGTGGTGATGAAGGGGGCTTCGCGATGGCTGGAGGCGAGTGCAAGGCCGCTCAACGCGGCAAGGGCCAGCGGGGCAAGGCGCAACGGACGGGGCATGTGGGTCTCCTGGCAGTGGCCCGGCGGCCGACCGGCCGGCGCGGGGATGCATTGCGCATCAGGAGACCCTTACGCAGCCGGCGCGGAACCGGATGCAGGGCCGATTCAGGTGTTGAGCTTGCCGACCGAGACGATGGGCCCGGTGGGCGCACCGGTGGGTGATCCGCCCGCGGGTTCGACGCTGACCGCGAAGGCCGCGGTGTCCTGCAGCAGCTGGCTGCGGATCAAGGTGGTGGCGCCGTCGGCGCGCACCAGGCCAAGCGAACGCGGCGCGCCGTCGGCCGGCACGGCCCAGAGTTCGAGCGCGTGGCCCAGGTCGACCTTGACGCTGCCGATCGGCCGCAGCACCAGGGCCCGGCCGTCGCCGCTGACGCTGGCGACGAAGCTGGCGTTCATCGCGCGCGCCGCGTCGTCGCTGGCGCCCATCACGATCAGCACCGGGGCCTGCGGCGCCGGGGTCTGGGTTGCGACCACCAGCAGGGCCACGGCCGCCGCCGTGCTGACGGCGCTGAACCCTCGCCACAGGCCCAGGCGCTGCCACCAGGACGCTGCCACGGGCGGCGCGCCGAAGAGCGTGTGTTCGATGCCGGCCCAGGCCGACGCGGGTGGTTCGACCGGTGGGATGCTGCTGCTCAGCGGTGCCAGGCGCTGCTGCCAGCCGGCACAGGCCGCACGCAGGGCCGGGTGCGCCGGCAGCAGGGCCTCGAAGCGGCGCCGCGCCGGGCCGCGCAGCGTGCCCAGCACATAGGCCGCAGCCAGCGCGTCGGCGAGGGTGGGGCGGCTGTAGTCCATGTCAGTGGAGCCCGGCCGCCCGAAGCCACTGACAGCCCCCTCGGGGGGCAGCGAGCGAAAGCGAGCGTGGGGGTTGCATGTCAGTGGAGCCCGGCCGCCCGAAGCCACTGACAGCCCCCTCGGGGGGCAGCGAGCGAAAGCGAGCGTGGGGGTTGCATGTCAGTGGAGCCCGGCCGCCCGAAGCCACTGACGGCCCCACGGGCTGCGAAGTGGCCCCTGCAGGGTCCGGGGGGCAGCGAGCGAAAGCGAGCGTGGGGGTTGCATGTCAGTCGTACTGCGGTTGGCCGGCGCGGCCCAGGCAGTCCTTCAGCGCCATCAGCGCGCGCCGGACCCAGCTTTTCACGCTGCCCAGGGGCTGCGCCAGATGTTCGGCGACTTCGGCATGCGACAGGCCCTGGTAGAAGGCCAGGGCCAGGCATTGCTGCTGTTGCGACGACAGCTCGCCCAGGCAATCGGTCACAGCCTGCGCCTGGCCGGCGCGCTGCAGCAGGGCCAGCGGGTCGCTGTCGTCATCGGCGGCGACATCGACCTGCGCGTCTTCGTCGTCGTCGCTGCGCGTCAGGCTGACGGTCGAGGGCTGGGTCTGCCGCCGACGCAGGCTGTCGATCGCGCGGTTGCGCGCGATGGTGGTGAGCCAGGTCAGGGGCTGGGCCCTGGCGGGGTCGAAGGCCGCAGCCGAGCGCCAGACGTTGACGAATACTTCCTGCAAGACATCCTCGGCCTGTGAGCGGTCGGGCTGGATACGCAGGATGACGCCGAACAGATGTGCGCGCGACCCGTCGTACAGGCGGCGAAAGGCGCTTCGCTCACCCAGTGCGCTGCGTGCCAGGGCCTCGGCGAGGGCCTGACTGCGCGCGGACCACGACTCGGCCGGGTTCACCATGGGGCGCGAGTATGCGCCGCTACCACCGTCAAGCGGGGGATGCCGGTGCCCGGCACGGGCCGCGCAGGCTCAATCGAGCAACGAGGCGTCCCAGGCGTGCACCCTCTGCTTCTGTTCGCCCAGGCCGTCGATGCCCAGGCGCATCACGTCGCCCGGCTTCAGGTAGACCGGCGCCGGCTTGGCGCCCATGCCCACGCCGGGTGGCGTGCCGGTGGTGATGACGTCGCCGGCGCGCAGGGTCATGAAGCGACTCAAATAGCTGACCAGGGCGGCGACGCCGAAAATCATCGTCTGCGTGCTGCCGGTCTGGCGGCGCTGGCCGTTCACGTCGAGCCACAGGCCCAGGGCCTGCGGGTCGGGCACCTCGTCGGCGGTCACCAGCCAGGGGCCGATCGGGCCGAAGCTGTCGCAGCCCTTGCCCTTGTCCCACTGGCCGCCGCGCTCGAGCTGGAATTCGCGCTCCGACACGTCGTTGACCACGCAGTAGCCGGCCACGCAGTTCAGCGCATCGGCCTCGGTCACGTAGCGCACGGTGCTGCCGATCACGACACCGAGCTCGACCTCCCAGTCGGATTTCACCGAACCCTGCGGCAGCACCACCGGGTCGTTGGCGCCGACCGCGCAGTCGGGCGTTTTCATGAAGACGATCGGCTCCTTGGGGATCGGCATGTTCGACTCGGCCGCATGGTCGGCGTAGTTCAGGCCGATGGCGACGAACTTGCCCAGCCCCGACCAGGGCACGCCGACGCGGCCCATCGCGACCACCGGCAGCGATTCGGGCGTCAGCGCACGCAGCGCGGCGAGGCCGGCGGGCGACAGGGTCTGCGCGCTGATGTCGGGGATCAGCGCGGACAGATCGCGCAGTTGACCCTGGGCATCGAGCAGGGCGGGTTTTTCATGGCCCCTGGGGCCGTGGCGCAGGAGTTTCATGGGGTCTGCGATTGAATGCCGGATGGCAGGTCAGGGCCTCCGAGCTGCCGCGCCCGCGCAGCGTGGAGGCGCTGCAGGCGAGGCCATCGAGTGTGCATGCCGAACCTTCAGCCGCGGCCGACGAAGGGCATCTTCGTGGCCATCACGTTGACGAAGAGCATGTTCGCCGACAAGGGCAGCCGGGCCATGGTCAGGAAGGCGTCGACCACATATTGCAGGTCCATGCGTGCCTCGGGTTTCAGGCTGCCGTCGGCCTGCGGCACGCCGGCGGCCATGCGCTCGGTCATCTCGCTGGCGGCGTTGCCGATGTCGAGTTGGCCGACCGCGATGTCGAAGGGCCGTCCGTCGAGCGCGGCGGTGCGCGTCAGGCCGCTGATCGCATGCTTGGTGGCGGTGTAGCCGATCGATCCCGGCCGCGGCGCGTAGGCGGAGATGCTGCCGTTGTTGATGATGCGCCCGCCCATCGGCCGCTGCACCTTCATGATCCGGAAGGCCTGGCTCAGGCAGTAGAAGCTGCCGTTGAGGTTGGCGTCGACGATGCGCCGCCAGTCGGCGCCGCTGACGAGGTCGGGTGTCATCGGCGGCAGGCCCATGCCGGCGTTGTTGAACAGCAGGTCCAGGCGGCCGAAGCTCTTCTCGAGCTGCGCGAAGGTGGCGGCCACCTGCGCTTCCTGACCGACGTCGCAGGACAGCGGCAGGCAGCGCGCCGCGGCGTCGCCGGCCTTCTCGACCGTGGCCTGCAGGGCCTCGACGCGGCGGCCGATCAGGGCCACCGTCCAGCCTTCCTTCAGAAGTCCCAGTGCGCAGGCCCGGCCGATGCCGGAGCCGGCGCCGGTGATGGCGGCGTAGTGCATGGTCTGCTCCTCTTCAGTGCTTGTGTTTTGCTGCCGCCGATCCGCGCCGGCCGCTGCGTATCGGCGCAGGGCGAAGCCGTTTCAAACCCGGCGGCCGAAGCATTGTGCGCTGCATGGCACTTCGGATTTCTTGCGACGCGGTGTATCGGTCGTCCGATGTACGTACCGGGGCGGATTCTGGCTTTCCCGGGTATGCCGGCGCGCTGGGCGACACTAGGGTATGAGGCCTGCCACCGCCTGCGTGAAAACTTCGATGACCCAGCCCGCCTTGCTTGCCGTCGCCAGACTGTCGCCCTTGCTGATGCCGCAGCTCGAAGCCGCCTTCAGCGTGCATCAAAGTCTGCACGAGACCGACCCCGCCGCCTTCGCAGCCGCAGCGCCGCAGCTGCGCGCCGTTGCCGCCAACGGCGACTCGCGCGTGCCCGCAGCACTGATCGCGCAGCTGCCGGCGCTGGAGATCATCTCGGTGATGGGGGTCGGCTACGACGGCGTCGACGTCGCGGCGGCCAAGGCACGCGGTGTGATGGTCACGCACACGCCCGACGTGCTCAACGCCGATGTCGCCGACCTCGCGATCGGCCTGATGCTCTGCGCATCGCGCCAGCTGCCGGCGGCCGACCGCTGGGTGCGCAGCGGCGACTGGGCCGCCAGGGGGCCGATGCCGCTGGCGCGCAAGATGTCCGGTGCGCGCCTGGGCATCGTCGGCATGGGGCGCATCGGGCAGGCGATCGCCCAACGCGCCGCGGCCTTCGGCATGGACATCGCCTACAGCGCACGTTCGGCCAAGCCGGACCTGCCCTGGGCCTTCGAGGCCACGCCCGTGGCCCTGGCCGCGCGCAGCGACTTCCTGGTGCTGATCACGCCGGGCGGCGCGGGCACGCGCCATCTGGTCAACGCCGAACTGCTGCAGGCGCTGGGCAAGGGTCGGGGCGAGGGCATCCTGGTCAACGTGGCGCGCGGTTCGGTGGTCGACGAGCCGGCCCTGATCGACGCGCTGGAGCGCGGCGTGATCGCCGGCGCGGCGCTGGACGTGTTCGCCGACGAGCCGAACGTGCCGCAGCGCCTGCGCGACCTGCCGCAGGTCGTGCTGGCGCCGCATATCGGCAGCTCGACCACCAGCACGCGGCAGGCGATGGCCGACCTCGCCTTCGCCAACCTGCGCGAACATTTCGCCGGCAACCGGCCGCCGGCCCCGGTGCCGGAATGTCGCTGAACGCGCCGGCATGACATGACGGTCTTCACCCAGGTTGTTCTGTTCAGCGACACCGATGGCCGGGCGCGCTGGCGCGAGCAGGCGCTGGCACTCGACGAGGGCACGCCGCAGGCGCGGCTGTCGGCCCTGATGCCCAGCGGCGGCCTGCAGCTGCGGCACAGCCCGGTGGGCTTCAGGAGCAGCTTCCATTGCACGACGACGCCGCAATGGGTGTTCATCCTGGCGGGTTTCATGGAGATCGGCCTGCAGGACGGCAGCAGCCGCGTCTTCGGCCCGGGCGAACATTTCTTTTCCGCCGACACCTTGCCGGACGGCGCCGCGTTCGACCCGGCGCTGCACGGTCACTGGAGCCGCCAGGTCGGCGGCTCGCCCCTGATCACGGCCTTCGTGCGCGGCGCGCCTTGACATCGCTGCGCGATGTGAGCCTGCACCGAAATCGCATGCGCGTCGGCTGCGTCAGCCGATGCGCCCGATGAGCAGGTACTCCATCAGTGCCTTCTGCACATGCATCCGATTTTGGTTTCGGCCCGGCGCGGCGCGCCTTGACATCGCTGCGCGATGTGAGCCTGCACCGAAATCGCATGCGCGTCGGCTGCGTCAGCCGATGCGCCCGATGAGCAGGTACTCCATCAGTGCCTTCTGCACATGCATCCGATTCTCGGCCTCGTCCCAGACCACGCTCTGCGGGCCGTCGATGACCTCGGCGGCGACTTCCTGGCCGCGGTGCGCCGGCAGACAGTGCATGAAGAGCGCGTCTGGCTGCGCCAGTTGCATCATCTGCGTGTCCACGCACCAGTCGGCGAAGGCGGCCTTGCGGGCTTCGTTCTCGGCCTCGTAGCCCATGCTGGTCCAGACGTCGGTGGTCACCAGATGCGCGCCTTCGCAGGCCGCGGCCGGGCTCTTGAAGACCTTCAGGCAGCCCGGGTTCTGCACGCCGGCCAGCGCGGGGTCGATCTCGTAGCCGCTGGGCGTGCTCACATGCAGTTCGAAGCCGAGGATGTCGGCCGCCTGCAGCCAGGTGTTGGCCATGTTGTTGCCGTCGCCGACCCAGGCCACGACCCGGCCCTGGATCGAACCGCGGTGTTCGATGAAGGTGAAGATGTCGGCCAGGATCTGACAGGGGTGGTATTCGTTGGTCAGGCCGTTGATCACCGGCACCCGCGAGTGCGCCGCGAAAGCGTCGAGCTTGGCCTGCTCGTAGGTGCGGATCATCACCAGGTCGACCATGCGACTGATGACGCGCGCGCTGTCCTCGACCGGCTCGGCGCGGCCGAGCTGGCTGTCGCCGGTGGTCAGATGCACCACCGAGCCGCCCATCTGGTACATGCCGGCCTCGAAGCTCACGCGCGTGCGCGTGCTGGCCTTCTCGAAGATCATCGCCAGCGTGCGGTCGACCAGCGGCTGGTAGCGCTCGTAGTTCTTGAAGCGCGTCTTGATGATGCGCGTGCGCTCGAACAGGTAGGCGTATTCCTCGGCGCGCAAGTCCTTGAACTGCAGGTAATGCTTCATCAGGGTGTCGCCGGGTTTCATGATGCCGCGAGGAAGTCGCGGATCACCGGCACCAGGATCTCGACGATCCGGTCGGCTTCTTCGGCCGACAGGATCAGCGGCGGCACCAGGCGGATCACGCTGTCGGCGGTGACGCTGAGCATCAGCCCGGCATCGGCCGCGCGCTGCAGGATCACGCCGCAGGGGCGGTCGAGCTCGATGCCGATCATCAGCCCGGCGCCACGGATCTCGACCACGCCGGCAACCCCCTCCAGCGCCTGCTTCAGCCCGCCCGACAGGCGCGCGCCGATGCTGGCGGCGTGCGCCAGCAGGCCGTCCTCTTCCATGATGCGCAGGGTCTCGACGCCGGCGCGCATCGACAGCGGGTTGCCGCCGAAGGTGGTGCCGTGGTTGCCCGGCCCGAAGATGTTCACCGCCTTCGGCCCACAGACCACGGCGCCGATCGGCACGCCCGAACCCAGGCCCTTGGCCAGGGGCATCACGTCGGGCTGGATGCCGGCCCACTGGTGGGCGAACCACTTGCCGGTGCGGCCGATGCCGCATTGCACCTCGTCGAGCATCAGCAGCCAGTCCTGGCGGTCGCACAGCGCGCGCAGGCCCTGCAGATGGTCGACGCGGCTGGCGTGGATGCCGCCTTCACCCTGGATCGTCTCGAGGAACACGGCCACGACGTTGGGGTTCTCGCGGGCCACGCGCTCGACCGCCGCCAGGTCGTTCATCGGCACGCGCACGAATCCTTCGACCAAGGGGCCGAATCCGGCCTGGATCTTCGGGTTGCCGGTGGCCGAGAGGGTGGCGATCGAGCGCCCGTGGAAGGCTTTTTCGTAGACGATGATCTCGGGCCGCTGGATGCCCTTGTCGTGGCCGAACTTGCGCGCCAGCTTCAACGCCGCTTCGTTGGCCTCCAGGCCGGTGCTGCAGAAGAAAACGCCGCACAGGCCCGAGATCTCGCACAGCCTGGCCGCGAGCTGCTCCTGCAGGGGCACCTCGTAGTAGTTGGAGCAATGAATCAGCTGGCCGATCTGCGCCTGCAGCGCAGGCACCAGCTTCGGGTGCGCGTGGCCCAGGGTGTTGACGGCGATGCCGCCCAGGCCGTCGAGGTAGCGCTTGCCATTCGTGTCCCAGACCCAGCAGCCTTGGCCGTGGCTCAACGCGATCGGCAGCCGGCCGTAGGTGTTGAGCACATGGGGCATCGGGCGGACGGGGGTTTGCGGCGCTGGCATGGCGGGGGATCCTCGGATGGAGAAGGCTTTGATGGCGGTGAACCGCGGCGCCGGCTGATTCTAGGCGTGCCCCCGGCGCATGCTGCGTCGCAACAGAAGCGCGGCACAATCACCGGCTCCGATGAGCATCACGCGCCAGTACACGATCCGCGGCGTCACGCGGGAAGGCCGCCAGTTTCGTCCCAGCGACTGGGCCGAGCGGCTGGCCGGCGTGATGTCGCCGTTCCGCCCCGGCGGCGGCGCGGACGGCCCGGGCGCCCACATCGGCTACTCGCCGTACTGCATGCCGCGGGTGGTGGGGGGCGTGAGATGCGTGGTCGTCGACGAGGCGCTGCGCGGTCTCGAGCCGATGGCCTGGGACTTCGTGATGAACTTCGCCCGCGACAACGCGCTGACGGTGCTGGAGGGCGCGGCGCCGGCGGACTGAGACTGGCCGGGCGTGCACAAACGACAAGGGCCTGCGAAGGCAGGCCCTGGGTCAGTGGCGGGGGGTTGCGCTCAGGCGGTGGCGCTGGACGACAGGGCCAGGGCCTTGACCTTGGCCGACAGGCGGCTCTTCTGGCGGGCAGCCTTGTTCTTGTGGAAGATGCCCTTGTCGGCCACCGTGTCGAGCACCTTCTGCGCATGCTTGAACAGATCGCCGGCCTTGACGGCGTCGCCACCGGCAACTGCCTTCTGCACGTTCTTGATCACGGTGCGAAAGCGCGAGCGCAGCGAAGAATTGTGCGCGTTCAGCTTCACGTCCTGGCGCGCACGCTTGCGGCCGGAGGCGAGTCGGACGGTCTTCTTCTTGGCTTTGGTCGAGGTGGCCATGCTGCTGATTGTGTGTACTTTAAAAGTACGTTTGGAAGTGCAAAGACCGTCGAGTATAGCATGGCCCCATGCAGTGCGCAAAGGCTCAGGGGTGGCCCGGCTAGAATGTTCACTCTGCCGATGAACCTGCTGAAATCCGCTTCCGTCGTCTCGCTGCTCACGCTGGCCTCGCGCGTGACCGGGCTGGTGCGGGAACAACTGGTGGCCGCCACCTTCGGCGCCAGCGCCGCGACCGACGCCTTCAACGTCGCCTTCCGCCTGCCCAATCTGTTTCGCCGCCTGTTCGCCGAGGGCGCCTTTTCGCAGGCCTTCGTGCCGGTGCTGGCCGCGACCCGCGTGCAGGACGGCGACCATGCCACGCATGGCCTGATCGACGCCGTCGCGACGATGCTGGCCTGGGCCCTGCTGGTCCTGTGCACGCTGGGCGTCATCGGCGCGCCCATCCTGGTGTGGGTGATCGGCGCCGGGCTGGAGCGCTTCGATACCGCGGTGCTGCTGACGCGCGTGATGTTTCCCTACATCGGCTTCATGTCGATGGTGGCCCTGGCCGCCGGCATCCTCAACACCTGGAAGCGCTTCGCGGTGCCGGCGCTGACGCCGGTGCTGCTGAACCTGTGTTTCATCGCCGCGGCCTGGCTGGGCGCGCCGGCCTTCGAGCGCCGCGGCTGGGACCCGATCCTGGCCCTGGCCGTCGGCGTGATGGCCGGCGGCGTGCTGCAGCTGGCGGTACAGGTGCCGGTGCTGCGCCGCCAGGGGCTGCTGCCGCGCGTCGCGCTGGCGCCAGGACGCATCGCGGCCGCCTGGCGGCACCCCGGCGTCAAACGTGTGCTGCGCCAGATGGCGCCGGCCCTGCTCGGGGTGTCGGTGGCCCAGGTTTCCCTGGTCATCAACACGCAGATCGCCTCGCATGTCGGCGTGGGCGCGGTGTCCTGGCTCACCTATGCCGACCGGTTGATGGAGTTCCCGACCGCGCTGCTCGGCGTGGCACTCGGCGTGGTGCTGCTGCCGCAGCTGTCGGCGGCGCGCGCCGGCGACGATGCCGAGGCCTATTCCGGCCTGCTCGACTGGGGCCTGCGCCTGGTGCTGATGCTGGCGCTGCCCTGCGCCCTGGCCCTGCTGGTATTCCCGCAGGCCCTGATCGCGGTGCTCTTCCACTATGGCGCCTTTGCCGCGCGCGACGTGCAGATGACGGTGCTCGCGTTGCAGGGCTACGGCATCGGCCTGCTCGGCCTGGTCGGGCTGAAGATCCTGGCGCCCGGCTTCTATGCCCGCGAGGACGTGAAGACGCCGATGAAGGTGGCGCTGGTGGCGCTGGTGCTGACCCAGCTGATGAACCTGGCCTTCGTGCCCTGGCTGGGGCATGCCGGCCTGGCGCTGTCGATCGGACTGGCGGCCTTGTTCAACGCCGCTACCCTGCTCGTGCTGCTGCGCCGGCGCGGGCTGTACCGGCCGGCCCCCGGCTGGGGCGGCTTCGCCCTGCGGGTGGGCGCGGCCAGTGCGGTGCTCGGTGGCCTGCTGGCGCTGGCGGCGCGGCATATCGACTGGATCGGCCTGCAGGCCCATTGGGGCCAGCGCGCCGGCTGGATGGCCCTCGTGCTGGGCGGCGTGGCCCTGGTCTATTTTCTGCAGCTGCACCTGAGCGGGCTGCAGCTGCGCCAGTTCCTGCGCCGGGTCTGACGGGGACATGAACCGCGCATGAGCCATTCTCTCGACCTCCGCCCGCCCAGCGCGCTGCAGTATTTCGCGACCCTGGTCGCACGCGACGCCGACCTGCCCCTGCTCGAGGCTGCGGTGGCGGTGGCCCAGCATGCGCGCCCCGAGCTCGACATCCAGGCCGTGCTTGCCGAAGTCGACCGGCTGGCGGCGACGCTGCGCCGCCGCATCCCGGCCGACGCAGCGCCCCTGCAACGCCTGCATCTGCTCAACCGCTACTTCTTCGGCGAGCTCGGTTTTGCCGGCAACGTCAACCACTACGACGACCCGGCCAACTCCGACCTGTCGGCCGTGCTGGCGCGCCGGCGCGGCATCCCGATCACGCTGGCGGTGCTCTACCTCGAGCTGGCGGCGCAGGCCGGACTCAGCGCGGCCGGGGTGAGCTTCCCGGGCCATTTCCTGGTCAAGCTGCAGCTGCCGCAGGGCGATGTCGTGCTCGATCCCTTCAGCGGCCGATCGCTGTCGCGCGAGGAACTCGAGGAATGGCTGCAGCCCTGGCGGCGGCGCATGGCGCTGGCGGCCGAGGACGAGCCGCCGCTCGGCCTGTTCCTGCAGCCGGCCGGCGCACGCGAGATCATCGCGCGCATGTTGCGCAATCTGAAGGCGCTGTACCAGGACGCGGGCGACATGCCGCGCCGGCTGGCCGTGCAGGAGCGCCTGGTCGTGCTCCTGCCCGAGGACATGCTCGAGCGACGCGACCGGGGCCTGCTGCTGGCCGAACTCGGCCGGGTCGACCGTGCCTGCGATGACCTCGCCGCCTACCTGGCCGCAAGCCCCGACGCCGAGGACGCACCCGCGCTGCACCGACGCCTGGCCGGCTGGCGTGCCGAACCTCCGCCAGCGTTGCATTGATGCGCCAGATCCCGCTCCCGCTGGCCGGCCGCGCGGCACCGACCTTCGACGACTTCCTGGTCGGCGGCAATGCCGCCGCCCTGGCCCATCTGCGGGACCTGCCGATGCCCGGCGCGCCGGTTTTTCTCTGGGGCCCCGAAGGCTGTGGCAAGACCCATCTGCTGCAGGCCCTGGTGCACGAGCAGCGCCAGCGCGGCCAGCTCGCGGTGGCCTTCGAGCCCGGGCACGAACTGCAGGCCGACTGGACCCTGGCCGTGATCGACGACTGCCAGGACCTGGACGCCGAGGCCCAGGCCGATGCCTTCCGCTGGTTCGTCGAGGCGGCGACCGCCGGCGTGCAGATCGTCGCCGCCGGCCGCCTGCCGCCGGTGGACCTGCCGCTGCGCGAGGACCTGCGCACGCGCCTGGGCTGGGGCCCGGTGTTTGCGCTGCAGCCCCTGGCCGAGGGGCAGGCGCGCGCCGTGCTGCGCCGCGAGGCCGACCGTCGCGGCATCTTCCTGGCCGACGAAGTCATGGACTACCTGCTGTCGCGCTTCACGCGCGACCTGACCCACCTGATGCTGCTGCTCGACCGGCTGGACCAGTTTGCGCTGGCCCGTTCGCGTCACGTGACGGTGCCCCTGGTGCGCCAGATGCTCGACGAAGACCCACCCGCCTGAACCCGACCGATGCCCCGCAACCTGACCCTGTTCGACCTCGACGGCACCCTGCTGCCCACCGACTCCGACCACGCCTTCGGCGAGTTCCTGGTGCAGATCGGCTGGGCCGACGGTGAAGCGCACCGGCGTGACAACGATCGCTTCTACGCCGACTACATGGCCGGCCGGCTGGACATGGCGGCCTATGTCGACTTCGCCACCGCGCCCTGGCGCCGGCGCAGCGCCACCGAACTGGCCGCCGTGACCGAACGATTCCTGGCCGAGGTGGCGCGCCCGGCGCTGCATCCGGCGGCGCTGGCCCTGGTGCGTCGGCACCGCGATGCCGGCGACCTGCTGGCCATCGTCACCGCGACGAATGACTTCGTCACGCGGCCGATCGCCGAGCTGTTCGGCATCAATCATCTGATCGCCACCGAACTCGCGCGCGACGCCGCCGGACGCCTCACCGGCGAGATCCGTGGCACGCCGTCGTTCCGGGATGGCAAGATCGCGCGTGTCGACGACTGGCTCGCCGGCCTCGGGCAGAGCATGTCCGATTTCGGCTGCTGTACCTTCTACAGCGATTCGACGAATGACCTGCCGCTGCTGGAGCGCGTCAGCCATCCGGTCGCCACCAACCCGGTGCCGGCGCTGGCGGCCATCGCCGCCGAGCGCGGCTGGCCCGTTCTGCACCTCTTCAACACATGAACTCCGCCGCGCTCGCCGTCGCCTGCGGTCCCCGACGGGGCCGTCAGTGCTTTCGGACGACCGTGCGCCACTGAAATGATCAGAAAACTCATCGGCAAGCTGCTCGGCAAATCCAAGGCGCTGGCGCCCGAGGCCCCGGCCGGCCCGCCGCTCGGCCGGCGCGCCGACATCCCTGCCGCCGAGCACGGCATCGACGCCAAGCTGCTCGACGACAACGCGGTGCGCGTCGTGCGCACGCTCAAGGAGGCCGGGCACGAGGCCTACATCGTCGGCGGCGCGGTGCGCGACCTGCTCGTCGGGATGCGCCCCAAGGACTTCGACGTCGCCACCGATGCCACGCCCGAGCAGATCAAGGCCCTGTTCCGCCGCGCCTTCATCATCGGCCGCCGATTCCGTCTGGTGCATGTGATCTTCGGCCGCGGCCGCGACCACGAAGTCATCGAGGTCTCGACCTTTCGCGCCAACCTCGACGCCAATGCCGCCGATGCGGTGGCCGGCAACGAAAAGACCTCCAGGGCCGAGTTGTCCGGCAAGAGCCATGCGGTGGACACCACCGGGCGCGTGCTGCGCGACAACGTCTGGGGCCCGCAGGTCGAGGATGCGGCGCGCCGCGACTTCACGATCAACGCGATGTACTACGACCCGCTGACCCAGACCGTGGTCGATTTCCACGGCGGCCTGGGCGACGTGCGCACCCGCGTGCTGCGCCTGATCGGCGACCCGGCCACCCGTTTCCGCGAGGATCCGGTGCGCATCGTGCGGGTGGTGCGCTTCGCGGCCAAGCTGGGTTTTGCGATCGAACCCGCCACGCGCCGGGCGATCGCGCCGCAGGCCAAGTTGCTGGCCAATGTGCCGATCTCGCGCCTGTTCGACGAGATGGTCAAGCTGCTGCAGACCGGGCATGCGCAGGCCAGCCTGGTCACGCTGCGCGAGCACAAGCTGCCGCGCGGCGTGTTCCCGATCCTCGACTTGGTGCTGGAGCAGGCCGCGGCGGGCGGCAAGGGCGACCGCTTCGTGCAGCTGGCTCTGGCGAACACCGATCAGCGCGTGGCCGCCGGCAAGCCGGTGGTGCCGAGTTTCCTGCTCGCCTGCCTGCTGTGGCATGAAGTGCTGGCGCGCTGGACGGCACTGCGCGACGACGGCGAGTCGCCGATGCCGGCGCTGCAGCAGGCCATCGACGCGGTGTTCGACGCCCGCATCGGCGACATCTCGGGCCGCGGCAAGCTGGCCGCCGACATGCGCGAGATCTGGC
>CAZWUR010000051.1:0-33248 GCA_964637205.1 uncultured Rubrivivax sp.
AGGCCACCGAGCTCGACAAGGGCCTGGTCGAGAAGATCACCGACCCGCTGACCCATCTGGTGCGCAACAGCTGCGACCACGGCATCGAATTGCCCGACGAGCGCATCGCCAGGGGCAAGCCGGCGCATGGCACGGTGACCCTGGTGGCCAGCCACCAGGGCGGCAGCATCGTCATCGAGGTGCGCGACGACGGCAAGGGCCTGAACCGCGCCAAGCTGCTGGCCAAGGCCCGCGAACGCGGCCTCGACGCCCCCGATGCGCTGACCGACCAGGAGGTCTACGGCCTGATCTTCGCGCCCGGCTTCAGCACCGCCGACGCGGTGACCGACGTCTCCGGCCGCGGCGTGGGCATGGACGTGGTCAAGCGCAACATCACCTCGCTCGGCGGCACGGTGGAGATCGACTCCGCCGAGGGCTACGGCATGAGCGTGCGCGTGCGCCTGCCGCTGACCCTGGCGATCATGGACGGCATGAGCGTGGGTGTCGGCGAGGAGTGCTACATCCTGCCGCTGGGCTCGGTGGTCGAGAGCTTCCAGGTCAAGTCCGACACCATCCGCACCATCGGCGGACGCGGCCGAGTGGTCCAGGTGCGCGACGAGTACATGCCCGTCATCGACCTGGAGCGTGTCTTCGACGTGCCGCGCTTCGACTTCGAGCATGTCGGCAACATCATGGTCGTCGTCGAGGCCGAGGGTGGGCGCGTCGCGCTGCTGGTGGACGAACTGCTCGGCCAGCAGCAGGTCGTGGTGAAGAACCTCGAGGCCAACTACCGCAGGGTCGATGACGTTTCCGGCGCCACCATCATGGGCGACGGGCGGGTGGCCCTGATCCTCGACATCGGCGCCCTGGTGCGCCGGTCGCGCGGCTGAACACGAAACCTTAGAACCCCGGAACCCAAGACATGAGATTCGACGACATCCGCATCGGCAGGCGGCTCGGCCTGGCTTTCGGCCTGGTGCTGGCCCTGGTGGTCGCCATGGCCACACTCGGCGCGGCCGAGCTGCGCCAGCTGGCCAAGGCCGACAAGCGGCTCGCATCCCTGGCCCAGCGTTCACAAACGATGGAGCAGTGGAAGGGTCTGACCGCGAGCAACCTGGCGCGCGCGCTGGGCATCGCACATTCCGGCTACCAGGCCGAGGTGCTGGCCGCCTTCGCCCCGGCGATGAAGGACACCAGCGCCGCCATCACGGTGCTGCAGTCGACACTCGAAGCCGGGCTGGGCGAGACCGCCGAACGCAGCCTGTTCACGGCCATCGGCGAGCGCCGGGAGGCCTACGTCGGCGTTCGCCAGGAGGCCGCCAAACTGTTCGCCGACGGCAATCTGGACGCCGGCCGCGCCAAGGTGGCACAGGCCATGGTGCCGGCTGCGCAGGCCTATGTCGCCGCCATGGACGCGCTGCTGGCGCATTACCGGCAGCGCACCGAGCAGGCCACGGCACATTTCGACCGCGATTTCGCCTGGAGCCTGCAACTGCTGCTCGGCTTCACACTGGCCGTGATCGGCTGTGGTGTCGGGCTCGCCGTGTCGATCACGCGCTCGATCGCGCGCCCGCTGCAGGACGCAGCACGCGGCGCCGAGGCGATCGCCACCGGCGACCTGACCCAGCAATTCGCCGGTGGCCGGCGTGACGAGATCGGCCAGTTGCTCAACGCCCTGCAGCGCATGCAGGACGGCCTGCGCGACACCGTGCGCCAGATCCGCCAGAGCACCGACGGCATCGGCACCGCCTCGGGAGAAGTCGCCACCGGCAGCCAGGACCTGTCGGTGCGCACCGAGCAGACGGCGAGCAGCCTGCAGCAGACCGCGAGCACGATGGAGCAGATCACCGTCACCGTGCGCCAGTCGACGGATTCCGCGTCGCAGGCCAGTCAGCTCGCCGCGTCGGCCTCCAGCGTCGCCCAGCGCGGCGGCGAAGTCGTGACCCAGGTGGTCGCGACGATGGACGAGATCAGCGCCAGCTCGAAGAAGATCGCCGACATCATCGGCACCATCGACGGCATCGCCTTCCAGACCAATATCCTGGCGCTGAACGCCGCGGTCGAGGCGGCACGCGCCGGTGAGCAGGGCCGCGGTTTTGCCGTCGTCGCCGGCGAGGTGCGCCAGCTCGCCCAGCGCAGCGCCGAGGCGGCGCGCGAGATCAAGGGCCTGATCGGCAGCAGCGTCGACCGCGTCGAGGACGGCAGCCGCCTGGTCGGCGAGGCCGGCAGCACGATGGCCGAGATCGTCTCCAGCGTGCAGCGCGTGACCGACATCATCGCCGAGGTTGCGGCCGCGGCCGGCGAGCAGAGCCATGGCCTGAGCCTGGTCAACCGCGCGGTGACCGACCTTGACCGCATGACGCAGCAGAACGCGGCCCTGGTCGAGGAGTCGGCGGCCGCCGCCGAGAGCCTGAAGGACCAGGCGCGTGCACTGGCCGAGTCGGTGAGCGTGTTCCGCATCGGCCAGGCGCCGGCAGGCCCGGCCATGCTGCCGGCCAGGCCGGCCGCGGCCCGACCCGCGGCGCGCTTCACGCCGGCAAAGCCGGTGCCGGGGACGGGGCAGCCGGTGCACTTGGCAAAACCGGTGCAGCCGGTGCCTGCGGCGGCGGCGCAGCCCGCCCGCGTCATTGCCGGCGCAGCGGCAGTCCGGTCCGGCGTGCCGGCCGCCGCTGCGCCGGCTCCGCTCATCAGCGCCACCGGCGCCACCGGCGCCGACGACGACTGGGAGACTTTCTGATGGCGACCGTTTTGCAGATCGGCCAGGGCCGCCCGCCGGCCGCCTGACGGCCGCCCTCAAGTTGCGTCCGGAACTGCCGAAGACCCCTTCATCCGAACAGGAGATCGCATGCACATGATCGCCGAGATCACCCCCGTGGCCCACCACGAAGCCGCCCGCCAGGGTCCGCCCGCCGGCAAGGCGGTCGTCGCCGGGGGTCGGAGCATCGCCCGCAGCGGCGAGTACCTCACCTTCCGCCTCGGCGCCGAGGAGTACGGCATCGACATCCTGCGCGTGCAGGAGATCCGCTCCTACGAGCCGCCCACGCGCATCGCCAATGCACCACCCTTCATCAAGGGTGTGGTCAATCTGCGCGGCGTGATCGTGCCCATCGTCGACCTGCGCCTGAAGCTCGGCTGCGACAGCGCCGAGTACAACGGCTTCACCGTCGTCATCGTGCTCAATGTGCGCGGCCGCGTCGTCGGTGCGGTGGTCGACTCGGTCTCCGACGTGCTTGAACTCAGCGCCGACCACATCAAGCCGGCGCCCGAACTGGCCAGCGGCATCGACTCCGGCTTCATCACCGGCATCGGCAGCATCCGGCACGGCCAGGGTGACGATGCCACCGAGCGCATGCTGATCCTGATGGACATCGAGGGCCTGATGGGCGCCGCCGACATGGGGCTGATCGACGGCCACTGAGGCGCTGGCTCAATGTTTCCAGGCCGCCCGCGGGCGGCCTTTTGCATGCCGGTTCGTGCTGCATCAAAGCCGCAGCACAGCAGGCTCAAGGGCGGCGCCAGGTCGCCGATCTTGCACAAGACAGCAACCGCACCGCATCGCGCGGTGCTGGCCTGGGCAACAGCCGGTGCCTTCCGGGCGCCCTGCCCGCTTCAGTTGCTGCGGATTCGGCCGATGTCCCGTGCAGAACCTGCCCGCGCCGTGGCGCGGGGAAACTGCGCACGCCGGCGGCGCGCCTGATCCACATCGTCCCGGCCGTCCGGGTCGCGGCCCCCTGAGGACATCGACATGTTCAACCGCCTCTCGCTCCAACCCCGGCTGCTCCTCGTCGTCGGCCTGCCCCTGCTGCTGATGGCACTGGCCGCGGCGGCGGCGGCCTGGCAGCTGCAGCACATCGCCCACGCCAATGCGCAGCTCGAACTCGGCCGCCAGCAGCGCGACAGCGTCGGCATCTGGATCGGCCATGTGCGCGACAACCTCGACAAGGCGATCCTGGCCACACGCTTCGACGCCGCAGGCGGCGACGACACCGGCTGGCAGCAGCGCGCTGCCGCTCCGCTGGGTGCCCTGAACCAGGCCATGGCCGACACCGCCGCGGCCGCCACGGCGCAGCAGGACGGCATGCTGGCCAGCGCCGCCGAAGGCAGCGGTGCCGACCCCGGCATCGCTCCCCTGGTCGACCGCGTGGCCGCCGACCGCCAGCGCTTCGTGAGCACGCGCGCCCAGATCCGCGACGATCTGCTGCTCGGCGAAGGGGCTGCGCGCATCGACGCCGAACTGCTGCCCCTGGCCGCGGCGATGAAGGGCTCGCTCGATGCGCTGCAGCAGCACATCGACCAGCGCGCCGAAGCCGCCGCGCGCAGCGTCGACGCGGCGGTACAGCGGGCCGTCGCGATGCTGCTCCTGGGCAGCATCGCGGCCCTGGCGGCGGGCGGCCTGCTGGCCTGGCGCCTGGCCCGCGCCATCGTGCGACCGGTGAACGCGGCCGGCCGATTTGCCCACGCGATCGCCGACGGCGAGCTCACCGCCAGCCTCGACGTCAGCGGCGCCGACGAAACCGCGACCCTGCAGCGCACCCTGCTGGCGATGCGCGACGCCCTGGCCGAGGTGGTCACTCAGGTGCGCCAGGGCGCCGGCAGCATCCAGCTGGCGAGTGCCGAAATCGCGCAGGGCAATGGCGACCTGTCCGGGCGCACCGAAGAGGCGGCCGCACAACTGCAGCAGACCGCCAGTTCAGTGCAGCAACTCGCCGCCGGAGTGCAGCAGACGGCAGCATCGGCACGCGGCGCGGCCGAACTCGCCGACAGCGCCTGCGGCGTCGCCCGGCGCGGCGGCAGCGTGGTCGGTCAGGTGGTCACGACGATGCAGCAGATCACGGCCAGCAGCCGGCGCATCACCGACATCGTGGGCACCATCGACGCGATCGCCTTCCAGACCAACATCCTGGCGCTCAACGCCGCCGTGGAGGCGGCGCGCGCCGGCGAGCAGGGCCGCGGCTTTGCCGTGGTGGCCGCCGAGGTGCGCATCCTGGCCCAGCGCAGCGCGGCCGCGGCCAAGGAGATCAAGGCGCTGATCGACGGCAGCGTCGAAGATGTGCAGACCGGCAGCCGGCTCGTCGGCGAGGCCGGCGCGACGATGCACGAGATCGTCGACAGCGTGCACCGGGTGAGTGCGCTGATCGGCGAAATCTCGGCCGCCGCCGCCGAGCAGAGCGGGGGCATCGGCCAGGTGAATCAGGCCGTCGCCGGGCTCGACCGCGCGACGCAGCAGAACGCCGCCCTCGTCGAGCAGAGCGCCGCCGCAGCGCAGAGCATGCACGAACAGGCGCAGCGCCTGGTGACGGCGGTCGACCGCTTCCGTCTGGCCGCCTGATCGGCGGCCGGGTCAGTCGGCCGCCCGGCGCAGCGTCTCCACCACCGGCCGGCGCAGCACTTCGCGCAGGCCCCACCAGCCGGCCGCCAGGGCCAGCAGGGCACCGACGACGCCACCGGCCAGCGGCACCCAGGGCTGCGGGTTCCAGCTGAACTGGAAGGCGTAGCGCGCCAGCAACCAGCCCAGCAGCAGGGCCGCCACCGAGGCCAGCACCCCGGCCAGCGCACCGACGCCAAGCAGTTCGGCGCGCTGCACCTGGGCGAGCAGCCCACCGCCGGCGCCCAGCGCGCGCATCACCGCGTATTCACGCGCACGCGCTTCGCGCGTGGCCGTTACCGCAGCGAACAGCACCACCAGGCCGGCGAGCAGGGTGAAGCCGAAGAGGAACTCCACCGCGCGGATCACCTTGTCCAGCACCTGCTGCACCTGGGCGATCGAGGACGAGACGTCGATATTGGTGATGTTGGGGTAGTCGCGCGACAGCTGGTTGTCGAACCCCTTGATTGGCGGGGCCTGGAAGGCGCTGATGTAGCTCAGCGGCAGATCGTGCATCGACGCGCGCGGAAAGAGCACGAAGAAATTGACGCGCATCGACCCCCAGTCGACCTTGCGCAGGCTGGTGATGCGGCCGTCCACCGGGATGCCGGCGACGTCGAAGCGCAGGCTGTCGCCGAGCTTCAGGCCGAGCTCCTGCGCCAGGCCTTCCTCGACGCTGATGGCGCCCGCCTCCTCGGCCGTCCAGCGGCCGGCCGCGACCAGGTTCTGCGGCGGCAGCACGGCGCTGTGGCTGAGGTTGAACTCGCGCTCGGCCAGGCCGCGCGCGCGTTCGCCGTCGAACTGATCGGCCTTCACCGGCCGGCCGTTGATGGCGGTCAGGCGGCCGCGGATCATCGGGTACCAGTCGTAGCGTCGTACACCCTGCGCCTCGAGCGTGGCGCGGAAGGCTTCGGCCTGCGCCGGCTGCACATTGATGACGAAGCGGTTCGGCGCGTCCGGCGGCGTGGCCTCGCGCCAGCTGGCGATCAGGTCGGTGCGCAGCAGCACCAGCAGCACCAGGGCCAGCAGGCCCACCGACAGCGCCGAGACCTGGAGCACGGCAAAGGCCGGGCGCGCGGCGATCTGGCGCGTGGCCAGGATCAGCCAGCGCGGGGCGCCGCTGTCGGGCACGGTGCGCCGCAACAGGACCACGGCAAGCCAGGACAGGCCGGCAAAGAGCGCGACAGCGCCGGCGAAGCCGCCGACCGCGACCAGGCCGAGCATCGGGTCGCGGGCCACCGCCAGCAGCATCGCGACAAAACCCGCCGTGCCCGCCCCCAGCACCAGCAGCGAGCCGGTCTTCAGGCCGCCCAGATCGCGCCGGATCACGCGCAGCGGCGGCACCCGTGCGAGCTGCAGCACCGGCGGCAGCCCGAAGGCCAGGAGCAGGGTCATGCCCACGCCGAGGCCGAACAGCGCCGGCGTGAAGCCGGCCGGCGGCAGCGCCGCATCGAGCAGCCCGGCGAGCAGCCAGACGAAGACATGGTGCACGGCAAAACCGAGCAGCACGCCGGCCACGCTGCCGAGCAGGCCGACGAGGCCGAATTCCAGCGCATAGGCCCCCGCGATGCGGCGCTGCGACAGCCCGAGCACACGCAGCATCGCGCAGTCGTCGAGATGGCGGTCGGCAAAATCGCGCGCCGCGATGCCCACCGCCACCGCCGCCAGCAGGGCCGCCAGCAGGGCCACCAGGTTGAGGAACTTCTGCCCGCGGTCCAGGGTCTGGCTCATCTCGGGACGGCCGGCTTCGAGCGCCTGCACACGCACGCCGCGCAGCGGCAGGGATTCGATCTGCGCCTCGGCCCAGCGCACGAATGCCAGCACCGGCGCGTCGCTGGCGCCGCGCGCGGCCACCGCAAAGCGGTAGCGCAAACGGCTCGCCGGCTGCACCAGGCCGGTGGCGTCCAGATCGGTTTCGGCCAGCATCACGCGCGGGGCGAAGTTGACGAAGCCGGTGCCGCGGTCGGGCTCGATGACGATGATCCTGGTGATGGTCAGGCTCGCGTCGCCAAGCAGCAGCGCCTCGCCGACCTTGAGCTGCAAGGCGTCGAGCACGCCGGCATCGACCCAGACCGTGCCCGGCTCGGGCGCCGCGGCCAGGCTGAGCACGGGCGCATCGGGGCCGTCCTTGAGCTGGATCTGCCCGCGCAGCGGGTAGCTGCCCCCGACCGCCTTCACCGACACCAGGCGCGCATTGCCGCCCTGCGCGTCCGGCGCGCGTGCCATGCTCGGGAACTGCACCACGGTGTTGGTGTCCAGGTCGAGCGCGGCCGCCCTGGCGGCGAAGCTCGCCGGCAGCAGATGGTCGCCGCTGATCACGGCATCGCCGCCGAGCAACTGGCGCGCGTCGCGCGTGAGCCCGTTGTTGAGCAGGTCGGCGAAGAAGCCGACCGCCGTCAGCGCGGCCACCGCCAGCAGCACCGCCACCACGAGCAGGCGCAGTTCACCGGCGCGGAAGTCACGCAGGGTCTGGCGCCAGGCCAGGGCGGCGATCGAGGGAGGGTTCATGGGCGCACGGTATCAAAACGGCGGCAACGGCGTGTTCGTCGCACTTGAACGCCCGCTGCGCGGCGCGGGTCAACAATCAGGGCACGATGACCCCCCTGCCCTCGCTCTTCCTGTCCCACGGCTCGCCGATGACGGCGCTCGAACCCGGCGCCGCCGGTGCCTTCATGCGCGCGCTGGGCCCGGCCATCGACCGCCGCTTCGGCCGGCCGCGGGCGGTGCTGGCGCTGTCCGCCCACACCCTGGCGCATCGTCACGTCCTGCTCGCCGGTGCGCGCCACGCGGCGGTGCATGACTTCAGCGGCTTCCCCGAGGCGCTCTACAGCCTGCGCTACGACGCGCCCGGTGCGCCGGCGCTGGCGCCGCAGGTGGCGGGCCTGATGCAGGCCGCGGGCCTGTCGGTGCAGACCCTGGACCAGGGTGGCCTGGACCACGGCATCTGGACGCCGCTGCGCTATCTCTATCCCGAGGCCGACATTCCGGTGCTGCCGCTGTCCTTCAGCCCGCAGGACAGCCCGGACGCTTTGTGGGCACTCGGCCGCGCGCTGGCGCCGCTGGCCGGCGAAGCTGTGCTGATCCTGGGCAGCGGCAGCCTGACGCACAACCTGCGCCTGCTCGCCGGACCGCCGGGCCGGGCGGCGGTGGAGGCGCCGGAAACGCCCGAATGCGCCGCCTTCCGCGCCTGGGTCGCCGAACGCGCGGCGGCGCGCGACGGGCCGGCGCTGCGCGACTACCGCAGGCTGGCCCCGCATGCGGCGCTGATGCACCCGAGCGACGAACACTGGCTGCCCTTCTACGTGGCGGCGGGCGCCGGGGGCGAAACCGCCGTGCCGCAGCGCCTGCACGCCAGCCTGACCTATGGCGCCCTGGCCATGGACAGCTACGCCTTTGGCCCGGGCGCCGAGGCCCTGGCGCAGGAAATCCGCGCTGCCGTCGCGGCCTGACACCTGGACGCCGCGTTGGCCGCAGAATCGCGGGCATGCTGATCGCGATCTGGAGTCTGGTCGGGCTGGGCCTGGCCCTGTGGTCCCTGCTCGGCTGGGGTCTGTACAGCCTGCTCGCGCTGGACCACCGGCAATGGCTCGGCGACCTGAAACCCCTGCTCGACCAGGTGCCCTTCGGCGCCTGGCTGGACGCCTGGATCCCGGGCTGGCAGGCGCTGGCCGCGCTGGCCATCGACGGCGTGCAGTGGGCCCTGGGCTGGATGGGCGGCGCCGCCCCGGTGGTCGCCTGGGCGGTCTGGGGTGTGGGCACCCTGCTGATGGTGGGCGGCGGTGCGCTGCTGTCCCTGCTGGTGGTGCTGCTGCGCGACAAGCCGCGCCCCGCCGCCGCCTGATCGCCGCGCGGTCAGCGCCCGGCGGCGGCGAAGGCCGCGTCGAGCTGCAGGCGCCACGCCGCCTTGGCGCTGTCGTCGACGAAGCTGGCCTCGAAGCTGTTGGCCGCCAGTTGCCAGGCCTCGCGCGCCCCCAGTTGCGGCAGGGCGGCGAAGAGTTCGACGAAGTTCTGGTTGATGTAGCCCCCGAAGTAGGCCGGGTCGTCGGAATTGACGGTCACGCACAGGCCGGCGGCCAGCAACTGCGGCAGGTTGTGCTGCGCCAGGTCGGGGAACACGCGCAGTTTCACGTTGGACAGCGGGCACACGGTCAGCGGCACACGTTCGCGCGCCAGGCGCTCGACCAGATCCGGGTCCTCGGTGCAGCGCACGCCATGGTCGATGCGCCGCACCTGAAGCGCGTCGAGCGCGCTGCGGATGTAGGCCGCCGGGCCTTCTTCGCCGGCATGCGCCACCCGTTCCAGGCCGAGTTCGCGGCAACGCGCGTAGACGCGCGAGAACTTCTCCGGCGGATGCCCGCGCTCGCTGCTGTCCAGGCCGACGCCGATGAAGTGTGCCCGGTAGGGCAGCGCCGCTTCCAGCGTCGCGAAGGCCTCGTCTTCGCTGAGGTGGCGCAGGAAACACAGGATCAGCTTCGACGTGATGCGCAGTTCCTGGTGCGCGCGGGCGCAGGCGTGGTGCAGGCCGAGGATCACGCGCTCGATCGGCACCCCGCGCGTGGTATGTGTCTGCGGGTCGAAGAAGATCTCGGCGTGCACCACGTTGTCGGCCGCAGCGCGCTGCAAGTAGGCCCAGGCCATCTCGAAGAAGTCGGCTTCCTCGATGAGCACGCTGGCGCCGGCGTAGTAGAGGTCGAGAAAACTCTGCAGGTCGCCGAAGGCGTAGGCCGCGCGCAGCGCCTCGACATCGGCATGCGGCAGCGTCACGCCGTTGCGTGCCGCCAGGCGGAAGATCAGCTCCGGTTCCAGTGACCCTTCGATGTGGATGTGCAGTTCGGCCTTGGGCATGCTGCGCAGCAGGGCCGGCAGTTGGCCGCGGGGGATGGCGTCGAAGTTCATGGCGGGCGGTGTCCGGCGGGGTGTCGGGACACTGTAGCAAGCCGCGGCGGCGGCGGCCTCACGGACCGCGGCCATCGGCGCGCTCTTCGGGGTCGAAGACCGGGATGCGCACCGTCGTCGTCGCCAGCCGCACCTCGCGCACGAAGGCCCCCAGCCCGACCACCATCGCCAGCGTCGCGGCCGTGAACAGCAGGCCGACGAGCCCGCGCAGCGGCACGTCGAGCAAGGCCTCGAGGAACAGCGACGGGATCACCATGCACACCAGCAGCGCGGCGACGGTGCAGGCCGTGATCGCGGTACCGGCCAGACGACGCCTCGACTCCAGCGCCTGGAGTTCGACGCTCAGGGTCGAACGCACCAGGGCCGCTTCGGGCATCGGCGTCTCGCTGATGTGGCGGCCGCGGTCGATGATGCGCGCCAGCCGGCCGGTCATCACGTTGAGCAGGCCGGCGATCGCGGTGAGCAGGAAGGCCGGCCCCAGGGCGAGCTGGATGGCCTGCGGGACGTCGTTGATGTTCACGGGCAGGAAGAGCATGGCGCCGGGGCGGATGTGCAGGGCTGCATGCTATCCGTTCGGGCCGGCTGCGCGGCCGGCTGCCGCACGCTGCCAGAATCCCTGCATGACTGTCTTCTACTGGGTGATGGGCCTGCTGGTGGCCGGCACCTTCGCGCCGTCGGTGCTTTACCTGCTGCTCTACGCCGCCACCGGCGAGCCCGCCTGTGCCCGCCGGGCCAGGACGCTGTGGAACCTGACCGGCGTGTTTGCGATGCTCGGCTTCAACATCCTGGTCTGGGGCCACGTGCTCGTGGCGCTGTGGCAGATCTGGTTCTAGGCCGCTGTCGGGCCCTCGGGCTCGATCCGACGCGCACCGGGAGTGGATCGACGGCCCGCTGACCCGGTCGTGTGCGATCCATCACGCCGATGAGGCCAGCATGGCCGGCCTTGATCCGCCACGTTGGCGACGCCTGCGTAAGCCGGTGTCAAGCCATCACGCAAGGAGCCTCCGATGTCCCGTCTTCCCGCGCGCAGCGCGCATGCCCTCGCCGCCATCACGCTGTCCCTGGTCTGCGGCGCGGCATTCGCACAGGCCCCCGAGGGGGCGGCTTCGGCGCCGTCGGCCGCCGACGAGCCGGCCGTCGAGTCCCTGCTCGATCCGTCAGCGCTGAAGATCCTGGCCAGCGCACCGCGGGTGGCGGTGGCCGGGTTTCGCGTCGCCTTCGTGACCCGGAACGCCGCCTCGGCGAAGTCGCGCGCCGCCTTCTCCAACCTGGGCCACAGTGCCGGGGGCGGGGTGCGCACGGTGACACAGGCGGCTGTTGCGCGCGTCGACGTGGCGTTGCAGAACGTGGACGACGCGCGCATGCAGGCCATCGTCGAGCGTGCCTACGCCGACTTCATGGCCGCCCTGCAGGCCACCGGCCGGCCGCTGGTGCCGCTGGCCGAGATGCAGGCCAGCGTCGGCTGGCAGCAGCTCGAGTTCACGCCCACCGACAAGCCCTACGTCACGAGTCCCACCGGCACGCAGAAGCACTACCGCTTTGCCGCGCCGCAGGCGCTGCCGCTGTGGTTCGGTCACTTCGACGCCCCGCTCGGCGACCGCGCGCCGTTTTCGCTCGGCAACTGGCGGGCGCTGAACCAGCTCTCGGTGGACACCGGCGCGGTGGTCATCGTGCCGCAGCTGGTGGTGGACTTCGCCGATCTGTCGAGCAGCGGCAACTCGATGTGGCGGCGCCAGGCCGAGGTCGGCGCCAAGTCCGGCATGAGCATCGAGGCCCGCAACTCCAAGCTGCTGATGTTCCACGCCAAGATCGCGATGGCTGGCGACCTGGGGTCGGCACCCCTGAAGGAAGGCCTGGCGCTGCCCGGCGAGTTCGGCGAGTTCGTCGACATCACCGACGAGGCCACCCAGACCGGCACCCAGGTGGCCAACGTGCTGACCACGGCGCTGACGATGTTCACCGGCCACCAGGGCACGGTGCAATCGCGGCAAACGCAGGCGCTGCAGGCGCGGCCCGAGGCCTACGAGGCCCTGGCCGTCAGCGGTGCGCAGCAGGTGGGCGCGCTTTACGCGCGGGCCGTGGGCCAGTACCGCTGAGCCCGACCGCGCCTCGCTTCAGGAATCAGCACACGCCGAAACCCACGCCCTGCCCGTGCAGCCAGCGCCGGTAGGCGGCGCTCAGGCGATCGGCAGCGCTGTGCACTTCGCCGCCCGTGATCGGCAGGCGTTTCGGGCGCTGGCTTTCCAGCACCGCGAGGTCCTGGCCGAAGATGCTGTCCTGGAACTGCTGCAACCCGGCGTCGGCGGTGCCGGTGTCGCTGGTGTACTGCATGAACCACACCCGCGTGCGCTCC
The DNA here is from genome assembly GCA_964637205.1 of uncultured Rubrivivax sp. Classification (GTDB taxonomy): domain Bacteria; phylum Pseudomonadota; class Gammaproteobacteria; order Burkholderiales; family Burkholderiaceae_C; genus Rubrivivax. Next base: position 12,594 of record CAZWUR010000051.1, read on the forward strand.
TCGTCAAGCGCACAGGCGAAGGCGGCGTAGGCGTCGGCCACGCCGTCGGCCGCGTCGGCGGGCTGCTTGAGCAGCAGGGCCGCGTAAGGGCCCAGCACCTCGTAGCGGTAGTCGACCCAGGCGCCGCCGGCCGCCGCGGCTGATGCGCTGGCGCGCGGTTGCCAGGCGCGGTAATGCGGGATCAGCGGGCGACCGTCGGCGCTGGCCTGCACGTCGTAGGGCGGGACTTCGGGATGCTGCGCATCGCCGAGCCAGCCTTCGTGCACGAAGGCGAAGTGCGAGGTGTCGAGGAAGTTCTCGATCACGCGCGGGGCACTCGTGCGGACCTCGTAGGGGCCGCAGACCACGCGCCGCGGCGGCACGCCGCTGCAGTCCGGTGGGCTGGGCCGCAGAGGTTCGCGTGCCACCCACAGCAGGCCATGTTTCTCGGCCACCTGCCAGCCCTTGGCCGCGTGGCCGGGCGGCGGCACGAAGCCGGGCACGGCCGGGATGCGGGTGCAGGCGCCGGCGCGGTCGAAACACCAGCCATGGTAGGCACATTGCAGATGGCCGTCGACCACGCGGCCCAGCGACAGGGCCGCGCCACGGTGCGGGCAGCGGTCGTCGAAGGCCACCGGACCGGCGGGCCCGCGCCAGAGCACCAGATCCTGGCCGAGCACACGCACCGGCAGCGGCGCATCGCCCAGTTCGTCGAGCCCGGCGACCGGCAGCCACCAGCGTGCCTCGACCGTCATCGGCCCCCCGGGAAACGCCGGGCTGCGCCAAAAGCCCAGGCCCCCGACGGAAGCCGGGCCGGGCGCCGCCCGGACCACGGGGCCGTCATGACCCGGCCGGCACCTTGCCTTCGACGCCCTTGACGTAGAAGTCAACCTTGTCCAGCCATTCCTGCGACGCAACCTCGCCCTTGGGCAGGCGCTCCTTGCCGGCGTTGTCGAACACCGGGCCGGTGAAGGCGGCGAAGCTGCCGTCCTTCATGCCGGCGGCCAGCTTCTCGACCTGTTCCTTGACCTCGGCCGGTACCTTGTCCGAGACCTTCACCAGCGCATTCAGGCCCTCCTTGACGCCCCAGACCTCGCGGCCGGTGGCCCAGCTGCCGTCCATCACTTCCTTGATCGCCTTGATGTAGTAGGGGCCCCAGTCGGCGATGCAGGACGCCAGGTGCGCATTCGGCGCCACGGCGCTCATGTCGCTGTCCCAGCCGAAGGCGAACTTGCCGTTCTTCTCGGCCGTCTGCAGCACGGCGCTGGAGTCGGTGTTCTGCAGCAGCACGTCGGCGCCGCCATTGATCAGGCTCTGCGCAGCGTCACTCTCCTTGGGTGGGTCGAACCAGGTGCTGACCCAGACCACCTTGGTCTTGACCTTCGGGTTGACGCTCTGTGCGCCCAGCGTGTAGGCATTGATGTTGCGCAGCACCTCGGGGATCGGGAAGCTGGCGACGAAGCCCAGGGTGTTGGTCTTGGTCATCTTGCCGGCGATCACCCCGGCGAGGTAGGCGTCCTCGTAGAACTTGGCGTCGTAGACGCGCATATTGGCCGAGGTCTTGTAGCCGGTGGCATGCTCGAACTTGACGTCCGGGAAGTCGGCCGCAACCTTGACCATCGGCTCCATGAAGCCGAAGGAGGTGGCGAAGATGATCTTGTTGCCCTGCGCCGCCAGGTCGCGGATCACGCGCTCGGCGTCGGCACCCTCGGGCACCTTCTCGACGAAGCTGGTGACGATCTTGTCGCCGTACTCGGCCTCGACCGCCTTGCGGCCCTGGTCATGGGCGAAGGTCCAGCCGGCGTCGCCCACCGGGCCGACATAGACCCAGGCCGCCTTCAGCGGCTCGGCCTTGGGCGCAGGGGCCGGCGCCGCTGCGGGCGCCGGCGCGGGTTCTTCCTTCTTGCCGCAGGCGGCGAGCGCCGCGGCCGCGGCCAGGACGAGCAGGGTACGTTTGGTCAGCTGGGTCATGGACAAAGGACTCCTCAGGCGTGGTTCAAATTATGAGCCGGGATGAAAGGGCTTTCCGAGCGAGGCCGGCATGTTGATGCGGATCCAGGACGGGTTGCGGCTGATCAGTGCCAGCACGACGATGGTGGCCAGATAGGGCAGCATCGCCAGCAACTGGCTGGCGACGTCGATGCCGGCGGCCTGCAGCGCAAACTGCAGCATCGTCACACCACCGAACAGGTAGGCGCCGAGCAGGACACGCGCCGGCCGCCAGGTGGCGAAGGGCGTCAGCGCGAGCGCGATCCAGCCGCGGCCGGCCACCAGACCCTCGACCCACAGTGGCGCGTAGACCACCGACAGATAGGCCCCGGCCAGGCCGCACAGGGCGCCGCCGACGCTCACCGCCGCCAGGCGCAGCCAGCGCACGCGGTAGCCCAGCGCATGCGCCGAATCCGGCGACTCACCGACCGCGCGCAGCACCAGGCCGGCGCGGCTGCGGTAGAGGAACCAGGCGATGGCGCCGGTCAGCGCGACGGCGACATAGGCCATCGGGTGCTGGCGAAACAGCGCCGTGCCGAGCAGCGGGATGTCGGCCAGCAGGGGCAGCGCGTAATGCACCGGCTCGCCCAGGCTCTTGCCGACGAAGGCCAGGCCGACAAAGGCCGAGAAGCCGCCGCCGAAGATCGACAGCGCCAGGCCGGTGGCGTACTGGTTGGTGTGCAGCCAGATCACGAGCAGCCCGAAGGCCGCCGCCATCAGGGCGCCGGCCAGCGCACCGGCGGCAAAGGCCAGGCCCTGGCTGCCGGTCAGCGAGGCGGTGGCGAAGCCGGCGACCGCCGCGACCAGCATCATGCCCTCGGCACCCAGGTTCAGCACCCCGGCCTTTTCGCCGAGCAGCAGGCCCAGGCCGGCGAGCGCCAGCGGGGTGCCCGAGGCGATGGTCGCAGCGATGAGCAAGGCAATTTCGTTCATCGGCGGCCCCAGCGTGGACGGTAGGCGATCAGGCTGTCGCAGGCCAGCAGCAGGAACAGCAGCATGCCCTGGAAGACACCGGTGAGCGCGTTCGGCAGGCCCAGCCGGGTCTGCCCCAGTTCACCGCCGATGAGCATCATCGAGAGCAGGACGCCGCTGAACAGGATGCCCACCGGGTGCAGCCGGCCGACGAAGCAGACGATGATCGCCGTGAAGCCGATGCCGGTGCTGATGTGCGGCGTGAGCTGGCGCAGCGGCCCGGCCACCTCCATCGCGCCGGCCAGACCGGCCAGCCCGCCCGAGCCGAGCAGGGCCAGCCAGAGTGCGCTGCGCGACGAAAACCCCGCGTAGCGCGCCGCCGCCGGGGCCAGGCCGCCGACCTGCAGCTGGAAGCCGCGCCAGGAGCGGAACAGGAAGACCCAGGCCAGGGCCACCAGCAACGGCACCGCCAGGGCGCCGGCGTGCAGCCGCGTGCCCGACCACAGGGCCGGCAGCCAGGTGCTGGCCTCGAAGGTCGAGGTCTGCGGGAAGTTGAAGCCCTTGGGGTCCTTCCAGGGGCCGAAGACCAGGTAGTTGACGAGTTGCTGGGCCACGTACACCAGCATCAGGCTGACCAGGATCTCGCTGGCGTTGAAGCGGTCGCGCAGCCAGGCCGTGATCGCGGCCCAGGCCATGCCGCCGGCCACGCCGGCCAGCAGGACCAGGGGCGAGAGCGCGCCGCGGCCGGCGTCCAGCCCCAGTGAACCCAGCCACAGCGCCATGCCGCCGCCGGCCACCGCGCCGAGCAGCAACTGACCCTCGGCACCGATGTTCCAGATGTTGGCGCGGTAGCACATGGCCAGGCCGAGCGCGCACAGGATCAGCGGCGTGGCCTTCAGCGCGACCTCGCTGAGCGCGCGCAGACCGTTCAGCGGCTCGACGAAGAAGATCGCCAGCCCGCGCACCGGGTCCTTGCCGAGCAGGGCGAACAGCGCCGCGGCAAACAGCGCGGTCAGCACCAGCGCGACCAGCGGCGAGGCCAGCGACATCCAGCGCGACGGCTCGGCTCGCGCCTCAAGCCGCAGCATGGGCCGCCTGGGGCCACAGGCCCGACATCCACTGGCCGATGTGTTCGACCGTGGCCTCGCGCGTGGGCAGGCTCGGGCTCAGCCGTCCCCGGGCGATGACGTGCAGGCGGTCGCTGATCTGGAACAGCTCGTCGAGTTCTTCGCTGACCACCAGCAGGGCGCAGCCGGCGTCGCGCAGCGCCAGCAGTTCGCCGCGGATCAGGGCCGCGGCGCCGACGTCCACGCCCCAGGTCGGCTGCGAGACGATGAGCAGGCGCGGCCGGGCATCGATCTCGCGGCCGACGATGAACTTCTGCAGATTGCCGCCGGACAGGCTCTTCGCTGCCGCCCCCGGCCCGCCGGCCTTGACGCCGAAGCGCTGGATGATGTGCGCCGCCAGCGCGTTCACGGCCGCGAAAGACAACCAGCCGCTGCGGCCGATGCCGGCGTTGCGCGTGAGCAGGGTGTTGTGCGCCAGGCTCATCGTCGGCACCGCGCCGCGGCCCAGGCGTTCCTCGGGCACGAAGTTCAGGCCCTCGTGGCGCCGCCGGCGCGGCGAATGTGGCGTGATGTCGCGGCCGAAGAGGCGGATCGTGCCCGCCGCGGCACGCGGGTCTTCGCCCGAAAGCACCGCCATCAGCTCCTGCTGGCCGTTGCCGCTGACGCCAGCGATGCCGACGATCTCGCCGGCACGCACGTCGAAATCCAGGGCCCGCAAGGCGGTGGCGAAGGGGTCGCCCCGGGGCAGGTCCAGGCCGCGCACGACGAGCACGGCCTCGCCGGCCTCGGCCTCGCGGTGTTTCAGCTTCGGCGGCTCGGCGCCGATCATCAGGCGCGACAGGCTGGCGTTGTCGTGTTCGGCCGGGTCGAGCTCACCGGTGACGCGGCCACCGCGCAGCACGGTGCAGCGCTGGCACAGGGCGCGGATCTCGTCGAGCTTGTGGCTGATGTAGAGGATGCTGCAGCCGTCGGCGGCGAGCTGGCGCAGGGTGACGAACAGGCGCTCGACGGCCTGCGGCGTGAGCACCGACGTCGGTTCGTCAAGGATCAGCAGCTGCGGGTTCGTCAGCAGTGCGCGCACGATCTCGACCCGCTGGCGCTCGCCGACCGACAGGGTGTGCACCGGGCGCTGCGGGTCGACGTCCAGGCCATAGCTGCCGGCCACGTCGACGATGCGCCGCGCGACCTCGGCCAGCGAGCGCGCACGGTCCAGGCCGAGCCAGACGTTCTGCGCCACGGTCAGCGTGTCGAACAGGCTGAAGTGCTGGTAGACCATGCTGATGCCGAGCTGGCGCGCCTGCGTCGGGCTGGCCACCTGCACCGCAGCGCCGTTGAAACACATCTCGCCGGCGTCGGGCCGCACCGCGCCGTAGATGATCTTCATCAGCGTGGACTTGCCGGCGCCGTTTTCGCCGAGCACGGCGTGGATCTCGCCCGGCGCCACGCGCAGGTCGACGTCGTCGTTGGCGACGACGCCCGGGTATTGTTTGCGCATGCCGCGCAGTTCGAGTCGCAGGGTCATCGAGCTCACCGGGGCGGGATTGTGACGCCACGCTCGAAGCGGCTGACGCCGGCGATGAAGGTCTGCGCCAGATGGCGCTCGTCGGCCAGGGTCAGCCAGGCGAAGACCCGCTCGTGCAGGCTGCGCGCGCCCGCGTCGCGCCGCGCGCCGACGGCGCCGACCGACCAGTCCCAGACGCAGACATCGGCCAGGCAGCCTTCGGCCAGCGAGCCGATCTCGTGGCCCAGGCGCAGCGCCGTCGCCGGGCCGCGTGTGGCCGCATGCAGCAACGCCCAGGCGCCGGGTCTGCTGCCCTGCAGCGCCTGCACCTGGTAGGCCGCGGCCATCGTGCGCAGCATCGACAGGCTGGTGCCGCCGCCGACGTCGCTGGCCAGCAGCACCGCAGCACCGGCCGATTCCAGCGCCGGCCAGTTCATCAGGCCGCTGCCAAGGAAGAGATTGCTCGTCGGGCAATGTGCAATCGCCGCGCCGGTGGCCGCGAGCAGGGCACGGTCGGCGTCGTCGAGCCAGATGCCGTGCGCCAGCACCGAGCGCGGCCCGAGCAGGCCGGCGCGCCGGTAGACATCGAGGTAGCTGCGCGCCTCGGGGAAAATCTCGGCCACCCAGCGCAGCTCGTCGCGGTTCTCGGCCAGATGCGTCTGCAGATGCAGGTCGGGCATCTCGGCGAGCAGCCGGCCGGCCAGCGCCAGCTGCGCCGGCGTGCTGCAGGGGGCGAAGCGCACCGTCAGCGCATGCCTCTGGCGCTGGCGGCCATGCCAGCGCGCGATGCCGGCGCGCAGCTCGGCTTCGGAGCCGGCGAGATCGGTGTCGCGCAGACCGTCGGGCGCGTGGCGGTCCATCAGCACCTTGCCGGTGATGCAGCACATGCCGCGCGCGGCAGCGGCGGCGGCCATGGCGTCGGCCGAGACCGCATGCACGGTCGGGAAGACCAGGGCCGCCGTCGTGCCGTGGGCGAGCAGTGCGTCGGCGAAAGCCTCGGCACCGAGACGCGATACCTCGGGGTCGGCATAACGGCGCTCGGCCGGAAAGGTATAGGTCTGCAACCAGTGCAGCAGGTCGGCGCCATGGCTGGCGATGACCTCCAGCTGCGGCATGTGCACATGGCTGTCGATGAAACCCGGCAGCAGCAGCCGCCCGCGGTGGTCGCAGCGCTGCCAGCCGTCGCCGGGGTCGGTGGCCTGGCGGCCGACGATGCGCCCGCCCTCGACCAGCAGCCAGTGGTCGGCCTGAAAGCGCACGGCCCTGCCGCCGTCGGGCGCGGCATCGCCGAGCGCGGGGGCGGCGACCAGGTCGAGCAGGTCGGCGCGTATCGCCAGGCGCGAGGTCGTCGTCATGCCCGGCGCGGGCTTCGGTGGCGCCGGGCGGGTGCGGGCTGCATGCGCCGATTCTGCCGTGGCCCGGCGGGTGCTACCTTTCGGGGATTGCACCTGCATGGATCCCTGCGTGAACCAGCGTCCGATCCGGTTTGTCCACCGAGGGGCCGTCGTCGAGGTCGCGGGCCTGCCGCCGACGACCACCGTGCTCGCCTGGCTGCGCGAACAGGCCGGGCGCACCGGCACCAAGGAAGGCTGCAACGAGGGCGACTGCGGTGCCTGCACGGTGATGCTGGGCCGGCTGGACGGCGACGATGCCCTGCGCTGGCACACCGTCAACGCCTGCCTGCAGTTCCTGCCCAGCCTGGACGGCCATGCGCTGCGCACGGTGCAGGACCTGCCGGCCGATCATCCGGCGCCGCGCGCGATGGTCGAGCACCATGGCTCGCAATGCGGTTTCTGCACGCCCGGCTTCGTGGTGTCGCTGGCCGCGCTGTACGCCAACCGGCCGCTCAAGCCGGCGCGACGCGAGATCGCCGATGCGCTGTCGGGCAATCTGTGCCGCTGCACCGGCTACCGGCCGATCCTGGATGCCGGCGAGGCGATGTACGCCGCGCCACGGCTTGCGCACGACGATGCCGACACATGGGCCGCGCTGAAGGCACTGCAGGCCGAACCGCCGCTGGACTATGCGGCGCCCAACCCGGCCACCGGGGCCAGCGACCGCTTCCTGGCGCCGCGCACCCTCGACGCCCTGGCCGACGCGGCCGCCGCGTTGCCCGAGGCCACCCTGCTCGCCGGTGGCACCGACATCGGGCTGTGGGCGAACAAGCAGTTCCGACCGCTGCCCCTGCTGCTCAGCGTGAATGCGGTGCCGGACTTGAAACGCATCGACGAGACCGACGGCGTGCTGCACATCGGCGCCGGCGCGTCACTGGAGGCCGCCTGGGCGGCGCTGGTCGAGCGTCTGCCCGATCTGCGCGAACTCTGGCTGCGCTTCGCCTCGCCGCCGGTGCGCCATGCCGGCACCATGGGCGGCAACCTGGCCAACGGCTCGCCGATCGGCGACAGCGCGCCGGTGCTGCTGGCGCTGGATGCAAGACTGCGGCTGCGCCACGGCCGAACGGAACGCCGTCTGCCGCTGGACGGCTTCTACACCGGCTACATGCAAAACCAGCGCCGGCCGGGCGAACTGCTGGTGGACATCGAAGTGCCCCTGCCCGGCGCGGCGACCCGGCTGCGCGCCTACAAGCTGAGCAAGCGCTACGACTGCGACATCTCGGCCCTGGCCTGCGGGCTGGCGCTGACGCTGGACGGCGACCGCGTCACCGACGCGCGCTTGGCCTTCGGCGGCCTGGCCGCGATGCCCAGGCGGGCGCCGGCCACGGAGGCCGCCGTACGCGGGCAAGCCTGGACCGAGGCCACCGTCAACGCCGCAGCCGCCGCGCTGGGCCAGGACTTTGCACCCCTGAGCGACCTGCGCGGGAGCAGCGCGTACCGACTGCGTTCGGCCCGGGCCCTGCTGCAGCGCTTCTGGCTCGAGACGCGGCCGCTGGACCCGCTGCCGCCGAGCGCCACGCGGGTCTGGGAAAGCCTGGCATGAATCCGCCCCGGGCGAGCGCCGCCAGCGCTCAGGTCGGCCAGCCGCGGCCGCACGAATCGGCGCATCTGCATGTGCGCGGCGAAGCCACCTACACCGACGACATCCCCGAGATCGCCGGCACCCTGCACGCCGCGATCGGCCTGTCGCCGCTGGCCCATGGCCGTCTGCTCGGCATCGACGTGAAGCGCCTGCGCGCCCAGCCCGGCGTGGTGGCGGTGTTCAGCGCGGCCGACCTGCCGGGCCGCAACGACTGCGGCCCGATCGTGCACGACGATCCGATCCTGGCCGATGGCCGCCTGCACTACCTGGGCCAGCCGGTCTTCCTGGTGGTGGCCACGCAGCGCGATCTGGCGCGCCGCGCCGCCGCGCTGGCCAAGGAGGTGATCACCGCCGAAGCGCTGCCGCCGGTGCTCGGTGCACGCGAGGCGCATGCGCTGCAGCAGTACGTCGTGCCGCCGATGCACCTGCGGCGCGGCGACGCCGCGGCGGCACTGGCGTCGGCGCCGCACCGACTGCAGGGCAGCTTCAGCCTGGGCGGGCAGGAGCAGTTCTATCTGGAAGGGCAGATCAGCTATGCCCTGCCGCAGGAAGACGCCACGCTGCGGCTGCACTGCTCCACCCAGCACCCCAGCGAGATGCAGCAGGTGGTTGCGCACGCCCTGGGCTGGGCCCTGCACCAGGTGCAGGTGAGCTGTCGGCGCATGGGCGGGGGTTTCGGCGGCAAGGAAAGCCAGTCGGCAGTCTTTGCCTGCCTGGCCAGCGTGGCCGCAGTGGCGCTGCAGCGCCCGGTGAAACTGCGCGTCGACCGCGACGACGATTTCCTCATCACCGGCCGTCGCCACGCTTTCGAGTTCGACTGGGACGTCGGCTTCGACGCCGCCGGACGCATGCTCGGCGTCGAAGCCCACTTGATCGCCGATGCCGGCTGCAGCGCCGACCTGTCGGCGCCGGTGATGACACGCGCGCTGTGCCACTTCGACAACAGCTACTGGCTGGCGCATGTGAGCCTGCACGGCTGGTGTGCGCGCACGAACACGCAGAGCAACACCGCCTTCCGCGGTTTCGGCGGGCCGCAGGGCGCTTTCGCGGTCGAGATGATCCTCGACGACATCGCGCGCACCCTGGGCCTGGACCCGCTGGCCGTGCGGCGGGCCAACTTCTACGGCGTCGGCGAACGCAATGTCACGCCCTACGGCCAGCGGGTCGAGGACAACATCATCGGTGAGCTGGTGGATCAGCTCGTGCAGAGCGCCGGCTGGGCCGAACGGCGCGCGGCGGTCGCAGCCTTCAACGCCGGCAGCCCGGTGCTGAAGAAGGGGCTCGGGCTGACGACGGTGAAGTTCGGCATCAGCTTCAACGTGGCGCATTTCAACCAGGCCGGGGCCCTGGTGCATGTCTACACCGACGGCAGCGTGCTCGTGAACCACGGCGGCACCGAGATGGGCCAGGGCCTGAACACCAAGGTGGCGCAGGTGGTGGCGCAGGAACTGCGCATCCCGCTGGAACATGTGCGCAGCACCGCCACCGACACGCACAAGGTGGCCAACACCTCGGCCACCGCCGCCAGCACCGGCAGCGACCTGAACGGCAAGGCGGCGCAGGCCGCGGCGCGCACCCTGCGCGAGCGCCTGGACCGCTTCGTCGCCGAACAGGCGCAGCCTGCCGCCCTGCCCTGGCCGGCACTCATTCAGGCCGCCTACATGGCGCGGGTGCAGCTGTGGAGCGACGGTTTCTACGCCACGCCCGGCCTGCACTGGGACCGCGAACGTCTGCAGGGCCGGCCCTTCTTCTATTTCGCCTACGGCGCGGCGATCAGCGAGGTGCTGCTGGACACCTTGACCGGCGAACACCGCGTGCTGCGCGCCGACATCCACCACGATGTGGGCCGCTCGCTGAACCCGGCGATCGACATCGGTCAGATCGAAGGCGCCTTCATCCAGGGCCAGGGCTGGCTGACGAGCGAAGAACTGGTCTGGCATGCGCAGACCGGGATGCTGGCGACGCATGCGCCGAGCACCTACAAGATCCCGACCGCCAACGACTGCCCTGCGGTGTTCAAGGTGACCCTGCACCAGGCGGACAACCCGGCCGACAGCGTGCATCGCAGCAAGGCCGTGGGCGAGCCGCCGATCCTGCTGCCCTTCTCCGTCTTCCTGGCGATCCGCGACGCGGTGGCCACCGCCGGTGCGCCGGGCTGTCTCCCGCCGCTGCGCGCACCGGCCACACCCGAAGCGGTGCTGGACGCGCTGGACGCCCTGCGGTGACGCCCACGCAGCTGCGGGCCACGGCCGCTGACTGGTGCGCCCAGGGCCGGCCCGCCAGCGTGGTCGAGGTGGTCGACCACCGCGGCAGCGTGCCGCGCGAGACCGGCACGCGCATGCTGGTGGCGGCGGATGCGGTGGCCGGCACGATCGGCGGCGGGCACCTGGAATGGGAGGCCATCGCGCGTGCACGCGGCGGCCGGCATGCGGACTGGCGGGTGGCGCTGGGCCCGTCGCTGGGTCAGTGCTGCGGCGGCGCGCTGATCCTGCGCTTCACGCCGCTGGACCCGGCCGCACTGGCCGCCTGGCCCGCGCCACCGCCGCCGCGCTTTGCGTTGCAGCTCTACGGCGCCGGCCATGTCGGGCGGGCGATCGTCAGCTTGCTGGCCGACATCGAATGCCGTGTCGTCTGGATCGACGAGCGGGAAGCGGAATTCCCACCCGTCGCCCTGCCGCCGCATCTCGAGACGCGCTGCATCGACACCGTCGAAGCCGAGGTCGCGAGCGCAGCGCCAGGCGCGCACTTCCTGGTCCTCACGCACAGCCACGACCTGGACCTGCGCATCACCGAGGCCGTGCTGCGGCGTGCCGACTTCGCCTGGCTGGGCCTGATCGGTTCGGCCAGCAAGCGCGCACGCTTCGAACACCGATTCCTGCAGCGTGGCCTGGCGCCGGAAATGATCGCGCGCCTGACCTGCCCGATCGGTCTGCCCGGCATCCAAGGCAAGGAACCGGCGGTGCTGGCGCTGGCGGTGGTGGCGCAACTGCTGTCGATCACGCCAGGATCCAGATCCCGGCGGATCAAAAAAAACGCGCCCTGAAGGCGCGTCCGTGGTCTGGCCAGCCCCTGCGGGCCCGGCCAGTGTCATCGGCTCGACGGGTTCAGAGAACCCGAATCTTCGAAGCCTGCGGGCCCTTCTGGCCCTGCGTCACTTCGAATTCGACGCGCTGGTTCTCGAGCAGGGTCTTGAAACCCGTGCCCTGGATTTCCTTGAAGTGGGCGAAGAGGTCCTTGCCGCCGTTGTCCGGGGCAATGAAGCCGAAGCCCTTGCCTTCGTTGAACCATTTGACGGTGCCTTGTTCGGTGCTCATGTCTGTATTTCCTGGATCGGATGGGGGTCAAAAAGTGCACCGACGAAGGTCGATGCGGTACAGCAGTCTCCGGATCCGGAAACTGAAGTTCGGGGTTGCGCGCGACGGCTCATCAGCGACGCTGCGGGCGCGCCTGCGGCGGGCCGCTGCGACGCTCAAGATGGCGGAAGGTGATGCGGCCCTTGGTCAAATCGTAGGGCGACAGCTCCAGCGACACGTTGTCGCCCGCAAGGATGCGGATATGGTGCTTGCGCATCTTGCCGCCCGTGTAGGCGATCAGCGTGTGGCCGTTTTCCAGCGTCACGCGGAATCGCGAGTCGGGCAGGATCTCGTTGACGACGCCCTGCATTTCGATCAGTTCTTCTTTGGCCAAAACGGTCACTCCTGGGGGACAACAGGCGCGCCGATCCATGCCAGCGCATGGTCGGTGGCAAAGCGGGCCGCGGTGTCGCGGCAGGCAAAGACGGGGGTCAGGCGCATCACGCGGTCGTGGGTCATGCTGCCCTGGCCGGAACGGATGGAAACCGACGCGGCAAAGCGGCCGCGGCCCAGTGCGCGGATCAGCGGGGAGACGAGATACTTCCCGACTCGGAACGGTGTAGCGATGACTATCCTTCTGTGGCGGCCCTCGGAACGGGCACGCCGGGTCAAACAGGTGTGGCGCGGGGTTGGCGCGCGGCGACGGAAGAACTCGATCCGGCGGCGGGTTGGCAGGGGTATTCGCTGCGAACCGCGAGCAGCCAGTGCATCGAGACTGCCGTGCAGTCCACCAGTCTGGCCTTGGAAGAGAGATCAACACTCGATCTCAGCGTCGTGCCCGGAGTGGCCCAGTCACGGCGTCGAACGGCGCAGTGTAGCACATGTCGGCGTGTGTCAACCGTACTCGGTGCCCGAGGCGTCAATCCTCACGCCAGGCGGACGCTGTGACGCCGCAATCGCCGGTCCAGGCCGATCAGGCCCCGAGCCTGGGCACCGCCACGCGGCGCAGCCGGTGCGCGTCGGGCATGCCGCTGCCCAGCAGCGGACGCAGGTACAGGCGGAAGGCATCGGTGATGTCGGTGCCGCCGGCGGCGATGAATTCATCCTCCATCGTGCGCGTCTTGCCGGCCACCGTCTCCAGCGCCAGCAGCCTGTAGTCGACGGCGTAGTCGCCGCTGCGCTGGATCGCGACCGACCCGTTGCGCTCGCCCCAGAGCGCGAACTGCACCGCCCGCTCGCCGACCTCGCGCGCCTCGCATGCGTCGACATCGCTGACGCATCCGACGAAGCTGCGCTGCAGGTAGCCGAAGGTGTCGCCGCGCACGCGCTTGATCTTCAGCCGCGCCTTGATCTGCTCGCACAGCAGGTCGGCGAGTGCGCCGCTGCCGGAGAGCTGCAGATTGCCGTGCGCGTCATGCTCTTCCGGTCTGGCGAGCTGCGCCACGATCGGCGTGCCGCGGGCGTCGTGGATGCCTTCGCTGACCGCGATCACACAGCGCCCCAGACGATCGTGCACCGTCTTCACCTCGGCCAGGAAGCGGTCGATGTCGAAGATGCGCTCGGGCAGGTAGATCAGGTGCGGGCCGTCGTCGGGGAAGGTCCTGCCCAGCGCGCCGGCGGCGGTCAGGAAGCCTGCGTGGCGCCCCATCACGACACCGACGTAGACGCCGGGCAGGGCCGCGTTGTCGAGGTTGGCGCCGGCGAAGGCCTGGGCGACAAAACGCGCCGCGCTCGGGAATCCCGGCGTGTGGTCGTTGCCGACGAGGTCGTTGTCGATCGTCTTCGGAATGTGGACCGCACGCAGCGGGTAGCCGGCGGCCTGGGCCTGTTCGGCGACGATGCGCACGGTGTCCGACGAGTCGTTGCCGCCGATGTAGAAGAAGTGCTCGATGGCGTGCGCGCGCAGCACGCGCAAGATCTCTTCGCAATAGGCACCGTCGGGTTTGTCGCGCGTGCTGCCCAGTGCCGAGCCTGGCGTGGCGGCGACCCGCTCGAGGTGCTGCGGGGTCTCCTGCGTCAGGTCGAGAAAGTCTTCGTCGACGATGCCGCGCACGCCGTGGCAGGCGCCATAGACGCGAGTGACCTCGTGGAAGCGTCGCGCCTCAAGCACGAGACCAACCAGGCTCTGGTTGATGACCGCCGTGGGGCCGCCGCCCTGGGCAACGAGAATTCGGCCGGATGACATGGAAGGCAAACTCCTGCGCGGATGGTACGTCCGCGGCGGCAGGCTCAGACGTCGGGTTCGTTGCGCGCCTGCCAGAGGTCGATCAGCATCATCACGATGCCGATCAGCACGACCACGATCATCGCCGTTTCCTTGACCTTGAGGACAAAGCTGGCGAGAAAGGCGATCATCATCGCCGCGCCGAGCAGTCCGAACCAGAGCTTCATGCCTGTCTCCCGGCCGTCATGACGAGGCCTCGTTGACCTGTTGTACCAGCCAGCGCGCGGTGCGCAGCAGCCGCGCGTCGTCGCCGCGCCGGCCGACCAGTTGCACGCCGATCGGCAATCCGTTTTCGCCATGCAGCAGCGGCAGGCTCAGCGCCGGCAGGCCGAGATAGGTCCACAGCGTGCACATCAGCGGGTCGCCGGTCGACTCGAGCCCCTTCGGGGCCGTGCCCAGGGTGGCCGGCGTGACGATGGCGTCGAAATGTTCGAATACGGTCTCGAAGCTGTCGAGCACCACCGGTGCACGCGCCAGGGCACGGCGATATTCGACCGCCGTCGTCAGGCGTCCGCGCTCGATCTGCGCGCGCAGCGAAGCCGAAAGCTGGTCCCGACCACGTTCGTACTCGGCCTCGAAGGAGCCGGCGATGTCGGCCTCCATCACGGTGCAGTGCCAATCGACGGCATCGGCCGCGCTCGGCGGCAGCTCGAACGGCGCGATGCGGCCTTCGAGCAAGCCGACCAGTTCGCTGAAGGCGGCCTGGGCGTCGGGGGCGACGCGGTCCCAGAACGGTGTCGCGACCCAGGCCAGGGTCGGCGCCATCGGCGCGTCGGTGCGGGCCATGCGCAGCAGCGGCGGCGTCGCGCGCGGCCGCGTCAGCGGGTCGTCGGCATCGTGGCCGGCCAGCACTTCGGCGAGCAGGGCCACGTCTTCCAGACTGCGCCCGAAGACGCCGACGGCGTCGAACTGCGGCGACTGCGTCAGCACACCCTTGCGCGAAATCAGCCCGGCGCTCGGCTTGAAACCGAACACGCCGCAGAACGATGCAGGCCGGATCACCGAGCCATTCGTCTGCGTGCCGACCGCGAGCGGCACCATGCCCGCGGCCACCGCCGCCGCCGAACCGCTCGACGAGCCGCCGGGTGTGTGCGCCGGGTCATGCGGGTTGCGCGTCTTGCCGGGCGCATAGGTGGCGAGTTCGGTCGTCACCGTCTTGCCCATCACCAGGCCGCCGGCCGCGCGCAGGCGCCGCACCAGGGTCGCGTCCTCGGTCGGCATGCGCCCGGCGTGGAGCACGGTGCCGTCTTCGGTCGGCAGGTCGGCGGTGTCGATGATGTCCTTGAGGCCGACGAACAGGCCGTGCAGCGGCCCGGTGGCTTCGCCAAGCGCGCGCGACTCGTCGGCGGCCTCGGCCTGCGCCAGCACATGGGCGCGGTCCAGGCAGGCCCAGGCCTGCACCGTCGGCTCGACCTCGTCGACGCGCGCCAGCAAGGCCTTCGCGACGTCGCTGCTCGACACTTCGCCGGCATTGATGCGCGCCTGCAGATCGGTGGCACCGAGCGCGGCGATGGTCGCGGGATCGATGCTCATCGGCTGTACAGCAGTTCAGGCAACCAGCTCACCAGGCTCGGGAAGATGTGGATCGCCGCCATCGCGACGAAGACCATCGACACGAAGGGCAGGCAGCCCTTGAAGATCGTCGCCAGCAGCACATGCGGCGGCGCGATGCCCTTCAGATAGTACGCCGACATCGCCATCGGTGGCGTCAGGAAGGAGGTCTGCAGGTTCAGCGCGACGAGGATGCCGAAGAAGATCGGATCGACGCCGAAATGCGGCAGCAGCGGCAGAAAGATCGGCACGAAGATGATGATGATCTCGCTCCACTCGAGCGGCCAGCCGAGCAGGAAGATGATGAGCTGGGTGATCAGCAGAAAGCTCAGCGGCGTCAGGTCCATGCCGAGCACAAAATCCTTGACCACACCTTCGCCGCCGAGGTAGCTGAAGATCGACGAGAAGGTCCACGAGCCGACGAACAGATAGCAGACCATCGCCGTCGTGCGCGCCGTCAGGTAGACCGCCTCGCGCAGCTTGGGCCAGGACATGGCCCGGTAGAGCGCCGCCAGCACGACCGAGCCCAGGGCGCCGATCGCTGCCGCCTCGCTCGGTGTGGCCAGGCCGAACAGGATCGCGCCGAGCACCGACATGATCAGCACCGCCAGCGGCACGAAGGCTTTGAGCAGCAGCAGCACCACCTCGGCGAAAGGCATGTTGCCCTGGTCGCTCGGCAGCTTGGGCATCAGCTTGGGGCGCGTGATCGCCAGAGTCACGACATAGGCCATGTACAGGCCGGCGAGCAGGAAGCCCGGAATCATGGCCGCCGCGTAGAGCTTGACCACCGACACGCCGGCGGTGGCCCCGTAGACGATCAGCATGATCGACGGCGGAATCAGGATCCCGAGCGTGCCGCCGGCACAGATGACGCCGGCCGCGATCTTCTGGTCGTAGTTGGCCTTCAGCATTGCCGGGAAGGCGAGCAGGCCCATCAGCGTGACGACCGCGCCGACGATGCCGGTGGCGGTGGCGAAGAGCGCGCAGGTGACGAGGGCGGCGATCGCCATCGCACCCGGCACGCGACGAAACGCCACCTGCAGGCTGAAGAAGAGCTTGTCGAGGATATTCGACCGCTCGATCATGTAGCCCATGAAGAGGAACAGCGGCACCGCGACCAGGATGTCGCTGTTCATCACGCTGAAGGTGTTCTGCGTGAAGAGGTAGAAGACGCGGTTGTCGAAGAAGGACTGGTCGGGCGTGAAGTAGGCGTAAAAGCCGAAGGCCACGCCCATCGCCATCAAGGTGAAGGCGATCGGGAAGCCGAGCAGGATGATGAAGATGAAGATGCCCAGCATCAGCATCGCGAGCTGTGGATTCGTCATTGGTGAATCCCCTTGGCCTGCTCGCTGGTGTGCAGCTGGATCAGCTGATTCTCGAGTTCATCGACGTCGTGCAGCCGCGCCGGCCATGCGCCTTCGGTCAGGCACAGCATGCAGCGCAGCACCTCGGCAATGCCCTGCAGCGTCAGCAGCACGCCGGCGGCCGGGATCAGCATCTTCAGCGGCCAGATCGGCACCCCGACCGGGCTGTTCACGCTGACCTCCTTGATCACGAAGGACTCGTGCCCGTAGCCCCAGCCGGCAATCACCAGCGCCAGCACACCCGGGAAATAGAAGATGAAGTAGAGCAGGAGCTCGAGCGAAGCCTGCGTGCGCGGCCGCCAGCGGCGCTGGAAGATGTCGGCGCGCACATGGCCGCCGCGCGACAGGGTATAGGCGCCGCACATCAGGAACAGCGCACCGTACAGGATGTAGCTCAGGTCGAAGGCCCAGCTCGTCGGGTCGTTCAGCACGTAGCGCACGAAGACCTCGTAGCTGATGCCCAGGGTGAGGATGACGATGCACCAGGCGAAGGCATGACCGATCGACTTGTTGAGCAGGTCGATCGTCTTGACGACGGCGCGGATCACTTCAGCACCCGCCCGTTGTCCGAAGGGTGCCGGGCGCGCTCCGCGGGCCGCGGGCGTCATGAGATTGCGGTCGGTTCATTGTTCGATTCCCAAAAGCAAGGGAGGCCCTGGCCTCCCTTGGTGACGATCCCAACGCTGCGATCTCAGGACATGCCCGGGATCTTGCCGTGGATGTGCTCGTAGCCGAGTCGGTAGTCGGCTTCGTTGAGGAACATGTACTTGGCCACGCGCTTGGACCAGGCGCGCTGGCTTTCGACCACCTTCTTGAAGAACGGATCCTCGTCGGACAATTTCTTGGCCACCACATCCCAGGCCTTCAACTGGGCCTCGAAGACCGACTTCGGCGTGCGCAACACATTGACCTTTTCCTGCGTGATCAGCCCGTCAAGGTCCTTCGAGTAGTTGTCCATCGCGGTCCACCAGTTCGACGACGATGCCGCCTCGGCGCTGTAGCGCAGGATGGCCTGCAGGTCCTTCGGCAGGGAATCATGCTTCTTCCTGTTGAAGCCGATCTCGAAAAACTCCATTGCCTGGTGGAAACTGCCCAGCATGTAGTTCTTGGCCACGTCCTGGGCGCCGAAACGGCGGTCCGAGGTCGGGTTGTTGTACTCGAAAGCGTCGATCACGCCACGGTCCATCGCCGGCACGATCTCGCCGCCCGGCAACTGGGTGACCTTCACGCCCATTTCCTGCATCAGGTCGGCGGCGAGACCCACCGTGCGGTACTTCAGACCCTTCATGTCGTCGGCGGTCTTGACCGGATTCTTGAACCAGCCCAGCGGCTGGGTCGGCATGGGCATCGCGAAGTAGCCGACCACGTCGAGGTTGATCTTCTTCAGCAGTTCCTGGTACATCTCCAGGCCGCCGCCGCGGTAGATCCAGGCCAGGGTCTGCGGTGCGTCGCAGCCCGTGATCGGGCCGGAGCCG
Source organism: uncultured Rubrivivax sp. (assembly GCA_964637205.1). Lineage (GTDB taxonomy): Bacteria > Pseudomonadota > Gammaproteobacteria > Burkholderiales > Burkholderiaceae_C > Rubrivivax. Next base: position 30,925 of record CAZWUR010000051.1, read on the forward strand.
AACAGCGACGCAACCTTGCTCTTGCCGTACCAGTACACCGGCACGTCGTGGCAGGCGTCGATCACGCCCTTGCTGGTCGCATCCATGACCTCGAAGGGCTTGACGACGGCGCCGCCGAGCAGGTAGTCGATGCGCAGGCGACCGCCAGCCATCTCGTTGACGCGCTTGACGTACTCCTCGGCCATCTCGTTGAAGATGTCCTTGGCGCCCCAGGCGCCCTGCATCTTCAACACGATCGTGCTCTGCGCGACCGAGACCATCGGGACCGTCATCGCCGCGGCGCCGGCGACGCCGCCGACGGCGGCGCCCAGGAAGCTGCGCCGCGACGCGGGCGGCTTGGCGTCGGTTGCGGGCATGCGGGAGGAATCGTTCGGGCTCATGGGCTGTCTCCGTATGATGGTCCGGGCCACCCCGTCACGCGGGGCTAGAGGGGTGACTATTGCCCGCACAAGGGCGGCCGACAAGCCGGGGCAACCCGGACGCATTGCTGCGCACAGGCGGCGGCTGTTTCAACCAGGACGGCCGGAATCGCCGCGCTGACGTGCACGGCAGGCCGGCCGGCGCGGCCCGGCGGCCCAGGGCCGGAGTGTGCTCAGACCCCGGCGAGACCGCGCAGACCCTGTGCGTCAAGCACCCGCACGGTGTAGCCGCTGACCGCGATCAGGCCGCGGTCGGACAGGCTGCGCATCAGGCGCGACAGGGTTTCCGGCGTCATGCCGAGCTGCGACGCGATGTCGCGCTTGCGCTCGGCCAGGCGCAGCACCGAGGGCTGCGGCCGGCCGGCGAACTGGGCGCAGATCCAGGCCGCCAGGCGTGCACCGGCGTCCTTGTGCATCAGCTCGTGCAGGCGCAGTTCAAGGCGCCCGACCTCGCGTGCCAGGGCGTCGGTGAAGCGCAGGGCCAGCATCGGATGGCGGGTCAGCAGCATGCGCAGCGGCTCCAGCGGCAGCTCGGCGAGCAGCACCGCGCTCTGCGCCACCGCATCGCAGCCGTGGTGGCCGTCGGTCCAGGGGCTGGCCAGCGCCAGCCAGGCCGGCGCATGCAGCACCCGCTCGGCGGCCAGGCCGCGCTCGCCCTGCCACAAACCACAGGCCGCCTGGCCATCGACCAGGGCCACGAGCGAAGCTGCCGCTTCGCCACGCGTGAAGATGCGGCGGGTCTCGCCGACGCGGCGCACCTGGGCCAGCTGGTCCAGGGCCTGCGCATCATTGGCGGCGAGGGGCCCGAGCAGTGCCGGCCAGGGCACCTGGACGGTGCCACGCACGGCAGTCGGGGCGTCGTTGGAGGGGGCGATGGCGTTCATGACCGGGCTGCTGATCTGTTGCCCCGACTGTCACCATGCCCGGCGCGACCTGCCTTGCGCCATGTCAACCCCGGGCAACACCGGGCCGGCTGCCCGGCCGCTCGGCGACCCGGATCATCACAAGTGCTCAGAGCCTGTGGCGCATGGCCCCGAGCAGTTCCTGCGATCCGGCCGCCAGGATGCGCGCGTCCGAGCTCAGGGTGACGAAGCGAAAACCCAGGGCGATGCGCGCCAGCGCGACATCGGGCCGGCCGTTGTGGATGCCGGCTTTGACGCCATGCGCCTGCGCACGCTGCACGATGTGCGCGATGGCCTCGGCGACGCGCGGTTCGACATCGTCGAACACCGGCTTGCAGCCCAGGGCCAGCGACAGGTCCGACGGGCCGATGTAGATCGCGTCCAGGCCCTCGACCGAGAGGATCGCGTCCAGGTTGTCCAGCGCCTGCGCCGTCTCGATCATCGCGAAGGCGACGATGGTCCGGTTGGCCTGCACCGGATAGTCGGCGCCGCCGTACAGCGCGGCGCGCACCGGCCCGAAGCTGCGCGTGCCCTGCGGTGCGTAATGGGTCCAGGCGACCAGCTTCTGCGCGTCCTCGCGCGTATTGACCATCGGCGCGATGACGCCGTAGGCGCCGGCGTCCAGGGCCTTCATCACGATGCCCGGCTCGAGCCAGGGCACGCGCACGATGGGCACCGTCGGCGTGGTGCTGATGGCCTGCAGCATGCCGACCATCGCCGCGTAGTCGATGACGCCGTGCTGCAGGTCGATGGTCAGCGTGTCCCAGCCCTGGTGGGCCATGACCTCGGCGCTGAAGGCATTGGGGACCGCCAGCCAGCCGTTGACGGCGGTCTGGTCCTGGGCCCACAGCGTGCGCAGGCGGTTCTCTCTCATCGGGGCGGTCTCCGGATTGGGCGGCGCGTCGGCGCGGTGCGGCCAGCGAACGCGGGCTCAGGCCGTTGGCAGCGTGTAGTCCTTGAACTGCTCGCGCAGCTTGTTCTTCTGCATCTTGCCGGTGGCGCC
>CAZWUR010000052.1:0-33170 GCA_964637205.1 uncultured Rubrivivax sp.
GGGTCGTGCAGGATTCGAACCTGCGACCAACGGATTAAAAGTCCGCTGCTCTACCAACTGAGCTAACGACCCGCGCCCTTCGGCAGAGCCAGGAATTATAACTGGGCGGCCAGCGCGGCCTCGACGACGGCCGCCGCCGCGGCCATGCCGAAGGCTGCGGTGAGCATGACGCTCGAGCCATAGCCGCTGCAGTTCAGGCTGCCGTCGAGTTGGCAGTCCGCCTCGGGCCGGCGCACCGGTTCGCGCGAGTAGACGCAGCGCAGGCCGATGCGGCCCTGGCGCGGCGCCGCATGCTCGCGCCGCAGGCGCTGGCGCAGGCTGGCCAGCAGCGGGTCGTGGGTGGCCTCGGCCAGATCGCCGACCTCCAGCATCTGCGGCAGCCGCTTGCCGCCGGCCGCACCGACGCAGACCGAGGGCAGCCTGGTTTCGCGCGCCCAGGCCGCGAGCACGGCCTTGGCGCGCACCTGGTCGCAGGCGTCGACCAGCGCGTCCACCGGCCGCGGCAGCAGGGCCGGCCAGTTGCCGGGTTCGACGAAGTCCTCCACCGCGTCGACACGGCAGCCCGGGTGGATGTCGGCGATGCGCTCGCGCAGGGCCTGCACCTTGGCCAGACCCAGGGTGGCGCCCAAGGCCTGAACCTGGCGGTTGACGTTGGACTCGGCCACATGGTCGAGGTCGATCAGCACCAGGCCGGCCACGCCGCTGCGCGCCAGCGCCTCGGCCACCCAGGAGCCGACGCCGCCGACACCGACCACCGCCACCGTCAGCGCACGCAGGCGTCGGTAGGCCGGCTCGCCGTACAGGCGCTGCAGGCCGCCGAAGCGCCGTTCGTCGTCGGCTGCTTGCATGTTGGGCACCGGGGTTGCGCTGTGGTTCACGGCAGACGCTCCAGCCGCCACGCCTGGTAGTGCAGGCCGACCACGGCGCCGCCGATGATGCCGGCCACCGCGATGAAGCTGCCCAGCGACAGCGTCGACAGACCCGACAGACCCTGGCCCACGGTGCAGCCGAAGGCGGTGACGCCGCCGATCCCCATCAGCGTCGCGCCGACGACATGATTGGCGGTGTCCTCGGTGCCGGCGAATCCTTCCCAGCGAAAGCGGCGCGTGGCCAGCGCCATGATGGCCGACCCGGCGATGACACCGGCCACGCTGGTGATGCCGAAGCTCAGATGTTTGTTCGCGTCGCTGTACAGGATCAGCCAGTCCAGGGTGTAGGCGATCGGCGCGACGAAGGTGAAGCTCTCCATGCTGCGCGTATTGGTGGCCAGGAAGGTTTCCTCAAGGGTCTGCGGGTGTTCGGCCAGGTGGCCGAACACGCCCGACACCCACCAGGCCCCGACGATCACCGCGCCGATGCCCAGGCCGCCGAGCAGGGTCTGCGCACTGCGCCCCTCGGGGCGCCACAGGGCCCAGGCGGTCAGGGCCAGACCGAAGCCCCCGCCGAGCAGGGCCACGGCCCAGGGCCGCGCCAGGCCGCTCGCATGCTGCAGCAGCGTGGGCAGGTCCTGCCCGCCCGGAAACTCGAGCGTCACGCGGTCCAGGGTCTCGACGCGCCAGACCGCGCTGACGCCGCGCAGGGTCGCGTACGAGGCCAGCCCGAGCACGCAGAACACCACCAGGGCCTTCAGGCTGCCACCGCCGATGCGCACCAGGGTCTTGCTGCCGCAGCCCGAAGCCAGCACCATGCCGAAGCCGAACAAGGCGCCACCGACGGCGTTGGACAACCAGATCAGTTGCGGCCGCGCATACACGCTGTCGGTGGCATTCACCCAGCCCAGCGCGGCCATCGTGCTGAAGCCCAGCGTGGCCACGGCCACGGCCAGTGCCCACATGCGCATGCGTGTCCAGTCGCCCATCGTGACGATGTCGGCGATCGCGCCCATGGTGCAGAAATGGGCGCGCTGCGCGACCGCACCGAAGACCAGGCCCAGGGCAAACGCGGCCCAGAGCACCTGGTCGACCAGAGCGGAGAGTTCATCGGGTTGCATCGCGCGCCGATTGTCGCGGTTTGCGGCGCGCCGGCCGCGCATCGGCGATCTGGCCAGCGGGCCCCGGGGATCGCTGCGGCGCGGCCGTTATTTCAGCGCGGCCAGCCGCTCCTTGCCGGCCACGGCCGCCTCGGAGTCGGGGTAGCTCTTGAGCAGTTCCTCGATCGTGCGCCGGGCGCTGCGGTTGTCCTTCATCTCGGCCTGGCTGTTGGCCAGCGCGAGCAGGGCCTCCGGCGCCTTCGGGTGCTCGGGGCTGGCCTTGACGAGTGCGCGGAAGGCGCTGATCGCGCCCTTGTAGTCGCGCTTGCCGTACAGCGCGTTGCCGAGCCAGAAGCCGACCGAGGCGCCATAGCCGCTGGTCGGCCAGCGCTCCTGGAAGTCGGTGAGTGCCTTGGCCGCGGCGTCGAACTCGCCGTTGCGGATGGCGGCGATGGCCGCGTCGTAGGCTTTGCGCTCGTCGGCGCCGGCGACGAATTCGCGCCCGTCCAGCGCCACCTTGAGCGGCTCCAGCTTGCGCAGCCGGTCGTCGAAATTCTGGTTCGCGTCCTTTTGCGTCTGCTGCAGCGTGGCCACGTCGCGCAGCAGTTGTTCGCCGTCGCCGCGCAGCTTGGCCACCTCGCCGCGCAGGGCCTCGAGCTGGTTGTTCAGCTCGAGCAGGCTGCGCTTGAGCGAGGCCACCTGTTCCACCAGCTGGGCATTCGTGGCGCCGAGTTCGCCGAGCGCCTTGCGCGAGACATCGTCGGTGGCCTGGATGCGCGCGCGCAGGTCCAGGATGGCCTTGCGCGCCTCCTCGTCGTCGAACAGGCCGGCCTGGCTGGCCGACCCGACCAGCATCAGGACGGCCGCTGCGACCCGCGGGCGCCACTGCAGCGTGTGCACCTCAGCGGTCCTTCAGTTCAACGCGGCGGTTCTTCGCCCAGGCGGCTTCGGTGTGTCCCGGGTCGGCCGGGCGCTCCTTGCCGAAGCTCACCGCCTCGAGCTGGCTGGCGTTCACGCCCAGCAGTTCGAGCGCGCGGGCCACGGCCTCGGCGCGCTTCTGGCCCAGGGCCAGGTTGTACTCGCGGCCGCCGCGCTCGTCGGCATGGCCCTGCAGGCTCATTTTGATGTCGCGCTTGACGCTCAGCGCCTTGGCGTAACCCTCGAGCACCGGCTTGTCCTCGGCATGCAGCAGGAAGCTGTCGTAGTCGAAGTAGATCACGCGCGGCAGATTGGCCAGCGCAGCCGACGCGCGCGCGGCGGCTTCGGCCTCGGCGCGCTGGCGCTCGAGGTCGACGGTGGTCACGCCGGACTGCGGCGTGGCCTGCGCTTGCGCCGGCGCCGGCGTGGTGGTCGAGGGGCCGGCCTGCGTCACCGGCGCCGGCGTGGCGGCCTTGGGCTCGTCGAGCTTGACCGGCGACGAACACGCGGCCAGCAGGGCCGCCGCCGCCAGGGTGCTGAGCAGGGTGGGCAGTCGAAGCGTCATTGAGTTCTCCTTGTCGGATCGGGTTTGAAGGGGCGGTCAGCGGCCGAAAGGCCCCCAGGCCGGTTCACGCACGTCGGCACCGCTGGTCAGCAGACGCGTCTTGATGCGGCCGTCCAGGGTGGTCGTCATCAGCACGTCGTGGCCTTCGAGCCGGGTGGCGTAGACGATCAGCCGGCCGTTGGGCGCAAAGCTCGGACTCTCGTCGTCGCGGCTCGCCGTCAGCGCGCGCACGGTGCCGCTCTCGAGGTCCAGCGTCATCAGCTTGAAGGCACCGTCGACCCGCGAGACATAGGCCATCGTGCGCCCGGCCGGGGCCAGCGTGGGGCTGATGTTGTAGTCACCGTCGAAGGTCACACGCTCGGCCGCGCCGCCCTCGGCCGGCATGCGGTAGATCTGCGGGCCGCCGCCGCGGTCGCTGACGAAGTAGATCTGCCGGCCGTCGGCGGTGTAGACCGGTTCGGTGTCGATGGCGCGGGTGTCGGTCAGGCGCTGCGGCGTGCCGCCGGCCGCCGGCATGCGCCAGACCTGGGTCAGCCCGCCGCGCGACAGGGCCAGCGCCAGCGTCTGCCCGTCGGGCGACCAGGCCGGTGCGCTGTTCGAGCCCGGGAAGTCGGCCAGCTTGCGCCGCCGGCCGCTGGCCGTGTCCTGCACCCAGACCACGGCCTTCTGGCTTTCGAAGGACACATAGGCCAGTTGCTTGCCATCGGGCGACCAGGCCGGCGAGATGATCGGGTCCAGGCTGTTCAGCGCCACCTGGGCGTTTTCGCCGTCGGCGTCGGTGACGAGCAGGGCGTAGCGCGGCCCCTGCTGCACGACGTAGGCGATGCGGGTGGAAAAGACGCCCGCCTCGCCGACCAGGTTCTGGTGGATCTCGTCGGCGATGTGGTGCGCCGCCAGCCGCAGGTCGCCGGCGACGACGGTCTGGCTCTGGCCGATCAGTTCCTCGCCGCGCACCACGTCCCAGAGCTTGTAGCGCACGTCGAAGCGCCCGTCGCTGAGCCGGGTCACCGAGCCCGCGACCAGCGCATCGGCGCCGCGCGCCTTCCAGTCCGCCAGCGGCGGCAGGCTGCGTTCGTCCAGCGGCACCGGCAAGGCACCGGGCTCGATGAGGCGGAACAGCCCGCTGCGCAGCAGGTCGGCACGCACGATGGCGGCCAGGCCGATGCCGGCCGTGCCCTCGTCTCGGAAGTCGACCACCGTCATCGGCACCTGCGTCGCGCCGACGCCGGTGATCTCGATACGGAACTGCGCCCAGGCCGGGACGGCGGCCGACATCGCGGATGTCAGGGCGGCAGTCTTGAGCAGGGCTCTGCGTCGGGGGTCCACATGCATGGAGGGCGTGGATCCTTGAGATTGCCTTTGGTTCACCCGGTCGATTGTAGGCAGCCCCGATAATCGGCCCCGACCCCGCCATGCCGACCCTGTCCCAGCGCCTTGCCCGACTCCGGCCTTATCTGCGCCCCGGTCGCCGAGGTCTGCTCGGTGCCCTGGCCGGCGCGGCGGTCGGTGCGGCCACCGAGCCGGCGATCCCGGCCTTGCTCAAGCCCCTGCTCGACGAGGGTTTCGGCCAGGCCCGTGACTGGCCGCTGTGGTGGGTGCCGGTGGTCATCGTCGGGCTGTTCGCGCTGCGCGGGCTGGCCGGATTCGTCGCCCAGTTCGGCCTTGCCTGGGCGGCGCAGCGCGCGGTGCTGGCGTTGCGCGACGACCTGTTCGCGCATTTGCTGGCCGCGCCTACCGCGCTGTTCACGCGCCAGTCGGCCAGCCAGCTGACCAATACCGTGGTCTACGAGGTGCAGCAGGGCGCGACGATGCTGATCAATGCGCTGCTGACCCTGGCCAAGGATTCGCTGACCCTGGTCGCGCTGCTCGCCTATCTGCTGTGGCTGAACTGGCAGCTCACCTTGCTGGTGGGCCTGCTGTTCCCGGTGCTGGCGGTGGTGATGCGTCATCTGGGCCGGCGCCTGCGCCGGCTCACGGTGGCCGGCCAGCAGGCAACCGACGAGCTGGCCTATGTGGTCGAGGAGAACGTGCTCGCCTGGCGCATCGTGCGCCTGCATGGCGCCGAGCGGCCGCAGGCCGGGCGCTTCGGCGCGCAGGGCGAGCGGCTGCGCCGGCTGATGATGAAGGTGGTGGCCTCGTCGGCCGCGATCACGCCGCTGACCCAGGTGCTCGCGGCCTGCGCGCTGAGCACGGTGATCGTGATCGCGCTGTGGCAGAGCCAGGGTGCCGGCGGCACGGTGGGCGGTTTCGTGGCCTTCATCACCGCGATGCTGATGATCGTCTCGCCGCTGCGCCACCTGGCCGACGTGGTGGCGCCGATCACGCGCGGGCTGGCCGCCATCGAGCGCGGCCTGGACCTGATGCACGAATCGCCGCGCGAAACCGGCGGCAGCCACGACCCCGGCCGCGCGCGCGGCGAGATCGTGTTGCTGGGCGTGAAGCTGCGCTACCGTGAAGACGGCCTGCCGGCGCTCGACGGCCTGGACCTGACGGTGCGTGCCGGCGAGACGGTGGCCCTGGTCGGCCCCTCGGGCGCCGGCAAGAGCACGCTGGTGAATCTGCTGCCGCGCTTCGTCGAGGCCTCCGAGGGCCGTGTGATGCTCGACGGCGTGCCGGTCGGCGACTGGGCCACGGCTGCGCTGCGCCGTCAGTTCGCCCTCGTCAGCCAGGACGTGGTGCTGTTCAACGACAGCGTGGCGGCGAACGTGTCGCTGGGTGCCGACCTGCCGCCCGAACGGATTCGCGCGGCGCTGGCGAGCGCGCAGCTGCTTCAGTTCGCCGAGGGCCTGCCGCAGGGCCTGGACACCATGATCGGCCACAACGGCAGCCAGCTCAGCGGCGGCCAGCGCCAGCGCCTGGCGATCGCGCGCGCGATCTGCAAGGACGCGCCGGTGCTGCTGCTCGACGAAGCCACCTCGGCGCTGGACACCGAAAGTGAACGTGCGGTGCAGGCGGCGCTGGAGCAGCTGATGCGCGGGCGCACGACGATCGTCGTCGCGCACCGCCTGTCGACCATCGAGCACGCCGACCGGGTGGTGGCCATCGAAGGCGGCCGCGTCGTCGAGCAGGGGCCGCACGCCGAACTGATCGCCCACGGCGGACTGTATGCGCGGCTGCACGCGATGCAGTTCAGAACCTGATGCCGCATCCGGCTTGTGAGCGGCTCCCGCTTCGGCTAGGGTCGATGCGTCGCCTCCCCCGACCCCGTCACCGACCCGAACCGTGAACCCTGAAACCGGCCTTGCCGCACGCCTGGAGCAGTTGGCCGCCGCCTGGCTGGCCCGCGCCGAGGTCTGGTTGCCCGATCTGCTGGCGGCCACCGGCCTGCTGCTGGCCGGTCTTGCCGTCGGCTGGCTGGTGGCTGCGGCCACGCGACGCCTGATCGGTGCGCTCGACCTCAGCATCGTGCGCCTGCTCGGGCCCGGTCGGGCGGCCCGGCTGCGCCTGCAGCGCCACGGCGGCTGGATCGCCCGGGTCCTCTTCTGGGTGGTGTGGCTGGTGTTTGCCGCCGCCGCGGTGCAGGCCCTGGGCTGGAATGCACTGACCCCGTGGATCGCCCCGCTGGTCGACCATCTCCCGGCCCTGCTGGCCGGGGTGCTGATCATCGGCGCCGGCGTGCTGCTGGCGCGCGTGGTCGGCGACCTGGTGCTCGGTGCCGGCGGCACGATGGCGCAGGCGCAGCGCCAGGTGCTGGCGCGCGCGGCGCAGACCGCGGTGATCACCGGGGCGATCCTGGTCGGCGCCGACCAGATGGGGGTGCGCCTGACCTTCCTGGCGATCTTCGCCGGCACGCTCGGGCTGGCGCTGGCCGGCGGCGTCATCGTCGCGGTCAGCCTGGGGGCGCGATCGCATGTCGCCAACCTGATCGGCATGCAGCAGCTGCGCCGCCGCGTGCAGCCGGGCCAGCGCATCCGCATCGCCGGCCTCGAGGGCCGCGTGCTGCAGTTGCAGGCCGACGTGATGCTCATCGAGACCGCAGCCGGCCGCGCCGCGCTGCCTGGTCATCTGTTCAGCCGCGAGCCGCTGCAGGAATTGTCCGGACTCCAGGACGGCGCTGATGGCTGAGGCCGACGCGCTGACCCTGGCCTACCTGCACGCGCACCCGCAGGAGGCGGCCCTCGTGCTCGACCCCTTGCCGGCGGTGCAGGTGGCGGCACTCTGGGCCGAGCTGCCGGCGCGCCTGGCCGCGCCCTGTGCCGCGCTGATGCGGCCCGCGGCCGTCGGCCAGGCCTTGCTGGTGCTGGAAGACACCGCTGCCGCGGCCCTGCTCGCGGCCTTGCCTTCGGTGGCCGCGGCCGCCGTGCTGCGTGCGCTGCCGGCGCCGCGGCGGACCGCCTGGCTGGCGCTGCTGCCCACGCGCCAGGCGCTGACCCTGCAGGCGCTGATGCAGTACCCGCCGGACGCGGTCGGCGCGCTGACGGACACGGCCGCGCTCAGCTTCGGCCCGCAGGCCACGGTGGCGCAGGCGGTGGCCGCGCTGCACGAAGCGGGTCGGGCCCAGGATCTGGTCCTGGTGGACGGCGGCCTGCAGGGCCTGCTCGGCGGCGTGCCGGTGGGTGCCTTGCTGATGGCGCATCCGGGCGACCGCCTGCTGCGCTGGTGTCAGCCGCTGACGGCGCTGCCCGCGCTGATGCCGGCCGCCGCCGCGCTCGCCGCCGCCGGCTGGCGTGACGGCTTTCGGCGGCCGGTGCTGGACAACGACGGCCGCCTGCTCGGCCTGGTCTCGCAGCTGGCCCTGCAGGGGGCACCCAAGCCCGCGCCGACGCTGCCCGCCGAGACCGCGCTCGGCTGGGCCGGCGGGGCCTACTGGCGGGCGGTGGCCGGCCTCGCCGAATGGCTGTGCGGCCTGTTCGCGCCCCCGGCCACATCCCCCGCCGCCCCCGTCCCGCCGCAGGCGCCGCGATGAACACCGTCACCGCGGACGCGCGGCAGGCGCTCGGCCGCCGCTTCCTGCTCGACCATCCGCGCGAGGCGGCGCGCGCCATCGAGCTGATGCCGCGCGCCGCCGCCGCGGGCCAGCTTGCCGAGCTGGCGGCGCAGGACGTGGGCGCCGTGCTGGCGCTGGCGCGCTGCTGGCCGCTGCTCGCCGCCGACATCGGCGTCGAACTGCTGCAGCTGTGGCCGCCGGCGCTGGTGGCGCATGTGCTCGCCGAAGTGGCGCCGCGCGCCGCCTGCGCCGCCCTGCGCCAGCTCGACGAAGCCGAGCGGGCGCAGCGCCTGGCGGCCCTGCCGGTGCCGGTGGCACAGGAACTGCGTGCGCTGCTCGCCTACCCCGAGGGCAGCGCCGGGTCAATGATGGATCCGCGTGTGCCGCCGCTGCGCCACGATGTCGACATCGGCCAGGCCCTGGCCCGGCTGCGCGAGGTGCGCCCGCGCGGCCTGCGCGAGCTCTTCGTCGTCGACGACGGTGGCCTGCTGACCGGTCGGGTCGAGATCCAGGACCTCGCGGTGACCGATGACGCCACACCGCTGTCCGAGGTGCTGCGCCCCATCGTCGTCGTCGCGAACGACCTGGACCCGCGCGAAGACTGGGTCGACCAGCTCGTGCAGCAGCCGATCACGGAGATGCCGGTGGTCGACCTCGAGGGCCGCTACGTCGGCGTCATCCGCCAGACCGCGCTGATGAGCGCGCTGGAGGCCGAGACCAGTCTCGACATCCAGACCATGGTCGGCGCCAGCCGCGACGAGCGCGCCCTGTCCACGCCCGGCTTCGCCGTCGCCCGCCGCCTGCCCTGGCTGCAGATCAACCTGCTGACGGCCTTTCTGGCGGCTTCGGTGGTCGGGCTCTTCGAGCACACGATCGCGCAGTTCACCGCGCTGGCGGTGCTGCTGCCGGTGGTGGCCGGGCAGAGCGGCAACGCCGGCGCCCAGGCGCTGGCGGTGACGATGCGCGCGCTGGCGCTGCGCGAGATCGGTCTGCGCCAATGGCCGCGGGTGGTGGGCAAGGAGGCCGCGGTGGGCATCGTCAACGGCCTGGCGGTGGCGCTCACCGCCGGGGCCGGCGTCTACGTCTGGAGCGGCTCCTTCGGCCTGATGATGGTCTGCATGCTGGCGATGGTGATCTCGATGCTCGTCGCCGGCCTGGCCGGCGCCCTGGTGCCGGTGCTGCTGCAGCGCTTCGGGCAGGATCCGGCGCTGGCCTCGTCGATCATCCTGACCACGGTGACCGACGTCGTCGGCTTCTTTTCCTTCCTCGGCATCGCGACCCTGCTGGCCAGCCAGCTCACGGCCGGCTGAGCCCGGCTGGGCGCAGCACGACTAGCATCGGGCGCTCGACCATCGCCACCGGAGCACCCCCGCCATGACCGCCATCTCCCGATTCCCCGTGCCCCAGCTCGAGGACCTGCCCGACGACCTGCGTGCACGCATCCTGGAGGTGCAGGCCAAGGCCGGCTTCGTGCCGAACGTGTTCCTGGCCCTGGCGCACCGCCCGGCCGAGTGGCGCGCCTTCATGGCCTGGCACGACGCGCTGCTGCTCAAGGAAACCGGCGGTCTGAGCAAGGGCGACCGCGAGATGATCATCGTTGCCACCTCGGCGGTGAACCAATGCCTGTACTGCGTGGTCGCGCATGGCGCGATCCTGCGCATCTACGAGAAGAAGCCGCTGCTGGCCGACCAGGTGGCGGTCAACCACCGCAAGGCCGACATCACGCCGCGCCAGCGCGCGATGCTGGACTTCGCGCTCAAGGTCTGCAGCGCCTCGCACAGCGTCGACGAGGCCGATTTTGCGGCCCTGCACGCCCATGGCTTCGACGACGAGGACATCTGGGACATCGGCGCGATCACCGCCTTCTTCGGCCTGAGCAACCGCCTGGCCAACCTGAGCGCGATGCGGCCCAACGACGAGTTCTACCTGATGGGACGGGTGCCGCGCAGCAAGGGCTGAGCGCCCGCCGCCGATGGCCCGCCAACCCACCAGTGCCAGCGAATGGACCTCGGCCGTCGAAGCGGCCGTGCAGTCCGAGCTGCTGCGCCGCAGCCGGCGGCTGCGCTGGGCCGTGCTGCTGTCGCTGCTGGTCGGGACGCTGGCGGTGGTGCTGGCCCTGTCGCTGCGTGGCGTGACATGGGCCGAGCTGACGCCGCATCTGCAGCGCCGGCTGGCGCCATTGATCGCCACCCAGGTGAGCCAGGGCGAACTGCAGATCGGCATGGCCGCGCAGCTGGCGCGACTGGAGACCGAGCTGCGCGCGCTGCAGGCCGAGCTGGCGAGCCGGCCCGTCCCGCCCAGCGGACCCGACCCCGAGATCAGGGCGCTGCGCTGGCGCCTGCAGCGGCTGGAAGCGGCGCTCAACGATGCCACGGCCGAGCGCATCCGGCTGCAGTGGCGCATCGAGCAGTCCGCGGTGCATGCGGCCGAGCCCTCGGCGAGCGCGGCCGCGCGCTGAACGCTGCGGGCCGGCCCTCAGATGTCGTCGGCGAAGGCCCCGGTCTGCGACGGGACGGCGTCGAAGCCGTAGCAGCCGCACAGCACCTCCCAGGCTTCGTCGGCGGTGTCGACGACGCTGAACAACTTCTCGTCGCCGGGCGAGATCATGCCGGTCTCGACCAGCCAGTCGAAGTCGATCAGGCGCGACCAGAAGTCGCGCCCGACCAGCACCACCGGCCGCCGGCGCACCTTGCCGGTCTGCTGCAGGGTGAGCACCTCGAACAGTTCATCCAGAGTGCCGAACCCGCCGGGGAAACACACCAGGCCGATGCTGCGCATCAGGAAGTGCATCTTGCGCAGTGCAAAGTAGTGGAACTGGAAACACAGCTCTGGCGTGATGTAGGCGTTGGGCGCCTGTTCGTGCGGCAGCACGATGTTCAGCCCGATGCTCTTGCCGCCGATCTCGAAGGCGCCGCGGTTGCCGGCTTCCATGATGCCGGGGCCGCCGCCGGTGACGATGACCACCGGCGTGTCGAGCCTGCGCGTGCGCTCGGTGACCAGCGCGGCGAAGCGGCGGGCCTCTTCGTAGTAGCGGCTCATGTGCAGCGCATGCCGGGCGCGCGTCAGCGCCGCGGCATCGCCGAGCGCCTCGGCCTCGGCGAGCCGGGCCAGGGCGTCCTCGGGCGCGGCGATGCGCGCGCTGCCGTAGATGACGATCGTCGACTCGATGCCCTGTTCGCGCTGCACCATCTCGGGCTTGAGCAGTTCGAGCTGCATGCGCACCGGGCGCAACTCTTCGCGCAGCAGAAAGGCCTCGTCGGTGAAAGCCAGGCGATAGGAGCTCTCCGGGCCCGAATAGCGGTCCACCGGCTTGAGTGACGTGGCTTCGTCGTGTGCGCTGGGAAAGTTGCGCGCACGCATGTCTGCGAGTTTGTCGTCCATGGTCGGAGCTTACGTCGATTCGACGGCCGCCAAACCCCGGAACATGGCTTGAACAGCGCCCGTTCAAGGCCGGATCAGGACCGGTCCAGGGTGTGCACGTATTCGTGGCTGCCGCTGACGATGGTCGAGACGCGGTACTCCACCGGCCGGTCGCCGAAGCTCAGCGCGGTGCGCCGCACTTCGAGCACCGGCGTGCCGCGCGCCACGCCCAGGGCGCGCGCGATGTCGTGGCTCGCCGGCACGGCGCGCACGCGCTCGCGGGCACGCAGCACGGTGATGCCGAAGGCGTCCTGGTAGAGCCGGTAGATCGTGCCCGGCCGATCGAGGAAGCGCTTTTCGGTCAGACCGCGGAACAGCGCGGCGGGCAGCGCAAGTCGGTCGTGCACCAGGGCCCGACCCTGCAGCAGCAGACGGTTCTCAACCTGCCACGCGGCGTCGCCGGGCCGCGCCCCCAGCGCCTCGGCGGCGTCGTCGTCAAGCCGGCCGCGTTCGAACCGGATCGTCTCGACGTCGGGCGCTTCGCGCAGGCCATCGGCACGCTCGATGTGGAAGAACTGGAACAGGAAGCGCTCGGTATCGTGATGGGCGACGAAGGTGCCGCGACCCTGGCGCCGCATCAGCAGATGGCCGGCCACCATCTCGCCGACGGCCTGGCGCAGGGTGCCGATCGAGACGCCGAACTGGCCGGCGAGCACCGACTCGCTGGGCAGCGTCGCGCCGGGTGGCAGCGCACCCGACTCGATCGCCGCCATCAGCCGGCGCACGACGATGCGATACAGCGGGGTGCCTGCCGCCTCGTGGGCGATCGGGCTGAACAGCGCTTCTTGGCGGGTCTTCGGCATCTTCCTGTCCAGGGCTCGCAAGGGGCGATCAAACGCCATGGGCGACAAAGATGCAAGTCATCTGAATGACTTGGTTGTCTTGATGCACCATGTCGCTACGATGTGCGCCTTGTGTGGCCTCGGTGGGCTGCGCGCTTGGAGACCAGAGATGATTCATTTTGTAGTGCATGAGGACGGTGACTCGGTGGGCACCGTCGTCGTCGAGGGTGTCAAGAAGGGCGCCAAGTTGAGCGGCTGGGTGATGGAGCAGGACACGATGATGTCGCTGGCCACCCGCAGCGAGATCCCGATCGGCCACAAGGTGGCGCTGAAGGATCTGAAGAAGGACGACACCGTGATCAAGTACGGCGTGGACATCGGCCGCGTCGTTGCGCCGATCAAGGCGGGCGAGCACCTGCACGTGCACAACGTCAAGACCAAGCGCTGGTGAGCGCCCCAAGGCCAGGCCAGCCGGGCCAGCCCGGCCCGCCCCCCGCGGGGGTCAGGCAAAGCGGCAGCGCCACCTTTGCTTGAGAGCCGCGCCGGCGCCCCTCAGAACCCACAAGGACAACCCATGATCAGCAAGAAGACCACTTTCCTCGGCTACCGGCGTGAAAACGGCCGCGTCGGCGTGCGCAACCACGTCATCATCCTGCCGGTGGACGACATCTCGAATGCCGCCTGCGAGGCCGTCGCCAACAACATCAAGGGCACGATGGCCCTGCCGCACCCCTACGGCCGCCTGCAGTTCGGCGCCGATCTGGAGCTGCATTTCCGCACCTTGATCGGCACCGGGTCCAACCCCAACGTCGCCGCCGTGGTGGTGATCGGCATCGAGCCGGCCTGGACCCAGCTGGTGGCCGACGGCATCGCCAAGACCGGCAAGCCGGTGCAGAGCTTCTCGATCTCGCGCAACGGCGATCACGCGACGATCATGAACGCCTCCAAGGCCGCCCGCGAACTCGTCCAGTGGGCCTCGGAGAAGCAGCGCGAAACCTGCCCGATCTCCGAGCTGTGGGTGTCGACCAAATGCGGCGAGTCCGACACCACCTCGGGTTGCGGCTCCAACCCGACGGTCGGCAACGCCTTCGACAAGCTCTACAAGCTCGGCACCACGCTGTGCTTCGGCGAGACCAGCGAGCTGACGGGTGGCGAGCACCTGGTGGCGGCGCGCTGCCGCACGCCGCAGGTGCGCGAGCAGTTCATGGCCATGTTCGACAAGTACCAGGCCATGATCGACCGCTACAAGACCTCCGACCTGTCGGACTCGCAGCCGACCAAGGGCAACATCGCCGGCGGTCTGACGACGATCGAGGAAAAGGCGCTGGGCAACATCCAGAAGATCGGCAAGAAGTGCAAGGTCGACGGCGTGCTCGACTACGCCGAGACACCTTCCGGCCCGGGCCTGTGGTTCATGCAGTCGAGCTCGGCGGCCGCCGAGATGGTGACCTTGTGCGCCGCCGCCGGCTACGTGGTGCACTTCTTCCCCACCGGCCAGGGCAATATCGTCGGCAACCCGGTGGTTCCGGTGATCAAGATCTGCTCGAACCCGAGGACGGTGCGCACGATGGGCGAACATGTCGACGTCGACACCTCCGGCCTGTTGCAGCGCGAAGTCAACATGGACGGTGCCGGTGACATGCTGCTCGACTGCATGCTGCGCACCGCCAATGGTCGCCTGACCGCGGCCGAGGCGCTGGGCCACCGCGAGTTCGTGCTCACGCGCCTGTACGAAAGCGCGTGAGCCTGAGCGTGGTTCCGCACAGGCCCGTGCCGGCAGCCGTCGGCGCGGGCCACGCGCGTGCGGGCGCGTGAAGCGCACGGCACGACGGCGTCGATGAATCCACCATGAGCACTGCACCATGAGCACGCATCACATCGCCGTCCTGGCCGGTGACGGCATCGGCAAGGAAGTCATGCCCGAGGGCCTGCGCGCGCTCGACGCCGCGGCGCGCCGCTTCGGCATCGCGTTGCAGATCGACCCATTCGACTTCGCCTGCGTCGAGTACTGGCAGCGGCATGGCGACTACCTGCCGCCCGACTGGAAGGACCGCATCGGCGGCCACACGGCGATCTTCTACGGCGCCGTCGGCTGGCCGGCCCTGGTGCCCGACCATGTCTCGCTCTGGGGCAGCTTGCTGAAGTTCCGCCGCGAGTTCGACCAGTACGTCAACCTGCGCCCGGCGCGCCTGATGCCCGGCATCCGCAGCCCCCTGGTCGACCGCCAGGGCCAGGCCCTGGCGCCGGGTGCGATCGACATGCTGATCGTGCGCGAGAACACCGAGGGCGAATACTCCAGCGTCGGCGGCCGCATGTACGCCGGCACGCCGCGCGAGATCGTGATCCAGGAGACGGTGATGTCGCGCGTCGGCGTCGACCGTGTGCTCAAGTTCGCCTTCGAGCAGGCGATGCGCCGGCCAAGGCGCAAGCTGACCTCGGCGACCAAGAGCAACGGCATCGCGATCACGATGCCCTACTGGGACGAGCGCGTGGCGGAGATGGCCAGGGCCTACCCCGAGGTCGCCGTGGACCAGTTCCACATCGACATCCTGACGGCGCATTTCGTGCAGCGGCCGCAGCAGTTCGACGTCGTTGTGGCGAGCAATCTGTTCGGCGACATCCTGTCCGACCTCGGCCCGGCCTGCACCGGCACGATCGGCATCGCGCCCTCGGCCAACCTGAATCCGACGCGTGAATGGCCGAGCCTGTTCGAGCCGGTGCATGGCTCGGCGCCCGACATCGCGGGCAAAGGCATCGCGAATCCGATCGGCCAGATCTGGTCGGCGGCGCTGATGCTCGACTTTCTGGGCCACAGCGATGCGCACGACGCCATCGTCGCGGCCATCGAAGCCCTGTTGTCCGACCCGCAGGCGCCGCGCACCCCCGACCTGGGTGGCAGCGCCGGCACCAGCGACGTCGGTCGCGCGATCGCCGAGCGCATCTCGCAACAGCGCACGGCTGCGGGTTGATGCCGATGCGCTGAAGCCTCGCCCGCGGGCAGTCTTGCCCCCCGTTGCCCACCCATCAGGAGATCCACATGACCAAGCATCTGTTTACCGCGCTCGCCCTGTCGATCGCCACCTTCGGCATCGGCGCCGCGGGTTATCCGGACAAGACCGTCAACTACATCATCCCCTTCGGGCCCGGCGGCGAGTCCGACATCTCGGCACGGCTGCAGGAGCCGGTGTTCAAGCAGATCACCGGGCAGACGATGGCGATCCAGTACAAGCCCGGCGCCGGCGGCGCGGCCGGCTGGTCGCAGCTCAACGGCATGACGGCCGACGGCTACACGGTGATGGGCACCAACCTGCCGCACATCGTGCTGCAGCCGCTGCAGAAGGACGTCGGCTACCAGACCGACGACATCGACACGCTGTACTGGTTCCACTTCACGCCCGACGCGCTGCTGGTGCCGGCCGACAGCCCCTTGAAGACGCTCAAGGACTTCGTCGCCGCGGCCAAGGCCGCGCCGGGCGCGACCACGCTCGCCGGCTCGGGCACCAATTCGGCCAACCATCTGGCGCAGCAGCGCTTCGACAAGATGGCCGGCATCAAGACCACCTATGTGCCCTTCGGCGGCACCGGGCCGTCGAACACCGCCCTGCTGGGCAAGCAGGTTTCGGGCAGCTGGGCCTACACCACGGTGCAGATGTCGCTCGGCGCGCAGGTGCGCTGCCTGGCGGTGGCGATGGAAGCGCGCCACCCGAAGCTGCCCGACTGCCCGACCTTCAAGGAACAAGGCTTTGACCTGGTGGGCGGCGCCTACCGCGGCGTTGCCGTGCCCAAGAGCACGCCGGCCGACGTGCAGGCGAAGATGGCCGCCATCCTGGCCAGGATCAACGCCGACCCGGGCTTCATCCAGAAGATGGAGGAGGGCGGCTTCGCGATGCTCAACGTCGGCCCGGACAAGATGGGCGCCTTCATGGCCGATGTGAAGGCGCGCTACGGTGAACTGGCCAAGGAAATGGGCATCGTCAAGAAATAGGCTGCAGCGGCAACGTTTCCCATGGGCAGCCTGGATTTCCTGCTTGCCGCGCTGACCCCGGTCAACCTCCTGCTGGCGCTGGCCGGCGTGGTGGCCGGCACGGTGATCGGCGCCTTGCCCGGCCTGACGGCGACGATGGCCGTCGCCGTGCTGGTGCCCTTCACCTTCTCGATGCCGCCGGCGGCAGCGCTGATCGTGCTTGGCGCCATCTACACCGGCGCCATCTACGGCGGCGCCTACGCGGCGATCCTGCTCAACACGCCGGGCACGCCGTCGTCGATCGCCACCACCTTCGACGGCTACCCGATGGCACGCGCCGGCCAGGGCGACCTGGCGTTGACCCTGGCCTGCCTGGCCTCGGTGACCGGCGGCCTGGTCGGCGCCGGTTTTCTGCTCCTGCTGGCGCCGCCGATGGCCACGGTGGCCCTGAAGTTCGGGCCGGTGGAGTATTTCTGGCTCGCGATCTTCGGCCTCACGCTGATCGCGTCGCTGGGCGAAGGCAGCCTGCTCAAGGGCCTGATGGGCGGCGCGCTCGGTCTGCTGCTGTCGATGGTCGGCGTGGCCGAGGTCGGCGGCGACATCCGTTTCGTCGGCGACGTCAAGGCCCTGCTCGGCGGCATCGACGTCGTCTCGGCGCTGATCGGCCTGTACTGCATTCCGGTTCTGATCGAACTGGTGGCCACGCCGGCGGCGCATCTGCAGGCGGCCGAGCGTGTGGCGAGCTTTCGCCTCGGCGAGGCGCTGCGCCTGGTGCTGAAGTCCAAGTTCAACCTGGCGCGCAGTTCCGTGATCGGCACCCTGGTCGGCATCCTGCCCGGGGCCGGCGGTTCGATCGCGTCCCTGGTGGCCTATTCCGAGGCCAGGCGGGTGTCGCCCAGGCGCGCGAATTTCGGCAAGGGCGAGCCCGACGGCGTGCTGGCCACCGAGTCGTCGAACAACGCCACCGTCGGCGGCGGTTTCATCCCGACCCTGGTGCTCGGCATCCCGGGCACGCCGCCCGACGCCATCATCCTCGGCGCGCTGCTGGTGCAGGGCATCCGCACCGGCCCGACCCTGTTCACGCAGCAGGCCGAGATCGTCTACACCTTCATCTGGGGCCTGATCCTGGCCACCGTGCTGATGCTGCCGGTGGGCCTGCTGATCGGGCGCTTCGCCTTCCGCGGCATCCTCGCCATTCCGAAGACGGTGCTCGTGCCCGGCGTGGCCCTGCTCACCGTGCTCGGCAGCTTCGCGGTTCACAACAACGTGCACGAGGTGCAGCAGATGGTGATCCTCGGGGTCGCGGCCTGGGTGCTCGGCCGCGCCGGTTTCAGCGCCTCGCCGATCGTGCTCGGGCTGATCCTGGGCGCGATCGCCGAGCGCGGCTTCGTGCAGGGCCATCTGATCGGTGGCGCCAAGGGCGACATCCCGGCCGAGTTTTTCGGCCGGCCGCTGTCGATGGGCATCATCGCCTTCATCGCCCTCGGCCTGCTCTGGCCGTGGTGGACGAATCGGCGCCATCGCCGGCAGGGAGCGGCGGGTGGCTGAGCTCAAGCGTGACCTTGCCGGGGCCATCGGCTGCGCCGCGCTGATGGCCCTGGGCGTGGCGAGCCTGATCGCTGCGCAGGACTTCTCCGATCTGGGTGCCGTCTTCCCGCGCACGATCGGCGCCCTGCTGGTGGGCTTCGGCGCCATGTGGCTGCTGCTCTTCGCGCTCGGCCGCACGCGCGCCGCCGCGCCGCTCGAAGGTTCGATGGTGCGCCGCGCCGGCACCGCGGTGGTGATGCTGGCCTGGGCCTTTGCGCTGCCGCCGCTGGGTTTCCTGCCCGCCAGTGCCGCCGCCTGCGGCGCGCTGCTGCTGCTCGCCCGCCACGGGCGCGGCAAACTGTCGGTGCTGCTGGCGCAGGCGGTCGCCACCGCGCTGCTGCTGGTCGGCCTGTTCGTCCTCTTTCAGCACGTCCTTGGCGTGCCTTTGCCCTGAAGGCCCCGATGAAGATCCTGATCTGCGAATTCATGGATGCGCGCGCCGTCGAGCGCCTGCGCAGCCGCTACGAGGTGGTCTACGACCCGACCCTCGCCGACGACGCACCGCGCCTGCTTGCCGCCTGCGCCGGTATCGACGCCCTGGTGGTGCGCAACCGGACCCAGGTGCGCGGCGATCTGCTGGCCGCGCTGGACCAGTGCCGCGTCGTCGGCCGGCTCGGCGTGGGCCTGGACAACATCGACCTGCCGGGCTGTGCGGCGCGCGGCATGCGCGTCATCCCGGCCACCGGCGCGAATGCGCTGAGCGTGGCCGAATACGTCGTCACCGCCGCCCTGGTGCTGCTGCGCGGCACCTGGATGGCGACGCCGTCGGTGGCCGCCGGGCAATGGCCGCGCAACGGTCTGTCCAACGGGCGCGAGGCCGGCGGCAGGACCCTGGGCCTGATCGGCTTCGGCGGCATCGGCCAGCTGACGGCCGGACTCGCACGCGGACTGGGCATGGAGGTGATCGCCTTCGACGCCATGATGGACGCTGACCACCCGGTCTTTGCCGACGGCGCCGTGGCCTGTGTCGGCCTTGACGAACTGGTCCAGACCGCTGACGTGGTGAGCCTGCACGTCCCCCTGGTGGAGGGCACGCGCGGCTTGTTCGACGCCGCACGCATCGCGGCGATGAAACCCGGTGCGGTGCTCGTCAACACCGCGCGCGGCGGCATCGTCGACGAGGCGGCGCTGGCCGCGGCGCTGAAGTCCGGCCACCTCGGCGGAGCGGCGCTCGACGTGTTCAACGACGAGCCGCTGCCGCTGTCGCCGCATTTCGAGCATTGCCCGAACCTGCTGCTGACGCCGCATGTGGCCGGCGTCACCGCCGAGTCCAACGAACGCGTGAGCTTCCTCATCGCCGACAAGCTGATCGCGGCCCTGGGAGCCGACGCATGAAGCTTGCCTGGGACGATCTGGTCAGCCGCGTGGCGACGGCGCTGCGCGCGGCGGGGGCTTCGCGGGCGATGGCCGCGAGCACGGCGCAGGCCCTGGTTCTGGCCGAGGCCCAGGGTCTGGGTTCACATGGCCTGTCGCGCGTGACGCAGTACGCCACCCATCTGCGCAACGGCCGCGTCGACGGCCAGGCGTTGCCGACCGTGGCGCGCCGGCGCGGCGGCGCGATCCTGGTCGATGCCGGCGAGGGCCTGGCCTTCCCGGCCTGTGCACTGGCGGTGGCCGAGGCGGTGGCCGCGGCGCGCAGCACCGGCGTGGCCTTTGCCGGCGTGATGGCCAGCCACCATGGCGGGGTGCTCGTCGATCATTTGCGGCCGGTCGCCGCGGCGGGCATGGTGGGCCTGGGTTTCGCCAATTCGCCAGCGGCGATGCCGGCAGCCGGCGGCCGGCATGCGATCTTCGGCACCAACCCGGTGGCGGCGATCTTCCCGCGCCGCAAGGCCGATCCCTTGATGATCGACCTCAGCCTGTCCGAAGTCGCGCGCGGCAAGGTGATGGTCGCCGCCAAGCAGGGCAAGCCGATCCCCGAAGGCTGGGCGCTCGACGCCGAAGGCCGGCCGACCACCGACGCGCAGGCGGCGCTGGCGGGTTCGATGCTGCCCATCGGCGCCGTCAGCAGCCCCAAGGGCGCGATGCTGGCCCTGGTGGTGGAACTGCTGGTGACGGCCCTGATCGGCGGCCAGTACGGCTTCGAAGCGAGCAGCTTCTTCGTCGACGAAGGCAACCGTCCGCGCATCGGCCAGGCCTTCATCGTGCTCGACCCGGCTGCGCTGGCCGGCAGCGACGCCTATCTCGACCGCCTGGAACTGCTGGTCCAGGAGATGCTCAAGGATGAAGGTGTGCGCCTGCCCGGCGCGCGGCGCGAGGCCCTGCGGCGACAGGCTCTCGAACAGGGGGTCGAGGTCGCCGACGCCTTGCTGGCAAGCTGGCGCTGACGGACACTGCGGGCCTTTCGAGGCCGAGGAGCTGGCATGTTGCGTCGCCTTGTCGCGTTGATCCCGATGTTCCTGGGCGGCGCTGCGATGGCCGTGCCGCAGCCGGTCCAGGTGGGTGGGTCCTTCCAGTTCGAGCTTGGCGCGGCACCCTTCGTCGGCCAGGGCTTCACGGTGAATCTGGTGGCGCCGGAGCCCGGCGATGCCGGCTTCTTCGTCCAAGGTGACACGGCCTGGGGCTTCAGCGACCTGGCCGGCCTGCTGTCGATCGACGGCGCGCCGCGCGACGACAGCCTGAGTCAGATCGCCTGGTTCACCTATCCCGGCGGCTACCAGGGCGTGGATCTGCGTTTCTCGGATGTCTTCGTGGCGGGGGATTGGCTGCAACTGGTGCTGTCCACCCACACGCCGCTGTTCGACGGCACGGTGTCCGAGCCGATCCTGCGGCTGACGTCGCGCAACGGCCTGGCCGGCTTCGTCGGCTACCAGGATCCGGACGGCGACTACCTCGACGGTGTGCTTTACGCCGGCCACTACAAGGTCGGCGTGGTGCCCGAGCCGGCAGCCCTGCTGTTGCTGGCGCTCGGACTGCCGGCGGTGCTGCGTTCCGCCGGCAAGCGACGAAGCAGGTCAACCCGCGCCACGGGCGTATGCTGAGACCCCCTGAAAACCTGCGGAGCCCGCATGACCCTGTGCCCGATCGCCATCGTTGCCGGCTGCGCCAAGTGCCCGGTGGTCGGCGTCTGTCCCTTGAAGACGGTGATCGGTGACGCGCCGCCGGCCCCGCCGCCGGCGCCCGCCAGGAAGGCCGGCAAAAGGAAGTCCTAGTCGCGGTTGCCGCAGACGCTGCAGGCCGGGTTGCGCGGGGCTTTCATCTCCGTCCACTCCATCGCCCGCGCGTCGAGCATGAGCAGCCGCCCGGCCAACGGATGGCCGATGCCGATGAGCAGCTTCAGCGCCTCGGCGGCCTGCACGCAGCCGATCAGGCCGACCAGCGGGGCGAACACACCCATCGTGGCGCAGGCCACTTCCTCGACCTCGGCCTCGGGCGGGAACAGGCAGGCGTAGCAGGGCGCGTCGGCGCGCCGGCTGTCGTAGACCGAAACCTGGCCGTCGAAGCCGATCGCCGCGCCGCTGACCAGGGGCCTGCGGTGCTTCACGCAGGCCGAGTTGACGGCCTGGCGGGTGGCGAAGTTGTCGCTGCAGTCGAGCACCAGGTCGGCCGGCGGCAGCAGTTCGTCGAGCAGCGCCGCATCGACCCGCTGCCGGCGCGCGTCGATCTGCAGGGCGGGGTCGATGTCAAGCAGGGTGCGTCGGGCGGAATCGGCCTTGGGCTGTCCGATGCGGTCGTTGCGGTGCACGATCTGGCGCTGCAGATTCGTCAGGTCGACCTCGTCGTCGTCGCAGATCGTCAGCCGGCCGACACCGGCCGTGCCCAGGTAGAGCAGGGCCGGCGAACCCAGGCCACCGGCTCCGATGACCAGGACATGCGCGTCGCGCAGCTTCTGCTGGCCCTCGATGCCGATGTCGTCGAGCAGGATGTGGCGCGAGTAGCGCAACAGTTCGTGGTCGTTCATGCGTCAAGGACTAAGGGCCCCGCAGGGCCCTGCCGGGATGGCGCAGCTTACTGCTTCACCGGCGCTTCGGCCTGGCGCTCCTGCTGGGTCTTGCTGGCGAGCACCGGCAGGCCGCGCAACTGGTTCAGGGCCTGCTGAAGCGGGAAGTCCTCGGGCGTGCCGAAGGTGGGCAGCGGCTTCGGCGGCTCCTTGCTCCTGGCGAGCTGTTCCTCGAGCTTGCGCCGGGCTTCTTCGCGCGCCTTCGACGCGGGGTCGTCCTTCTTTTCGTCGGCGCCTTCGAGGTGCTTTTCGAGGTCGGCCTCGCGCATGCGCAGCGCGGCGAAGACATTGCCCTCGGCGGTCTCGTCGAGCCAGATGTCGGGCACGATGCCCTTGGCCTGGATCGAGCGGCCCGACGGCGTGTAGTAGCGCGCGGTGGTGATCTTCAGCGCCGTCTCGGCGGTCAGCGGCCGCACCGTCTGCACCGAACCCTTGCCGAAGGTCTGCGCGCCCATCAGCGTGGCGCGTTTGTGGTCCTGCAGCGCGCCGGCGACGATCTCGCTGGCGCTGGCCGAACCTTCGTTGACGAGCACCACCAGGGGCACCGACTTCAGCGCCGCGGGCAGCCGGCGCAGCGGGTCAAGCCCGCCGCGGCGCACATAGTGCTCGGGCGTGGCACGGTAGGTGGCGCGCGACTCGTCGATCTGGCCGTTGGTGCTGACGACCACCGTGTCGTCGGGCAGGAAGGCGGCGGCGATCGCGATCGCGCCGTCGAGCAGGCCACCCGGGTCGTTGCGCAAGTCGAGCACCAGGCCCTTCAGGTTCGGGTCCTGCTTGTAGAGCTCATCGACCTTGCGCACAAAGTCGTCGACGGTGCGGTCCTGGAACTGGCTGACGCGGATCCAGCCGTAGCCCGGGTCCATGATCTTGGCGCGCACGCTTTGCATGCGGATCTCTTCACGCACGATCGTGACCGGGAAGGCCCGGCTTTCGCTCTTGCGGAAGACCATCAGCTGGACCTTGGTATTCGGTTCGCCGCGCATGCGCTTGACGGCCTGATCGACCGACAGGCCCTTGACCGCGGTGTCGTCGATGCGCGTGATCAGGTCGCCGGGCCGCAGGCCGGCGCGGAAGGCGGGCGTGCCTTCGATCGGCGAGACGACCTTGACCAGGCCGTCTTCCATGCTCATCTCGATGCCGATGCCGACGAACTTGCCGCCGGTGCTTTCGCGGAATTCCTTGAAGCTCTTCTTGTCGAAGTACTGGGAATGCGGATCCAGGCCGGAGACCATGCCCGAGATCGCGTCGGAGATCAGCTTCTTCTCGTCGATCGGCTCGACGTAGTCGTTCTTCACGATGCTGAACACCGTGGCCAGCTGCTGCATCTCTTCGAGCGGCAGCGGGCCCAGCGTGCCGCGCGCCGTCGCCTGCAACTGCATCGTCGTCAGCGCGCCGGCCACGGCCCCCACGGCCAGCAGGCCGACGACCTTGAATTTGCCACTCATGTGTCGTGTCTCCAGATCGCGCCCGATATTCCAGTATAGGGCGGACGCCCTGCTCAGAGGGCGGCGCGCCCACAAAGTTCAGCCCGATGTCGTGTGCTGTGGCGCAGCCTCGCGCGGAAATGTCACCACATGGTCGACCGCGGGGCGGATCCCGATCCACTCGCCGACCGCATGGTCATGGTGCGAGGGCACATGCGCCAGCAACTGCTCGCCGCTGGCCAGGCGCAAGGTATACAGGAACTCCGAGCCGCGGAAAGCCTTGCGCTCGATCTGCGCCTTGACCGGGCTGGCGTCGTCGTGAATCACGTCGTCGGCACGCAGCAGCAGGTCGCAGCTGCCGCCGGGGTAGGCGTCGGGCAGGGGGCACTCGTGCGGGTCGTCGAGTTCGCCGAAGGGGGTGTGCACGCAGGGCCCGTGCGCGCAGGCCACGATGCGGGCCGGGGTGAACACGCCATGGCCGATGAAGCGGGCCACGAAGCGTGTGGCCGGCCGGTGGTACAGGCTGTAGGCATCGCCCCATTGCTCGAGCCGGCCCTGGTGCATGACGCCGATCGCGTCGCCCAGCGCAAAGGCCTCGAGCTGGTCGTGGGTGACGAACAGGGCGGTCGTGCCCGCGGCCTTCAGGATCGCGCGCAGCTCCTGCGCCAGGTGTTCGCGCAGGTCGACGTCCAGGCTCGAGAAGGGCTCGTCGAGCAGGAGCAGCCGGGGCTCGGGGGCCAGGGCACGGGCCAGCGCGATGCGCTGCTGCTGGCCGCCGCTGAGCTGGTGCGGCGCGCGCTGCGCGGCATGCGCGAGTCCGACGAGGTCCAGCATGCGTTGCACGCGCTCGGCGCGCGGCCCGCGCGGCAGATGCTGCAGGCCGAAGGCGATGTTCGCCGCCACACTCAGGTGCGGGAACAGTGCGTAGTCCTGGAACACCATGCCGATGCGTCGGTCCTCGGGCGGCAGGTGCAGATCGGTGGCCGCGTCGTCGAGCCGCTGCCCGCCGACCGTGATCCGCCCGCCGGCGGCACGCTCCAGGCCGGCCACGGCGCGCAGCAGCGAGGTCTTGCCGCAGCCCGAGGGGCCGATCAGCACCCCGATCTCGCCGGCCGCAAGGCCGAAGCTGGCGCTGTCCACCGCGGGTCGCGCGTCCGCGCCACCGTAGCGCACCGTCACCGATTCGACCTGCAGGAACATCCGCCTATGATAGCGACTGGGCCGGAATGAAAACGGTTCGCATTCCACAGACCTGACCGCCTTCTTTCGTGCGTCCGCTGCTCACCTTGCTGTGTCTGTTGCTCGCGCTGCCGGTGGTGGGTGTGCTGGCGGCCTGGTTCGAGCTCGATGCCGCGGCCTGGGCCACCTTGTCGCACCAGGTCTCGACCGTGCTGTCGGGCTATTCGCTGCAGTCGGCCTTGCTCAGCGGCGGCGTGGCCATCGGCGTGATGCTGCTCGGCACGGCGACGGCGGTGGCGGTGACGCTGTTCGACTTTCCCGGCCGCCGCAGCTTCGAGTGGGCCCTGCTGCTGCCGCTGGCGATGCCGGCCTATGTGCTCGCCTACGCCTGGACCGACGCGCTGCAGCCCAGCGGCCTGCTGCAGGCCTGGCTGCGTGAACGCAGCGGCGCCCAAGGTGCCCTGTGGCCCGACATTCGCAGCCTGGGCGGTGCGGTGGGCTTGTTCGTGCTCGTGCTCTACCCCTACGTCTATCTGCTGGCACGCACCGCGCTTGGCGAGCGCGCCGCGCAGCTGCTCGAGGCCGCGCGCCTGCTCGGCGCCGGCCCGCGCCGGCGTGTGCTGGCGGTGGCGCTGCCGCTGGCGCGGCCGGCGATCACGGCCGGCGTGGCGCTGGCCGTGATGGAGACCCTGGCCGACTACGGCGTCGGGGCCTACTTCGGCCTGAGTACCTTCTCCACCGGCATCTTCAAGGCCTGGCTGGTGATGGACGACCGCATGGCCGCGGCCCAGCTGGCCTCGGTGCTGCTGGCCGTGGTGGCGCTGCTGCTGTGGGTCGAGCGCCGCGCGCAGCAGCATCTGCGCTTCGGCACCACGCGGCGCGGCGCCGGCAGCGAGGCCCAGCCGCAGCGCCTGCGCGGTGGCGCGGCGCTGGCGGCCTGGGGCCTGTGCGCGCTGCCGGTGCTGCTCGGTTTCCTGCTTCCCGTAGGCTGGCTGATGTGGATGCTGATGCAGGAGGTGCGCTACGCCGAGTTCGGCCTGCCGCTGGCACGTTTTGCCGGCTGGGCCTGGGCCAGCTTCCGGCTCGCGACCACGGCGGCCCTGCTCGCCACCGGCCTGGCATTGGCGCTCGGTTTTGCGCTGCGGCCGGTGGGGGGTGTTCGACGCGGGCTGCTGGGGCCGGCGGCCGGGCTGCTGGCCCTGGGTTATGCGGTGCCGGGCACGGTGCTGGCGGTGGGGGTGCTGGCACCGGTGGGGCTGGTGCAATCGGCCTGGCCCGAGGCGCCGGCGGCGGCCCTCGTCACCGGCACGGTGTTCGGCGTCATGGCGGCCTATCTGTCGCGCTTCTCGGCGGTGGCGCTGCAGTCGGTGCAGTCCGGCTACGCGCGCATCAGCACCAATGTCGACGAGACGGCGCGCCTGCTCGGCGCCGGCCGCTGGCGGCTGTTCGGCCGGCTGCACCTGCCCCTGCTCAGGCGCTCGGCGCTGGCCGCCGGGCTGCTGGTCTTCGTCGACGTGATGAAGGAACTGCCGGCGACCCTGATGCTGCGCCCCTTCGGCAGCGACACCCTGGCCGTGGTGGCCTACAACTTCGCGCGCGACGAGCGCCTGGGCGAAGCGGCGCTGCCTTCGCTGGCGATCGTCGCGGTCGGCCTGATTCCGGTGCTGCTGCTGTCGGCGGCGATGCGCGAACGGGCGCAGTGATATCCGCAAACCCGGGCGCTGGCCTCGCCGACAGGAATCGAACCTGTATTTGCCGCTTAGGAGGCGGCTGTTCTATCCGTTGAACTACGGCGAGCCGGTGATGCCGATTCTGGCACGCGCGATCCGCGCCACTACTTGACGCGCCAGATCCAGATGGCGTCGAGCGCGTTCTCCTCGCCCGACTGCGCGCGCAGCGTGAAGCGCTGGGCAACGCGGTAGATCAGCTGCCAGGTGCCGGTGGTGGCGTTGACGCCGCGTTCGTAGCCGACGTACCAGCGGTCCGAGATCTGTTTGCCCAGCGACACCACGGTGTCCGTCACGTCACCGCTCTCGCTCTGGCGTACCGAAAATTCATCGAGACCCAGGGTTCGCGTCAACGCGTCGGTCGGTCCGGCTTCTTCGCCCGACAGCAGTGCGATCGCTGCGCGCTGCAACAAGGCGGTGTCGGTACGGCCGAGCGCGTCGGGTGCCTTGCCGAGCACGAGCCAGGACAGCTTGTCCGTGTCGCTCATCTCGGGGTTCGAGTACAGGCGCACGCGCGGCAGTTGTGCGGTGCCGGTGATCGATACGCCGACCTCGACGTCGAGCTTGGGCCGCAGCGCCAGCACGTCCAGACGCGGGCTCTCGAGCGGACCGGAGAAGGCGACCAGACCACGCTCGATCGTCATCTCCTGACCGTAGGCGGCGTAGCTGCCGCCGACCGTTTGCACCGTGCCGTTGACGGCCAGCCGGCCGCCCGGCGCGGTGATGCGCAGCTGGCCCGCGAGCCTGGTCTTCAGGCCGCGCCCGCGCACGACGAGCGCGTCGCCGAGGTCGAGATCGAGCGCGACCCGGATTGCGCGCTTCGGCGCGCCATCGGTCTGCGTCTCGTCTTGCGGTGCAGGCATGTCGTCGGGCCGGTGTACGACGACGTCGGCGTCGAGCGTCGGCGCGTCGGCGCGGCTGACGTCGAACAGGCCCTCGTTCACCTTGAAGGCTCCGCTCAGGTCGAGCGCCTTCGCATCCAGGCTGAGTTGCGCCTGGCCGCTGGCGATGACGCGGCGGTCGATGCGGCCGAGCAACTGGAAGCGCTCGGCCTGGAGTTGCAGGCGCGCGGTCGGTGCCGCGCCGAGTTCGGCACCGCCGGTCAAGGTCAGCAGGCCATCGCCGCCACGCAAAGTGAAGTGCTCGATCGTCGCGCGCTCGCCCTCGAGTCGCAGCGTGACCTTGCCGTCGGTGACGTGCACACCCTGGAGTGGATTGCGTACGCCCAGGCCCTCGCCGCGCAGCTCGCCGGTGACGCTCGGCGCGCCGAAACTGCCGGAGAAGGCGCCGCTGGTCTGCAGGCTGCCGCTCAAGCGCCAGCCCGGAGGCACCCAGGCGCCCCAGATCGACAGGTTGCCCACGCGCAGCAGTGCCGAGCCGTCGAGCGGTGCCGACGCGGCCGGCCACAGGTCCTGCGGGTTCGCCTGGACCCGCACCAGTCCACCGAGCTCACCCAGGGTGCGCCCGGCCAGCCCCTGCGTGAAGAGCCAGGTGCCGTCGTGCGCGTTGAGCGCCAGGCGCAGGTCGGTCAGACCCAGCGCGAGCGGTGTGTCGGTGCCGTCGCGCACCGTCAGGTCGCCGCCGAGGCGCTCGATCACGATGTCCGCATCGAAGCGCTCGCCGAGGCTCAGATCGACCTGCGCGCCCACGCGCAGGTCGCCGTCCCAGCCCATCATCGGCTGCCACCGCGCGAGCAGTGGGGCGACCGCGAAGCTCTGGATCTCGGCCTTGAGCAGCAGCTTGCTGCGTCCTGCCTGCGCTGCGTAGTCGATGTCGTCCCAGCGCAGCGCGATCGTGTTGGCGAGCTGAAGCTGACCAGCATCGACGTGCAGGCGGCGCAGGGCGCCGCTGCCGTCGAGTTCGACTTCGGCGCGCCATTCGCGGCCGTCGAGCCAATCCGTGGCCGACGGCGCGTCCGGTCCGACCTTGGCGCCGTCCCAGACGCCGGCGGCCAGTTGCTGCACGCGACCGACCCAGCGCGAGCCGTCGGCGCCCGGGTTCCATTCGCCGTCGGCGCTGAGCGCGATGCGCGAGCCCTTGCCCGTCGCCAGCGCCAGCGACTTGGCCAGCGCAGGCGGTGGCTGCAGCGGCAGGGTCGCGCTGGCGCGCAACTGGTGCGCGCGCAGGCTGCCCGACAGTGTCGCACGCAGGCTCGGCACGGATTGTTCGCCCCAGGCGAGTCGGTCCAGGTCGATCTGCACCGACAGCGGCGCGTCGGCTGCCGTCGCCGCGGACCAGCTCGCGTTGCCCTGTTCGAGCGCGAGCGGCCCCGTGCGCAGCGCCTGCACGCGCGCACGGCCCTCGGTGCGCATGGCGGGCCAGCGGCCCTGCGCGCTCAGCTCGGCCTTCAGGGCGCCCCGGCGCGGAGCCCAGGCGGCGCTGACCGGATGCAGTGCGGCGATCGGGGCCAGCGCGCTCAGCCTGGGTGCGTCGATGTCGACCTGCCAGCGGTCGTCGGTGCCCGGGCCGAGCGCAATGGCGCGTCCGTCGAGCGAAACCCGGTTGCCGTCGGCAGTCAGCCGCGCCTGCAGCCGCGTGCCGCGATCCTGCGTGACCTCGATGCGTGCCTCGAGCGGGACGCCGGCCAGCAGCGAGCGTTCGATCGACACGCGGCCCTCGCCAGCCAGGCGCGACAGCATCTCCAGCGGCGGCAGCGCCGTTGCTGCCTGCGGCAGGGTCAGCGCCAAGGTCCAGTCGCCGTTCAGACGGTGGGTGCCGCTGCGCCAGGCCGAGCCGGCCGGACCTTGCCACCAGGGCAGGGGGTCGAAGTCGACCAGTTCGCCGCGGCTTTCGAGCGACCAGATGCCGCCCTGGCGGCGCGCGCTGGCCTGCATTTCGGCACGCGCGCCGTGGGCACGGGTCTGCAGTGACAGGACTTCGAGCAGGCCGTCGCTCAAGCGCGCCTTCAGGTCGAGCTGGACAGGATTCGGCGCGCCGTCCACCTGGCCTGCGAGTCGGGCGTCGAGCGTGAGCTCGGGTGCGCGCGCCGGGGCGCTGGCCGCCGGGTCCGGCGAGGGCAGATGCTGCATCGACAGGACCACCGGCCCGCCGATGAGCATCAGCGCTGCGCGACTGTCCAGGCGTTGCGGCACGAGCGCCGTCAGACGCGTGTCCAGGGTCAGTTCATTGCCTTGCCACTGACCCTGGCCGCTCCAGCGCCCGGCGTCACCGACCGCATCACCCAAGCGGATGTCGAAGCGCGAGATGGCGAGTCGATCGGGTGTCGTCGGCGTCGCCTCGATCGTGAGTTGCAGGCGGCGCAGCGGGAGACGGCCCTCGTCCCAGCGCCCGGGGGCGGCGTTGTCGACCTCGAGTTGGGCCTGCATCGGCTGGTCCAGCGCCTTGCTGCGCAGCACCGCGCGGCCTTGCAGCCGGGTCTGCGGCAGCTGGCTCGACAGTGCCGACAGGTCGAGCGCCTCGGTGTGCGCCGACAGGTCCGCCAGCGGCCAGGGCTCGAAGGGGGTCAACGCGGCCTGCAGCGTCATCGACGCGGCCTGGCGGCCGTCCGTGGTCCGGCTGCCGAGCGCGACCTCGAGCGCCAGCCGTGCGAGCGTCCCGCTGGCCTTGGCGTCGGCCGTCCAGGGCAGCGGCGCGCCGTCGACGGATTGCAGTTGCAGCGAGCTGTCGAGTGCAAATGGCGCCGCGGCGTCCAGCTGCAGCCGGCCCTGGGCGCGCAGCTTGTCCCAGCGCAGCGACAGGGCGTCGATGCGGTGCGTCGCGCCAGCGTCGGCGCCGGCATGCAGCTCCAGCGCGAGGTCCTGCACGGGCGCCAGGTCATCGATCTGCAGGGTCTGCACGGACAGCGCGACGGTCACTTCGGCCGGCAGTTGCAGGCTCGCCGGCATCGATGGCGGCTGGCTCGGCTGGTTCGGGTCGGCGACGGCGCTGCGCCACTGCACGCGCGTGGCGCTCAGCTTGCCGAGGTGCAGCCCGACCCAGGCCTGCGGCGACGGCCGCCAGGTCCAGCCGATGTCGCCGAGCTGCAGTGCGTCGATCTCGACCGCGCCAGCGTCGCCCTGCCAGCGGATGCGGTCGGCGCCGAGGGTGTCCCCGAGCAGCGCGCCATGCAGGCCCTGCACCTCGACGCCGGGCACCCTGGCCAGCAGCCAGGCAGTGCCCGCCTCGCTGCGCAGCAGGGCCGTCGCCGCAGCGACGGCGACCAGCACGAGCGCCAGCAGCGCCAGCATCAGGCCCAGGCCCCAGCGCGGCCCGCGCCGGGTCGCTGGCGGCGTCACCGGGGTCGTCGTCTCGGCCATCAGAACGTGACCCCGACGCTGAAATGCAGGCGCAGCTTCTTCACCTCCTGGCCCCAGGCCAGGTCCAGGCGCAGCGGCCCGATCGGGCTGCGGTAGCGCAGGCCGACGCCGACGCCGAGCGCCGGCTTGAGCTCGGAAAAGCTCGCCGCGGCACGGCCGGCGTCGACGAAGACAGCGCCCCACAATTCAGGCAGATCCTTCAGGATCGGGCGCGCCAGCTCGACGCTGGCGGTGAACAGGGCGTCGCCTCCGGCCAGCGCGCCATCGACGGTCGGCGCCAGACTGCGGTAGGCATAACCTCGCACCGAGTCGTCGCCACCGGCGCGGAACTGCACCGAATCCGGCACCGGCACGACGCCGCGATGAACGACCTGACCGAGTTCGACGCGGGCCTGCCCGTACCAGTTCGCGCCGACGGGCCGGTAGTAAGTCAGACGACCGTAGAGGCGGCTGAACGGACCGCGCTCGCCGGGCGTACCGTCGGCGACGCCGGCTCCGCCTTGCAGCGCCAGCGAGACGCCGCGGGTCGGCAGCATGACGTTGTCCAGATGCCGCCAGACGGCGTGGTAGTTCAGCGACAGCGCCTGCGCGTCGGACTGTGGTTGCAGGCTGCCGGCGACCAGCACGTCGCGCGACGACCTCTCGTACTCGACGTACATGAGCCGGTTGATGCGCGGCGAGTCTTTCGCCCGACCCACGCGCACGCTGCGCGAGAGCACGACGTCGCTGTCGCTTTCGAGGCGGTCGATCGAGCCACCGACGAGGTTGCGGTACATCTTCTCGAGCGGGTGGGTGCTGATCTCGCCATCCCAGGCGTTGTGCAGCCGCCCGACCTCGATCTTGTTGCGGGCCACGACGGCCCAGCCAAAGGGCCGCCGGTCGACATGCTCGACCGAGGCGCGCGGCCCGGTGTTGGCGCTGACGCCGAGGCCGACGGTCCAGATCTGGCGCACCGATTCCTTCAGCCGAACGCGCACCGGCACCGCCGCCGCGAGCGCCGGGTCGGGGGCGAAGGTCACGGAGATGCCGTCGAACAGGCCGGACTGGCGCAGCCGGTCCTGGAAGTCGAGCAGCACCGTCTCCGTCAGCGGCGTGCCAGACCCGAACCCCGCCAGGTTGCGCACGGTCTGCGCATCGTGCCGCTCCAGGCCCTCGATCTGGAGTTCGCCGCTGATGAACAACGGTCCGCTGTCGGCGACGAGAAACAGGCGCACCTGGCGCGTCTCGGTGTCGATGTCGGCGGCGGTGCCGGCCCAGGTCGCGGCCGCATAGCCGGCTGCCCGCAGGCGCGCGAGCCCGTCGGCCTTGGCGTCGGCCCAGCGCGGGTTGCGGAAGGGCTGGCCGGCCGGCATCAGCCAGCCGTTGCGCAGAGCCTCGAGTGTGGCCTTCGCGCGGGCGTCGCCGGCATGCTCGGCGCGCTCGAGATCGCCTTGGACCTCAAGGGTGACGCGGTTCACTCGCGCGCGAGGCCCGGGATCCACCACGACGCGGACCAGGTTCTGGCCGGGTTCGCGGCTCACCTGCACCTTGGCGTCGAAATAGCCTTCGGTCTCAAGCAGGTCGCGTGCCTGCGTCGGCGTCGCGGCAATCAGCCGGCCCCACTCGCCGGCGTCAAGCGCATCGCTGCTTGCCAGTGCCTTGACGCGCGAGATGTCCAGATGCGCCTCGAGCAGGGTCTTCAGCAGCTTCGGCGCCTGCACCTCGACGCGCACCACCGGAACCGCCTCGGCGGGCGCGGGCGTCGGTTCGGGTGCCGGCGGCTTGAACGCGGCACAGCCGCCGATCAGCAGCGCCAGGGCTGCCAGCGCCGCCGTCGCCAGTGCACGCTTCATTTGCTGAGCAACCGCATCGCCCCTTCGAGACCGGCCAGCGTCAACGGGAACATGCGCTGGCTCATCAACTGCTGCACGATCGCGATGCTCTGCCGATATTGCCACACCCCCTGCGGTTCGGGGTTGATCCAGGCGAACTTCGGGAAGGCCTGGGTCAGGCGCTGCAGCCATTCGGCGCCCGCTTCTTCGTTGTTGTATTCGACGCTGCCGCCGGGCTGCAGGATCTCGTACGGGCTCATCGTGGCGTCGCCGACGAAGACCAGCTTGTAGTCCTTGTTGTACTTGCGGATCACGTCCCAGGTGGGGAACTTCTCGCTGAAGCGGCGGCGGTTGTTCTTCCACATGAAGTCGTAGACGCAGTTGTGGAAGTAATAGAACTCCAGGTGCTTGAGCTCGCCCTTGGCGGCGCTGAAGAGTTCCTCCACGCGGTGGATGTGTTCGTCCATCGTGCCGCCCACGTCCATCAGCAGCAGCACCTTCACCTTGTTGTGGCGCTCGGGCACCATCTTGATGTCCAGCAGCCCGGCGTTGGCGGCGGTGCTGTGGATGGTGTCGTCGATGTCGAGCTCGAGTTCCGAGCCCTCGCGCGCGAAGCGGCGCAGCCGGCGCAGCGCCACCTTGATGTTGCGGGTGCCGAGTTCCTTGGTGTCGTCGTAGTCCTTGTAGGCGCGCTGGTCCCA
>CAZWUR010000053.1:0-32977 GCA_964637205.1 uncultured Rubrivivax sp.
TCCAGCAGATCATCAACGGTCTGGTGCTCGGCAGCATGTATGCGCTGGTGGCACTGGGCTACACGATGGTCTACGGCATCATCGGCCTCATCAACTTCGCCCACGGTGAAGTGATGATGGTGGGCGCGCTGACGAGCTGGACCGTGATCTCGGCGCTCGCCGACAGCGGCATGCCGGGCTGGCTGGTGCTGCTCGTGGGCACGCTGTGCGCCATCGTGATCTGCAGTGCCCTCAATTTCAGCATCGAGAAGGTCGCTTACCGGCCGCTGCGCAACGCGCCCCGGCTGGCGCCGCTGATCACCGCCATGGGCATGAGCCTGATGCTGCAGACGCTGGCGATGATCGTCTGGAAACCCAACCCCAAACCCT
Source organism: uncultured Rubrivivax sp. (assembly GCA_964637205.1). Taxonomy (GTDB): domain Bacteria; phylum Pseudomonadota; class Gammaproteobacteria; order Burkholderiales; family Burkholderiaceae_C; genus Rubrivivax. The sequence continues at coordinate 370 of CAZWUR010000053.1, forward strand.
ATCCGCTGCTCCTGCCCACCGACCCGATCGCGATCGGCGGCGCCGTGATCAGCGTGACCCAGGTGCTGATCCTGGCCACGACGGTGGTCATGCTGGCCGGCCTGAGCTATATGGTCAGCCGCACCCGGCTGGGCCGCGCGATGCGCGCCACCGCCGAGAATCCGCGCGTGGCGGCGCTGATGGGCGTGCGCCCCGACATGGTGATCTCCGCCACCTTCATCATCGGCGCGGCGCTGGCCGCGGTGGCCGGTGTGATGTGGGCCGCCAACTACGGCACCGTGCAGCACAGCATGGGTTTCCTGCCCGGCCTGAAGGCCTTCACCGCGGCGGTGCTGGGCGGCATCGGCAACCTGCCCGGTGCGGTGGTCGGTGCCCTGCTGCTGGGCCTGGTGGAGGTTTTCGGCGCCGGCTATCTGGGGCCGCTGACCGGGGGTGTGCTGGGCAGCCAGTACGCCGACATCTTCGCCTTTCTGGCCCTGATCCTGGTGCTCACGCTGCGGCCCTCGGGCCTGCTCGGCGAGCGCGTCGCTGACCGCGCCTGATCGGGATTCATGCAATGAAAAACAACAAGCTCGTCGTCTTCCTGATCAGCGCCGTGGCCTTGATTGCGCTGCCGCTGTTCGTGCAGCAGCTCGGCGCCGGCCCGGTGCGCATCATGGCGCTGGCGCTGCTGTACGTGCTGCTCGCGCTGGGCCTGAACATCGTCGTCGGCTATGCCGGCCTGCTCGACCTGGGCTATGTCGCGTTCTACGCGGTCGGCGCCTACATGTACGCGCTGATGGCCAGCCCGCACCTGTTCGAGAACTTCCCCTGGATTGCGCAGATGCTGCCCAACGGCCTGCACACGCCGATCTGGATCATCGTGCCGCTGGCGGCCTTTCTCGCCGGGGTGGCCGGGGTGCTGCTGGGCACGCCCGTGCTCAAGCTGCGCGGCGACTACCTGGCCATCGTGACCCTGGGGTTCGGCGAGATCATCCGCGTGTTCCTGAACAACCTGGAGCAGCCGTTGAACATCACCAACGGCCCGCGCGGCCTGGACCGGATCGACTCGATGCGCCTGTTCGGCTTCGACTTCGGCCAGGGCATCCAGTTCGCCGGCTTCGAGGTCCCTTCGGTCACGCTGTACTACTACCTGTTCCTGCTGCTGGTGGTCTTCAGCGTCGCGGTCTGCCATCGGCTGGAGCTGTCGCGCATCGGTCGCGCCTGGATGGCGATCCGCGAGGACGAGATCGCCGCCAAGGCGATGGGCATCAACACGCGCAACATGAAGCTGCTGGCCTTCGGCATGGGCGCCACCTTCGGCGGCGTCTCCGGTTCGATGTTTGCCGCCTTCCAGGGCTTTGTCTCGCCGGAGTCCTTCAGCCTGATGGAAAGCATCATGATCGTGGCGATGGTGGTGCTCGGCGGCATCGGCTACCTGCCCGGCGTCATCCTCGGGGCGGTGCTGCTGGCGGCCCTGCCCGAGGTGCTGCGCTACGTCGCCGGCCCGCTGCAGCAGATGACCGATGGCCGCCTCGATGCAGCCATCCTGCGCCAGCTGCTCATCGCCAGCGCGATGATCGTGATCATGCTGCTGCGTCCGCGCGGCCTGTGGCCGCGCCCCGAGCACGGCAAGGCCGCGCCAACACCTTCGGCCTGAGGACATCCTGATGAGCAGCAGCGACATCGTCTTCCGCGTCCAGGGTGTCAGCAAGCGCTTCGGCGGCCTGCAGGCCCTGTCGGACGTCGGCATCACCATCCGCAAGGGCCAGGTCTACGGACTGATCGGGCCCAATGGCGCCGGCAAGACCACCTTCTTCAACGTCGTCACCGGCCTGTATTCGCCCGACGGCGGCACGTTCGAACTCGGCGGCGAACCCTATCGCCCCGAGGCCGTGCACCAGGTGGCCAAGTCGGGCATCGCGCGCACCTTCCAGAACATCCGCCTGTTCGCCGAGATGACGGCACTCGAGAACGTGATGGTGGGGCGCCATGTGCGCACCAAGTCGGGCCTCATCGGCGCGATCTTCCGCACCGCCGGCTTCAAGGCCGAGGAGGCGGCGATCGCCCTGCGTGCGCAGGAGCTGCTGGACTACGTGGGCATCGGCCACTACACCGAGTACAAGGCGCGCACCCTGAGCTATGGCGACCAGCGCCGGCTGGAGATCGCGCGTGCCCTGGCCACCGACCCGAAGCTGATCGCGCTCGACGAGCCGGCCGCGGGCATGAACGCCACCGAGAAGGTGGTGCTGCGCGAGCTGATCGACCGCATCCGCAACGACGGCCGCACGATCCTGCTCATCGAGCACGACGTGAAGCTGGTGATGGGCCTGTGCGACCGCGTCACCGTGCTCGACTACGGCAAGCAGATCGCCGAAGGTTCGCCGGCCGAGGTGCAGCGCAATCAACAGGTGATCGAGGCCTACCTCGGTGTCGGACACAAGGCGACAGTATGAGCACCGCAACATTCCTCAAGGTGCGTGGCCTGAAGGTGGCCTACGGCGGCATCCAGGCCGTCAAGGGCGTGGATTTCGAGGTCCATGACGGTGAACTGGTCAGCCTGATCGGTGCCAACGGCGCCGGCAAGACGACCACCCTGAAGGCGATCACGGGTGTGCAGCCGGTGGCCGGCGGTGAGATCGAGTACCTGGGGCAGTCGATCCTCGGCCAGGGGCCCTGGGATCTCGTCAAGCAGGGTCTGGTGATGGTGCCCGAAGGCCGCGGCGTCTTCGCGCGCATGTCGATCACCGAGAACCTGCAGATGGGTGCCTACACGCGCAACGACGAGCGCGGCATCGCCGAGGACGTGGACAAGGTCTTCGCCATCTTCCCGCGCCTGAAGGAGCGCGCCAGACAGCTCGCCGGCACGATGTCCGGTGGTGAGCAGCAGATGCTGGCGATGGGCCGGGCGCTGATGGCACGGCCCAAGGTGCTGCTGCTCGACGAGCCGTCGATGGGCCTGAGCCCGATCATGGTCGACAAGATCTTCGAGGTCGTGGCCGACATCCATTCGCGCGGCACCACGGTCATGCTCGTCGAGCAGAACGCCAGCCGTGCGCTGGCCCTGGCCGACCGCGGCTACGTGATGGACTCGGGCGAGCTCACGATGAGCGGCGACGCGAAGGCGCTGCTCGACGACCCCAAGGTGCGCGCCGCCTACCTGGGCGAATAGTCAGGGCAGTGGCGACAGCGGCTGCTGCAGCAGCCGCTCGACGAACCTGGCGCGCTCCTGGCGCTGCGATTCGCCGCCCTGCGGCGACAGCAGCGATTCCGCGACCTCGTAGCTGTAGAGCACGAAGGCGCGCGAGCGCGCCTCGGCGATGCCGAAGCCCAGCGACGAGAACACCTGCGCGATGTAGCCGGTGCGCGCCGCGTCGGCCTCGTCGACGAAGGCGCGCGCCATCACGTCGCGTCGCGCCCAGGCGCGGATCGCCAGTTCGATGCGCGCCGCACGCACCGCGCTGCGGCCGCGCATGGGCAGCGAGATCAGGTCGCGCAGCTGCGCGCGCGGGTCGTCGTGCGCACGCTCCAGGCGGCGCGTCAACTGCTCGGTGGCGTGTGCGCGCCAGGCCTGCAGCACGGCGCGCAGCAGATCCTCGCGATCCTTGAAATGCCAGTAGAAGCTGCCGCGTGTGACCTTCAGCGTGCGTGCCAGCACATCCACGCGCACGCTGTCGATACCCTGGTCCACGAGCATCGAGGTGGCGGCTTCGATCCAGCGCTCGGGAGTCAGCGCACTGCGCGGGCGTTCGGTGGCGGTCTCCATCCCGGGCGAGCATGTCTCCATGCAGTGGTGTACGGAAATCCTGGCAAACCCTGATTCCAGCCCGTAAATCGTCGTCTAGTATCGGCGGGCGATTACATACACATGTGTACGGAGGCAGGCATGGCCGGCGACTTCCTCGACGACCCGCAGCAGATCGCGCCGGCGCGCACGGTGCGCGTGGCCCTGGACGACGGCAGCTTCGTGCTGCGCTCGCCGCAGCCGCTCGAGCCCTATGCGCGCTGCATCGGCGAGTGGCTGGAGCAATGGGCCGCCCGCACGCCCGACGCACCGGCCTTCAGCGAGCGCAGCGCCGACGGCGGCTGGCGTCGCCTGAGCTGGCGCGACACGCGCGCCCAGGTCGGCCGCATCGCGCAGCACCTGCTGGACCTGGACCTGCGGCCGCAGGCGCCGGTGGTGGTGCTGTCGGACAACGCGATCGACCATTTGCTGCTGATGCTGGCGGCAATGCACATCGGCCGCGCCGTTTGCACCGTCTCGAGTGCCTACTGCCGGCTGACCCAGGACCACAGCAAGATCCACGGCATCCTGAATACCCTGGGGCCGGCCCTGGTGTACGCCTCGGACGCCGCGGTCTACGGCCCGGCGATCCGCAGCGCCGGCCTTCAGGCGGTCACGGTGTTCAGCCAGGGGGCGCAGACGGTGCCCGGCGCGCTGGCCTTCGACGCGCTGCTTCACACCGCCGAAGGCCCCGCGGTGCAAGCCGCCTTCGACGCCGTGACCCCGGACACGCACGCCAAGTACCTGCTGACTTCGGGCTCCACCGGGCACCCGAAGGTGGTGATCAACACCCACCGCATGCTCTGCGCCAACCAGCAGATGGTCGCCCAGGCCTGGCGCTTTCTCGACCAGGAGCGGCCGGTGCTGGTCGACTGGCTGCCCTGGAGCCACACCTTCGGCGGCAATCACAACCTGAACATGGTGCTGCGCAATGGTGGCCACCTGGTGGTCGACGAAGGGCGGCCGGCACCCGGTCTGATCGAAAGATCGGCGCGCAACCTCGCCGAGATGCAGCCGACGATCTACTTCAACGTGCCGCGCGGCCTGGACCTGCTGCTGCCCCTGCTGGAGGCCGACGAGGCCATGGCGCGCCGCTTCTTCGAGCGCCTGCGCGTGGTCTTCTATGCCGGCGCCGCGCTGCCCCAGTCGACCTGGGACCGGCTGCAGAGCCTGGCGCGGCGCATCCGCGGGCAGGAGGTCTGGCTGACCACTTCCTGGGGTTCGACCGAAACCGCGCCGGCGGTCACCAGTGCGCACTGGCGGCTGGACAAGGCCGGGGTCATCGGCCTGCCGCTGCCCGGCACCGAGCTGAAGTTCGTCCCGGTGCCTGGCGATCCGGGCGGCAAGCTCGAGATGCGCGTGCGCGGTGTCAACGTCTTCCCCGGTTACCGCGACGCACCGCAGCTCAGCGCCCAGGCCTTCGACGCCGAAGGCTACTACTGCATCGGCGACGCCGGCCTGCTGGCCGAGCAGGCTCGGCCCGAACAGGGGGTGGTCTTCGACGGGCGCGTGGCCGAGGACTTCAAGCTCGGCAGCGGCACCTGGGTCAGCGTGGGCACCTTGCGCGTGCGCGCCGTCTCGGCCCTGGCGCCGTATGCGCAGGACGTGGTGATCACCGGCCACGACCGCGACCAGATCGGGCTGCTGGTGTTCCCGTCGCCGGCCGCAGCGGCGCTGCCTGCGGCCGAGCTCGGCGCGCACATCGGCGCGGCGCTGGCGGCGCTGCAGGCCGAGGGTGGCGGTTCGTCGCAGCTGCCGCGACGTGCCCTGGTGCTCACCGAGCCGCCGAGCGTCGACGCCGGCGAGATCACCGACAAGGGCTACCTGAACCAGCGCGCCGTGCTCGCCCGGCGCGCCGAGGCGGTGCAGCGTCTGTACGCCGGCGGCGACGGGGTGGTCTGCACATGAGGACCGCTGGCAGCACGGCGCCAGCGTCCGGCGCGCTGCCGACCGCCGGTTATCGTTCGCCCGGGCCGGCCGCGGGTTGGAGATCAAGCGATGCAACGGCGCCCTCGGGCCGAAGCCTTGCAGGAGAAAGCGCAATGAAGATCGAAGGGCAGGTGGCCCGGGTCGCAGTGACGCCGGCCTGGGGCATGCCGCGCATCGTGATGAACATCGCCGGCATCCGCCTCGTTGGGGCCCGGCGCATGGCAGCGCGGTGAGCAAGACCCATATCCACCGGGTGACGGTGCGCTTCGGCGACTGCGACCCCGCGGGCATCGTCTTCTTCGCGAACTTCCTGAAATGGATGGACGAGGCCTCGCTGGCGCTGTTCATGGCCTGCGGCGTGCCGCCCTGGCGTGAACTGGTCAAGACCCGCGGCATCGTCGGCACGCCCCTGCTCGAGATCCATACCCGCTTCGCCAGGAGCGCCACCTATGGCGAGATCATCGAGGTGCACACCACGATCGAGGAATGGAACGTCAAGACCTTCCGCCACCGGCACATCATCCGGCGCGGCGACACATTGATCTGCGAAGGCACCGAACTGCGCGCCTTCGTGCAACGTGACCCGGACGACCCGGACCGCCTGCGGGCGATCCCGATCCCCGACGACATCAAGGCGATGTGCCTTTGACCCCCAGGAGACAAACCATGAAGCTGCTGAAGACCACCCTGGCCGTTGCGACGGCCCTGCTGACCACCACGGCCCTGGCCGACATCAACGTCGGCGTCACCTTGTCGCTCACCGGCCCCGGCTCGGGCCTGGGCATCCCGGAGGGCAACGCGTTCAAGCTCTGGCCGTCGACGATCGCCGGCGAGAAGGTCAACCTGATCGTGCTCGACGACGCCACCGATCCCGGCAAGGCCGTGAACAACGCGCGCCGTTTCGTCACCGAGGACAAGGTCGACGTCATCATCGGCAGTTCGGTCACGCCGACCACGGCCGCAGTGGCACCGATCGCCGCCGAATCCAGGACGGCGCAGGTCACGCTGGCGCCGGTGGGGGTTCCGGCCGAGCAGGAGCACTGGGTCTTTCGCCTGCCGCAGAGCTTCGCGGTGATGACCTTCCCGCTCGTCGAGCACATGAAGAAGCTGGGCGTGAAGAGCGTCGGCTTCTTCGGCTACACCGACGCCTACGGCGAGTTGTGGCTGAAGAACTTCGGTGCGCAGGCCGAGAAGGCCGGCATCAAGGTGGTCCTGTCCGAGCGCTTCGCGCGCAACGACGCCAGCGCGACGCCGCAGGCGCTCAAGCTGGTTGCGGCGAATCCGGATGCGATCCTGATCGCGGCCTCCGGCTCGGCCGCGGCGATGCCGCACAAGGCGCTCATCGAGCGTGGCTACAAGGGCAAGATCTACCAGACCCACGGCGCGGCCACGCCCGACCTCGTTCGCATCGGCGGCAAGGATGTCGAAGGCAGCTACCTCGTCTCGGGCCCGGCGGTGATGGCCGAACAGCTGCCCGACAGCCACCCGTCGAAGATGGCGGCGACGGAATTCGTGACCAGTTTCGAGAAGGCCTACGGCCCGGGCACGCGCAACCAGTTTGCCGGTCACGCCCACGACTCGCGCATCGTGCTCGAGAAGGCCATGCCGATGGCGCTGAAGAAGGCCAAACCCGGCACGCCGGAGTTCCGCGCCGCACTGCGCGACGCGCTCGAGACCATGGGCCGCACCGTCGTCGCGCATGGCGTGCTCAACTGGAGCGCCGCCGACCACTCCGGCTACACCAACGAGACCGGCGTCATGCTCAAGGTCGTCGACGGCAAGTTCATGGTGGAGAAGTAAGACGCGCCTGCGTCCGTCCTGCACTCATCGTTGACCGGTCGCGCAGACGCCCAGGCGCCTGCGCGACCATTCTAGGAACCCCATGGACGCCACGATCGTCGGTATCCTGGCCGTCGATGGCCTGACCAACGGCGCCATCTACGCGTTGCTGGCACTGGCCCTGGTGATGGTCTTTGCCGTCACGCGCGTGATCTTCATCCCGCAGGGCGAGTTCGTCGCCTTCGCGGCGCTCACGCTGGCGATGCTGCAGACCGGCAAGGTGCCGGGCACGGTCTGGTTCCTGCTCGTGCTGGCCGGCGCCGTGGTGCTGCAGGATCTGGTCGGCGGCCTGCGCCGTCGCCAGCCCCTCGGCCGGCTGGCCCTGCAGGCGCTGCGCACGCTGGCCTGGCCGGTGGTCGTCTCGCTGCTGACCATCTGGGCCGCGCCGCGCGGCTGGCCGACCCTGGCACAGGCGCTGCTGACGGTGGCGCTGATCACGACCTTCGGGCCGCTGATCTACCGCCTGGCCTTCGAGTCGCTGGCCGACGCCACGGTGCTGGTGCTGCTCATCGTCTCGGTCGGCGTGCACTTCGCGCTCGTCGGCCTGGGCCTGTACTTCTTCGGTGCCGAGGGCTTTCGCAACCCGAGCTTCTGGGAGTCGCGGCTCGACCTGGCGGGGGTCACCCTGTCGGGTCAGGCGCTCATCATCTTCGCCGCCAGCGTCGTGCTCATCGTCGCGCTGTGGCTGTTCTTCGAGCACTCGCTGCCAGGCAAGGTGCTGCGCGCCACCGCCGTGAATCGCCTGGGTGCGCGGCTGATGGGGATCTCCAGCAGCAGCGCCGGGCGCCTGTCGTTCACGATGGCGGCCCTCATCGGCGCGCTCTCGGGCCTGCTCATCGGACCGACCACGACCATCTTCTACGACAGCGGCTTCCTCATCGGCCTGAAGGGCTTCGTGGCAGCGGTCTTCGCCGGGCTGGCCAGCTACCCGCTGGCCCTGGTGGGCGCGCTGGGGGTGGGCCTGCTCGAGAGCTTCAGTTCCTTCTGGGCCAGCGCCTACAAGGAGGTGATCGTGTTCTCGATCATCCTGCCGGTGCTGCTGTGGCGGTCCCTGCGCGACCCGGACGGCGAGGACCATTGATGCGCAGACGCTGGATCTTTCCCTGTTTCGCGGTGCTGATGCTGGGCCTGCCCTTGCTGCCGGTGCCGGATTTCTGGATCACGCAGAGCATCAGCATCGGCCTGTACGCGCTGGTGGCGCTGGGCCTGGTGCTGCTCACCGGCGTCGCCGGGCTGATCTCCTTTGGCCAGGCCGCCTTCGTCGGCATCGGTGCTTATGCGGCGGCCTATCTGGCCACCCAGACCGGCTGGCCGCCGCTCGCCTCGCTGGCCGTCGGCGTGGCGCTGGCGGTGGCTGCGGCCCTGATGCTCGGGGCCCTGACGCTGCGCATGTCCGGCCATTACCTGCCCCTGGCCACCATCGCCTGGGGTCTGGCGCTGAACTACACGATGGCCAATGTGGGCTGGCTGGGCAAGTACGACGGCATCCTCGGGATCCCGTCGATGCAGCTGTTCGGTGTCGACCTGGGCACCGGGCGCGGGCTGCATCCCCTGGTCTGGGCGATCACGCTGCTCGCCGCCGTGGCGGTGATGCGACTGCTCGACTCGCGCCCGGGCCGGGCGATCCGCGCGCTCAGGCATGGCTCGACGATGGCCGAGGCGATGGGCATCTCGACCTTCCGCTACAAGCTCACGGCCTTCGTGCTGGCGGCGGTGCTGGCGGCGGTTTCGGGCTGGCTGTTCGCGCATTACCAGCGCAGCGTGAGCCCGTCGCCCTTCGGCATCAACAAGGGCATCGAGTACCTGTTCATGGCCGTGCTCGGCGGCGTCGGTCATGTCTGGGGCGCGTTCCTCGGCTCGGCCGCCGTGCGCCTGGTCGAGGACCAACTCCAGGTGCTGCTGCCGCAATTGCTGGGTACCGGGGGCAACTTCGAGACCATCGTCTTCGGCATCGTGCTCGTGCTGGTGCTGAAGTACGCACCCGACGGGCTGTGGAGCTTCGTCGTGCGCCAATGGCCGGCCCGGCAGCGCCCGCGCGACTGGGACGCTGCCCCGCCCCTGGCGCGACGCGCCAAGCCCGCGCCCGGCGAAAAACTGCTTGAAGTGGATGCGGTGCGCAAGCAGTTCGGCGGCCTGCTCGCCGTCAACGACGTGAGCTTTGGCGTGAATGCCGGTGACATCGTCGCCTTGATCGGGCCCAACGGGGCCGGCAAGTCCACCACTTTCAACCTGATCACGGGTGTGCTGCCGCTGTCGGGTGGCGAGGTGCGCTGGCGCGGCCAGGCCATCGCCGGCCGGCCGTCGCGGATGATCGCGCGCCTGGGCCTGTCGCGCACCTTCCAGCATGTGAAGATGATCCCCGAGATGACGGTGCTCGAGAACGTCGCGCTGGGCGGCTACGGCCGCACCCGGTCGGGGGTGCTGCGCGCCATACTGCGTCTGGACCGGGCCGAGGAGCGACGCCTGTTCGCCGAGGCCGAGGCACAGCTGGCGCGCATCGGCATGGCCGAGCAGGGTGCCGAGCTCGCCGGCAACCTGCCGCTGGGCTCGCAGCGGCTGATGGAGATCGCGCGCGCCCTGTGCACCGATCCGGCGCTGCTGCTGCTCGACGAACCGGCCGCCGGCCTGCGCCACCATGAAAAGCAGGCCCTGGCCGCGGTGCTGCGCCAGCTCAAGGCCGAGGGCATGAGCCTGCTGCTGGTCGAGCACGACATGGACTTCGTGATGGGCCTGGCCGACCGGGTGGTGGTGATGGAGTTCGGCACCCGGCTGATGCAGGGCTCGCCGGCCGAGGTGCAGGCCAGCCCGGCGGTGCGCGCCGCCTATCTGGGGACGGAACACTGATGCAGGCCTTGCTCGACGTTTCCGATCTGCATGCCGGCTACGGTCGTGCCGAGGTCCTGACCGGCCTGAACTTCCGCCTCCAGGCGCGCGAGGTGGTCAGCGTGATCGGCCCCAACGGTGCCGGCAAGTCCACGCTGCTGGCGGCGCTGATCGGCATCCTGCCCTCGCGCGGCCGCATCGTCTTCGACGGTCAGGACCTGGCGGGCAGCAGCCTGGAGGAGCGCGTGATGCTCGGCCTGGCCCTGGTGCCCGAGAAGCGCGAGCTCTTCGGCAGCATGCCGGTGGAGGACAACCTGGTGCTCGGCGGCTACCGGGCAATGAAGCAGCGCGTGCCGAACTGGCGGCGCGAGATCGAGCGCGTCTACACACTCTTTCCGCGCCTGAAGGAGCGCCGCGCCCAGTACGCCGGCACGCTGTCGGGCGGCGAACGCCAGATGCTGGCCGTCGGCCGCGCGCTGATGTCGGCGCCCAAGCTGCTCATGCTCGACGAGCCCAGCCTGGGGCTGGCACCGCTGATCGTGCGCGACATCTTCGCCATCATCGAACGCCTGCGTGCCGAGGGCACCAGCATCCTGCTCATCGAGCAGAACGCGCGCGCCGCGCTGGCCGTGTCCGACCACGGCCATGTGCTGGAGACCGGCGCCTTCGTGCTCGCCGGGCCGGCGGCCGAACTGGCGACCGATGCGCGCGTGATCGATACCTATCTCGGCAGCCAGAAGACATGAGCCTGTACCGCTACGACGCGCCGCTCGACGAGATGCGTTTCGTCATCGAGCAGGTGCTGACGGCACCCGAGCACTGGGCCAGGATGCCGGCCCTGGCCGAACTCGACGCCGCCACCGCGGCCGAGGTGCTGGCCCAGGCCGCACGTTTTGCGAGCGAGCGGCTGCAGCCGTTGAACGTAGTGGGCGACCGCCAGGGCTGTCGCATCGAGGGCGGCCGGGTGAAGACGCCCGACGGTTTTGTCGCCGCCTGGCGCAGCTTCGTCGACGGCGGCTGGCCGGCGCTGGCCAGCGCGCCGGCCTGGGGCGGCCAGGGCCTGCCGCAGTTGCTCAACGCCGCGCTGTTCGAGATGCTGGTGGCGGCCAACCATGCCTGGACGATGTATCCGGGCCTGCTGCATGGCGCCTGCGAGACGATCCAGGCGCATGCCAGCGACGACTTGAAGCAGCGCTACCTGCCCCGGCTGGTGAGCGGCGAGTGGCTGGCCGCGATGGCGCTGACCGAGCCGCAGGCCGGCAGCGACCTCGGTGCGGTGCGCACCAGGGCCGAGCCGCAGGCGGACGGCTCGCTGGCCGTCACCGGCGGCAAGATCTTCATCTCCGGTGGCGACCACGACCTCGGCGACAACATCGTGCACCTGGTGCTGTGCCGGCTGCAGGACGCCGCAAATCCTGCGCCGCCGGGCAGCAAGGGCCTGTCGCTGGCCCTGGTGCCCAGCGTGCTGCCCGACGGCCGGCGCAATGCGCTGTCGGTCGACGGCCTCGAGCACAAGATGGGCATCCACGGCAGCGCCACCTGCGTGATGCACTACGCCGGCGCGACCGGCTGGCTGATCGGCGAGCCGCACCGCGGCCTGCCGGCGATGTTCGTGATGATGAACGCGGCCCGCCTGCATGTGGCCCTGCAGGGCCTGGGCCACCTGGAGATGGCGACGCAGAACGCCGAACGCTACGCCGCCGAACGGGTGCAGTTCAAGCGTGCCCTTGGGCAGCAGCCGGCGATTCGACGCAGCCTGGATCGCCTGCGTGGGGTGGCCGAGGGCCTGCGCGTGCTGATGTACCGCGCCGCGATGCGCCTGGACGAGGCCGAACACCACCCCGACGCGGCGCGCCGCAGCGCGGCGGCCGCCGAAGCCTCGATCCTGACCCCGGTGCTCAAGGCTTTCGGCACCGAGCAGGGTTTCCTGGGCGCCAGCGACGCACTCCAGGTCTGGGGCGGCTACGGCTACGTGGCCGACTACGGCATCGAGCAGACCCTGCGCGACGTGCGCATCGCGATGATCTACGAAGGCACCAACCAGATCCAGGCCATCGACCTGGTGCAGCGCAAGCTGCTCGGCGGCGCCGGGCCGGCCTTCGAGGCCTTGCTGCAGGACCTGTCGCAGGATGCCGGCGACGGCGAGGCCGGCGCCGCGCTTCGTGCGCAGCTGCAGATGGCGCGCCAGACGCTGCTGGTCGTGCGCGAGGCGGCGGCCGGCGACGTCCAGGCGCCCCTGCGCGCCGCCGACGACCTGCTCGCCGGCATCGGCCATCTGCTGCTGTTCTGGGCCTGGGCCGCCATGCTTCGCGCGCGGCCCGACGATGCGCTGCGCCGGGCGCGTGTGCACAGCGGCCTGCAGCAGTTGCTGCCACAGGCCGAGATGCACTGGCGGCGCGCCGCCACCGCCGCGCAGCCGCAGGCCGCCGCCGGCTGATCAGCCCACACGCGCGCCGGTGGCCTTGACGATGTGTTCGTACTTGGCCAGCTCGGCCTTGACGAAGGCGGCGAACTCGGCCGGCGAGTTCGGCGCCGGCTCGGCCATCATCGGCGCCAGCCTGGCCTTCACGTCGGCCGAACGCAGGGCCGCGACAAAGGCCGCATTCAGCGCCTGCACCCGTTCGGCGGGCAGGCCGGCCGGGCCGAACAGGCCGAACCAGGTGTCCACCGCCACCTGGGGCAGACCGGCCTCGGCCATGGTCGGCAGATCGGGCATCGCGGCGGCGCGCGCCGCGGTGGTCACGGCCAGCGCCTTGAGCTTGCCGGCGCGGATGTTGCCGGCCGCCGACGCCAGGTTGTCGAAGCTGAAATGGATCTGGCCCGACAGCAGGGCCAGCTGCATCGGTGCCGCCCCGCCGTAAGGAATGTGCACCGCGAAGATGCCGGCACTGGACTTGAACAGCTCGCCGGCCAGATGGCCGGCGCTGCCGTTGCCGCCCGAGCCGTAGTTCAGCTTCGCCGGGTTGGCCCTGGCGTAGGCCACGAGGTCGGCGACGCTGCCGATCTTCAGCGTCTGCGCGGCCTCGGCGTTGACGACCAGCACATTCGGCACCTGGGCCACGCGCGTGATCGGCGTGAAGTCCTTGATCGGGTCATAGGGCAGCTTCGCATACAGCCAGGGGTTGATCGCGTGCGTCGCCACCGCGCCCATCACGATGGTCCGGCCGTCGGGCGCCGAACGCGCGACCTGGTCGACGCCGAGGTTGCCGCCGGCGCCCGGCTTGTTCTCCACGAGCACCGTGCCCAGGCTGTCCTTCACCGCCTCGGCGAGCACCCGCGCGATGCGGTCCAGCGGGCCGCCGGGCGCATAGGGCACGACCAGGCGCAGCGGCGCGGCGTTCTGCGCGAAGGCGGGCAGGGCCACGCCAGCGGCGGCGGCGATCAGGGTCTGGCGGCGGGTAACGGTCATGCGGTGGCTCCGTGCTTGTCGAGTTCGGACGTGAAGGAATCGGCGATGAACTGTTCGGCGGGCAGGCCGCAGAGGGCACTGAAGTCACGCTCGGCCGACTCGACGACCACCGGTGAGCCGCAGGCATACACCTGATGGCCGGACAGGTCGGGGAAGTCCTCGATCACGGCGCGGTGCACGAAGCCGGTGCGGCCGGCCCAGCCGTCTTCGGGCAGGGCGTCGCTGACCACCGGCACATAGCGCAGCCAGGGCAGTTCGGCGGCCTGCTGCCGGCACCAGGCGTCGCGGTACAGGTCGCGCGGCCGACGCCCGCCCCAGTACAGCACCGCGGGCCGCGTCAGGCCGAGCTTGCGCAGATGGTCGATCAGGGCCTTGATCGGCGCGAAGCCGGTGCCGCTGGCGAGCAGGATCATCGGCAGGTCGCTGTCCTCGCGCAGGAAGAAGCTGCCGAAGGGACCTTCCATGCGCAGGATGTCGCGTTCCTTCAGCGCGGCAAAGACATGGTCGGTGAAGCGGCCGCCGGGCATGTGCCGAAGGTGCAGCTCGATCGCTGGCGGCGTGCCCAGATCGTGCGGCGCATTGGCCATGCTGTAGCTGCGCCGCGCGCCACCCTGCAGGATGAACTCGACATACTGGCCGGCGTGGTACTGCAGGTTCTGGTTGGCCGGCAACTGCAGCTTCAGGATCATCACGTCGGGCGCGGCCGGCTCCAGGCTGATCACGCGGCTGGGCAGCTTGAGCACCGGAAACTGGCCGGCGCCCGGTACGCTGCGCGCTTCGACGATGCAGTCGGTCTGCGGCGTGGCGCAGCAGGTGAGGATGAAACCCTGTTCTTCTTCCTCGACCGACAGCGCCTTGAGCTGGTGTGCACCGTGAATCACGCGGCCTTCGAGCAGCCGGCTCTTGCACGAGCCGCAGGCGCCGTCGCGGCAGCCATAGGGCAGGCCCACACCCTGACGGATCGCCGCAGCGAGGATGGGTTCGTCGCTCTGTACGTCGAAGCTGCGCTCGGCGGGCTGGATCTTGACCTGAAAGCTCATTGTCGGCGGGCTCATAAACTCAGGCCGCAATTGTGCCCTCCATGATGAAGACCCCCTCGAAGACCCGGCCGGTGCTGCTGATCGTCGGCTGCGGCGACGTCGGCCTGCGTGTGCTGCCCCTGGTGCTCGGCCGCTGGCAGGTGCTGGTGCTGACCTCGTCGTCCGCCCGCATGCCGACGCTGCGCGCGGCCGGTGCACGGCCCCTGCTGGGCAACCTCGACGATCCGGCGACCCTGGGCCGGCTCGGCGGCCTGCCCGACGCGGTGCTGCACCTGGCGCCGCCTGCGTCCACCGGTGAGCACGACAGGCGCTCGCGTCGTCTGGCCCGGGCGCTGCAGCGCGGCGGGCGCTGTGCGCGCCTGGTCTACGTCAGCACCACCGGGGTCTATGGCGATGCGGGCGGCGCCTGGATCGACGAAACCTGGCCAGTGGCGCCGGCCACTGCGCGCGCGCGCCGTCGCGTCGATGCCGAAGCCTGCTGGCGCTGGTACGGGCGGGCCACCGGCGCGGCCGTCAGCATCCTGCGCGCACCGGGCATCTACGCACTCGACCGCGAGGGCGGTGACCCGCGCCAGCGGGTGCTGCGCGGCGCCCCGGTGCTGGTGCGCGAAGACGATGTCTACACCAACCACATCCACGCCGACGACCTGGCACGTGCCTGCGTCGCGGCGCTGTACCGCGGCCGGCCGCAGCGCGTGTTCAACGTCTGCGACGAGACGCAACTGCTGATGGGCGACTACGTCGACAGCGTGGCCGACCGCTTCGGCCTGCCGCGCCCCCCCCGGCTGACGCGCGCCGAGGCGCAGGCCAGGCTGTCGCCGATGACGCTGTCGTTCATGCGTGAATCGCGCCGCCTGTGCAACCGGCGGCTGAGCCGCGAACTCGGGCTGCGCCTGCGCTACCCGACGCTCGAAGCCGGTCTAGCGTCGCCTTGAACCGAACGGCGGCATGCGCCGCCAGTAGCGGATCATCAGCCAGCCGCCGACCATGCCGCCGAGGTGGGCGAAGTGCGCCACACCGCTGCTGCCGGCCATGCCCAGCAGGAGTTCGAGCGAGCCGAAGACGATGACGAAGGTGCGCGCCTTCATCGGGATCGGCGGGAACAGCGGCATGATGACCCGGTTCGGGAACAGCATGCCGAAAGCCAGGAGCAGCGCAAACAGGCCGCCCGAGGCGCCGACCGTGGGGTAGCGCGAGTCGGCCAGGTAGGTGACCAGCAGCTGCGCCACCGCCGCGGCCAGCACCCCGGCGAGCAGGAACTGCAGGTAGCGCTTCTGGCCCCACAGGCGCTCGAGTTCGGAGCCGAACATCCACAGGCCCAGCATGTTGAAGAACAGATGGGTCATGCCGCCATGCAGGAAGGCATAGGTGATCATCTGCCAGGGCAGGAAGCGGCCGCTGGCCAGCGGCCAGAGCGCAAACCAGGCGTCGAGCAGGGGGATGAAGAGCTGCAGGCAGAAGACTGCCGTGCAAGCCAGCATCAGGTTCCGGGTGACCGGTGGAATCGGCGGCATTGGGTCAGAATGTGAAGCTGGTGCCCGGGAACGGACTCGAACCGTTACGCCTTGCGGCGGGGGATTTTGAGTCCCCTGCGTCTACCGATTTCGCCACCCGGGCTCTTGGGTTGCTGCCGATGGCACGCATTCAGCGGCCGATGATAACTGCAGGAGAACCGCAGCCGATGTCCGACCAACGCCCCGCCTATCCGACGCTCGAGGATCTCATCGGCGGCACGCCGCTGCTGCGTCTGCAGCGTGTGCCCGGCGCCGCCAATGCCGCGCGCGGCAACCTCATCCTGGGCAAGCTCGAGGGCAACAACCCGGCCGGCTCGGTGAAGGACCGCCCGGCGATCAGCATGATCCGGCGCGCCGAGGAACGCGGCGAGATCAAGCCCGGCGACACCCTGATCGAGGCCACCAGCGGCAACACCGGCATCGCGCTGGCGATGGCCGCGGCGATCCGCGGCTACCGCATGCTGCTGGTCATGCCCGAGGACCTCTCGGTCGAACGTGCGCAGTCGATGAAGGCCTTCGGCGCCGAACTCATCCTGACCCCGCGCAGCGGCGGCATGGAGTACGCGCGCGACCTGGCCGAGCAGATGCAGAAGGACGGCAAGGGCCGCGTGCTCGACCAGTTCGCGAACGCCGACAACCCGCGCATCCACGAAGAGACCACCGGCCCGGAGATCTGGCGCGACACCGCCGGCCAGGTCACGCATTTCGTCAGCGCGATGGGCACCACCGGCACCATCACCGGCGTTTCACGTCATTTGAAGGCGCAGAACCCGGCGGTGCGCATCGTCGGCGCGCAGCCCAGCGAAGGCTCGCGCATCCCCGGCATCCGCAAATGGCCCGAGGCCTATCTGCCCAAGATCCACGACCCGAGCGCGGTCGATGAACTGGTGCAGGTCAGCCAGGCCGACGCCGAATCGATGGCACGCCGGCTGGCCGCCGAAGAGGGCCTGTTCTGCGGCATCTCGGCCGCCGGTGCCTGCTGGGTGGCGCTGCAGGTCGCGGCACAGGTCGACAACGCCACCATCGTCTTCGTGGTCTGCGACCGCGGCGACCGCTACCTCTCGACCGGCGTGTTCCCGGCATGACGCGCGCCGCACGCCCGCGCCGCAGGCGAGCATGGCCCCGCGGGGGCACGACGCGCAGCGTCAAGGGGGTCAGATGAGCTACAGCTTCTGCCCCGACTGCGCCACGCCCCTGGCCGACATCGCCGCCGTCGAGGACAGCGGCGACAAGGTCCGCCTGCGCTGCCCGGCCTGCGGCTGGACGCACTGGAACAACCCGGTCCCGGTGCTCGCCGCCATCGTCGAATGTGTGGACCAGGGGGGCCGGATCCTGCTGGCGCGCAACGCGGCCTGGACGCAGCGCATGTTCGCGCTGATCACCGGCTTCATGGAAGCCGGCGAGTCGCCGGAAGACGGCATCCGGCGTGAGCTGGCCGAGGAAACGGCCCTCGAAGCGCTGGACACCAGCCTGGTCGGGGTGCATGAGTTCCTGCGCCTGAACCAGATCATCATCACCTACCATGTGCGTGCACGCGGCGAGGTCCGCCTGTCGCCGGAGCTGGCCGAGTACAAGCTCTTTGCGCCCGAGCAGATCCGCTGCTGGCGGGCCGGCACCGGGCTGGCGCTGGCGCAGTGGCTGCGCACACGCGGGCATGAGCCGCAATTCATCGAACTGCCGCCGCGCACCTAGAATCAGAGCACGATGCAAGCCGACAAAGAAATCGACACCCGCGGCCTGAACTGCCCGCTGCCCATCCTGAAGGCGAAGAAGGCGCTGGCCGAGATGGTCAGCGGCGAGACGCTGAGGGTGGTGTCCACCGACCCCGGCTCGATGCGCGACTTCAAGGCCTTTGCGCGCCAGACCGGCAACGAACTGCTGGACCAGCAGACCCTGGGCAGCGATTTTGTGCACGTCTTGAAGCGGCGCTGAGCCCCGACGAGCTCAGCGCCCTTCGACTTCAGAGCTCCAGGCCCTTCAGGAACTCGCGGAAACCCGGCCCGAGCAGCGGGTGGGCGAGCGCCAGTTCGACATTCGCCTCCAGGAAACCTTCCTTGCTGCCGCAGTCGTAGCGCCGGCCTTCGTAGCGGTAGGCGAAGACCTTTTCGCGGCGCAGCAGGGACGCGATGCCGTCGGTGAGCTGGATCTCGCCACCGACCCCCCGCGGTTGGGTGGCGATCTCGTGGAACACGCCCGGCGTCAGGATGTAGCGGCCGGCCACACCCAGGCGCGACGGGGCTTCTTCGGGTGCCGGCTTCTCGACGATGCGCGACACGTCCATGACACGTTCGTTGACCTCGGTGCCGGCGACGATGCCGTAGCGCCTTGTCTGTTCGGCCGGCACTTCCTGCACCGCCAGGATGCTGGCGCGCCACTCGCCGTACTGCTGGACCATCTGCTGCAGCACCGGCGGCTGGCCCACCATCAGGTCGTCGGCGAGCAGCACCGCGAAAGGTTCGTCGCCGACCAGGCGCCGCGCGCAGAGCACGGCGTGGCCCAGACCCAGGGCCTGTGCCTGACGCACATAGATGCACTCCATGTCGTCGGGCTTGACGCTGCGCACCACCTCCAGCAGCTCGTGCTTGTTCGACTGTTCGAGCGCCACCTCGAGCTCGTAGGTCATGTCGAAGTGATCCTCGATCGGCCGCTTGTGGCGCCCGGTGACGAAGATCATTTCGCGCACGCCGGCGGCGTAGGCCTCCTCGACGGCGTACTGGATCAGCGGCTTGTCGACCACCGGCAGCATTTCCTTGGGCTGCGCCTTGGTGGCGGGCAGGAAACGGGTGCCGAGGCCGGCGACGGGGAATATTGCCTTTTTGACGTACATCTTCTTACATAGAATGGTGGCACAAGAGCTCGCGGCCGATTCTGGCACGCGGGCCAGCCAGGAGTGCGTCAGAAACTCCCATCACCGTTCCCATGGACCTCCTGATCGTCGAGCCTTTGGAACCCGAAGTGGTCCAGTGGCTTGAGGCACGTTACCGGGTCCGCATGGCACCCGAACTGGCGCGCGACCCGCTGGCGCTGCGCCGCAGCTTGCTCCAGGTGCGTGCGCTGATCTCGCCGTCCTCGGTCGCGGTCGACGAAGCGGCGCTGAAGGCTGCGCCGCTGCTGTGCGCCGTCGGGCGCCTGTCCGCGGGCGTCGAGAACATCGACCTCGACGCCTGCGCCCGCGCCGGCGTCGAGGTGGTGCGGCCCAGCCATGCGAGTGCCAGCGCCGAGGCGGAGTTCGCCATCGGGGCGCTGCTGCAGCTCCTGCGGCGCGTGCCCGTGATCAACAACGAAGGGCTGCTCGTCGGCCGCGAACTCGGCGGCTCGCGTGTCGGTCTGGTGGGCATGACACCCGCGGCGCGCCCGCTGGCCGCGCTGCTCGACGCCTTTGGCGCCGAGGTCATCGGCTACGACCCGCAATTGCATGCCTCGGACCCGCTGTGGGCACAGTGGGGCGTGCGGCCGGTCGCCTTGCGCGCGCTCATCGAACAGTGCGACGCGGTCTGCGTGCTGCTGGCCTTCTTCACCCGCTACCGGGGCCTGATCGGCGAGCGCTACCTCTCGGGCTGCAGGATGAACCAGGTCCTGGTCAGCCTGGCGCATTCCAGCGTCTTCGACGAAGCGGCACTGGCCGAGGCCCTGAACAGCTCGCGCATGGCCGCGGCCTGGCTGGACAGCCTGGACCCCGGCGCGCTGGACCCCGGGCGTGCGCTGCATGGTGTGCGCACCCTGCAGATCACGCCACGCGTGGCGAGCACCACGCGCGAATCGCGCAAGCGCAGCGCCTGGGCCGTGGCGCGCCGCATCGACGAACTGCTGAGCGCAGAGCCGCCGCGCGGCGAGTTCAGGCCGACCTGGGCAGGCGACGTTGCTGATCTTGCAGACGACTGAGCGTGCGCCCGAAACCCGCGGCGCGCTGCCGCTCCTGCTCGACCACCGCGGCCGGCGCACGCTGCACGAAGCTCGCATTCGCCAACTTGGCTTCGGTCTTCGTGATTTCGCCCTGCAGCCGGGCGATCTCCTTGCCCAGGCGCTGGTGTTCGGCGGCGAGGTCGATCTCCACGTGCAGGGCCAGCCGCAGGTCGCCGGCCAGCGTCACCGGGGCCGCTGCGGTGGCGGCCGTGAAGGCTGATTCGTCGGCGAACAGCCGCACCTCGGCCAGCCGCGCCAGCGCCTTCAGCAGCGGGCCGGCGGCCTCGACGAAACCGGCATCGCCCAGCACCAGCAGGGGCACCCGTTCGCCGGGCGACAGGTTCATCTCGCTGCGCAGCACGCGGCAGGCGCCGGCCACGGCCTTCAGCCGCGCCACCCAGGCATCGGCCGCCGGGTCGACCTTGTCCAGCCGGGCCTGCGGATAAGGCGCGGTGGCGATCGTGGCGTCGGCGCCCGCCGCTTTGCGGCCCGCGACCTCGGCCACCGTGTGCCACAGCTCGGCGGTGATGAAGGGCGTGATCGGGTGCAGCAGGCGCAGCACCGTCTCCAGGATGCGGATCAGGGTGTGCCGGGTCGCGCGCTGCTCGGCCTCGCTGCCCTGCGAGATCTGCACCTTGGCGATCTCGAGGTACCAGTCGCAGTACTCGTCCCAGACGAAGGCATAGATCGCATTCGCGACGTTGTCCAGGCGGTAGTCGGCAAATCCCTGCGCGACCGCGGCCTCGATCCGCTGCAGCTCGCCCGCGATCCAGCGATCGGCTGGCGAGAACTGCAGATAGCCGTGAAAAGGCTCACCCGGCGCGCATTGCGCCTTCGTGTGTTCCTTCAGCCCGCAGTCCTGCCCCTGGCAGTTCATCAGCACGAAGCGGGTCGCGTTCCAGAGCTTGTTGCAGAAATTGCGGTAGCCCTCGCAGCGCTTGCTGTCGAAGTTCAGGCTGCGGCCCAGGCTGGCCATCGCCGCGAAGGTGAAGCGCAGCGCGTCGGCGCCGTAACCCGGAATGCCCTGCGGGAACTCCTGTTCGGTGGCGCTGCGCACCTTGGGCGCCGTCTCCGGCCTGCGCAGGCCCACGACACGTTTGTCCAACAATGCCGGTAGTGCGATGCCGTCGATCAGGTCCACCGGGTCGAGCACATTGCCCTCGGACTTGCTCATCTTGTGGCCATGCGCGTCGAGCACCAGGCCATGGATGTAGACGTGGCGAAACGGCACTTGCCCGGTGAAATGTTTCGTCATCATGATCATCCGGGCGACCCAGAAGAAGATGATGTCGTAGCCGGTGACGAGCACGGAACTCGGCAGGAACAGGTCCTGCTCGATCGTCTTCGCCGGCCAGCCCAGCGTGGAGAAGGGCACCAGGGCCGACGAGTACCAGGTGTCGAGCACGTCTTCGTCGCGGGTCAGCGCGCCGCTGTAGCCGGCGGCCGTGGCTATTGCGCGCGCCGCGGCTTCGTCGCGGGCGACGAAGAGTTCGCCGCCGCTGCCGTACCAGGCCGGGATCTGATGGCCCCACCAGAGCTGGCGGCTGATGCACCAGTCCTGGATGTTGTTCATCCACTGGTGGTAGGTGTTGATCCAGTTCTCGGGCACGAACTTCACGGCCCCGGAATCGACCGCCTCGATGGCCTCCTCGGCGATCGAGCGGCCATTCGCGCCGGGCTTCGTCATGGCGACGAACCACTGGTCGGTCAGCATCGGCTCGATGACCTGGCCGGTGCGCGCGCAGCGCGGCACCATCAGCCGGTGTTTTTTCGTCTCCACCAGCAGGCCCAGGGCCTGCAGGTCGGCAACCACCTTCTTGCGCGCGACGAAGCGGTCGAGCCCGCGGTAGGCCACGGGTGCGTTGTCATTCACCGTGGCGTCGAGCGCCAGCACGCCGATCGCCGGCAGGCCGTGGCGCTGGCCGACGGCGTAGTCGTTGGCGTCGTGCGCCGGCGTGACCTTGACCGCGCCGGTGCCGAACTCGCGGTCAACATAGTCGTCGGCGATGATCGGGATCTCGCGGCCCGTGAGCGGCAGGTTCACCGTCTTGCCGACCAGATCCGCGTAGCGTTCGTCCTCGGGGTGCACCATCACGGCGACGTCGCCGAGCATCGTTTCCGGCCGCGTCGTGGCCACCACCATCTGCCCAGAGCCGTCGGCGAGCGGGTAGGCGATATGCCAGAGGAAGCCGTCTTCCTCCTCGCTCTCGACCTCGAGGTCGGAGACCGCCGACTTCAGCGCCGGGTCCCAGCTCACCAGGCGCTTGCCGCGGTAGATCAGGCCTTCCTCGAACAGGCGCACGAAGGTCTCGGTGACGACGCCCGAGAGCTTGTCGTCCATCGTGAAGTACTCGTGCGCCCAGCTCACCGAGTCACCCATGCGGCGCATCTGGTTGGTGATCGTCGCGCCGGAGGTTTCTTTCCAGTCCCAGACCTGGGCGACGAAGTTCTTGCGCCCCAGGTCGTGCCGGCTCAGGCCCTGATCCTGCAACTGGCGCTCGACGACGATCTGCGTCGCGATGCCGGCGTGGTCGGTGCCCGGCACCCACAGCGTATTGAAGCCGCGCATGCGGTGGTAGCGCGTCAGCGCGTCCATCACCGTCTGGTTGAAGGCATGCCCCATGTGCAGGGTGCCGGTGACGTTGGGCGGCGGCAGCTGGACGCAGAACGAGGGTTTCGACGCGTCCAGCGTCGGTGCGTAGATGCCGCTGGCCTCCCACAACGGCGCCCAGCGGGCCTCGATGGCGGCGGGTTCGAATGACTTGGCGAGTTCGGTCATGGCGGTGCGTGACGCGGGCCTCGTGGGCACCGTTGTCAACGGAATGGGCAGGCCTGGGGTTGGAGGCATGATTGTAGGTGGCGGCCCCTTCATCGCCCTCGGTCATGAGGGGCCGCCGCCCAGCCCGGGAGTGCCCTCGATGATGATCCGCCGCCTTGCCACCCTGTGTGCCGTCGCCCTGCTCGCCGCCTGTGGCGGCGGTGACGGCGGCGGCAGCGCGCCGCCGCTGAGCTGCAGCGTGGCCGACCAGAACGCCTGGCTGCGCGGGCATTTTGATCAGCGCTACTTCTGGTACGCGCTGGCGCCGCGGCCGAACCCGGCCGGGTATTCGACCGTGCAGGACTACTTCGACGCTTCGCTGTACGGCGGCGGTGACGCGATTCCCAACGGGGGCGGAGCGCTGTGGCCGTCGGACCGCTACAGCAACATGGGTTCGACGGCGGACTTCAACCGCTTCTTCGGCAACGGCGTCAGCCGCGGCTACGGGCTCTTCGTCGCCGGGCTCGAGGTCGAGGGCCGGCCCGACCTGCCGCTGCGCGTGCGCTACATCGAGCCCAAGTCCGACGCCGCGGCCAAGGGCCTTCAGCGTGGCGACACCATCGTCTCGATCAATGGCCGGCCGGCGTCCGAATACATCGCCGCCGACGACTTCGAGGTCCTGGTGCCCAACAATGTCGGCGACCAGCTCCAGCTCGTCGTGCGTGCTGCCGGCGCTGAGCGCAGCCTGACCCTGGTGGCGCAGGACTACCGGCTGACGCCGGTCACCGGGGCCCGCGTGCTCGGCACGCCGCTGGGCCGCAAGGTCGGCTACCTGGTGATCAAGGACATGATCGACCAGGTCGATGCGCCGCTGGGCACCGCCTTCGCCCAGTTCCGCGCCGAAGGTGTCAGCGAGGTCGTGATCGACCTGCGCTACAACGGCGGCGGCTATGTGAGCACCGGCGGCCTGGTGGCCAGCCATGTCGGCGGTGCACGCACCGCGGGCCAGGACTACGCGCGCCTGCTCTACAACGACCGCGGCTGGACCGCGAACCAGCGCGTCGCCTTCAGCAACCCGGTCAACGCGCTGGGCCTGACCCGCGCCTATGTGCTCAGCGGCCCACGCACCTGTTCGGCCAGCGAGCAGGTCATCAACGGCCTGCGTGGCGCCGGCGTCGAGGTGGTGCAGATCGGTGACATCAGCTGCGGCAAGCCGGTGGGCTTCAACGCGCAGGACGGCGGCTGCGGCGACACCTACAGCATCGTCACCTTCGAGTCGGTGAACGCGCGCAACGAGGGGCGCTACTTCGACGGCCTGCTGCCGCAATGTGATGTCGCCGACGACCTGGACCAGCCGCTGGGCTCGACCGCCGAGGGCCTGCTGTCGGCGGCCCTGCAGCATGCCGACACCGGGCTGTGCCCGGCGCTGGCGCGGCGGGCACAGCCGCTGTCGGCGACGCGGGCCGATGGCAGCCCGCGGCGCTCGAAGGTCGAGCCGGGCGAGTTCCAGGGCATGTTCACGCGCTGAGCGCCCGCCGCAACGGCGGCGCAACGCCGGGCCTGCATCGTGCCGGCGGCTTACATGAACAGGTGCTCGCCGGCGTTCTCGCCACCCAGGATCACGTAGTTGACCTTCTTCAGGTCGGCCAGAACGGTACCGCCGGCGTAGCTGATGCTGCTCTGCAGGTCCTCGCGCATTTCGCGCAAGGTGTCTTCGAGCCGGCCCTTGATCGGCTCGAGGATGCGCTTGCCCTCAACATGTTTGTACTCGCCCTTGTTGAAATCGCTGGCCGAGCCGTAGTACTCCTTGTAGCGCCGGCCGTCGACCTCCACCGTCTGCCCGGGGCTGTCCTCGTGGCCGGCGAACAGCGAGCCGATCATCACCATCGTCGCGCCGAAGCGCACGCTCTTGGCGATGTCGCCGTGGTGGCGGATGCCCCCGTCGGCGATGATGGGTTTGCTCGCCACGCGCGCACACCATTTCAGCGCGCTCAACTGCCAGCCACCGGTGCCGAATCCGGTCTTGAGCTTGGTGATGCAGACCTTGCCCGGGCCGACGCCGACCTTGGTCGCGTCGGCGCCCCAGTTCTCGAGGTCGATCACCGCCTCCGGCGTGGCCACGTTGCCGGCGATGACGAAGGCGTCGGGCAGCCGGGTCTTGATGTGCTCGATCGTGCGCCGCACGCTGTCGGCGTGGCCATGCGCGATGTCGATCGTGATGTAGTCGGCGCCGATGCCCTCGGCGGCCAGGCGGTCGATGACCGCGAAGTCGGCCGGCCTCACGCCGGAGCTGATCGACACGTACAGACCCTGCTCGCGCATGCGCCGGGCGAAGGCCAGGTTGTCGAGGTCGAAGCGGTGCATCACGTAGAAGTGGTCGGCGCGCGCCAGGAACTCGGCGATCGGCTCGTCGAGCACCGTCTTCATGTTGCTCGGCACCACCGGCAGTGCAAAACGACGGCCGCCGAATTCGATCGACGGATCGCAGGCCGAGCGGCTTTCGACGCGGCATTTGCGCGGCAGCAGCAGGATGTTGTCGTAGTCGAAGATTTCCATGGCCAGCGCCTCCGGGCGAAAAAAAACCGGCCGTGACGCAAGGTCCGGGCCGGTGTTTCATTCTACGCCGCGATTCAAGTCTGAGCCGGGGATGCCGATAAGCCTGCGACGAGGCGGCATCGGGCCGCTCTGATCAGCCCGTGCCGCCCGCGACATGCCGCCAAACCACTCGCCCGACGTTCCCCGCTGGTTCCAGCACCGGCGCGGCGACGCCATGCCGCCGCCGGCGGCGCACTGGCTCGAACAGGCCGGCTGCGGCGTGCTGGCCTGCGACGCGCAAGGACGCATCGTCAGTGGCAGCGAGAGTGCGGCGCGCCTGCTCGGCAGCAGCACGGCGGCGATCGTCGGCCGCCGCCTGTCGGACTGGTGTGCCCTGCCGTCCGAGGCGCACCGGCTGATGACGCCCGGTCTGCACCATTGCTGGCTGCACGACAGCGGGCGAGGGCGCCGCCAGGTCGGGATGCTCGTCGCCGAACTGGATGATGGCGGACCGGTCCGGCACAGCGTGGTGTTGCAGGACCTTGCGGCAACGACGCCGGTGCCGGCGCCCGCGGCGCGAGGCGCGGGGCGCATGGCGGCCCGGCTCGACCCTTTGACCGGCCTGCACGACCGCAGCGCGTTCCGTGTGCGCCTGGCCGAGGCCATGGAGCAGGCGCAACGCAGCCAGGTCGCCCTGGCGCTGATGTTTCTCGATCTGGACGATTTCAAGCGCGTCAACGACAGCCTCGGTCATGCGGTCGGTGATGAACTGCTGCGCCATGTCGCCGCGACGCTGCTGCATACCCTGGGCGGCGAGCCGGTCACCGTGGCGCGCATCGGCGGCGATGAATTCACCGTCATCGTGCCCGACATCCGCAGCGCCGAGGACGCGGCCCTGGTGGCGCAGCGTGTGCTGGATGCGTTCGAGATGCCGATCCGCGTGTATGCCACCGAGGTCCAGGTCTCGACCAGCATCGGCATCTCGCTGCATGCCGGCGAACACCGCGACGTCGATCTGCTGCTGCGCCACACCGACATGGCGATGTACCGCTCCAAGGCACGCGGACGCGGCACCTACAGCTTCTTCAGCCCGGAGATGGGCGCCGAGGCGGCGGCCCGGTTGCGCGTGGAGAGCGACCTGCGCCACGCGCTCGAACGCGGCGAGTTCATGCTGCACTACCAGCCCAAGGCCGAGCTGGCGACCGGCCGCGTCACGGGTGTCGAAGCCCTGCTGCGCTGGCGCTGCCCGGGTCGCGGGCTGGTGCCGCCGGAGCGCTTCATCCCGGTGCTTGAGGACAGCCGGCTGATCCTGCCGGTGGGTGCCTGGGTGCTGCGCACCGCCTGCGCCGACCTCGCCGCCTGGGACCGCGCCGGTCTGCGCCCGCTGCGCATGGCCGTCAACCTGTCGCCGCGGCAGTTTGCGCAGCCCTTCCTGGCGCGTGTGGTCGAGGACACGCTGTGCGAGCATGGACTCACCGGCGAGCGGCTGGAGCTCGAGCTCACCGAGAGCCTGCTGCTCGAGGAGCGGCTGGGCGCCAACGATGTGCTCGACGCCTTTGCGCGCATGGGCGTGCAGGTGGCGATCGACGACTTCGGCACCGGCCACTCCTCGCTCAGCCGGCTCAAGCGGCTGGACGTGGACACGCTGAAGATCGACCGTTCCTTCGTCGCCGAGCTGCCGCACGACCGCAACGATCTGGCCATCGCTGCGGCGATCGTCGCAATGGGGCGCAGCCTGAACATGCGTGTGGTGGCCGAGGGCGTCGAGACCGAAGCCCAGGCCGAGTGCCTGGCCCACCTGGGCTGCCACGAGGCCCAGGGCTGGCTGCTCGGGCGGCCGATGCCGGCCGACGACTTCGTGGCCTGGCTGCGTGAACGTGAACGCAGCCGTGCACACGCCGGCGCCTTCCGCGACACCACCCCGATGACGCTCTTCTCGCTCGAAGCGCTGGACGAACCCTGAGCGCGGAGCGCCGGGCCCGGCTCAGGAGGCAGCCTCCTGGGAGGCTGTCGGGCCCGACCCATAGCCCGACAGCCTCCTAGAATGCCCGCATGTCGATCGCCCCCGTGACCACCGAACGCCTGCTGCAGGGCCTGAATCCCGAACAGCTGGCGGCGGTGACGGCGGGGCCGGAGCCGGCCCTGATCCTGGCCGGTGCGGGCTCGGGCAAGACGCGGGTGCTGACCACGCGCATCGCCTGGCTGCTGCACACCGGCCAGGTCTCGCCCGGCGGCGTGATGGCCGTCACCTTCACCAACAAGGCGGCCAAGGAGATGCTCACGCGGCTGTCGGCGATGCTGCCGGTGGCCGTGCGCGGCATGTGGATCGGCACCTTCCACGGCCTGTGCAACCGTTTCCTGCGCGCGCACTGGAAGCTCGCCGGCCTGCCGCAGGGTTTCCAGATCCTCGACAGCGCCGACCAGCTCTCGGCGGTCAAGCGCGTGATCAAGGCGATGGGTCTGGACGACGAACGATTCGTGCCCAAGCAGGTCACCTGGTTCATCGCCGGCAGCAAGGAAGAAGCCCTGCGCCCGCGCGACGTCGAGGTGCGCGACGAACATGGCCGCACCCTGGTGCGCATCTACGAAGCCTATGAAGCGCAGTGCACGCGTGAAGGTGTGGTCGACTTCGCCGAGCTGATGCTGCGCAGCTACGAGCTGATGCGCGACAACGATGCGCTGCGCGAGCATTACCAGCGCCGCTTCCAGCATCTGCTGGTCGACGAGTTCCAGGACACCAACCGGCTGCAGTACGCCTGGCTGAAGATGTTCGCACCCCCGCCCGGCAGGGCGGGGATGGGTGAGAGCCCCGGGCGGCAGCAGGCCGTGTTTGCCGTCGGCGACGACGACCAGAGCATCTATGCCTTCCGCGGTGCTCGGGTGGGCAATATGGCCGACTTCGAGCGCGAGTACGGCGTGCGCGAGGTGGTCAAGCTCGAGCAGAACTACCGCAGCTTCGGCCACATCCTCGATGCGGCCAACGCGCTGATCGCGCACAACCAGCAGCGCCTGGGCAAGAACCTGCGCACCGATGCCGGGGCC
Source organism: uncultured Rubrivivax sp. (assembly GCA_964637205.1). Lineage (GTDB taxonomy): Bacteria > Pseudomonadota > Gammaproteobacteria > Burkholderiales > Burkholderiaceae_C > Rubrivivax. The sequence continues at coordinate 28,925 of CAZWUR010000053.1, forward strand.
GGCGAGCCGGCACGTGTTCACGAGGCCGCCAGCGACTACGCCGAGGCGCAGTGGTTCCTCGACGAAGCGCAGCAGCTGCACCGCGGCGGCATCGCGCTGGCGCAGATTGCGGTGCTCTACCGCAGCAATGCGCAGAGCCGCGTCATCGAGAGTGCGCTGTTCAACGCCGGCGTGCCCTACCGCGTCTACGGCGGCCTGCGCTTCTTCGAGCGCGCCGAGGTCAAGCATGCGCTGGCCTATCTGCGCCTGCTGGAGAATGCCAACGACGACACCAGCTTCCTGCGCGTCGTGAACTTCCCGACGCGCGGCATCGGCGCACGCACGCTCGAGCAGCTGCAGGACGCGGCGCGCGCCAGCGGGCGCAGCCTGATGCAGAGCGTGGGCGCGGTCGGCGGGCGCGGCGGCGCGGCACTGGCAGCCTTCGTCGCGCGCATCGATCAGCTGCGCGAGGCCACCCGCGGCATGACCCTGCGCGAGATCATCCAGCGCATGCTGCAGGCCTCGGGGCTGCTGGATTTCTACCGCAGCGACAGGGAAGGCCAGGACCGCATCGAGAACCTCGAGGAACTGGTCAACGCCGCCGAGGCCTTCGTGACCCAGGAAGGTTTCGGCAAGGACGCGGTGGCGCTGCCGGTGGACGAGCAGGGCGGCGCCGCCGCCGTGTCTGAAGCCGTGCCGGATGCCGATACCGGCGAGATCATGAGCCCGCTGGCGGCCTTCCTCACGCATGCCAGCCTGGAGGCCGGCGACAACCAGGCCCAGGCCGGCAGCGACGCGGTGCAGCTGATGACGGTGCACAGCGCCAAGGGCCTGGAGTTCGAGGCGGTTTTCATCACCGGTGTCGAAGAAGGCCTGTTTCCGCACGAAAACGCGCTGTCCGACGCCGACGGTGTCGAAGAAGAACGGCGCCTGATGTACGTGGCGATCACGCGCGCTCGGCAGCGCCTGTACCTGAGCTTCAGCCAGACCCGGCTGCTGCACGGCCAGACGCGCTACAACGTCAAGAGCCGCTTCTTCGACGAACTGCCCGACGCGGCGCTGAAGTGGCTGACGCCGCGCCGCCAGGGATTCGGCTCGGGTTTTGCGCAGGAGTACCAGCAGGCCTGGGCGCGCGGCAGCGGCCTGTCGGGCATCGTCGGCGCCGGACGTGTCGAGCCGCCGGCGGCGATGCTGGCGGCGCGCGAAATCCACGGCCTGAAGGTCGGCCAGTCGGTGTTCCACAACAAGTTCGGCGAGGGCGTTCTGCTGACGCTCGAAGGCGCAGGCCCGGATGCGCGCGCACAGGTCAACTTCGGCCGCCACGGCATGAAGTGGCTGGCCCTGTCGGTGGCCAAGCTGACGCCGATCGAGTGAAACTCAGCTCGGCGCGGCCGGCTTGCCGAGCTCGTCGACCGGCCCGACTTCGCCGAAACTGTCGCGAAAGCTGAAGATCAGCGAGACGTAGAAAGCGGTCGAGAACATCAGCCCGATCGGCAGCGCCAGGATGCCGGCCAGCTGCGGCGCGCCGAACAGGCTCAGCAGCAGCGCGCTGAGCAGGCCGGCGCCGACCGCCAGGCCGGCCCAGACCAGGGCATAGACCAGGAAGGCACCCTTGGCGCGCCACACCGCCAGGGTGCTGGAGAACAGCGCCTGCGCCACGCTCTGGCCGCCCCAGTAGACGAGGGCCGGCGCATGCCAGAAGGGCACCGACAGCAGCGAGGCGCCGACGATGCCGCAGACGGTGCCGACGAAGACGCCGCGGTCGGCGGCCAGCGCGTCGATCTCCTGCGGCGAGGCTTCGCCGCTGCCCAGCACCCGCTGCAGCTCGCCGAGCTTGCCGTCGGCGATGGCATTGCACAGCAGCAGCAGGCCGATCGCGCTGGCGCCGTAGGCCAGACACAGGATCAGGGTGTCGCGGCGCCGGCGTGCGTCGCCGGTCAGCGGCTCGAGGAACTGCCCCGGCTGCACCGGACCACCATTCAGTGCCGAGACCGACGCGATCATGAAACCCAGCGACAGCAGGGGCAGCATCGCCATCTGCAGCAGCGGGCCGACCAGGGGCAGCAGGGCCGACAGCAGGGCCACGAAGAGAAAGACGAAGAACAGCCCGGCGAATCCGAAGGGCCGGCGCGCGAACAGGCGGAAGGCCTCGCGCACCCATTGGGCGCCGCGGGCCGGGGCAGGGGTCTTCAGCGAAAGTGCCATGGGCGGTCAGGTCGGCGGATGCCAGGGGGTGGCGATGCGCTCGCGCAGCACGCGCTCGAAATGCGCCGGGTCGTGCGCCTGCAGCAGGGCTGCCGGGCGCGGCAGGTGCAGGTCCCACAGGCGCGACAGCCAGAACCGGAAGGCGGCGGCGCGCAGCAGGGCCGGCATCAAGCGGTGTTCGGCCGGCGTCAGCGCACGCTCGCCGGCATAGGCGGCGACGAAGGCGGCGGCGCGCTGTTCGTCGAGCCGGCCGCTGTCCAGGTCGATGCACCAGTCGTTCAGGCAGACCGCGATGTCGAACAGCCAGGCCTCGGTGCCGGCAAAGAAGAAGTCCAGCACGCCGGTGAGCTTCTCGTGCGCCGGCAGGCCGTCGAACATCGCGTTGTCGCGGAACAGGTCGGCGTGCACCGGCCCGCGCGGCAGGGCCAGGGCGTCGGCCGAGCCGGCCACGGCCTGCTGGTAGGCGAGCTCGTCGCGCAGCAGGGCGGCCACATCGGCAGCCAGATGCGGCAGCACGACCGGCACCGTCTCGGTCCACCAGGGCAGGCCGCGCGGGTGCGCCTGTTCCTGGTGATAGCCGGCGGCGGCGAGGTGCAGCCGGGCCAGCATCGCGCCCACCTGCCGGCAATGGTGCAGGTCGGGGGCCAGACGGTGGCTGCCGGGCAGACGCGTCAGCAGGGCCGCGGGCTTGCCGCGCAGGCTGAACATCAGGGCCCCGTCGGCATCGGGCTGCGGGTCGGGCACCGGGATGCCGCGTGCCGCCAGGTGCTGCATCAGGCCCAGGTAATAGGGCAGCTCGGTGGCCGTCAGGCGCTCGAACAGGGTCAGCACGAAGCGCCCGGCCGTGGTGTCGACGAACCAGTTGCTGTTTTCGATGCCGCCGCGGATGCCCTCGAAGTGGATCAGCACGCCCAGGCGCAGCCGCGCCACGAGTGCACGCACCTCGTCCTCGGGGACCTCGGTGTAGACGGCCACGCGCCGCCTCAGAAGCTGAACAGCCGCCAGACGCGCTGGCCCGCGCTGCGGCGGTCCTGGGCGGCGTCGCGGCCCGGGTCGGCCGGCAAGATCTCATAGGCCGGCGCGCTGGCGGCCTTGGGCTGGACGACGATGCGCACGTTGACCCCGCGCACCCGCAATTCTTCGATGCGCACGTTGTCGTCCTCCTGGACGCTGCGCTGCACCGCCGGCTCGGGTGCCGCAACCGTACCGCCGGCCAGGGCCAGCAGCAGCAGGGCGATGAGGGTCCGCGGCATGCGCTGCATTCTACGCAGTCGCGCCACAATCCCCCGATGGACGCACCCCTGATGCTGCTGATCGACGGCTCCAGCTATCTCTACCGGGCCTACCATGCGATGCCCGACCTGCGCTCGCCGGACGGTTTCCCCACCGGCGCGATCCACGGCATGGTGGCGATGATGAAATGGCTGCGCGAGCGTTATCCGGCGGCGCATGCGGCCTGCGTCTTCGACGCCAGCGGCCCGACCTTCCGCGACGCTTGGTACCCCGAGTACAAGGCCAACCGTGCGCCGATGCCCGAGGACCTGCGCGCCCAGATCGCGCCGATCCACGAGGTCGTGCGCCTGCTCGGCTGGCCGGTGCTGGTGGTGCCGGGCATCGAGGCCGACGACGTGATCGGCACCCTGGCGCGCAGCGCCGCGGCCGCCGGCCACCGGGTGATGATCTCCACCGGCGACAAGGACCTGGCCCAGCTCGTCACGCCCCAGGTCAGCCTCATCAACACCATGGCCAAGCCGCCCGAGCTGCTCGACGAAGCCGGCGTGCTGAAGAAGTTCGAGGTGCCGCCGGCGCGCATCGTCGACTACCTGACCCTGATCGGCGACACGGTCGACAACGTGCCCGGCGTCGACA
>CAZWUR010000054.1:0-32764 GCA_964637205.1 uncultured Rubrivivax sp.
GGCGGCGGTGGCGGTGGCGGTGGCGGTGGCGGTGGCGGTGGCGGTGGCGGTACTGGTACTGTCTGCACATTCAGCAACTGTGTGGCCACTCCTTCGCCGGAGCCTGCCGAATCACCCATCGACGACAGCAACGGTGTGCCGCAGTGAGCACAGAACCTGGTTCCAGCGCGGTTGAGATGCTGGCATGCGGAGCAGGGCACAGCCGCCTCTGCGTCCACTTTGGTCCCAGCTTCCAGCGGCGCACCGCAGCCCTTGCAGAACCTGGCCCCGGCCCGGTTCTCAGTGGCGCAACGCCCGCATCTGGATGTCATACGAGAGTTGCCCCCCGGTTCTTGTTCGTTTGCTCACACGCAAGCCCATCTGCCGTGGCTTCGTGCACGATTTGTACGGGTTAGCTTCCTGCAACTCCGGGTAGCGCGCAGGTTTCCCTTGTGTCACTGTCTGTAACGAGCCCCAAAGTCCCCATCACACTGAGCAGGACTGAACCTCTGCGAGGGAATGCCGTTGGATCTGGCCATTGACCGCGCATCAAACGTCGTCGTCATCGATGGTCATGCCGCGCGTGGCCGTCGACGTTGGGAGGCGGTGGTGCTCGCCGCCCTGATCGAAGGTCGGCACAGCACGCCGCTTACTGCGGCCAACGCAAACCTGATGAATGCGCTCCTGTTGCCGCTGGGGCAGCCCTCGACGCTAACGCGCAAACAATGGGCCTTGCTGTGGCAGAGCCTGGCTCAGATGTTTGCGTCGGCTTCGGCCGAGACGTCGTTCCGGTCGCGCCTGCACCATGCGCCCCGTGGCGCGACGGTGGGGCCCTGGTGGTGGACGCCGCAGCCGGAGGACCGGACGCAGATCGCCGGCGCCACTTCCGCCACCACTGAAATCCCGCTCCCACATCTGGCGGCAGCTGGCAGCGCTTGCTCGACCATTTCGCTTTGCCGGCAGTTCCTGGTCGCGCAGGGGCTGATGAGCGACGGCCAGCTGCAGACTGCGGCCGATGCTCTCCAACCTGGCCCGGCCTGGGCCAATGCTTCACCGGAGGCCAACGCGCTGCGCTTGCTGCGGCTGGGCGAGGTCGAATTGCTGAGGCGACGTTTCGCGGACGCCAGAACTGCGGCGGCGCAGGCCTTGCGTATCGCCGTCGACCAGGAGGTGGTGCAGGCCTACCTGGGTGGCCAGATTGCGCTCCTGGACCATCGCATCGCCTATGCAGAGCAACCGGTGACGGGTGCTGCCGCCATTCGCGCCGCGCTCACCTCCAGACTTCGGCGCCCACCTTGTGCCCGGCATCTCGAGGTCGACCCCTTGGCCCGCGGTCTGGCACTGAATCTGGCGGGGCTGTGTGAACGGCGCTGGATCGAGCGCCACGCCCGGTGTCTCCCGGCGACGGCGTTGGCACAGCATGCCGACACTGCGCTGGCCTACTGGTCTGCAGCCCTGTTCGGGTTCCTGGTCTCGAATCAGCATGAGCATGTGCACAACATGTGCTCGAACCTGGGTTACCTGTTCCAGCGGCTGACCGAACTTGATGTCCAGCCGCAGGCCGAAAGCGCGCTCGAGTGGTATGCCCTCGCCCAGGCCTGGCATTTCCGCTTCGACCTGCCGGACAGCACGGTATGGGAATTCGTCTTCCTGGGCGACTTCTGGCTCGGTTGTCAGGATGCTCGGGCATTGATGTCCGAGGCCCGTTGGCGGAGTCTGTGGGCCGGGCTGCATCCGGGTTCGCTGGACTTCTACGCGTATTCCGTGCAACGCGCGGAAGAAATCGGAGAGCCTCGGCAGAAGGCCCATACGGCGCTCAACCTTTGGCGGTTTTGCTGCGAAAAGGGATTGATGGCCCCGATGCATCAGGCGCTCCGGAGCCTTGGGCGGACGCTGTCCGAGCATCCAGATTTGCGTGCGATTTTCGAGAGCGAGGGCTACTGCCTGCCCGATTCGCGTTCGTTTGCGTCTCCGGCGCTCGATGCCAGGGGAGCGGCCCCGAGCATCAACACCGCCGGCCATGGCCACTCGAAGCAAGGGCACTCCTGATGTCGCTCCTGCGTGGCCCGATGATTTCGCTGTCTGGGCGCACATCCGGGCCCGCCGCGACTGGAGCGAGCCCGGGCTGGTCAATGATCTTCAGCGGACTCCTGCTGTTCGCCGTGCCGGCCTTGGCCTCGCACGCCGATGCGGCGGATATCGCGCCGAAAAGCGTGCAGACCGTCACCGTGCTGGCACCGTCAGAAGACGGCGAGGCACCGGGCCGGTCCCTGGCTCTGCACGGATGGTCGACCGGGCGTTCACTGACCTCAATCAACGCGGATGACCTCGACACCTGGGCGCCGCTGCGGCTGGAGGATCTCATCGGGTTGATCCCGGGCGCCGTCGTTGAACCACTGAACGCCGGGCTGTCAACCGCTGTCAAGGTCCGCGGTTTTGCGGTTTCGCGGCTGCACTACGGCAGCTTGCCGGACATCCAGCGTTTGTTCAGCCGCGATCTCGCGACTGTGGAGCGGGTCGAAGTTCTCGGTGGAAACGCTGCCACGGCCTTGGGCATCACATCCCCGGGGGGAGCCATCCGCTACCTCGGGAAGCGGCCGACAGTGACCGCCTTTGTGACGGCCGCCCTGCAGGCCGGCAACCATGGTCATGTGCGTGCCACCCTGGACGCCTCGGGTCCGCTGGGCGCCATGGGTTCGGGCCTGCGCTATCGCGCCGTCGCCGCGGTCGAAGATGGCCAGCAGGGCTGGGCCTCGCTGCCACGGCGTCGTCAAACCGGCATGCTGGCGCTCACCCGCACGTATGACCATGGCGAATATGGCATTGACCTGCAGGCGCAGCACAACAATACGCCGTTCAGCTTCGGTACCGTGATCACCAACGCCGGGCCCGCGGGCACTCCGGCACGGCGGGCCGATGTAGCCTGGGACCGGCTTCTGGTGCTGGACGGGGGGGCACCGACGCAGCGAGATTACCGACAGCTTGTTGCGCACTGGCGGCACGCCTTTGATGGCGGCGCCACCTTGCAAGCGGACCTGAGTGCTGCGCGCGTGACGCGCGACGAGACGCTGATCGGCTACTGGACGCTGGTATCTCCCGATGCGGTGTCCAGCTATTTCACTGAGTACCGTGATCACTACCGACAAGGCTCCGGCCGCCTCGATCTGAATCTGCCCGTGCGGGCCGGCCGCTGGCAGCATGAGATGCGGCTCGGCGCGGACGCCTACCACCAGCAGTTCCTCTTCAAGGGCGACCAGCACATCGGCGCCGTCGTCACGCCGGTGGATGCTCCCGACTTCAGTGACCTGGTGGACGGCCCGCCGGAGCGCTGGCCCCGGTACAACGACGAGCGCATCGTGGAAAGGGCGGTCTGGATCGCCAACCGCGCCACGTTGGGGGACACCCTGGAGCTATCTGCAGCCGTGAGGCGGCAGCACTACAGCATTGGTTCCGATCGGGTTGGCAGCGGGCGCGTGCGTGTCGCCGGTGCCGCCGCGACAACCTCGTCTTCCGGCCTAGATTGGGCTTTCGCCACCCACTGGCGAGCCTGGGCGTCACGCGCCAGTGGCATGGAGCCGAACCGCGGGATGACGGCCACGGGCCAGTTCCTGCCGGCCCAACGGTCGCGCCAGTCCGAGCTGGGTCTGCAGTGGCGGGGCGGGCGATTCCGTACCTCGGCGGCCGTCTGGCGGATCGACCTGGACAACGTCGCGATGACCGACCCGGCCGATCGCACCGCGGTGATCGCTGCCGGCAGCCGGCAGGTCGACGGCATCGAGTGGCGCGCCGACTGGCGGGTGACCGACTGGTCTTTCAGCGCAAATGCAGCCGGCCTGCGCAGCCGCCATCGGGTGAAAACGAGCAGCAGCCTGGGCGAGCAGTTCGTGGGTGTGCCGGGCACCACTGGTGGCTTCCAATTCAAAGGGCCTATCGTCTTTCCCGGCCGGATACCCGCCACTTTGGCCATCTTCTTGACCGGCGTGGGCAGTCGAATGGGAAACGCAGCCAACACGGTGCGCGTGCCGGGCTACGTTCGCATCGACAGCATGCTGAACCTGCGGTGGCGACAGCACGAGTGGTTCGCTGGCGTGCGCAACCTGGGCGACATCCGCTATGTAGAGGCGGTCACCGCCGTCGACGATGTCTTTCAGGGCGCACGCAGGCAATGGTGGGTTGGCCTGAAGCTCGCGATCTGAGGCGTACCGTTCAGGCGTAGGTATCGATCTGCGTGCCCAGCGTGCCGGACATGGCCGGCGCCGGGGCTGCCGGCTGCGGCAGGGCCGCGATCAACTGCGCCGCCGCTGCGGCCTGCAGGTCCATGCCCTTCTTCAGCACGGCGATGGCGGCTGCCCCCTGGACGGTGCCGGGGGCGGCGGAAGAAGCGGCGTTGGCTACGCCGGCAAGGGAGTGCATGGAAGGCCTGCGATGTCGATGTCGATGCTGTTCTATCGGCCCCGGCAAACAGGAATGAAACCGCGCCCAGGATGCACCTGGGCGGACTGGGCAGAATCCAGCCTTCTTCCGACGCCGCCCGACCGCCCGCTTGCCTTCTTCTCCCGATTCCCCGCGCAGCGCCGCCCCCACGCTGGCGCATCGCGCCGCGGCGCTGCACCGCCTTGCCGTCGTCACCCTGCTCGGCTTCGCCTCCGGCCTGCCGCTGGCCCTGACCGGGCAGGCGCTGCAGGCCTGGCTGACGCTGGAGGGCATCGACATCGCCACCATCGGCTTCCTCAGCCTGGCCGGCCTGCCCTACACCTTCAAGTTCCTGTGGGCACCGCTGATGGACCGCTTCGACCTGCCCTGGCTCGGTCGGCGGCGCGGCTGGCTGGTGCTGTCGCAGCTGCTGCTGGCCGGCGCGCTGGCGGCGCTGGCGGCCACGTCGCCGTCGGACTCGATCCGCGTCTTTGCGCTGCTGGCGGTGGCGGTGGCCTTCATGTCGGCGAGCCAGGACGTGGTCATCGACGCCTACCGCACCGACCTGCTGCCGCCGGCGGAGCGTGGGCTGGGGGCCTCGCTCAATGTCATGGGCTACCGGCTGGCGATGATCGTCTCCGGCGGCGTGGCCCTGATCTGGACCGACCCCGCCCAGCTGGCGGCCCCCGGCGGCGGCTGGACCTGGCCCGAGGTCTACCGCTTCATGGCCGGCCTGATGGTGGCCGCGGCGGTGCTGTCGGCCAGCGTGCTGCCGCGTGTGGCCATGCCCCCGGGCCCGCGCCCGGCGGCGCGCCAGGACCTGCTGGGTTTTGCCGCCGTGCTGGTCGCGGTGGCGGCGGGTTATCTGCTCAGCGACCGCTTCGCGCCGGGCATCGCGCAGGCCCTGGTGGCGCCGCTGTTCGACGGCAGCGCGCTGGAGCCGCGCCTGCAGCAGCGCTGGGTCGACCTCGCGGCGCTGCTGCTAGGCATCGGCATCACCCTGCCGCTGGCCGCCTGGGCGGCGCGCCGGGCGCGCTTCGAGACCCTGCTCGGCGGCCTGCGCAGCTATTTCACGCAGCCGGGCGCAGCCGCCTTCCTGGCGCTGATCGTGCTCTACAAGCTGGGCGACGCCTTTGCCGGCAGCCTGATGACGCCCTTCCTGCTCAAGAGCATGGCCTACAGCCCGGCCGAGGTCGGCGTGGTGAACAAGGTCATCGGCCTGTGGCTGACCCTCGGCGGCGCCCTGCTCGGCGGCGCGCTGATGATGAAGATCGGGCTGTGGCGCTCGCTGCTCGCCTTCGGCGTTCTGCAGGCGGCGAGCAATCTGGGCTTCTGGTGGCTGGCCGTGAACGGCGCCGGCGTGCTGCCGGGGCTGACCCTGCCGGCCTTCGACTGGGGTTTCGTCAGGCTCGACACGCCGACCCCGGTGGACGGTGGGCTGCTGATGGTGATCGCCTTCGAGAACCTGTCCGGCGGCATGGGCACGGCGGCTTTTGTCGCCTTCCTGATGAGCCTGTGCAACCAGCGTTTCACGGCCACGCAGTTTGCGTTGCTCAGCGCCTTTGCTTCGGTGGGCCGGGTCTGGGTCGGGCCGCTGGCCGGCGTGCTGGCCGAAAGCATCGGCTGGCCGAGCTTCTTCGTGCTCAGCACCGTGCTGGCGCTGCCGGCGCTGGGCATGCTGTGGGCGCTGCGGCGGCCGATCCGGGCGCTGGACATCGGTGGCCAGGGGCAAACCTAGAATGACCTGCAACGGAACCCGTACCGGCCTGGGCTGGTCCGACACCCGATGAACCATTTCCTCACCGACGCCCGCATCGACGCCCCCCTCCTGGCACATGCCAGCGGCTGTGCCTGCCCGCTGCACCAGCGGCGCCTGTTCACCGGCCTGATGGCCGCCGGCGCGCTGCTGCCCGGCGCCGCACTCGCACAAGGCGGCGACGGTGTGCGCGGCGACGTCGGCAAGACCTCGAAGTTCGCCAAGCTGGTGCCCGCCGAGCAGGTGGAGCAGGCCGCCGCCGCCCAGTACCAGCAGATGACGCGCGAAGCGGCGCAAAAACGGGCCCTGGCGCCGGCCGATCATCCGCAGGTGCTGCGTCTGCGCGCCATTGCGCAGCGCCTGATCCCGTTCACGCTGCCGTGGAACCCCCGCGCCCGCGACTGGAAATGGGAGGTCAACCTGATCGGCAGCCAGGAGCTGAATGCCTTCTGCATGCCGGGCGGCAAGATCGCCTTCTACTACGGCATCCTGCAGCAGCTGCAGCTCAGCGATGCCGAGGTCGCCACCATCATGGGCCACGAGATGGCGCATGCGCTGCGCGAACACGCGCGCGAGCGCATGGGCAAGACCACGGCCACGCGCATCGGCGCCAGCCTGCTGAGCTCGCTGTTCGGCCTGGGCAGCGCGGGCGACGCGCTGCTCGGCATGGGCGCGCAGCTGCTGACCCTGCGCTTCAGCCGCGAGGACGAGTCCGAGGCCGACATCGTCGGCATGGAGTTGGCCGCGCGCGCCGGCTACGACCCGGCCGCCGGCGTCACGCTGTGGCGCAAGATGCTCGAGGCGAGCCAGGGCGCACCACCCGAGTTCATGTCCACCCACCCGCCGGGCGACAAGCGCATCCACGAGATCGAAGCCAAGCTGTCGAAGGTGGCCGGCTTGTACGCGCGCGCCCCCAAGCCGCCGCGGGACTACGGGGCGCCGAAGCGGGGTTGAGGGGGGCGGCTGCGCCGCCCCACCGGTGACAGGCTGGCGCTGGCATAGTCCCTGACTCGGTGGTGCAACTCGACGTGCGGGGAGGAGCGGATGCCCACGACGGGCTGGAGAGTGATCGTGGCGACCGACGTGGTCGACAGCACCCGGCTCAGCCACACCGCGCCGGATGCCTGCACCGTCTGGGCAGACCACGATCGGGTTGCGCGCGACCTGATCCGCCAGCATGGGGGTCACGAGATCGGGCGGACCGACGGGATCGTCGCCCTCTTTCACCTTGCAACCGAGGCATTGGACTTCGCCCGCAGCTACCACGATGCGCTGGCGGCGCTGCCGATCCCGCTGTCGGCGCGCATCGGCGCCCACGGCGGCCCGGTCACCTTGCGCGAGAACCGTCCTGAAGACATCCGCCTGGGCGCGGTGGCACTGGACGTTGACGGGCCGGTGCTTCCCTTGTCGATGCGACTGCAAGCGCTGGCGCAGGGCGGCCAGACCCTGGTCTCCCGGGCCCTGCTCGGGCAGGGTCGGCCGACCGTCGATCAGGTGGCTCACGGTTTCTGGCAGATCAAGGGCTTCGACGACCCCGTCGAAGTGTTCGAGATGCTGCGGCCAGGCCGCTCGGCGCTGCGGCCCCGCGACGTCGAAAAGGCTTTTCAGGTCGAACGCCACGACGATGCCTGGCTGGCGGTCAAGGTGGCTTCGGCCCGTCTGCCGGGTCTGCCGGGAAGCTTCATCGGCCGCCAGTCGCTGATTGCCGAGATCGGCCTGCGATTCGACACCGGGGTCACCCTGGTCACCTTGCTCGGCGCCGGCGGCGTGGGCAAGACGAGGCTCTCGATCAGGTTTGCCCAGCGCGGGAGCACTTATTTCGAAGGTGGCGTTTGGTGCTGCGACCTGAGCTCGGCGACGGATGCGGACGGTGTGCTTCAGGCCATCGCCCGGGGGCTGGACGTGCCGCTGATTTCCGCCCATGTGGTGCAGACGCTGGGCCACGCGATCGCCGGTCGAGGCCGCTGCCTGCTGATCCTCGACAACGCCGAGTCCGCTGCGCCGGCCGTCGCAGCGCTGCTGCCCGCGCTGCAGCAAGAAGCTGTGGACGCGCGCATCCTGGTCACGAGCCGGGTGGCCCTCGGTCTGCAGGGCGAGTCGCTCGTCAGTGTCGGGCCGATGGAGGCGGGCGAGGCCGGCACGCTGTTCGAGCGGCGCGCGCGGGACGCGGGTGCTGCGCTGAGTGACGAGGATCGAGCGGCGCTGCCGATGCTGGTGGACGCCCTGGACCGTCTGCCTCTGGCGCTGGAACTTGCCGCCGCGCGCTGTGCTGCGATGCCCCCCGCACTGCAATTGGCCCGCCTGCGGGCACGGCGCCAGTGGCTGGCCGCGCCGGCGACCGCCGACATTGCGCGCCGACACAGCACGATGTCGGTCGTGTTCGATGCGTCGTGGAACCTGCTTTCCCCTGCGGAGCAATCGGCGCTGGCGCAATGCACCGTCTTCGAGGGCGGATTCGGGCTCGACGCCGCCGAGGCGGTGGTCGTCGTCGAAGGCCTGTGGGTCGGCGACCTGCTGGCCGCGCTGATATCGAAATCTCTCCTGCTGCGCACCGACGGCAGCCGGATGGGCCTGCTGCGCACCGTGCATGACGAAGCGGTGGAAAAGGACGCAACGCAGTCGCTGCGGCAGGCGGCGCTGGTTCGCCATGGCCGGTACTTTGCGTCGCTCGATGAGCGCGATGTCCTGAACCGGGACTTCGCCGACCTGGACAACCTGCTGGCGGCCTGCGAACGGGCTACCCGCGGCCCCGAGGCCAGGGCCGCCGTCGATTCGCTGACGCTGTGCGCAGAGGTTCTGCTGGTTCGCGGCCCGGTGCGCCGGCTTGTGCTGCTCGCCGAAGCGGTGCACGCGCTGCCGGACCTGTCGGAAGGTGATCGCGCCGAGACGCTGCGCGTGCTGGGCAACGCCATGTATCCGCTGGGGCGGCGCGACGAAGCGCTGCAAGCCTACCGGCGCGGACTGGCCCTGGCAGCCTCGGCCGGGGATCGCCGACGCCGCATCCGTCTGGCCTGTGCGCTCGCCACCCTGTTGGCGACGGCCGGAAGCGCAGGCGCCGCCGATGAACTGCTGCAGTCGGTTCAGGGCGATGTGGACCGGCTCGGCGACCCGATCCGCGCCTGCGCGCTGGCCAATGCGGCCGGCACCGTCGACATGGCCGCCCGGAGGCTGGACCACGCCATCGGCAATTTTGAACAGGCCTTGTCGCTGGCGCAGTTGGCGCAGCACCGCCGATGGGAGGGCGGCGTCCGGGGCAACCTGGGTGGCACGCTCTATCTGAGCGCACGCAAGCGCGAAGCCCAGCATCACTTCGAGACCGCGCTGTCGATCGCGCAGGACATCGGAGATCGTGCATGGGCCGCCAATGCCCAGTGCAATCTCGGACTGCTGCTGCTCGAGAACGGGCATCACGAAGCCGCCGAGGCCATGTTGAGCGAGGCCCTGATATGTGCCCGGGACATCGGACAGGGGCTGCTCGAAGCGGCCGCGGCGTGCAATCTGGGCCTGCTGCTGATTGAGCGGGGGCGCGCCCAGGACGCCATTGCGCCCTTGCACGATGCGGCGGCACTGGCCACCCGGATGGCCGACCACGGCCTGGCTGCCCAATGCGAGCGCGCACTGGCGCAGGCGCTGGAGGCAGCCGGTGACCCAGGGGCCGCGGGCCGTGCCCTGGTTCGGGCAACCGGGCACGCCCTGCACGCAGACGACGCGGCCGAAGCAGCGCGCTGCTGGGTTCAGCGAGCAAAGCTCGCCTTGCACGTCAACGACACCGCCGCCGCGTCGCGCGCGCTGGCCGAGGCCCGCTCGGCTTGCCGCCACCCGGCGGCGCAACAGGATGCGGCCCTGCTCGCCGAGATCGAAACCCTGAGTCGGCCGCCAGCGACCTAATTGGCCGTGTTCACGACGATCGGGTCGCGCGGGCGGCAGATGTCCGGAGTACCCGTCGTGCCCGTGGGCCTGACGAATGCGGCGCTCAGCACTCCATTGGGTATCCGGCCGATGTTTCCTGCGGTGTTCACCGTTGAAGTCGTTACCTTCCACGTGAATTCCAGCCCGTCTGCGGAGCGCCCTTCCGATTCGAAATAGTTCTTCTGCATCGCCCGACGACGGCCAGGCCCGTCGTCTTCGTGCAGGTCCAGGCCTGCAACATTTGCGGCGTGATACGGCGGCGGGCCGATCTGCGGGGGGTCGACGAATTCGAACTTGTCCGCCGTCGTCATGGCCACCGGCTTGTCATCAACGAGCTTCGCCAGGTAGAAAACCAGACGCTGCGGCTTCGAGTTGTCGGCCGTCGGACGAACGCAATACCGAAGGTATGGCAGCTCCGCCTGACAGCGTTTCAGTAGACCCGATTTGGGCGTGATGACGACCGGAATCAGGCACTTGCTCTGCTTGCAATAGGGCGTCAACCAGGAAGCTGAGGTTGGGCCGCCCATGATCGAATACTGCGTTGCCAGGCTGGCCAGAAGAGTCAGGTCGAGCGGCTGTCCAAACTCTCGGTCGTTTGTTTCATCGATCTCCTTCAATACATCGCAATCTTCCTGCGTGATCTTGCATCGATTGTCGCCACCGCCAAGATCGACTCCGATGTTCTTGAGGCAATCGGCGTGCGCCTTCAAGGTGGCAGCCGAAGTGGCCTGCAATTGCGCCGCCTGGACCTGGGCCGGCTTCGCCGATTCGGGTTCTCTCGACACGCTGCACGCGCCCAGGACGACCGCGAGCCCAAGGACCGACGCGATTCGGAACGCCATGATGACCCCCCTGGAATCGTTGTTCACAAAACGAGTGTTCAACGACCTGTTGCCTGTTGACCGGCTATTGCGTCATCATCTTGGTCCCGATTCCGTTGCGGCGCAAGTGCTGGACGCGTCCGGCGGCGGATTCATCGTCAAGACGAAGGACGCCGGATGCGCACCATCTACTGCCTGTCTTTCCTGGCGGTCGGCGGCTGCGCAAGCCTGACCTCCCAGCCCCTGACCGAACCCAAAGCGGGTGACTCTGCAAAGGTTGAAGAGGGGCTCGTCTACCACCTGCCTCGAAACGACGTGCTCGTCACGGTGGTGACTGGGGACGCGGGCGTGGTCCAGAGCATCACGATCGCGCCCAGCCCGAGCTATGCCGACACGCGTTCGAGCTTCGTCCTGAATTTCGAACGCAACCTGATCGGCGACAGCGTCATCGACATCGGCGTGACGCCCGACGGCCTGCTGACCAAATCGGATGCATCCAGGACCCCGAAGCTGGTCGAAGCCCTGGCCGTGGTGGTCGAGAAATCGAAGTTCCTGTCGCCAGGTCTGACGCTCACGCCGGCGGCAGGCTGCAGCAACAAGGGGTCGCATCAATTCCTGTTGCCGATCCTGATCGGGGCCGAAGAGCAGGACAGCGAGAAGGCACCGTTCAAGCTGACCGATGTCCGGCAATACACGACGACGATCTGCGGCGGCGACCTCAAGGTTTCGGTGACGGAGCTGTTCCCGGCCACCGAAACCGCACTCGCGGCCCAGCCCGTCGGCGAAGCGCGACCCGGTGTCTACTATCGGCAGAGCCGCCCGTTCAAGGTCGTCGTCGAGCCCACCGGTACGTTCGGCTTGAACGCGCAGCAGGTGGTCCTGTCGCCGTCACGCTCACCGCTTCGCTTCCTTCCCTATGAACGCACCGTGCTGGCCAAGGGTGCGGTGACCCTGGCTTTTGCCAACGGCCAGCCCCAGGCCTTCGTGCAGACCGTCGAAGGCGAGATCCCCGCGCTGCTGACACTGCCGGCGGCTGTGCTGCAAGCGTACTTCGCGGCGGTGGGCGCGGTCTTCAATGGCTTCAGTGCCCGCGACAAGGCTGAAGCCGGCGCCGCCCTCAGCGAGATTCAACTCGAAATGGCCAAGCAGAAGCTCACGGCGTGCATGGCTGCCATCAGGAAGGACCCCGAGGACAGCGCGTTGCTTCAGGGCCTGGGCTGCACTGACACCAAGTAATCTAAACCGGTGGCGACGGGTGGCGGCCCGTCACCACCTGGCCGGCAGGGCGCCGGCAAGCCGCCACGCCCTGCCGTCGCGCTCGAGCTGGCCGCCTTTTTCAAGGGCCGAGATCAGCCGCGTCACCATCGGCCGCGTGCACCCGATCTGCTGCGACAGCGCCAGGTGTGTCGGCATGGCCCGGATCGAACGCCCGCCGCCCGCTGCCGGCTCGGCCAGCGCCTCCAGCGCCGCGCGCAGCCGCCCATAACAGTCGTTCAGCGCCAGTTGCCGCGCCGTCAGTGTCGCCACCCGCGCGCGGCCGATCACCTTGGCCAGCAGTTCGAAGGCAAAGTCCGGCCGCTCGGCGATGAAGGCCGTCAGCGTGGCGCGCGACACCAGCGCACATTCGCAGCGCTGCTCGGCCTCGACGCTGGCCGAGCGCGGCCCGCCGTCCAGGCTCATCTCGCCGACGTATTCACCGGGCCCATAGCTGCCGAAGGTGATCTCGCGGTCCTTCGCGGCGTCGGCGGAAAAGGCGCGCAGCCGGCCGCTCAGGATGATGTAGAGCGCGTCGCCGGGTTCACCTTCGGCGATCAGCAAGCGGCCCTTGCGGTAGGTGTAGCGCACGCCGCGTGAGGCCAGCTCCCGCAGCAGCGGGCTGGCGGCTGGCAGTTCGATCATCGCCGTTCCTCTCTGCGGATGACGAGCGCCGAGATCGTAGCGGCTGCTCAGCAGCCTGAGGGATGTTTCCTGCTGCAGGCGGGCGGAAGCTGGCTGCGGTGTCCTCTCAATGCCGCAGGGCACCCACGATCGGCGGCAGCGCCGCCACCATGCGCAGCAGTTCGCGGATGCTGGCGGCGCCGGTCTTGCCGCGGATCGCGCCGATCTGGGTCCGGATCGTCGTCAGCGCGACGCCGTGGGCGTTTGCGATGCCCGCTGGCGCCACCCCGCGGCCCAGCGCGGCCAGCACACGCGCTTCGGCGTCCGACAGCGCGTGCGCCCTGGCGAAACCTTGCATCGACAGGTCTTCGCACAGGCGCGAGCGGCCGAACATCAGCGCCGCGACGCCCGGCTGCACAGGCACCACGGCGGCGCTGCGGCGCTCGTCGCCGCGGCCCAGCGTGATCAGGCGGCGCAGGCCACGCTCGGCCGCGTCGTGCACGGCACGTGACAGGGCCGCGGCGTCCCGCGCTTCCCGGGCGACGACCCGCCCGTCGCGCAGAGCCAGGGTTTCGTCCTCGGCCAGCATCCGGTCGGCCCGGTGGTTCAGGTGCAGGGCGCGGGCATCGGCGTCGACCAGGAGCATGCCGTAGTCGACCTCGTCCAGCGCCGCGGCGAGCAGCGGGCCGATGGCCAGCGCGGTCCGTCCCGTCGATTCCGAGGGCTGGGCCAAGGGTTGCAGTTGGGGGTTCATGGGGTCTCCTGGCGCGGCGGCAGACCCGTCCGGGCCGGCCTTCACCGTGGAAGACAGCGTAGAAACGTTGCCCCATCCCAGGCGGTGCGCCATTGCCCGCAGGACATGTGCGCGATTTACATCGGCCGGGCGCAGCCTGTCATGGGTGCGGCGGATACTCGGTGTCGTGACCGAACTGATCCTGCTGCGCCACGGCCAGACCGACTTCAACCGCGAACTGCGTTTCCAGGGCCATGTCGATGCGCCGCTGAACGCCACCGGCCGGCTGCAGGCCGATCGCCTGGCCGGGCGCCTGGCCGACGAGGCGATCGACTTCGTCGTCAGCAGCGACCTGCAGCGCGCGCGCGACACCGCGGCGCCCTTGCTGGCGCTGCGTGCGCTGCCAAACCGGCTTGACGCCAACTGGCGCGAGCAGGCCTTCGGCACGCTCGAAGGCCTGGTCGTGGCCGAGGTGCGGCAGCAGCATCCGGCGCTGTGGGCCGCCTGGTCACGCCACGATGCCGACACCGCGCCACCCGGTGGCGAGAGCTACCGGGCCTTCCACACGCGTGTGCTGGCCGCCTTGCAGGCGCTGGCCGCGGCGCATTCGGGTGCGCGCATCGCCGTGTTCACGCATGGCGGCGCGCTCGACATGGTCTGGCGCGAACTGCACGGGCTGCCCCTGGCCGGGCCCCGCGCGTGCGAGATCCCGAACACCGGGTTCAACCGGCTGCGCTGGACCGACGGGCGGCTGGAACTGCTGCAGTGGGCCGACACGAGCCACCTTGGCTGAACAGACCGCTCAAGGTGCCGTGGCGCGTTCCAGCCGGGTCAGCCAGAGCAGCGCCGTTGCCGGGCTGTCGCCGCACATCTCGCGCGACGGCTGCAGCGACGCACACACCGCCGGTCGCTCGGGACGGCCGAACAGGCGGCAGCGAAGCGCAGCGTCCAGATGCACACAGGGCAGGCCGGCGGCCTTGCCCAAGGATGAGATCGACGGCGCGATGCAGCAGGCGGCACAGCCAGGGCGACAGTCCATCGGCCGATTGTCTCAGCCATCACAGCTATCCAGCCATATTACTCGATAGGATAACACTATCATAAGACCGGTCTGAGTACCCGCTTCTGCCAGCCCACCTAAAATGGGCGGTTTGCCCGCGCCGTGCGGGCGCGCTTGAGGGGCCTGCCATGCTGCATCCGCAGGAGTTCGACGTCATCGTGGTCGGCGGCGGCCATGCCGGCACCGAGGCCGCGCTGGCCGCCGCACGCCTGGGCTGCGCCACCCTGCTGCTGACGCACAACATCGAAACCCTGGGGCAGATGAGCTGCAACCCCAGCATCGGCGGCATCGGCAAGGGCCATCTGGTCAAGGAAGTCGACGCGCTCGGCGGTGCGATGGCCGAGGCCACCGACGAGGCCGGCATCCAGTTCCGCATCCTCAACGGCAGCAAGGGCCCGGCCGTGCGCGCGACCCGGGCGCAGGCCGACCGGATGCTCTACAAGGCCGCGATCCGGCGTCGGCTGGAAAACCAGCCCGGGCTGTGGCTGTTCCAGCAGGCGGTGGACGACCTGATGCTGGAATCGGACGGGACGGGGGATCGGGTGGTGGGCGCCATTACCCAGTCCGGCCTGCGTTTCCGCGGCCGGGCGGTGGTGCTGACGGCCGGCACCTTTCTCGACGGCCGGGTGCACATCGGCCTGCAGAACCACGCCGCCGGGCGCGCCGGCGACCCGCCAGCGATCAGCCTCTCGGCAAGGCTGAAGGAATTGAAGCTGCCCCAGGGCCGGCTGAAGACCGGCACGCCGCCGCGCATCGACGGGCGCAGCATCGATTTCTCGCAGTGCCAGGAACAGCCGGGCGATGGGGATCCGGTGCCGGTCTTCAGCTTCCTCGGCAGGGCCGACCAGCACCCGCGCCAGTTGCCCTGCTGGATCACGCACACCAATGTGCGCACCCATCAGATCATCCGCAGCGGCTTCGAGCGCAGCCCGATGTTCACCGGCGTCATCGAGGGTGTGGGCCCGCGCTACTGCCCGAGCATCGAGGACAAGGTCAACCGCTTCGCCGACAAGGACAGCCACCAGATCTTCCTCGAGCCCGAGGGCCTGACGACCCATGAGTTCTACCCGAACGGGATCTCGACCTCGCTGCCTTTCGACATCCAGATCGCAGCCGTGCAGTCGATCCCTGGGCTTGAGCGCGCGCACATCCTGCGCCCCGGCTATGCGATCGAGTACGACTACTTCGACCCGCGTGCGCTGACACCTGCCTTCGAGACCCGGCAGATCGGCGGCCTGTTTTTTGCCGGCCAGATCAATGGCACCACCGGCTACGAAGAGGCCGCGGCGCAAGGCCTGTTTGCCGGGCTCAATGCGGCACTGCAGGTGCAAGGGCGCGAAGCCTGGCTGCCGCGCCGCGACCAGGCCTATCTGGGCGTGCTGGTCGACGACCTGATCACCAAGGGCGTGACCGAGCCCTACCGCATGTTCACCAGCCGCGCCGAGTACCGCCTGCAGCTGCGCGAGGACAATGCCGATCTGCGCCTGACCGAAGCCGGCCGACGCCTGGGCCTCGTCGACGACCGCCGCTGGGCGGCCTTCGAGCACAAGCGCGAGGCCATCGACGCCGAACAGCAGCGCCTGCGCGCCACCTGGGTGCGCCCGGCCACCGTGCCGGACGCGCTGGCCGAACGGGTCCTGGGCAAGGCGCTGGAGCATGAATACCGGCTGGCCGACCTGCTGCGCCGCCCCGGGGTCGACTGGCACACCGTCAGCGCCCTGGCCGGCGACGTTTCACGTGAAACACTGGCCGCCGAACTCGGCGCCGGTCTCGCCGATGCCGTCATCGAGCAGGCGCAGATCGGCATCAAGTACGCAGGCTACATCGACCGCCAGAACGAGGAGGTCGAGCGCGCCGCGCACCACGAACAGATGAAGCTGCCCGCCGAGCTTGACTACCTGCAGGTGCATGCGCTGTCGATCGAGGTGCGCCAGACGCTCGCCCAGCGCCGACCGGCCACCCTGGGTCAGGCCTCGCGCCTGCCCGGCGTGACCCCGGCAGCGATCTCGCTGCTCCTGATCCACCTGAAAAAGCGCCGCCTTGCGGGCTTCGCCGCCGCGCCGACTGCGTCCCGCGACAGTGATGTCGCCGCCTGATCCCGACGCTCAACTGCAGGCCTACCTGGACCTGCTGGCGCGCTGGAACCGGGTCTACAACCTGACCGCCCTGCGCGACCCGGCGCAAATGCGCAGCCACCACCTGGCCGACAGCCAGAGCATCGTGGCGCCGCTCGAACGCCATGCCGCCGGCCGGCCGCTGAAGATCCTCGACGTGGGCAGTGGCGGCGGCCTGCCGGGCATCGTGCTGGCGATCCTGCACCCTGACTGGGCCGTGACCTGCGTGGACAGCGTGGCCAAGAAAGCCGGCTTCATCCGGCAGGTGGCGCTCGAACTGGCCTTGCCCAACCTGCAGGTGGTGCACGCCCGGGTCGAGCAGATGCCGCCGGCGGCTGCCGACGTGGTGGTTTCGCGGGCTTTCGCCAGCCTGTCGGACTTCTGCGCCTGGACGCGCCGGCACCTGGGAGGGCAGGGCGTCTGGCTGGCGATGAAGGGCAGGCGCCCGACCGACGAGATCCAGGCCCTGCCGCCTGACATCGAGGTGTTTCACGTGGAACCACTCGACGTGCCCGGCCTGGACGCCGAACGCTGTGCGATCTGGCTCCGGCCCGCGGCACAATCGGGCTGAGCTTCGGAAGGGTTTACATGTTCGGCATCGCCGACTACGGCGCGTTCTGCGCGACGATCCTGGTGTTTCTGGCCCTGCCCGGTCCGGGGACCTTTGCCTTGCTGACGTCCACCGGCAAGGGCGGTTTGCCTGCCGGCGCGGCGGCGACCCTCGGCCTGATCCTGGGTGATCAGGTCCTGCTCTGGCTGGCCGTGGCCGGGGTCGCCGCGCTGCTGGCCGCCAACCCCCGGGTCTTCCAGGCGGTGCAGTACGCCGGCGCTGCCTACCTGGCCTGGATCGGTCTGCGGCTGCTGTTCGCGAAGGGCGGCGCCGGGTCGCCAGTCCGCATCGAGCCGCGCCACTTCATGCGCCAGGCCTTCCTGATCACCCTGCTCAATCCCAAGGCCATCGTCTTCTACATGGCTTTCTTCCCGCTTTTCATCGACCCGACGGCGCACCAGGGGGCCAGCACCTTCGCCGCCATGGCCGCCACCATCGCCGTCATCACCGCCGTCTACTGCCTCACGCTGTGCGCGTTCGCCCAGGCGGTCAGCGCCCAGGTGCGGGCGCATCGACGGCTGGCCCGTGCACTGGAAAGACTGGCAGGCATCGTCCTGATCGCCTTCGGCCTGCGTCTGGGGACGGCAACGTGAGCGCCCGCATCTTCTGCGTCGCCAATCAGAAGGGTGGTGTCGGCAAGACCACGACCACCGTCAACCTCGCCGCCGGACTGGCGCAGATCGGCCAGCGCGTGCTGGTGGTGGACCTCGACCCCCAGGGCAATGCCACGATGGGCTCGGGCGTCGACAAGCGGGCGCTGCAAACCAGCGTCTACGACGTGCTGCTGGAGTCGAGCACCCTGGCCGAGGCGCTGCGCCCGAGCCCGCGCGGCGGCTACGACGTGCTCGGCGCAAACCGCGAACTGGCCGGCGCCGAGGTTGAACTGGTCCAGCTCGAGCGGCGCGAGAAGCGGCTGCGTGCGGCGCTGGTCGGTGCGCCTTATGACTTCGTGCTCATCGACTGCCCGCCCAGCCTGAGCCTGCTGACGCTCAACGGCCTGTGTGCCGCACACGGCGTGATCGTGCCGATGCAGTGCGAGTACTTCGCGCTCGAAGGCCTGTCGGACCTCGTCAACACCATCAAGCAGGTGCACGCCAACCTGAACCGCGAGCTGGAGATCATCGGCCTGCTGCGCGTGATGTTCGACCCGCGCATCACCCTGCAGCAGCAGGTCAGCGAACAGCTCAAGACCCATTTCGGCGACAAGGTCTTCGAGACCGTCATCCCGCGCAATGTGCGCCTGGCCGAAGCGCCGAGCTACGGCCTGCCCGGGGTGGTCTTCGACCCTGCGTCCAAGGGCGCGCTGGCCTTTGTCGACTTTGCCCACGAGATGGTGGCCCGGCTCGGCCAGCCCGCCGTCGCGCACCGGAGCCCGGCATGAACGACCCCCTGCTGTCGCGCATCGAAGGCGCCGGCCTGAACGCCAGCGCGCCGACCGAACAGCGCTGGCTCGACGGCTGGCTGCTGCGCTTCAACCCCGGCAAGGCCAAGCGCTCGCGCTGCGTCAACGCCCTGGCCGAGGGCCGGCTGCCGCTGGCCGAACGTCTGGCGCGGGTCGACGAGGCCTATCGCGAGCATGGCCTGCCGCCGCTCCTGCGCATGACCCCGTTTTCGCAGCCCGCGGACCTGGATGCGACCCTGGAGGCCCGGGGCTGGCGCCGCTTCGACGACACCCGCGTCATGCTGCGCCGCAACCTGCCGCCGCCCGACCCCGCGCGGCGCAACCTCATGCCGCAGGCCGTGCCGCCGGATGAATACGCCGAGATCGTCGGCGCGCTGCGCGGCTCGACGGCCGCGCAACGTGGGGCGCATGCGCGCCGGCTGCTCCTGGCCCCGGTGAACCACCAGGGATTTGCGGTGCGCGACGGCGAACTCATCGTGGCCTGCGGTCAGTTCGTGCGCGAAGGTGATCTGGTCGGCCTGTACGACGTCTTCACCGCAATCCCGGCACGCGGCCAGGGCATTGCACGCGAGCTCT
Source organism: uncultured Rubrivivax sp. (assembly GCA_964637205.1). Taxonomy (GTDB): domain Bacteria; phylum Pseudomonadota; class Gammaproteobacteria; order Burkholderiales; family Burkholderiaceae_C; genus Rubrivivax. Next base: position 19,252 of record CAZWUR010000054.1, read on the forward strand.
GTGGCTGGCTGCTCGACCGCGCGGTGGAGCAAGGTGCGCGCCATGCCTATCTGCAGGTTGACGGCGACAACGTCGCGGCCCACACGCTGTACGAGCGGCTCGGTTTTGCCGACGCCTACGCCTACCACTACCGCACGCAGGCGCCCGAAGCCGAAGTCGAAGCCTGAGCCGGCGCTAAAGCCCCAGGCCTTCGTCCAGCCCCAGGTGCAGGTTCATGCATTGCACCGCCGCGCCGCTGGCCCCCTTGCCCAGGTTGTCCAGCCGGCAGGCCAGCAGGACCTGGCTGTCGTTGGCAAAGACGAAGAGCTCGGCACGGTTGCTGTCGTTGCAGGCGGTCACGTCGAAGAAGCCCTCGGCCAGGACCTGCGGATCGGCCAGCGGCATCACGTGCACAAAACGTTGTCCCGCGTAATGCGCCGACAGGCCGTCGTGCAGGCGCTGCGCCGTGACACCCGCGGGCAGTTGCGACAGGTGCAAGGGCACCGTCACCGCCAGTCCCTTGTAGAAGTTGGCCACCACCGGCGTGAACACCGGCGGTGTCTTCAGCCCGGTATGCACCGCCATCTCCGGCAGATGTTTGTGCGCCAGACCCAGACCATAGGGCCGCGGAGCGGTCAGCTTTGCATCGCCGCCCGCCTCGTAGGCGGCGATCATTGACTTGCCGCCGCCCGAGTATCCCGTCAACGAGTGGGCGCTCACTGGCGTGTTTGCCGGTACCAGGCCGGCATCCACCAGGGGACGCAGCAGCAGGATGAAGGCGCTCGCATGGCAGCCCGGATTGGCGATGCGCTTGCTTCGGCGCAGCGCCTCGCGCTGGCCGGGCGCCAGCTCCGGCAGCCCGTAGGCCCAGCCGGCCTGCGTGCGGTGGGCGGTGCTGGCGTCGATCAGGCAGGTGCGCTCGCTGGTGACGAGGAAGGCAGCTTCGCGCGCGGCGGCGTCGGGCAGACAGAGAAAGGCGACGTCGGCGGCGTTGAGGAGCCGGGCGCGCTCGGCCGGATCCTTGCGGCGCTCGGGGTCGATGTGCAGCAGCTCGATATCGGGCCTGGCCGCCAGCACCTCATGGATGCGCAGACCGGTGGTGCCTTCCTGGCCGTCGACGAACACCTTGTGGGCCATGGCTCTGTCCTCGCTCAAAATCCGGGTTCTGAGGATAGCCGATGCCCCCGACACCGACACCCGTCTACCTGCTGCCCGGCTGGCTGGACTCCGGCCCCGAGCACTGGCAAAGCCGCTGGGAACGCCTGCACGGCGACCTGCGTGTGGTGCAGGACGACTGGCAGTGGCCGCGCCGCGGCGACTGGATGGCACGCCTGGACGAGGTGCTGCTCGCCGCCCCGCACACGCCGGTGCGGCTGGCGGCGCACAGCCTGGGCTGCCAGCTGGTCGCCGCCTGGGCCGCCCACAGCCGCCACACCGCGCGCGTCGCCGGCGCGCTGCTGGTCGCCCCGCCGGACACCGAGCGCGCCGACATCCCGCCGCAGCTGCACGGCTGGCGGCCGATGGTGAGGACGCGGCTGCCCTTTGCGGCCATCGCCGTGTGCAGCAGCAACGACCCCTACGCCGACGCGCAGCGCCTACGCGGCCTGGCCGACGACTGGGGCGCCCACATCATCGACGCCGGGCCGCGCGGCCACCTGAACCATCAATCCGGCCTGGGCGACTGGCCCGAGGGCCGCGCCCTGCTCGCGCGACTCGCGCCCTGACGGACAATCCGCCGATGGCAACCAAGAAACCCAAGGGCCTGGGTCTGGGCCTGGAGGCCCTGCTCGGCCCCAAGGTCAGCGACGCGCCGGTGCCCGCCGGCGAGCCGACCACGCTCGCGCTCGACCGCCTGCAGACCGGCCGCTACCAGCCGCGCACGCGCATGGACGAGGGCGCGCTGTATGAACTCGCCGAGAGCATCCGCAGCCAGGGCGTGATGCAGCCGATCCTCGTGCGGCCGCTGGACGGCGGGCGCTACGAGATCATCGCCGGCGAGCGCCGCTTGCGCGCCGCCAGGCTGGCCGGGCTGGACGCCGTGCCGGTGCTCGTCAAGCCGGTGGCCGACGAAGCCGCCGCGGTGATGGCCTTGATCGAGAACATCCAGCGCGAGGACCTGAACCCGCTCGAAGAGGCGCAGGGCCTGAAGCGCCTGGTCGATGAGTTCGGCCTCACGCACGAACAGGCGGCGCAGGCCGTCGGCCGCAGCCGCAGCGCGGCCAGCAACCTGCTGCGCCTGCTGAACCTGGCCGAACCGGTGCAGCAGATGCTGCTCGCCGGCGACCTGGACATGGGCCATGCGCGTGCCCTGCTGGCCCTGGGTGGCGCCGGCCAGATCACGGCCGCCAACGAGATCGCGGCCCGGCAGTACAGCGTGCGCGAGGCCGAAAAGCTCGTCGCACGCATCGCCGCCGGCGGCCGCCAGAGCCCGCTGCTGCGCGTGCCGTCCGAGAAGTCGCGCGAAATCACGCGCCTGGAGTCAAGGCTTGCCGACCGGCTGACGGCCGCGGTCGAGATCCGTGTCAAGAAGCGAACCCAACGCGGCGAGCAGGGCGAGATCGCGATCCGCTTCGATTCGCTGGACGAGTTGAACGGCGTGCTGGAAAAGCTCGGCGCCGGCGGCGACTGAGGCTCGCCGATCAGGCCGGGACCGTCTCGCAGGCGACGTCGACGGCCTCCAGCCACTGCGCCATCCAGTCCGGCAGGGCTTCATCAGCCACGCGCCGCCAGCGGTCGCGCGCCTGGCGCGCGACGGCCCGCACCTGCCAGGCCAGCTCGCCGGCCAGCAGGTCCAGTTCGACGTGCAGTTCGTCGTCCAGCATGTCCGGCCCGAGCTGCTGCAGCTGCGCCTGCGTGGCGCCGGCGGTCGCCAGGCTGCGCATCACCTGTTCGGTCTGGGCGCGCACGTCGGCCAGGGCCCGACACCGGGCCGGCGGCGTCTGCGCCGGCGCTTCGGCGGGCCAACGCTGCAACAATGCCTCGAGCTCGCCAAGCCGCTGTTTCGGATCGCGCTCCGGTGCCGGCGTCGGCTCTTTGGGCAGGCCCCGCAGCAGCTGCATCACTTCGTTCATGCCTGCCGCGTCGTAGCGGTGACGATTCAGCCGAAGCGCCACCAACAGGCGCACGGCCGGCAGACGGCGTTCGCCGTTGAACAAGCCGACGACGAGTTCGACCAGGGCCAGGATCCGGCCCCAGGGGCTGATCGCGGCGCCGGCGAGCTGGCGTGGATAGCCGCTGCCGTCCAGGGCCTCATGGTGCTCAAGCACCGCGCTCAACAGCTCGCCCGGAAACTGATGGTGGCGTTCGAGCTGCGTCACCGACAGCAAGGAGTGCGAAAGCAGCTGGCGCAGCTGTCCCGCCGAGAGCGCTTCCTTGGGGCTGTCGAGCACCGGGTCCAGGTGCAGCAGGCCAAGGTCGTGCACCAGACCGGCCAGCGCCAGATGCCGGATGTCGAAGCGCGAGCCCTGCAGGGCCCCGACCAGCCAGGCCGCCGCCACGGCCGCGCGCAGCGCATGCGACCAGGCCGCCGGGCGTGTCTCGCGCATCACGGTGAGCTGGAAGGCCACCGGGGCGGGCAGCGGGATCAGCGCGATCTCGGTCAGCAGGATGTCGCGCCGCTTGCCCTGGCCCGCCATCAGTGCATAGATCGGCTCCTGCTCGATGAGCGCGAGCGCCGCCTCGCGCACCTCGTCGGCCGTCACCGTGCGCTCGCTGCCGACACATTCGGCCAGCGGCAGCGCCAACTGGTGGGACATCAGGCGCGCGTAGAGCCGCTCGTCGATGACCACCCCCTGGTCGAGCACCTTGACGCCCAAGGTGTTGACGATCGGCGAGCGCACGACGACAGGGCAACGCGTGGCCAGCGCGGCCACGGCGCGCACGAAGTGGGGCGAGGTGCTGGCGTCTGTGGTCATCGACTGAATTGTCGGCGAAGCGCGGCCGGACTTGAGGCGTGACGGCGAATGCGACCGACCGGGCCGCCGCTCAGGCCGCCGCCACCGTCCGCCGCCGCTGCAGCATCAGCCAGGCCAGCGCCGCCGCCACCAGGGCCAGCGGCAGCAGCGACCCATAGTTGAGCAGCGTCCAGCCCTGCGTCGTCACCAGGGCGCCGCTGGCGAAGGAGGTGACCGCCATCGTCGCGAACACGCAGGTGTCCATCGCACCCTGGGCGCGGTTCTTCTCCTCCGGGCGGTAGGTGGTGGTCAGCAGGGTCGTGGCGCCGGTGTAGAGGAAGTTCCAGCCGACGCCGAGCAGCAGCAGGGCCCACAGGAACTGGTCGAGGTCGACCCCCGACAGCGCGACGGCGACGCAGGCGAAGTTCAGCACCACGCCCACCGCCATCACCGGCAGCACGCCGAAGCGCTGGATCAGATGGCCGGTGAAGAAGGCGGGCACGAACATGCCGAGCACATGCCATTCGAGCACCAGGGCCGCGTCGCTGAAGGGCAGGCCGCATTGCTGCATCGCCAGCGGCGTGGCGGCCATCAGCAGGTTCATCACGCCGTAGGCCAGCGCCCCGGCGACCACGGCGACGACGAAGGCCGGCTGGCGCGCGATCTGCACCAGCGGCCGGCCACGCGCATCCCCCGGCTGTGGCGGCCGGTGTTCCGGGAAGCGGATCAGCGACATCAGCAGCAGGCCGAGCAGGGCCACGCCGACCAGGGCCACATAGGCGCCGGCAAATGGCACGTCCAGCCAGCTGCGCGTGGCATTCGCCAGATTGGGGCCGATGAAGGCCCCGGCAACGCCACCGGCCATGACCAGCGAGATCGCCTTTTCGCGGAACTCGGAATTCGCCAGCTCCAGGCCGGCAAAACGGTAGAGCTGGGCGTTGGCGTTGTAGAAGCCGGCGATCACGGTGGCCGACACCACGCCCCAGAAGCTGCCCGCCCACACCGCCAGCGCGCCCAGCACCGCCGAAAAGGCGGCCACGCACAGCCCGATCTGGAACGAGCGCTTGCGCCCCAGCCGGGCCTGCGTGCGCGCCACCAGGGGCGCCGACAGTGCACCGCCGACGACATAGCCCATCACCGGCAGGGTGGCCATCCAGCCCAGCGGCGCCAGCTGCAGACCGACCAGCCCGTTGATCGCGATGAAGGTGACGTTGTTCGTCAGGAACAGCGCCTGGCACAGCACGAGCAGGAAGAGCGGGCGATTCATGGCCGGATCATCGCATGCAGGCCAGGGTATTCAGCCCTGCAAGGCGGCCAGAAAGGTGCGTGACCACCAGTGCACGTCCTGCGCGCGCAGGCCGGCGAGCAGGCGTGCGTGGCGCACGCGGCGCTCGTCCGGCGGCATGCGCAGCGCCTGCTGGATGGCCTCGGCCGTGCCGTCGATGTCGTAGGGGTTCACGATCAGGGCGTCACGCATCGTCTCCGCCGCGCCGGCAAAACGCGACAGCACGAGCACACCCGGGTCGGCCGGGTCCTGGGCGGCCACATATTCCTTGGCCACCAGGTTCATGCCGTCGCGCAGCGGCGTCACCAGGCCGACACGGCAGGCGGCATACAGGCCCGGCAGGCGCCGGCGCGGCACGGCGCGACGCATGTAGCGCACCGGCATCCAGTCGAGCTCGCCGAAGTCGCCGTTGACCGCGCCGCACAGCGACTCCATCTGATGGCGCAGGTCGGCATAGGCCTCGACATCCTCGCGCGACGGCGCGGCGACCTGGATCAGGGTCGCCGAACGGCGGTTCTGCGGGTGATGTTCGAGCAGACGGCGGAAGGCGCGCATGCGCTGCGGCATGCCCTTGGAGTAGTCGAGCCGGTCGACACCCACCAGCAGCTGGCGGTTCGCGTGCTGCTCGCGCATCGTGCGCCAGGTGTCCTGCGCATCGGCCTGCAGGCCCAGGGCCTGGAACTCGTCGACGTCGATGCCGATCGGGAAGGCGCGCGCGCGCACGCTGCGTCCATGCACGCGGAACTCGTGATCGTCGAGCTGCTCGCCGCTGTCCTCATTCACGACATAGGCGGCGAAATGCTCGACGTCGACCTCGGTCTGGAAGCCGACCAGGTCGTACATCATCAGCGAGCGCATCAGCCAGGCGCTGTGCGGGATCGCGGCCAGGATCGTGCGCGGCGGCAGCGGGATGTGCAGGAAAAAGCCCATGCGCTGCGGGCAGCCCATCGCGCGCAGCTCGGCGGCCAGCGGAATCAAATGGTAGTCATGCACCCAGATCAGGTCGTCGGGCCGCAGCAGCGGCTGCAGCCGGTGCGCCAGCATCCGGTTGACGCGCCGATAGCCCTCGATGTCGCCGGCGTCGAAGTCGGCCAGGTCGAGCCGGTAGTGGAAGACCGGCCAGAGCACACCGTTGGAGTAGCCGAGGTAGTAGGCGTCGTGGTCGGCGCGCGCGAGGTCCACCGTGGCCAGCGTCACCGGGCCGGCACGCTGGGTGTTCAGCGGGCCACCGGCGCCGTCTTCGGCGACCTTGCCGCTCCAGCCGAACCACAGGCCGCCGCTGGATTGCAGCGCTTCGCCCAGGGCCACGGCCAGGCCACCCGCGCCGGGCTTGCGCGGGTCGGCCACGCGGTTGGACACGACCACCAGTCGGCTCATCAGATCACCGTTTCCCAGGGCTCGGACAGGCGCACCGCGCCGTTGATCAGGCCCACCATCGAGTAGGTCTGCGGGAAGTTGCCCCACATCTCGCGCGTGGCCGGGTGCGTGTCCTCGCTCATCAGCCCGAGGTGGTTGCGCGAAGCGAGCATGGCCTCGTAGATGGCCAGCGCCTCGTCGCGGCGGCCGATGCGTGCCAGCGCGTCCAGGCGCCAGAAGCTGCAGATGTTGAAGGCGGTCTCCGGCAGGCCGAAGTCGTCGGCCGCCTCGTAGCGGCGCATGTAGGGGCCGTCGCAGAGCGTGGCCTCCAGCGCGTCCACGGTGGCGACGAAGCGCGGGTCGCCGGGGTCGATGAAACCGACCTCGGCCATCAGGAGCACGCTGGCGTCGAGGTGCTCGCCGCCCAGGCTCTCGACGAAGGCCTGGCGCTTGTCGCTCCAGGCCTCGGCGAGCAGCCGCTTGCGCATCTGCGCCGCGTGGCCAGCCCAGTAGCCCGCGCGGTCCACCAGGCCGAGCCGGGCCGCGATCTTGCCCAGCCGGTCGCAGGCCGCCCAGCACATCAGCATCGACGAGGTATGCACACGGGCCCGTGTGCGCAGCTCCCACATGCCGGCGTCGGGCAGGTCGTGCACGCGCAGTGCCTGTTCACCGACCACCTCGAGCTGGCGGAAATCCGCCTCGCCGGCGGGCGCCAGCAGGCGCCGGTCGTGGAAGGCCTGCGCCGCGCCGAGCACGATGTTGCCGTAGACATCGTGCTGAGAATGTTCGTAGGCCTGGTTGCCGCGGCGCACCGGTCCATGTCCGCGGTAGCCGGGCAACTGGGGCACGAACTGCTCGACCAGGCGTTCCTCCATGCCGACGCCGTACAGCGGCTGCACGGGGTTGCCGCCGGCGCGCGCCACGATGTTGCGCAGCCAGCGCAGGTATTCCTCCATCGTGCCGACTTCACTGAGGCTGTTCAGCGCGCGCACGACGAAGAAGGCGTCGCGCAGCCAGCAGTAGCGGTAGTCCCAGTTGCGCTGCGTGCCCGGCGCCTCGGGGATGCTGGTGGTCAGCGCCGCGACGATGGCCCCGGTGTCCTCGTGCACGCACATCTTCAGCGTGATCGCGCTGCGGATCACCACCTCCTGCCACTGCAGCGGCAGGGCCAGGCGCCGCGTCCAGGTGCGCCAGTAGTCGATCGTGTCGCGCTCGAAGGCGGCGGCCAGGGCGTCGGCGCCGGCGTCGGGCGACTCATCGGGGCCGAGCACCAGGCTCAGCGTGTCGGCCAGCACGAAGGGCTCTTCCTGCAGCACATAAGCCAGCGGTGCCGAGGTCGTCAGGCGCAGCACCTGGTCGGGGCCGACATAGCGGATGTGGTGGCTGCCCTGGGTCAGCCGCGGCGCGATGCGGCCCCAGTCGAAGCGCGGGCGCAGCCGGATGCGCAGGCGCGGCGCGCCGTTGAGCACCGTGACCCGGCGCACCAGCATCAGTGGCCGGTAGACCCGGCTCTTGGCGATGAAACGCGGCGCGAAGTCACTGATCTCGATGGCGTGGCCATGCCGGTCCCACAGCCGGGTGCGCAGCACCGCGGTGTTCTCGACATAGGACTGCTCGCTGCGCGCGAAGTCCTCGAGCTCGATCGCGAAGGCGCCGTCGCCCGGGTTGACCGCCCCGAGCAGGGCGTGGAAAACCGGGTCGCCGTCAACACGCGGCAGGCAGCTCCAGACGATGCTCCCCCGGGGGTCGACCAGGGCACTCACCGCGGAGTTGCCGATCACGCCCAGCGAGAGCGACGCCTGGCCGCTCATCGCGCCACCTCCTGAAGCCAGGCGCGCAGTGCCGCCGGGTCGGGCAGCCGCCAGCGCGCGGCGCTGGCGCCGGCGCCGACCTTGATCGCCACGCCACCCAGGCGCTGCACGACCTCGAAGCCCGCTTCGTCGGTGACGTCGTCGCCGAAGAACCAGGGCGGGCGGCCGGCGAATGGCGCTTCGGCCATGAAGTCCTGCAGTGCGCGGCCCTTGTCGGCCAGGGCGGACTTGAGTTCGATCACCATCTTCCCTTCGAGCAGAACGCTGCCGGGCACGGCCGCCTGCGCCGCGCGCATCGCCGCCCTGCAGTCGGCGGCCAGCGCCGGCGCGTTGCGATAGTGCAGGGCCAGTGCCGCCGACTTGCGCTCGAGCAGCAGCGCCGGGTGCCGCTGCACCAGGGCCTGCAGCGTCGGCAGCACCGGCGCCAGAGGCAACGGCGCCAGGCGCACCCAGGAGCCGTCGGCGCAGCGGCGTTCGGCCCCATGCTGGCCGGCGGCCGGCAGCACCGCCGGCTGCAGCAGCGCGTCGATCTGGGCCACCGGCCGCCCGCTGATCACGGCCAGCGCAGCGCCGCTGCGGCGCTGCAGCGCCTGCAGCGCAGGCACGACAAGCGGGTCCACTTCGACCAGATCCGGGCGTGGCGCAATGTCGACCAGCGTGCCGTCGAAGTCGAAGAAGTAGGCACCGCCGACCGGCGGCGGCGGCAAGGTCGCCATGCTCCGACGTTAGCGCAATTCCCCGGTCGAGCCGGCGGCGCTGCTGTCGGCGCAAACCCGGGCCGAGGCGTTGAGGAATCACGCTTCAGCCCTGGTGCGGACCTTGTTTCACACGGATGGAGGATTCCCGCCGAGCCGGATCGGAGTAAATTGGACCGTGAAGTTGCCGTTTGTCTCACGCTCCTCAGGCGCCACATGATGCAAGGTCACACCCTGCGCACCTGAGTCGGAAAGCTCTGATGGCGCCCGGGCCTGTTAAGCCGGGACGTCACCAGAACTTCCCTGGCCCCGGGGTCCACCGCAAGGTGCCTCAGGGCCGCTGCCACCGCAGGAGACCGCATGGACGTCATCAGCAGCTTCGCCGCCCGCTACGAGCGCACCCGCGAAGAAGAACTCTCGCTCGAGGAGTACCTCGCCGAGTGCAAGCGCAACCCCCTGGCCTACGCCACGGCCGCCGAGCGCATGCTCCAGGCCATCGGCGAGCCGACCGCAATCGACACGCGCAACGACACGCGCCTGTCGCGCATCTTCCAGAACAAGGTGATCAAGGTCTACCCGGCCTTCGCCGAGTTCTACGGCATGGAAGACGCCATCGAGCAGGTGGTCAGCTACTTCCGCCATGCCGCCCAGGGTCTGGAGGAAAAGAAGCAGATCCTGTACCTGCTGGGCCCGGTGGGCGGCGGCAAGAGCAGCATCGCCGAGCGGCTCAAGCAGTTGATGGAGCAGGTGCCCTTCTATGCGCTGCAGGGCAGCCCGGTCAACGAGAGTCCGCTGGGCCTGTTCGACGCCGCCGAGGACGGCCCGATCCTGGAGCAGGAATACGGCATCCCGCACCGCTACCTGAACCGCATCATGAGCCCCTGGGCCGTGAAGCGGCTCGAGGAGTTCGGCGGTGACGTGCGCAGGTTCAGGGTGGTCAAGCGCCATCCGAGCATCCTCAAGCAGATCGGCATCAGCAAGACCGAGCCGGGCGACGAGAACAACCAGGACATCTCCAGCCTGGTCGGCAAGGTCGACATCCGCAAGCTCGAGACCTTTGCCCAGGACGACCCCGACGCCTACAGCTACAGCGGCGGCCTGTGCCTGAGCAACCAGGGGCTGCTCGAATTCGTCGAGATGTTCAAGGCGCCGATCAAGGTGCTGCACCCGCTGCTCACGGCCACGCAGGAAGGCAACTTCAAGGGCACCGAAGGCTTCGGCGCGATCCCGTTCGACGGCGTCATCCTCGCGCACAGCAACGAGAGCGAGTGGAAGGCCTTCCGCAACAACAAGAACAACGAGGCCTTCCTCGACCGCATCTACATCGTCAAGGTGCCGTACTGCCTGCGCGTCTCGGAAGAGATCAAGATCTACGACAAGCTGCTGAAGAACAGCAGCCTGGCCCAGGCCACCTGCGCGCCCGGCACGCTGAAGATGATGAGCCAGTTCGCGATCCTCACGCGGCTGAAGGAGCCCGAGAACAGCAGCCTGTTCAGCAAGATGCTGGTCTACGACGGCGAGAACCTGAAGGACACCGACCCGCGCGCCAAGAGCTACCAGGAATACCGCGACTACGCCGGCGTCGACGAGGGCATGAACGGCATCAGCACGCGCTTTGCCTACAAGATCATCTCCAAGGTCTTCAACTTCGACAGCACCGAGGTCGCCGCCAACCCGGTGCACCTGATGTACGTGCTGGAGCAGCAGATCGAGCGCGAGCAGTTTCCGCCCGAGGCCGAGCAGAAGTACCTCGCCTTCATCAAGGAGCACCTGGCCACGCGCTACGCCGAGTTCATCGGCAAGGAGATCCAGACCGCCTACCTGGAGAGCTACAGCGAGTACGGGCAGAACATCTTCGACCGCTACGTCACCTACGCCGACTACTGGATCCAGGACCACGAGTACCGCGACACCGACACCGGCGAGGTCTTCGACCGCGGCGCACTGAACGCCGAGCTCGAGAAGATCGAGAAGCCGGCGGGCATTGCCAACCCGAAGGACTTCCGCAACGAGATCGTCAACTTCGTGCTGCGTGCACGCGCCAACAATCAAGGCAACAACCCGGTCTGGAGCAGCTACGAGAAGCTGCGCACGGTGATCGAGAAGAAGATGTTCTCCAACACCGAGGAGCTGCTGCCGGTAATCAGCTTCAACGCCAAGGCGAGCGCCGACGAGGCCAAGAAACACGATGACTTCGTCACCCGCATGGAGGCCAAGGGCTACACGCCCAAGCAGGTGCGTCTGCTCTGCGAGTGGTACCTGCGGGTGAGGAAAAGCTCGTGAGCGCGCGCGGCCGACGCCGGGCCGCCCCAAGGCGGCCGCGTCCCCCGCGGGGGGTGGTGCGCGGTATGCCGCGCACCGGGGGCTGACAGGATGGCACTTCAATCGATCATTGATCGCCGGCTGGCGGGCAAGAACAAGTCCATCGGCAACCGCGAACGTTTCCTGCGCCGCTACAAGGACCAGGTACGCGAGGCGGTCAAGCGCGCGATCGACGGCCGCGGCATCCGCGACATCGAGCGCGGCGAGGACATCCACATTCCCAAGCGCGACCTGTCCGAGCCGGTGTTCGGCCATGGACAGGGGGGCCTGCGCGAAGTGGTGCACCCGGGCAACCGCGAGTTCATCAAGGGCGACCGCATCAAGCGGCCCGACGGCGGCGGCGGTGGCGGCAGCGGCAAGGGCCAGGCCAGCGACTCCGGCGAGGGTGAGGACGACTTCGTCTTCGCGCTCAGCAAGGACGAGTTCTTGCAGATCTTCTTCGAGGATCTGGCCCTGCCGCATCTGATCCGCACCCAGCTTGCCGAGGTGCCTGAATGGAAAAGCCAGCGCGCCGGCTTCAGCAGCGACGGCACGCCCAACAACCTGCATGTGGTGCGCAGCCTGCGCGGCGCCATCGGGCGCCGCATCGCGATCGGTGCCGGCTCGCGCAAGGAGCTGCGCGAGATGGAAGAGCGCCTGGCGGCGATGGCCGCCGACCACCCCGAGGCCCCGGCGCTGCGCGCCGAGATCGAGGCGCTGCGGCGCCGGCTTGAGCGCATCCCGTACCTGGATCCGATCGACCTGCGATTCCGCAACCGGGTGCGCGTGCCGGTGCCCACCAGCAAGGCGGTGATGTTCTGCCTGATGGACGTCTCCGGCTCGATGGACGAGCAGCGCAAGGAGCTGTCCAAGCGTTTCTTCATCCTGCTGTACCTGTTCCTGACGCGGCACTACGAGAAGATCGAACTGGTCTTCATCCGCCACCACACGCAGGCGGCCGAGGTCGACGAAGAGAACTTCTTCCACGCCCGCGAGACCGGCGGCACCGTGGTCAGCTCGGCACTCGTGCTGATGGAGGAGATCATCCGCGCGCGCTACGACCCGGCGCAGTGGAACATCTACGGCGCGCAGGCCAGCGACGGCGACAACTGGCACCACGACAGCGGCCGCTGCCGCGAGTTGCTGGCCGACAAGATCCTGCCCCTGGTGCGCTACTACGCCTATGTGCAGGTGGCCGAAGAAGAGCAGAACCTGTGGGAGGAGTACGCCCAGCTGCTCGACCACCAGCCGCGCTTCGCGATGCGCAAGGCGGTCAGCGCCGATCAGATCTACCCGGTGTTCCGTGATCTCTTCAAGAAGGAAGGGGCGCAGGCGGCATGAAGACCGAGTTGCCCGCCAAACCGCTGCCCGGGCCCAGCGACTGGTCCTTCGAGCTCATCGAGGACTACCACGCGGTGATCCGTGCCACCGCGGAGCGCTTCGGCCTGGACACCTACCCCAACCAGCTCGAGATCATCACCGCCGAGCAGATGATGGACGCCTACGCCAGCGTCGGCATGCCGGTGAACTACCGGCACTGGAGCTACGGCAAGGAGTTCATCGCCACCGAGAAGAACTACAAGCGAGGCCATATGGTCCTGGCCTACGAGATCGTCATCAACAGCAATCCCTGCATCAGCTACCTGATGGAGGAGAACACGATGGCGATGCAGGCCCTGGTGATCGCCCACGCCGCCTACGGCCACAACAGCTTCTTCAAGGGCAACTACCTGTTCCGCATGTGGACCGACGCGTCGTCGATCATCGACTATCTGGTCTATGCCAAGGACTACGTGGCCCGGTGCGAAGAAAAGCACGGCCTGACCGCCGTGGAGTCCTTCCTCGACAGCTGTCACGCGCTGGCCAACCACGGCGTCGACCGCTATCGCCGGCCGACGCGCAAGAGCCTGGCGCAGGAGCTCGCCGAGCGCCGCGACCGCGAGGCCTATGCGCAGCAGCAGGTCAACGACCTGTGGCGCACCCTGCCGCGGCGCGCCGACAAGGAGGACAGCGCGCCGGAAAACAAGCGCTTCCCCGACGAACCCCAGGAAAACCTGCTGTACTTCATCGAGAAGAACGCGCCCCTGCTCGAACCCTGGCAACGCGAAGTCGTGCGCATCGTGCGCAAGGTGGCGCAGTACTTCTACCCGCAGCGCCAGACCCAGGTCATGAACGAAGGCTGGGCCACCTTCT
>CAZWUR010000055.1:0-32392 GCA_964637205.1 uncultured Rubrivivax sp.
GGTCGAGGTTGCCGGTGGGCTCGTCGGCGAGCACGCAGGCCGGCTGCGTGACCAGGGCGCGGGCGATCGCCACGCGCTGGCGTTCACCGCCTGAGAGCTGCGCCGGGTGGTGGTCCACGCGCCCGGCCAGGCCGACCTGGGCCAGGGCTTCGCCTGCCGTCGCGCGCGCCTGGGCCACGCTCTGGCGGCGGATGCGCAATGGCATCGCCACGTTGTCCAGCGCGCTGAATTCCGGCAGCAGGTGGTGAAACTGGTAGACGAAACCGAGGTGCCGGTTGCGCCAGATGCCTTGCTCGCCGGCCGACAGGCGGGCGAAGTCGCGGCCCATCAGGGTCACGCGGCCCTGGCTCGGTGCGTCCAGCCCGCCCAGCAGATGCAGCAGGGTGCTCTTGCCGGCACCCGAGGCGCCAACCACGGCCAGGGTCTCGCCGGCCAGCACCTGCAGGTCCACGCCACGCAGCACCTGCACGTCGAGGCCGCCTTCGGTGAAGCGTTTGTGCAGGCCCTCGCCGATGAGCACCGCCTCACTCATAGCGCAGGGCCTCGGCCGGGTTGACGCGGCTGGCGCGCCAGCTCGGGTACAGCGTGGCGAGCAGGGCCAGCACCAGGGCGATGCCCACCACCGGCATGATGTCCGAGGCCAGAGGTTCGCTCGGCAGCCGCGTGATCAGGTACAGGCTGCCGGGCAGGAAGGCCACCCCCAGCGTGCGCTCGATGGCGGGCACGATGACGTCGATGTTGAAGGCCACGAGCAGGCCGAAGACCACGCCGGCCAGGGTGCCGATGATGCCGCTGGTGCCGCCCTGGATGACGAAGATGCCCATGATCGAGCGCGGGCTGGCGCCCAGGGTGCGCAGGATGGCGATGTCGGCGCGTTTGTCGGTCACCGTCATCACCAGCATCGACACCAGGTTGAAGGCGGCCACCGCCACGATCAGCGTCAGGATGATGAACATCATGCGTTTCTCGACCTGCACCGCCTCGAACCAGATCCGGTTGGTGCGGGTCCAGTCGCGTACCACCAGGCCCGGCGGCAGGGTCGCCTGCAATTCCGCGGCCACGCGCGGCGCGGCGTGCACGTCGGCCAGGCGCAGCTGCACCCCGGTGGCGCCGCCGGTGCGGAAGAAGCGCGCCGCGTCGTCCAGATGTACCAGGGCCAGGGTGCTGTCGTATTCGAAGTGGCCGGCGTCGAAGGTGCCGACCACGGTGAAGGTCTTCAGCCGCGGCGACATGCCGGCCGGCGTGACGGTGCCGCCGGGGCCGTAGAGCGTCACCGCGTCGCCGGCGCGCACGCCGAGCTGGCGCGCCAGCTCGGCGCCGAGCACGATATGCCAGGCCCCGGGCTGCAGCTGGGCGAACAGCGCGCCGCGCCGTGCCGCCAGCGGCGTGACCTCGGCCTCCAGCGCCGGGTCGACGCCGCGGATCACCGCGCCGCGGATGGCGTCGCCGCGCGACAGCAGGGCCTGGGCCGCGACATAGGGCGCCGCGCCGCGCACCTGCGGGTTGCGGCGCAGCTGCGCCGCCGTGGCCTGCCAGTCGGCCAGGGCCTGGCCCTGGGCGTCGAAGACCTCGATGTGCGCGATGACGCTGAGCATGCGGTCGCGGACTTCCTTCTGGAAGCCGTTCATCACCGACAGCACGATGATCAGCGCTGCCACGCCGAGTGCGATGCCGAGCATCGACACGCCGGAGATGAAGGAGATGAAACCGTTGCGCCGTCCGGCACGGCCGCTGCGCGTGTAGCGCCAACCGACCTGCCATTCAAAGGGCGAATTCATTGGCGCCGATGTTATCGGAGCCCGGCCGGTCCACCCGGCGCTGCGGATAATCCGCGCATGCACCTGTTGATCCCGTTTGCCGCGCCTTGGTCCGACGCCGGCCGGCAGGCCCTGGCCACCCTCGAGCTTCCCGAGTTGTCGGCGCTGCTGGCCGGTGCCGCCGAGCCGACGCTCGACACCGGCGACGAAACCAGCCTCAGCCCGCCGCACGAACGTGCCCATGCGCGAGCGCTCGGCCTGGCCGGGGCCGACGGTCTGATCCCCTGGGGCGCCTGGCAGGCGCAGGCCGACGGCATCGCGGTGCAGACGCCGCCGGATCTGGACTGGGGCCTGCTCAGCCCGGTGCACTGGCATGTCGGCAGCGACCAGGTCACCCTGCTCGACCCGGACGCCCTGATGCTTGACGAGGCTGCGTCGCGCGAGCTGCTCGACGCGCTGCGCGAGCTCTTCACGCGCGAAGGCTTCGTGATCCTCTACGGCGCGCCGACGCGCTGGTACCTGGCGCACGAGTCGCTGGCCGAACTGGCCACCGCATCGCTGGACCGTGTGGTCGGCCGCAACATCGACCCCTGGCTGCCGCCGGCGCGTTCTTCGGCGCCGGCGCGCCTTTGGCGCCGGCTGCAGAACGAAGCCCAGATGCGGCTGTACACCCATGCGCTGAACGACGCGCGCGAATCGCGCGGGCTGCTGACGGTGAACAGCCTGTGGCTCAGCGGCTGCGGGCCGCGCCAGGAGGTGGCCGGCGCACCCGAGCTGGTGCTCGACCAGCGCCTGCGCGGCCCGGCCCTGGCCGAAGACTGGGAGGCCTGGATCGCCGCCTGGCGCACACTCGACGCCGGCCCGATCGCCGCCCTGCGCCAGCGGCCCGCCACCCTGACCCTGTGCGGCGAACGCAGCGCCGCCACCTGGACGCTGCGCCCGCGCAGCGCCTGGCAGGCCCTGGTCGGGCGCTGGCGGCGCGCCGACAGCCGCCGCCTGCTGGCATCCCTGTGATGCAGATCCGCACCCGCGACGTGCCGCCGCGCGTGGCCTTCGCCCTCGAGCAGGCCGGCGTGCACCCGCTGCTGGCGCGGCTGCTGGCCGCGCGCGGCGTGCGTCAGGCCGACGAGCTCGACGATGGCCTGGCGCGGCTGCTGCCGCCCGACAGCCTGCACGGCAGCGACGCGGCGGCGCGCCTGCTGGCCGATGCGATCACGGCCGGCCGGCGCATCTGCGTCGTCGCCGACTACGACTGCGACGGCGCCACCGCCTGCGCCGTGGCCTTGCGCGGGCTGCGCATGCTCGGCGCCGCGCCGGACACGCTGAACTATGTGGTGCCCGACCGCGCGCTGCATGGCTACGGCCTGACCCCGACCATCGTCGACCTGGCGCTGGCCCAGCGGCCGGACCTGCTGGTGACGGTGGACAACGGCATCGCCAGCCTGGCCGGCGTGGCGCACGCACGCGCCGCCGGGCTGCAGGTGCTGGTCACCGACCACCATCTGCCGGCGCGCGAACACGACGCCGTGCTGCTGCCCGCGGCCGACGTGATCGTCAACCCGAACCAGCCCGACTGCACTTTCGAGAGCAAGGCGCTGGCCGGGGTCGGCGTGATGTTCTACGTGCTGCTGGCCACGCGCGCCGTGCTGCGTGAACGCGGCGCCTTCAGCGCCGCGGCGCAGCCGCGGCTCGACGCCCTGCTCGACCTGGTGGCCCTGGGCACGGTGGCCGACGTGGTCAGGCTCGACGCCAACAACCGCCGCCTGGTGGCGCAGGGCCTCAAGCGCATCCGCGCCGGGCGCATGCAGCCTGGTGTGGCGGCCCTGTTCACGGTGGCCGGCCGTGATCCGTCACGCGCCGCCGGCTTCGACTTCGGTTTTGCCCTCGGCCCGCGCATCAATGCCGCCGGGCGTCTGTCGGACATGACCCTGGGCATCGAATGCCTGCTCAGCGACGATGCCGAGCGCGCGGCCGAGCTGGCGCAGCTGCTCGACCGCATCAACCGCGAGCGGCGCGACGTCGAGGCCGGCATGCGCGAGATGGCCGAGGCGCAGCTCGCCCGCCGCAGCGAGACCGCGGACGACGCGCGGCCGGCGCTGGCCCTGTTCGACCCCGACTTCCACGAGGGTGTGGTCGGCATCGTCGCCGGGCGCCTGAAGGACCGGCTGCACCGCCCGACCTTCGTCTTCGCGCGCGGCGCCGACGGCCGGCTGAAGGGCTCGGGCCGTTCGATCGCCGGCTTCCATCTGCGCGACGCGCTGGACCTGATGGCCAAGCGCCATCCCGGATTGCTGCTGCGCTTCGGCGGCCATGCGATGGCCGCCGGCTGCGCCATCGACGAATCCTCTTTCGCCACCTTCGACAGCGCCTTCCAGGCGGTGGCCGGCGAATGGCTGGACGCCGCGACCCTGACGCGCACCCTGCGCACCGACGGCCCGCTGGCGCTGGAGTGGTTCAACACCGAGACCGCGCAGCTGCTCGACGCCCAGGTCTGGGGCCAGGGATTCGAGGCACCGGTGTTCTGCGACGAGGTCGAGGTGCTGCAGCAGCGCTTGGTCGGCGAGAAGCACCTGAAGCTGCGCGTGCGCCACGCCGGCCAGTTGCGCGACGCGATCTGGTTCGGCCACGCCGACCCGGTGCCCGCCCGCGTGCGCCTGGCCTGGCGTCTGGCGCTCGACGAATGGCAGGGCCGCCTGCGCGTGCAGATGGTGGTCGAGGCGGCCGTCGGCTGATCAGGGCGCGGGCGGAATGAGCAGGCCGCGCTGCACCGCGGGCCGGGCGACGAAGCTGGCCAGCACGCGCTTGACCTCGGCAAAGTCGTCGAAACCGACAAGTTCGCCGGCGCCGTAAAAGCCGACCAGGTTGCGCACCCAGGGGAAGGTCGCGATATCGGCAATCGAATAGTCGCTGCCGAGCATCCAGTCGCGGCCCTTCAGCTGACCGTCGAGCACCCCCAGCAGGCGCTGCGATTCAGCCACGTAGCGCTGGCGCGGGCGCTTGTCCTCGTAGTCCTTGCCGGCGAACTTGTGAAAGAAGCCGAGCTGACCGAACATCGGCCCGACCCCGCCCATCTGCCACATCAGCCACTGCAAGGTGGTGTAGCGCGCGGCCGGGTCGGCGGGCAAGAAGCGGCCGGTCTTTTCGGCCAGGTAGACCAGGATCGCGCCCGATTCGAACAGCGCCAGCGGCTCGCCGCCCGGGCCCTGCGGGTCGATCAGGGCCGGAATCTTGTTGTTCGGGAAGGTGGCGACGTATTCCGGCGAAAGCTGGTCTTCGTCTTCGAAGCCGATGCGGTGCACCTCGTAAGGCAGGCCCAGTTCCTCCAGCATGATCGAAGCCTTGACGCCGTTCGGCGTGGGCAGCGAATACAGCTGCAGCCGGTCGGGGTGGGCAGGGGGCCATTTGCGCGTGATGGCGAAGCGGGACAGGTCGGTCATGGTGCGCCAATGCTAAGCGTGAGCGCGATCGCCGCAGCCGATGCAGGGACAAGCCCGCAGGGTGCAAGATCGGGTGCCATGACACGCCTGATCTGCATCCTCGCCGCCGCCATCCTGTGCCTGCCGGCCGCCGCGCAGCGCCTGGAAACCGTGGCCCGCGACCTCGTCGAACCCTGGGCCCTGGCCTTCCTGCCCGACGGCCGCATGCTGGTCACCGAACGCGCCGGACGCCTGCGCATCATCGGCCCCGACGGCCGGCCCGGCGAGCCGGTGCAGGGCCTGCCGGCGATCGACGTCACCGGCCAGTGCGGGCTGCTCGACCTCGTGGTCGGCCCCGACGGCTGGCTCTACTTCAGCTACGCCGAAGCCGGCGAAGGCGGCAATGGCACGAATGCCGCACGCGCCCGGCTCGACGGCCATCGTCTCGTCGACCTGCAACTGATCTTTCGCCAGGCGCCGAAGATGGCGAGCCGGCAGCATTGTGGCTCACGCCTGGTCTTCGACCGCGAGGGCCGGCTCTACATCGGCCTGGGCGACCGCTTCAGCGGCATGCACGAAGCGCAGAACCCGGCCAACCACATCGGCAAGGTGGTGCGCATTCAATCCGACGGCCGTGTGCCGGCCGACAACCCCTTCGCCGGCCGCGCCGGAGCCGCCCCCGAAGTCTGGAGCCTGGGCCACCGCAACATCCAGGGCGCGGCGCTGCACCCCGTTACGGGCGAGCTGTGGGCCGTGGAACATGGCCCGCAGGGCGGCGACGAAGTCAACATCGTGCGTCGCGGCCTGAACTACGGCTGGCCGCTGCTGACCTATGGCCGCAACTATGGCAGCGGCACGCGCATCGGCGACGAAGGCCCGAGACCCGGCTTCGAGCAGCCGTTGAAATACTGGGTACCGACCTCGATCGCGCCCAGCGGCATGGCCTTCCTGACCAGCGAGCGCTATCCGCTGTGGAAAGGCAGCCTGTTCGTCGGCGCGCTGCGCGGCCAGGCCCTGCTGCGCCTGAGCCTGGACGGCGACCGCATCGTCGGCGAGGAGCGCCTGTTCGGCGCCGAGGCGATGCGCCTGCGCGACGTGCGCCAGGGACCGGATGGCTGGCTCTATCTGGTGGTCGGCGGCAACGCCGGGCGCGTGCTGCGCGTGCGCCCCTGAGCATCAGCGCAGGCGAGTGCGCCACAGCCACAGGACGCTGCTCGCCAGCGCGCCGTAGTTCAGCGCCTGGAACCATGGCGTGTTCCAGGCCAGGCCGTCGAAGCCGGTCATCGTGAAGGGGTAAAGCACCGGCACCGGGTAGAAGTCGGCCGAGTGCGTGAAGACGTCGATCACGATGTGCAGCCACCAGCCGGCGAGCACGATGACGTGGCGCCAGCGCAGGGCCAGCGCGAGCGCCGTGACGCCGGCGGCGATCACCGCGCTGTGGCCGATGCAGTGCAGGTGGTGGGAGAAGAACTGCACCGCGTCGGGCAAGGCCGGCTCCTGTGCGGGCAGTGCGGTGGCGAAGTCCCACAGCAGGGTCGGCCCCTGTCCGGACGCCAGTGCCCAGGCGGCGACCGGCAGGCCCTGCATCAGGTCCGGCAGCGCGGACAGACCCACCAGGGCGATGGCGGGTGCGGTGCCCAGGCCGCGCCGTCGGCGCAGCGTCTGGGCCGCCACACCGGCCCACAGGGCATGCGCCAGCAGGTCCACGGCGCCTCAGCGCAGGGCGCGCCAGACCCGTGTCGAGACCCGGCTCGCGGCGTCGGTCTGCACCAGGAGCACGTCGTAGGGGTCGCGGCGGCCGCCGTAGACCGGGCCGTCCATGCCCGGTGAACCCACCGGCATGCCCGGCACCGCCAGGCCCAGGGCCTTGGGCTTGTCGGCCAGCAGGCGCTTCACGTCGTCGGCCGGCACATGGCCCTCGAGCACGTAGCCGTCGACCAGGGCGGTGTGGCAGGAGCCCAGGGACTGCGGCAGGCCGAGCTTGGCGCGCATCGCGGTGTTGCCGGTGTCGAACACCGTGACGCGGAAGCCGTGCGCCTGCATGTGCGCGATCCAGTCCTTGCAGCAGCCGCAGGTCGGTGACTTCCAGACCTGGACCTCGGGTTGTGCGGCCGCGTGCAGCGGGGCGGTGATCAGGGCCGCGGCGGCGATGATCCAGTGGCGTCGGTTCAGGGGTTTCATTTCAAGGCTCCACGGTGATGGTGCCCTTCATGCCGGCGCTGTAGTGGCCGGCGATCAGGCAGGCGAATTCAAACCGGCCCGGGCGGTTGAAGGTCCAGACGATCTCGCGGGTCTGGCCGGGCGGCACATGCACCATGTAGGGTGCGTCGTGTTCCATGTCGGGAAACCTGAGCATCAGCTCGGCGTGTTTGGCGTTTTCGGCCGGCGTGCCGAGCACGGTTTCGTGCATCAGCCGGCCGTCGTTGCGCACGCGCAGGCGCAGGGTTTCGCCGCGCCGCACGCTGAGCGCCGCGGGTCTGAAGCGCATGTCGTCACGCATGCTGAAGTCAACCGTGCGCCGCACCTGCCGCGGCTCGCCGGCGATGCCCCAGTCCATTTGTTCCTTGGCCGGCGCCGTGTCCGCGGCATGCGGCTTGTCGGCATGGGCCGCGGCGAAACCGGCCACCAGCAGGGCGGCCAGGGCGAATGTGATGCGCAATGTCTTCATCGTCGCGCCTGCATGTTCAGTGGGCATGACCGACCTTTGCGGGCTTGCGCGCCCGCACCTCGACCCCGCCTGCCGGCGCGGCCGCGGCGCGTGGCGCATCGACCACCTGGCCTTCGACCTCGTGCGCCACCGTGCCCGGCGGATGCTTGAACCAGCCCGGGTCGCCATAGTCGCCGGGCTTCTGGTCGCGGCGCACCTTGAGCACCGAAAACATGCCGCCCATTTCCACCGAGCCAAAGGGCCCGTCGCCGGTCATCATCGGCGCGGTGTTGTCCGGCAGCGGCATCTCCATCTCGGCCATGTCGGCCATGCCGCGCTCGCCCATCACCATGTAGTCGGGGATCAGCTTCGTGATCTGGCGCACCACCTGCCGGTGGTCGACGCCGATCATGGTCGGCACCTCGTGGCCCATGGCGTTCATCGTGTGGTGGCTCTTGTGGCAATGCAAGGCCCAGTCGCCTTCTTCGTCGGCGATGAAGTCGACCTGGCGCATCTGGCCGACCGCGATGTCGGTCGTCACCTCGGGCCAGCGCGAGCCCCTGGGCGTCGGCCCGCCGTCGGTGCCGGTGACGGTGAATTCGTGGCCGTGCAGATGGATCGGGTGGTTGGTCATCGTCAGGTTGCCCACGCGCAGGCGCACCCGGTCGCCCAGGCGCACATTCAGACTGTCGATGCCGGGAAAGATGCGGCTGTTCCAGCTCCACAGGTTGAAGTCGAGCATGGTCATGATCTTCGGCGTCGCGCTGCCCGGCTCGATGTCGTAGGCGTTGAGCAGGAAGCAGAAGTCGCGGTCCACCGGGTCGATCAGGGGGTGTCTTGCCTTCGGGTGGGTGACCCAGAAACCCATCATGCCCATCGCCATCTGCGTCATCTCGTCGGCATGCGGGTGGTACATGAAGGTGCCGGGGCGGCGCGCGGCGAACTCGTAGACGAAGGTCTTGCCCGGCGCAATGCCGGGCTGGGTGAGCCCGTTGACGCCGTCCATGCCGTTGGGCAGGCGCTGGCCATGCCAGTGCACGCTGGTGTGCTCGGGCAGCCGGTTGGTGACGAAGATGCGCACGCGGTCACCTTCGACGACCTCGATCGTCGGCCCCGGGCTCTGGCCGTTGTAGCCCCACAGATGGGCCTTGAAGCCGGGTGTCATTTCGCGCACCACGGGTTCGGCCACAAGGTGGAACTCCTTGACACCCTGGTTCATGCGCCAGGGGCAGGTCCAGCCGTTGAGCGTGACCACCGGGTGGTAGGGCCGGCCGTTGGGCGGCATCAGCGGCGGCATGGTGTCGGGGCGGGTCTGAAGGGCGGGCTCGGGCAGGGCAGCCAGCGCCACCTTGCTGACGGCAGCGCTGGCCACCGCGGCGCCGCCACCCATGAACAGTCGTCGGTTCAACATCGGGTGTTCCTCAGTGGCCGGCGGCGGCGTTGCCGCCAGGGGCCAATGTTGGGGCCGTGGTGGCGACGGCGCTCGGCGCCGCGCCACCGACGAGCGCCATCTGCAGATCGGCCTCGGCGAGCCAGAAGTCGCGTTCGGCCTGGATCGCATCGTGCACGCTGGCGATCTGCGCGCGGGCGTCGGCCAGCAGTTCAAAGACGCCGATCAGCATGCCGTTGTAGCGCAGCAGGTTCTGCTCGGCGATCGACGCGCGCAGCGGCACGATCTGATCGCGGTGGTGGCGCGCGATCTGCCAGGCGCTGCGCCGCTGGCCCTCGGCCTCGCGGATCTGCGAACGTGCGTCGATCGCCAGCCGCGCCGCCTGCTCGATCGACTGGCGCCAGAGGTGCTCCGCGCGCGCCAGCCTGGCGTCGCCGAGGTCGAAGATCGGCAGTTCGACCTCGACCTCCCAGCCGCGCAGGCTCGGCGCGTCGTTGCTGCTGTCGTGGCTCAGCCCCAGGTTGACGACGCTGATCAGTCGCGTGCGGCCTGACAGCCCCAGCGCCTGCGCCGTCTCGTCCACGGCGAGTTGTGCCGCCTGCACGTCCAGCCGCGTGGCCAGGCCCTCGCGTTCGATGTCCGGGCGCTCGGGCAGGGCGGCGGGCAGGTCGGGCAGGCGTCCCGGCAGACTGAAGCTGGTCTGCGCGCCCCACAGACCGAGCCGCCGGATCAGCCGCTCGCGCGTCGCACGCTGCACCATCTCGGCGCGCGCCGCATTCAGCGCAGCATCGGCATAGAAGGCCTGCTCGCGCTGGCGCTGCAGCGCACTGAAGTTGCCCACCTGCTGCATGCGCCGCGCGAGTTCGGCGCTGGCCTCGGCCGCCTGCATCACCTGGCCCATGTAGTGCACGGCCTGCTCGGCAGCCACGGCCTCGACCCAGGCCTTGCGCGTCTGGCCGGCATGGTCGAGCACGGCCTGGATCAGGTCGCGTCGGCTGCGCTCGAAGGCGCGCTGTGCCAGGTCGCCCGTCCAGGGCATGAGCAGCCAGCGTGCGAGCTGGATGTGCAGGCCACGTTCGATCTCGCGCGCGTCGCCGGCGCGCGTGCGGCCGAAGCTGAAACCCGGGTTGGGCAGCCGCGTGGCCTGCACATAGTCGGCCTCCGCCATGCCCTGCGCGGCAAAGCGCGCCTGCAGCCCGCGGTGGTTCAGCAGCGCGAGCTGCACCGCCGCGTCGGCGTCCAGCGGAGCGGCCAGCAGCGCGGCCACGCGCCGGTCGATCGCATCACGATCGGCGTCGCTGCGCGCCCAGCGCAGTTCGGCGCCGCTGTGCTGCATCACGGCCTGCTGCACCGGCGCGAAGCGGCCGGCCGGGTCCAGCGTGGCGCAGCCGGCGAGCAGCGCGGCCGCGACCAGAGCGATCAGGGCCCTCACTTCGCGACCCCGCTGCGGTCCGGGATCGTGCCGCCGGGCGAGTCGCCTGCGGGTGCACGGGCGGGCGCACTCGTGGATGCCTCGGGGGCATTCGCTTCACGCAGGTAAGCGCGCCAGCCGCCGATGCGCTCGGTGGTCCGGTTGGCGCCAGGCCAGTCCAGCGGCGGCTCGTCGACCCCGCGGCGGTAGCTGTTGAGCACCGAGCGGTGCTGCAGCGGCGGCACCTCGGCGCGCGGGTCGCCGGGGTCGGGGCGCGCAGCGCTGTGCGCGTGAACAGGCAGGCTGGCCAGCGCGGCCAGGGCCGTGTTCAGCAGGCAATATCGAATCCATCGGTGCATGGACATCCTCGTCGCAACGCTGGCGAAGCGGCGCAGCCTGAGCGGGCGGCGCCGGGCGGCGATCAGGCGAGTGGATGTCGGGGCGGTCGGTCCAGCCCTTCAGGCAGAACGCTCGGCTCGGCGGGGGCACACCAGTCGGGGACGGCGGCCGCGCGCATGTCCGGACCCGCCAGCGTTGGCAGACCCGGCGCCGGGGCCGTGCTCGCATGGCAGGCGGCGCAGGCCGCACAACCGGTCTGCGCATCCTGCAGCACCGGGCTGGCCGATGACGCGGCATGGCAGGGGTGGGCCTGGGGCGCCGGCGAGACCTCGGCCGGTGCGTGCATCGACCCGGCCGCCATCGCCGGAAAGGCAGCCGCCAGGCCCTGCAAGGGCAGGGCCAGCGACAGCATCCAGACGAGGGCGACGAGCCAGCGGTTCACGGCGCGCATTGTGGCTCAGACGCCCAGGAAGCCGGCAAGTTCCGGGCGCGAGCGCACCTCGGCCGCCGGGCCCTGGAGCACGACCTGGCCCTTCTGCAGCACCAGGGCCTGGTCGGCGCGGGCCAGGACACGCCGCCAGTCGCGGTCGACGATCAGGGTGGCGATGCCGTCGGCGCGGATCTGGCCGAGCACGCGCCAGATCTCGGCCACCACCAACGGCGCCAGGCCTTCGGTGGCCTCGTCGAGGATGAGCAGCGCGGGCTGGGTCATCAGGGCGCGGCCGATGGCCAGCATCTGCTGCTCGCCGCCGGAAAGCTGGTTGCCGCCATGCTGCAGGCGTTCGGTCAGGCGCGGGAAGGTCTCGAGCACGCGCTCGAGGGTCCAGCCCCCGGCGCTGCCCTTCGCCGGCCTGGCGGCCATCACCAGGTTTTCGCGCACGCTGAGGTTGGGGAAGATGCCGCGGCCCTCGGGCACCAGACCGACGCCCAGGCGCGCCACCTCGTGCACCGGTGCGCGCGACACGTCGACGCCGGCGATGCTGATCCGGCCCTGGCGCTGCGCCACATGGCCGAGCAGGGTGCGGATCAGGGTCGTCTTGCCCATGCCGTTGCGCCCGAGCAGGCCCACCGTCTGGCCGCGCCGGATCTGCAGGTCCACACCCTGCAGCACATGGCTCGAGCCGTACCAGGCCATCAGGCCGCGCGCGTCGAGCAGGAGGTCGTCGTGCGCCGCGCCCGTCATGCGTCATGCCCGCCCAGGTAGGCCGCCTGCACCTCGGCGTTGCCGCGCACGGCGTCGGGGCTGCCGGAGGCGATCACCGCGCCGTTGACCATCACGGTGATGCGGTCGGCGACACGGAACACGGCGTCCATGTCGTGCTCGACGAGCAGGATGGCGTGGCCCGGCTTGAGCGCGTCGAGCAGGGTCAGCATGCGGTCGGTTTCTTCGGCGCCCATGCCGGCCAGCGGTTCGTCGAGCAGCAGCACCTGCGGGTCGGTGGCCAGGCACATCGCGATCTCGAGCTGGCGCTTGCCGCCATGGCTGAGCAGTCCGGCCGGACGTGCCGACTCGTCGGCCAGGCCCACACGCGACAGGGCCGCTACGGCGGCCGCAGTGGCGTCGGGGCAGCGCGCCGCATCCTGCCAGACCCGCCAGGGGTGGGCGAAGCGCGCCTGCGCGGCGAGCCGGCAGTTCTCGTGCACCGTGAAGGCCGGGTAGATCGTGGTGCGCTGGTAGCTGCGGCCGAGGCCGGCGCGCGCGCGCCTGGGCTGCGACCAGCGCGTGACGTCGCGGCCCAGCAGTTGCACCCGGCCCGCCGACGGCGGGATCTCGCCCGACAGCAGGTTGATGAGGGTCGACTTGCCGGCGCCATTGGTGCCGATGACGGCATGCACCTCGCCGCGCCGCAAGTCCAGCGACACCTCGTCGACGGCGACCAGGCCGCCCCAGCGGCGCGTGAGACCGCTGCCGCGCAGCAGGACCTCGCTCACCCGGGCCCCCGCTTGAGCAGCGCGCCGAGCCCGATCAGGCCGCGCGGCAGCAGGGCCACGCTGAGGATGATGCTCAGGCCCAGGCCGAGATGCCAGTGCCGGGCGAAGTCGCCGAAGACCGCCTCGGACTTGAAGAACTCCTGCAGCAGGGTGTAGGCGAAGGCACCGAGCACGGCGCCGCGCAGATGGCCCAGGCCGCCGAGGATGATCATGATCAGCAGCGAGCCCGACAGATGCCAGCTCAGCAGTTCCGGGTTGACGAAACCGTCCTTGGCCGCGAACAGGAACCCCGCGTAGCCGGCGATGCCGCCGCTGATCACGAAGGCGGCCAGCTTGTAGGGGTAGGTCGAAAATCCGGTGGCACGCATGCGCTGCTCGTTGGCCTTGATGCCGGCCAGCGCGCGCCCGAACCGTGAACGCAGCAGCAGGGCCAGACCGGCGTAGACGGCCACCAGGCTGGCCAGCGTCACGGCGTAGAAGACGCCCGGCCGGTCCAGGTCGATCAGCACCGTGTCGCCCACGGCCCACACCGGCTTGAAGTACAGATAGATGCCGTCGGTGCCGCCGCCCAGCGGGGTGTCGTGGATCACGAAGTAAGCCATCTGCGCGAAGGCCAGGGTCACCATGATGAAGTACACACCCTTGGTGCGCAGCGACAGCGCGCCCATGAAGAGTGCGTACAAGGCGGCGCAGGCCACCGCCGCCGGCGCGATCCACCACAGCGCGGCCGGGTCGCTCTGCGGTGCCAGCAGCACGGCGGCGTAGGCGCCGATGCCGAACAGCGCGGCGTGGCCGAAACACACCAGGCCGGTGGCGCCGACCAGCAGTTCCAGGCTCAGCGCGGCGATGGCGAAGATCATGATCTTGGTCACCAGATCGGCGCCATAGTCGCCGCCGACCAGCGGATAGGCGGCGAGCAGGGCCAGCGCGATCAGGGGCAGGGCCAGGCGTCGCATTCAGCCGGCCCTGAACAGCCCGTCGGGCTTGACGAGCAGGATCGCGGCCATCAGCACATACACGAGCACGCCGGCGGCTTCGGGCCAGAGCACCTTGCCGAAAGTGTCGACGACGCCGATCAGCAGGGCCGCGACGAGCGCACCGCGGATCGAGCCGATGCCGCCGATCACGACCACCACGAAGCAGATGATGAGCACCGAGTTGCCCATGCCCGGGTAGACGCTGCTCACCGGCGAGGCGATCATGCCGGCGAACACCGCGATCGCCACCCCGGCGGCAAACACCAGGCGGTAGAGGAACTTGATGTCCAGGCCCAGGCTCTGCACCATCTCGCGGTTGGTGCTGCCGGCGCGGATCATCATGCCCAGCCGGGTGCGCGTGAACACCAGGTACATGCCCAGGGCCAGTGCCAGGCACACGCCCGAGATGAACAGCCGGTACACCGGGTAGCTCATCACGTCGCCGAGCGGGATGCTGCCCGACAGCCAGGCCGGTGTCGGCACGCCGTGCACGTCGTCACCGACGATCAGGCTGCGCAGTTCCTCGAAGACCAGGATCAGCCCGTAGGTCATCAGCACCTGCTGCAGATGCTCACGCTCGTAGAGATAGCTGAAGAAGACCCACTCCAGCACGTAGCCGAGCGCGATGCTGAGCAGCAGGCCGACGACCAGGGTGACGAAGAAGTTCCCCCCGACCAGTGGCGCCAGCGTGTACGCCATGTACGCGCCGATCATGTAGAAGCTGCCGTGGGCGAGGTTGATCACGCCCATGATGCCGAAGATCAGGCTCAGCCCCGAGGCCACGAGGAACAGCAGCAGCCCGTACTGCAGCGCGTTCAGGCACTGGATCAGGAAGGTGGCGGCGTCCATGAATTACTTTGAATCTAAAGCATCGCCTGTGGCGTCGGCATCCGGGGCGACCCGGTGTCGAGCCGTATCGGCGCCGACTGTACCCGGCGATCGGGGGGGAAGGGGATCGACATCGGCCGGCAATTTGGATAGGCTGATCGTTGCACGTCCAAGGAGGTGCTGCCATGAAACGCGGATGTCTTGCCCTCGGCACCTTGATGCCGACGCTGGCCTCGGCCCTCACCCTGGTGGCCTCGAATTTCGATGCCGATGCCGAAGGCTGGAAAGCCACCAATGGCGTGTCCGACCGGGCCTGGCTGGCCGAGGGCGGCATGCCCGGCGGCCATGTGCAGGCCACCGACAGCGGGCAGGGCACGGTCTGGTTCTTCGAAGCGCCGGCGGCCTTTCTGGGCGACCAGCGGGCTGCGCTTGACGGCGCCCTGAGCTTCTGGCTCAAGGTGTCGACCACCGCGCTGCCGATGGAAACCGAATGGGCCGATGTGCGCATCGGCGGCAACGGCGTCGAGCTCGCCATCGACGCCGGCCCCAGCCCCGGGCTGGACTGGACGGCCTACAGCGTGCGCCTGGCGCCCGGCGCCTGGCGCCTGGGCACGGCCGAGGGCCCACTGGCCAGCGCCGCCGATTTTGCGACCGTGTTCGCCGCCGTCGACCACCTCTGGATCCGCGGCGAGTACAGCGCCTGGTGGGACACCGGCTCGCTGGACACGGTGCTGTTGTCGGCGGTACCCGAACTGCCCGCGGGCATGATGTTCGCGCTTGGCCTGGCCGTCCTCGGCTGGCGGCGTCGGCGCGGCTGAGCGCGCGCCGACGCGCCGCCCTGGTGCACACTCGGTGCCGTGACGGCATCGGGATGAGGCATGGGTCCGCTGGAAGGTTTGTCCGTGATCGAGATCGCCGGCATCGGCCCCGGGCCGATGGCCTGCATGCTGCTGGCCGATCTGGGCGCCGATGTGGTGCGCATCGACCGCACCGAGGCCAGCGGTCTGGGCCTGCCGATGGCGCCGCGCTTCGACGTCAACGCGCGGGGCCGGCGTTCGGTGGCGCTGGACCTGAAGCAGGCGGCGGGGGTCGCGACGGCGCTGCGCCTGATCGACCGCGCCGACGTGCTGGTCGAAGGTTTCCGGCCCGGCGTGGCCGAGCGCCTGGGCCTGGGGCCGGAGGTCTGCCTGGCGCGCAACCCGGGCCTGGTCTATGGCCGCATGACCGGCTACAGCCAGACCGGCCCGATGGCGCCGATGGCCGGACATGACCTGAACTACATCGCCCTGAGCGGCGTGCTCGACGCCATCGGGCCGGCCGACGGCGCGCCGGTGCCGCCGCTGAACCTGGTCGGCGATTACGGCGGCGGTGCGCTGTACCTCGCCTTCGGGGTGCTGGCGGCGCTCTACGAGCGTGCGCGTTCGGGGCGCGGGCAGGTCGTCGATGCGGCGATGGTGGATGGTGCGGCCTCGCTGGCGTCGATCTTCCACGGCCTGCGCGCCGCGGGGCTGTGGGGCGGCGGCCGGGGTGAAAACCTGCTCGACGGCGGCGCACCCTTCTACGCCACCTACGCCTGCGCCGACGGCCGTTTCGTCGCCGTGGGCGCATTGGAGCCGAAGTTCTTTGCCACGTTTGTGCAAGGCATCGGACTCGACCCGCGCTTCCTTGCCGCGCAGTACGACCGTCGCCAGTGGCCGGCGATGCGCGAGGCCATCGCCGCGATCCTGTTGCGCGAGCCGCGCGAGCATTGGGCGGCGCACTTCGACGGCAGCGATGCCTGCGTGACCCCGGTGCTGAGCCTGGCCGAAGCCCCGGCGCATGCCCACGCGCTGGCCCGCCAGGCTTATGTCGAGGTCGACGGCCTGCTGCAGCCGGCGCCGGCGCCGCGCTTCTCGCGCAGCGCGCCGACCGCGCCGCGCCCGGCGCCGGAGATCGGTGCCGATGGCGCCGCCGTGCTGCACGACGCCGGGTTCGATGGCGCCGAGATCGAAGGCTTGCGCGCTGCGCGGGTGCTGCGGTGAGCGGCCACCAGATCCCGCCCGACGCGCGCCGCGCGGCCTCGCTGATGCTGCTGCAGGACGCCGACCGCGGCGGCGTCGAGGTCCTGATGCTGCGCCGCGCCGAACGCGACGGCGACTTGCGCAGCGGCGCCTGCGTCTTTCCCGGCGGCGTCGTCGAGTCGGCCGACCGCGCCGCGCGCGACTGGTGCCTGGGCCCGTCCGACGCCGAGGTCAGCGCCCGCCTGGGCCTGGCCGAAGGTGGCCTGGACTACCTGATCGCCGCCGTGCGCGAAAGCTTCGAGGAGGTCGGTGTGCTGCTCGCCTGCCGACCCGACGGTGGCCAGGTCGACCTGGCGACCCTGCACGCGGCGCTGGCGCCCTGGCGTCTGCATCTGCACCGCGGTGACCATGACATCGGCGCGCTGTGCCGCGCCTTCGACCTGCGCCTGGACCTGCGCGGCCTGCATTACTACAGCCACTGGCTGACGCCGCCGGGGGTGCGCAAGCGCTTCGACACCCGCTTCTTCACCGCCCGCATGCCCCCCGGACAGCGGCCTGAGGCCGACCTTGCCGAAGCCGTGGAACTGATGTGGGCGCGCCCGGCCGAAGCCCTGTCGCGGGACTCCGGCTATGTGCTGCTGCCCGTCACGCGCTGCACGCTGCAGGACCTGCAGGCCCGGCCCGACGCGGCCGCGGCGCACGCCGAAGCCGGTGCGCGTCGCAGCATCGGTCTGACCATGCCGCGCATCGGCCGCACGCGCCAGGGGCCGCGCATCGTGCTGCCCTGGGAGCCGGGCTGGGCCGAACTGGGCCGGCTCGACCCCCAGGGCCGGCAGACCGTCGCGGCCGAGATCGTGGCCGGTGAGCCGGTGCGCCTGTCGTCACGCATCCTGCGCCTGACCGCGCCGAACGCCGGCATGATGACCGGGCCCGGCACCAACAGCTACCTCGTCGGCGACGACGACCCCGACGCGCCGTTGGCCGTCATCGACCCCGGCCCCGACGACCCGGTGCATCTCGCGGCCCTCATCGCCGCGGCGCCGCGGCGCATCACGCATGTGCTGGTCACGCACACCCACCCCGACCATTCACCCGGCGCGATGGCCCTGGCGCGCACCACCGGCGCCCGGCTGATCGGCCGCCGGGCCCCGCCGCACCCGGGCCAGGACCAGGGTTTCGCGCCCGACCACGAACCGGTCGAGGGCGAACGGCTGGCGCTGGGCGCCGGCACCACCCTGCACGCGCTGCACACGCCCGGCCATGCCTCGAACCATGTCTGCTGGCGCCTGGCCGAAGAAAAGCTGCTGTTCACCGGCGACCATGTGATGCAGGGCAGCACCGTGGTCATCAACCCGCCTGACGGCGACATGCGCGCCTACCTGGCCCAGCTCGAGCGCCTGCTGGCGCTGGAGCTGGACTGGTTTGCGCCCGGCCACGGCTTCCTGGTGGCCGAGCCGCATGCCGTGCTGCGTGCGCTGATCGCGCACCGGCTGCGGCGCGAAGCCCGCGTGCTGGCCGCGCTGCAGGCCAACGGCCCGGCCCCGGCGCGGGCCCTGGTGGCGGCGGCCTACGAGGACACCCCGGTGCATCTGCACGGCGTGGCCGAACGTTCGCTGCTGGCGCATCTGTACAAGCTGGCCGCCGAGGGCCGGGCGCTGGAGTCAGGCGGGTTGTGGCGGGTGAGTTGACCGATGGATCTGATGTTCGCCTTGTGCCAGGCGCCATCTGACTGCTCGCCAGCGTGGTGCAGGTCTTGGCGCGCGCAGGCCCATCACGGCTGGCGGGCGTGGCATCATGCCCCGCATGCGTTACCGCTTCATGGAGGTCGCCCTCGCCACCCGCGACGTGCAGGCGCAGGAGGACTTCTGGCTGCGGATGTTCGACGCGAAGGTGCTGTTCCGCGGCCGCATGATGGGCCAGCCGTACTCGCGCGTCCTTGCCTGCGGCATCACCTTGGTCTTCCGCGAGCAACCTGATCTCGAGTTGCCGCCCGGGCCCGACGAGGAGATCGACTTCCGGCAGCATCTCGGCCTGCGGGTCGACGATCTCGATGCGGCGATGGCCGATCTGGCGTCGCGCGGCGCCCGCTTCGTGTTCACGCCCGCGACTGCCGGCAGCTTCTTTGGCCGCTGGCAGCAGCGACCCGGCGGTGCCGCGGTCGAGACGACCTACATTGCTGC
The DNA here is from genome assembly GCA_964637205.1 of uncultured Rubrivivax sp. Classification (GTDB taxonomy): domain Bacteria; phylum Pseudomonadota; class Gammaproteobacteria; order Burkholderiales; family Burkholderiaceae_C; genus Rubrivivax. The sequence continues at coordinate 18,878 of CAZWUR010000055.1, forward strand.
GCCGCTGACGCGCGAACGCATCAGCGCGGGCGAATTCAGGCACGATGTCGCGATCCTCGTTGGCCCGGACAATCTGTGGATCGAGCTGAATGCGATCAGGGAGCCGCCCGACACGGACTGGTATCCGCGCTGATCAGGGTTCCCCTGACGCGCACCACGCGGCCCACGCCGGAATCGTCCGCGCCAGCCTGGTTTCGCAGGCGAACACTTCGCGTCGCAACAGCGTGTCGTCGAGCAGGGGTGCGTCGCGCAGGTAGCTGCCGATCCACCACGCCGACGGGTTCAGCGCCTGCAGGTCCGCCGCCGCGTGAAGGCGCAGCCGGTCGCCGAGCGTGCGGCCGCGGGCCAGCTGTTGCAGCCATTCCTGCCAGCCCACGACTTCGGGGCCGGCGGCGTGGTACAGCGGCCGCGGCCGCTCGCGGCGCAACAGCAGGCATACGATGGCGCGCGCAAGATCGTCGGCCCACAGTGGCTGCATCGGCGCAAACACGTCCGGCGCCACCCAGTCGATCGGCTGGTCGCCGTCGAGTCGGCAGAAAAGATCGCGCGCGCGGCCGAGCGGTGTAAGCGGCCCGTGGCCAGGCCCGTAGGGGTAGGCAATGCGGAGAACGGTCGCGCCGCGCCCCCGCCGATGCTCCTCGGCAATCAGTCGCTCAAGTGCCAGCTTGCGTTGCATCGCGTCGGTGGACGGCTTGGGCGGCGTCGCTTCGTCGTAGCGCAGGCCACGCCTCGCCTGGCCGAACACGGCCGCGCTGCCGATGGCGACGAAACGGCAGGGCCGGTTCGCGACCGCCGCGACCAGCGGTGCGACCTCGTCGGGGCCTTCGGCGAGTACGTCGACGACCCCCACGGCGCCTGCCCTTTCGCCGAGGACCGTGTCTGCGGCAATGAGCGCCGGCAGTTGCTGCCGGTCGGCTCGCAGCAGCCGCGCACCCTGCGTGATCACGCCCGCCGGCACGTCTCTGCGGGCGACGAGCAGCGGGCGCAGACCAGCGGCTGCGAGCGCGGGCGCGAGCGCACGCCCGATCAGCCCCGTGCCGCCGACGACGAGCACCTCGTCGGCGGGCTTGAGCGGCGCGTCGGCGTTCAGGCTTCGAACTCCACGTACGGCCGCGGAAAAGAGCCGAGCAGCCGCCGCCGCACGTCCGGCGAAGACGAGTTCATCGCGCGCACCTCGGCGCGGAAGGCCTCGCCCTCCTCGGGGCCGATGATTGTCGACGCGCGGGTCAGGTAGCGGTCGCCGAACAGAGGATCGGGCGGCTCGCTCCAGCGCACGCCCGCCGCCTGCAACTCGGGCTCGCGCCGCTCGTAGGGCGCACCGGCGTCGAAGCGCAGCGGGAACGCATGGAAGCACGGGGCGATGCCGTTCGCCGCCTTGCCCAGGCGCCTGGCGATCCCGGCCAGGTCCCGGACCAGCGCCAGCGACTGCGCAAGATCATCGGCCGTGTCGCCGGGCACCGGGTTCAACACGCCGAACACCGGCAGCACGTTGTTGCGCAGGCATGCCTCGGTGAGCGCCTTCGCACCCTCGACATACCTGGCGTGGCGCTGCGGGCGGCCGACGATCTTGTCGAGTTCGACCAGCGAGCGCTGGCTCGCGGCCTCAAGGCCGAAATAGATCATGTTGCATCCGGCGGCACGCAGGCGCGGCAAATCGTCGGGGTGCAGCACATCCACCCGGCTCTCGGCGAGGAACTCGAGCCCTGAACCTTCGAGCGCGGCGCAGATCGCCGCCAGGCGCGGCCGGCTCACACCGAACAAAGCGTCGCAGACCCACAGGTACCAGCGCCGGCCGAAGCGCTTGAAGGCTTCCACGTCGCAGGCGACCTTGGCGATCGGATCGGCCGTGAAGTTCGGCGAACCCAGCCGCTCGGTGCAGAACGCACAGTGGTAGGGGCAGCCGCGGCTGGTCAACCAGCAGAAGATGTCGTAGGCCTCGGGGTGACGCATCAGCGTCATGTCGAGCGGCGCCGTCGGTACGACGTGCGTCGAAGGCGGATTCCTCACCAGCTCGCCGTTGTGTCGCCAGACCAGCCCGGGCACGTCGGCGGGGCGGGCCAGCCCCTGTTGCGCGAGCATGGCCGCGCCTTCCTCGCCGGGCCCGACGACCACGCCGTCGATCTCCGGGCAGCGCTCGAGCAGCTTGTGCGGCGTCGCCATCGCCCAGACGCCACCGACGACGATCGGCAGGTCCGGTGCGCGCTGCTTGAGCGCACGCGCCAGCACGGCGCCGAACCGGCCCTCGGTCGGCGACAGCGCGCTGATGCCGACCAGCCTGGGCCGCGCCGCCAGCACTGCGTCCGCGGTCGCCGCAAGAACCATCTTCGCGTCCCGGTGCTTGGCGTCGAGATCGACCGTCGGATCGAGCACCTCGACCGAGAGTCCGCGCGCGCGCAGCGCCGTCCCGAGGGTGAGGTTGGCGAGCGACGGGCACACGCCGCCCGGCAGGGCGCCGGCCTGCAGCGGCGTGCCGACGAGGAGCACTGCGGGACCTGCGGCTGTGTTCAAGACGGCACCCGGTCGAGTTGGAGTGGACCGCAGCCTGTTTACATGGTCAGGTGCGGCGCGCGGTTGACCCTGCTCAAACCGACCCTCGCATCGCGTCCACTGCGCCATTCAGCCCATGCAGCTTGCCGGCCACCATCTGCTGGAGGGTGTGGCTCCGAGCTGCCTGTGCCCGGCAGCAGGCAGTTCGTGTTCGCGATGGATTGTTCGAGTAGAGGGACTGCGTGACGACCTTGTCCGACTTCCCGATCAGCCTTCTGACGGCGAGTGCCGTCGGGTTTGAGTGGGGCCAACCTGCAGCATTCCTGCGTTCTCGGGACTGGCGGATTGCCAGCGCCCTTCGGTCAGCAACTGATGCGGCCGGAACTGCGCCTTGTAGGCCATTTTCGGGCTCTCGGCGATCCAGTAGCCCAGGTACAGGTAGGGCAGGCCGAGCTGGCGCACCTGCTCGATCTGCCAGAGCACGCTGTAGGTGCCGTAGCTGGTGCCGGGCTCGGGGTCGTAGTAGGTGTAGACGGCGGAGATGCCGTCACTGAGCACGTCGACGATGGCGACCATCTTCAACGTGCCGGCGGCGCCGTCCTCGCCCGGCGTGCGGAACTCCACCAGACGCGAATTGACCCGGCTCTGGAGCAGGAACTGGGTGTACTGGTCGACGCTGTCGTGGTCCATGCCGCCGCCGGCGTGGCGGCCGCTCTGGTAGCGCAGGTAGAGCTCGTAGTGCTCGGGCGAAAAACACAGGCGCAGCACGCGCGACTTCAGCGCAGCATGCTGCCTCCCGGCACGGCGCTGGCTGCGGCTGGGCCGAAAGCCCGCCACCGGCACGCGCATCGGCACGCAGGCGCGGCAGCCGTCGCAGTAGGGCCGGTAGGTGAACATGCCGCTGCGCCGGAAGCCGTTGGCCACCAGGCCGGAATACGCGTCGGCGTGGATCAGGTGGCTGGGCGTGGCCACTTGCGAGCGCGCCAGCCGGCCCGGCAGATAGCTGCACGGGTAGGGGGCCGTGGCGTAGAACTGCAGGGACGAGAGCGGGAGCTCCTTCGGATGCGTCACGGGGCGGCAGGGGCGTGTTCGGTGAGCAGGCGTGGATCGAGCAGGGCCCAATGCGCCCGATCATAGGTCCAGTCCCCGATCTCCGACGCCCCCAGAGCGCGGGTCAGATGCGCCGTGAAGGCGGCACGCGGGACTTCCCTTGCCCCCATCGACGCCAGGTGGCCGGTGTGCTGCTGGCAGTCGATCCAGGCCACGCCGCGGGCGCGGCAGGCCGCCACCAGGGCCGCCAGGGCGAGCTTGGAGGCGTCGCTGGCGTGCGCGAACATCGACTCGCCGAAGACCATGCCGCCGATGGCGACGAAGTACAGGCCACCGACGAGCTGGCCGTCGACCCAGGTCTCCACGCTGTGGGTGCGCCCGGCGCGGTGCCAGTCGACATAGGCCGTGATCATCGCCGGCACGATCCAGGTGCCGTCCTGGCCCTCGCGCAGCGCGGCGGCGCAGTGGCGCATCACGCGCGCAAAGTCGCCATCGAAGCGGATGCTGCAGCCCGGCCGGTGCAGGAAGCGCTGCAGCGTCCTGCGCAGCGAGCGATGCAGGCGGAAGTCGGCGACCTGCAGCACCATGCGCGGGTCCGGGCTCCACCACAGCACCGGCTGGCCGGGGCCGAACCAGGGGAACAGGCCCTGCCGGTAGGCTTGCTCGAGCCGCGCCGGCGACAGCGTGCCGCCGGCGGCGACGAGGCCGGGCAGGTCCTCGGCCACGCTGCCCGGGGCGGGCAGGGGTGCGTCGTCGTCGATCCAGTGGACCATGGCCTCATCCTGCCAGGGGCCGGGCCAGGCTGCTCAGCCCTGCGCCCCCAGGCATCGCCAGAGGAAGGCGAACTCCAGCGCCGACATGTCGGCGCGCTGCGCGTTGTCGGCCGCGCCGCCGTGCCCACCCTCGATGTTCTCGTAGTAGTACACGCCTGCGCGCTGCCGGCCGGCTGCAGGCGGCGCGTAGCCCAGCGTGTGCATGCGCGCCGCCATCTTGCGCGCATGGCCGGGATGCACGCGGTCGTCGCGCGTGCTCGTGATGAAGAGCACGGCGGGCATCTTCAGGCCGGCCTTGACGTTCTGGTAGGGGCTGTAGGCCGCCATTGCGGCCCAGTCTTCAGCCTCCTCGGGGTTGCCGTATTCGGCCATCCAGGACGCGCCGGCGAGCAGCAGGTGGTAGCGCTTCATGTCCAGCAGCGGCACCTGGCAGACCACGGCGCCGAACAGTTCGGGCCGCTGCACCATCACCGCGCCGACGAGCAGGCCGCCGTTGCTGCCGCCTTCGATGCCCAGACGGGCCGGGTTCGTGATCTTGGCAGCGATCAGGTCCTCGGCCACGGCGGCGAAGTCGTCATAGCTCTTCTGCTTGTGCTGCTTCACGGCGGCCTGGTGCCAGGCCGGGCCGAACTCGCCGCCGCCGCGGATGTTGGCGAGCACGAAGACCCCGCCGCGCGCCAGCCAGCTGCTGCCGACGCTGCCCGAGTAGTAGGGCTGCATCGAGACCTCGAAGCCGCCATAGCCGTAGAGCAGGGTCGGGTTGTTGCCGTCGGCGCTGGCACCTTGGGGCCAGACGACGAAGTAGGGCACGCGGGTGCCGTCGCGGCTGGTCGCGAAGCGCTGCTCGACGCGCATGCCGGTGGCGTCGAAGTAGCGCGGGCGCGACTTCAGCGTCTGCATCCCGTCCTCGCCGGCGGTGGCCAGCATCAGCGAGTCCGGGGTCAGGAAGTCGGTGTAGCCGACCAGCATCTGCTCGGCCAGCGGATCGGACGTCAGCAGCGGATCATGCAGGGCCTGCACGCTGAGGTTGCCCGGCTGCGGCGCCTGCACGGCGCGCCGCGTCCAGGGCGCCGTCGGCGAGCTGCCGGGTGTGATCTCCTCGAGTCGGCTGGCGACCTGGTCGAGCATATTCAGCACCAGGCGCGACGCCGTGGCCGTGAAACCGGCCAGCGACACGGTTGGCGTCGGCGTGAACAGCGCCTGCCAGCCGGCGTCGCGACCCGCGCCGAAGGCTGCCGCGTCGCCCGCGAGCAGGCTGCCGCGTGGCCAGGTCCGGCCGCCGCTGGCCCAGTCGCTGCGCAACTCCAGCAATGCAACAGCGCGCCAGAAGGTCAGGCTGGCGTCCTCGGGCTTGGGCAGCTTCGCCAACTGCTCGCCCTGCAGCAGGAACTGCTCGGAGCGGTAGAAATCGATCGCACGCGTGAGCACGATGCGCTCGTAGCCGGGCTCGCGGTCGACCTCGATCCAGACACCGACATCGGCGGCCTGGCCTGCGTAGACCGTTTCGGCGCGCGCCAGCGGCTGGCCGCGCTGCCAGCGTTTGACCAGACGCGGGTAGCCGGCGTCGGTCATGCTGCCGGGGCCGAAGTCGGTGCCGACGAAGATCGTGTCGGCGTCCAGCCAGTCGACATTGCTCTTCGCTTCGGGCAGGCGGAAGCCGCCGTCGACGAAGCGCAGGTCCACGAGGTCGAACTCGCGCACCACCGTCGCGTCGGCGCCGCCGCGCGACAGCGACACCAGGGCACGGCGGTAGTCCGGCCCGTACAGGCTGGCGCCGGCCCAGACCCAGTTTTCGCCCTCGGCCCGGCCCAGCGCGTCGAGGTCGAGCAGGGTCTGCCAGGCGGGCTCGGCCTTGCGGAATTCGGCCAGGGTGGTGCGCCGCCACAGGCCGCGTGCATGCTGCTCGTCCTGCCACAGGTTGTAGAGGAAGTCGGCGCGCCGGCTGCCCGCCGGGATCTTCTCCTTCGAGTCCAGGATCGCGCGGATGCGCTCGCGTGTGGCAGCGAAGCCGGGCTCGGCTTCGAGCACCTTGCGCGTCTCGGCGTTGCGCTCGCGCACCCAGGCAAGCGCACGCTCGCCGGACACGTCCTCGAGCCAGAGGTTGGGGTCTTCGGTGAGCGTCTGGGTCATTGCGTTCAGGGGCAGGGCCGGCCATGCGGCGGCGAGTGGGGAGGCCAGGACGGCGCGGCGTCGAATCATGGGCTGGGGTGCAGGGACAGGGGGTGGATCTCGACCATGCGGTCACCGTGCACGACGAGCACCTGGCCTTCCTGGACATTGATCTGCAGCTGCATCGAACGTTCCGCCAGCGCCGCCAGGGCCTGCGACTGTTCCGCCGGCACCTGCCGGACGGCGAGGTTCTTCTGCCGCGCCAGGCGGCTCGCCAGACCCTGCCACCAGATCGGCGTCGACGCTGCATAGGCCCAGATGCCGACCCGCCCGGCGCGGCCGCAGGCGCGCAGGACGCGGCGCTCGTCGGGCAGGCCGACCTCGATCCAGTCGCGCAGCGTGCCGTCCAGCGCATGGCGCCAGAGGTCGGGTTCCTCGCTGTCGGACAGGCCGCGCGCGAACAGCAGCGCGCCGTCGTGGTCGTCGGCCGGCACCGACAAGGCGAAGGCGAGCACGCGCATCATCAGCCGCTCCGCGGTTTCCGACGGGTGCAGGGCCAGGGTCAGGGCATGGTCGGCGTACAGGCCGCGGTCCATGTCGGCGATCTGCAGACTGGCCTTGTAGATGGTGGACTTGAGGGCCAAGGGGGAGGGCAGGCGTGGCGAAAGGGCGCCACTGTGCCACAGCGCCAGGGCGGCCGCCGTGCACCGGCAAGCCGGCTGCCGCGTTGACCATGCCGAGGGCCGACCAGGGCGGGCGATGGCATCATGCGAGCCTGGCCAGACTCGAACCTGCCCCACACCCGTCAACCATCTGCGGGCCCGCGCCGACCCAGGGCCCGGGCCGTTTCCCCGAACCGACGAGGATTGCACCCGATGACCATCCGACTGCTCTGCCGCCTGTCCACCCGCGGCGCCCTGCTGGCCCTGACGGCCGGACTGACCCTGCCCCTGCCGGCGCTGGCCCAGAAGTCACTCGGCAGCGGCGGCGGCAGCGGCCCGGTGATGACGCGCGAGGAACTGCGAACCTGCCTCAAGCAGCAGGCCACGCTGAGCACCCGTGTCGCCGACTACGACCGCCAGCGCGCCGAACTCGATGCCGAGAAGACAGCCATCCTGCAGACCAAGCAGGCGCTCGACGCCGAGCGCGGCGGCGTGCAGGACGAAGCCGGCAAGGTCAACGCGCTGAACGCACGGGTCGCCGACAACGCCACCCGCATCAGCGACTGGAACGAACGCTGGCAGGCGTTCGAGAAGCAGGGTCGCAGCGGACCCACCGCAGACCGCCAGCGCCGCCAGTTGGTCAAGGAGAAGCGCGAACTCGCTGACGAGACCGAGGCGCTCGACAAGGAGCGCGAGGGTCTGTCCGGGATCGGCGCCGGTGCCAAGGACGTCAACGCCAAGCTCGAGGCGCTGAACCTGCGCACCGTGGCCTGGAACGAGCACCAGAAGGTGGTTCAGAAGATGGGCGAGAACGTGACCCAGGAACGCGATCTGTGGGCCGCGGAATGCGGCAGCCGCCGCTACCGCGAGGACGACGAGATCGCGATCCAGCAGGGCAAGTGAGGCCGACATGAGCGACAGACCATCCGACACCGGCGTCGCTGACCTCGCCGGCAATCCGCTGCTCCAGGACTGGAGCGCGCCTTTCGGTCTGCCGCCCTTCGGCGCCGTGCAGGCGGCGCATTTCGAACCCGCCTTCGGGGCGGCGATGCAGCGCCAGCGCGCCGAGCTGCGGGCCATCGCTGACCAGGCCGCCGCACCCGACTTCGACAACACCCTGGTCGCCTTCGACCGCAGCGGGCGCCTGCTCGGGCGCATCGGATCGGTGTTCTACAACCTGACGGCGTCACACACGAATGCCGAACTGCAGGCCGTCCAGCGCCGCATGGCCGGCCCGCTGGCAGCGCACGAGAGCGCGATCTACCTCGACGCCGGGCTCTTCGCGCGCATCGACGCCCTGCACGAGCGGCGCGCCACCCTGGGTCTTGGCGGTGAACGTCTGCGCCTGCTCGAACGTGTGCACCTGGACTTCGTGCGCGCCGGCGCGCGCCTGCAGGGCCCGGCGCGCCAGCGTTACGCGCAGGTCATGGAAGCACTGGCCGCGCTGACCACATCTTTTGCGCAGAACGTGCTGCACGACGAATCGAGCTGGCATCTGCCCCTGGCCGGCGAGGCCGATCTGGCCGGCCTGCCGGGTTTCCTGCGTGCGGCGGCGCAGCAGGCGGCCGAGGACCGTGGCCTGCCCGGGCAGGCCGTGATCACCCTGTCACGCTCGCTGATCGTGCCCTTCCTGACCTTCTCCGAGCGCCGCGACCTGCGCGAGACGGCCTGGCGCGCCTGGACGAGCCGTGGTGAACATGCGGGCGAACACGACAACCGCGAGGTGGCGCGCGACATCCTGCGCCTGCGCCATCAGCAGGCACGGCTGCACGGCCATGCCAGCTATGCCGACTACGCGCTGGCCGACACGATGGCCGGCACACAAAGCGCGGTGCAGCAGTTGCTCGACGAAGTCTGGCCGCGCGCGCTGGCCGCGGTGGCGCAGGAGCGCAGCGCGCTGCGCGAGGCGATGCAGGGCGCCGGCGCCGGCGGCGGCATCGAAGCCTGGGACTGGCGCTACTGGGCCGAGAAGGTGCGCCAGGCCAAGTTCGCCATCGACGATGCCGAGGTCAAGCCCTTTTTCCCGCTGCAGGCGATGGTGAACGCGGCCTTCGACTGCGCGCAGCGCCTGTTCGGCCTGCGGTTCCTGCCGCGCGACGACCTGCCCGTCTACCACCCGGACGTCAAGGCCTACGAGGTTAGACACGCCGACGGCCGGCCGCTGGGCGTGTTCCTGCAGGACAACTTCGCGCGGCCGAGCAAGCGCAGCGGCGCGTGGATGAGCAGCCTGCGCTGGCAAAACCGCAACGGCGCCGGCGGCGAGGCCGAGCTGCCCGTGATCGTCAACAACAACAATTTCGCCAAGGGTTCGCCCGGCGAGCCGACCCTGCTGTCGATGGACGATGCGCGCACCCTGTTCCACGAGTTCGGCCACGGCCTGCACGGGTTGCTGTCGGATGTCAGCTTCGAACGCCTGTCGGGGACCCAGGTCCTGCGCGACTTCGTCGAGTTGCCGTCGCAGATCTTCGAGCACTGGATCACCGAACCCGAGGTGCTCAAGCGCCACGCCCGGCATTGGCAGACCGGCGCGCCGATCCCCGACGATCTGATCGCAAGGCTGCAGGCGGCGCGCCGCTTCAACCAGGGCTACGAGACGGTGCGCTATACCGCCAGCGCGATCGTCGACATGGCGGTGCACGCACGCACCGAGACCGAGCCGCCGGCCGACCTCTGCGCCTTCGAGTCCGAGGTGCTGGCCGGCATCGGCCATCCCGGGCCGGTCGGCATCAACCACCGGCTGGTGCACTTCCAGCATCTGTTCGCCGGCAGCAGCTACGCCGCCGGCTACTACGTCTACCTGTGGGCCGAAGTGCTGGACGCCGACGGCTATGACGCCTTCGTCGAGGCCGGCAGCCCCTTCGACCCGGCCGTGGCGGGTTCGCTTCGGCGCCACATCTATGCCGCCGGCAACAGTGTCGAGCCGGGCGCCGCCTTTGCCGCTTTCCGCGGTCGCGGGCCATCGGTACGGCCGCTGCTGAAGAAGCGCGGCCTGCTCGAGGACGAGCCGATCGCCGCCTGAACCGTCCCGGGCTGGCAGGGCCGCGGCCGCGCGGCGTTCACCTGCTGTCGGCCCGACCCCCCCAGGGCGCAGGAAAACGAGCTCGCACGGCGCCGGCGCGGCGACCTGCGCTGAGCGACAATCGCGCCACCATGGAAACCTTCGACGTCGCCCAGTTCAGCCCCGAACAAAGGGCCGTGCTCGAAATCTCGCTGCCCAGCGCGCTGGAGCTCACGGCGCTCAAGCTGGCCACCCTGATCGACATCCGACAGGGTTTCGAGATCGAGATGAAGGGCGCCATCCCGGGCGCGGTGCACATCCCGCTGTTCGACGTCAAGAAGCTGCTCGGCGACAAGCTGACCGAGGACGAGCAGGAGATCCTGGACACCGGCAAACCCAGCGACATCGACATCCGGGGCCTGCTGACCACGATCAACCGCCTGCACCATACCCACGACAACGTGCTGCTGCTGACCTGCAACAGCGGCCGGCGCAGCCTGTATGCGGCCGACCTGCTGCGTTCGCTGGGCTACCCGAAGGCGCTGTCGGTGGCTGGGGGTTTCCAGGCCTGGAAGAAGCTGCAGGCGGCCGCGGCGCAGCAGGCCTAGGCGGCCGTCGGGCCCCCCGCTCAGGTCACGCGGCCGAACCAGAACACCGACAGCCCGGCCGAGACCAGGGCCAGCAGGGCGCCCAGGGCGGCGAAGATCGCGCTGATCTCGGTTTCCTTGCGCTCGACGACGAGCCGGGCCGACAGCGACGCGTAGACCTTCATCAGGTCTTCGGCGGTGCCGGCGTAGAAGTACTCGCCCAGGGTCTGGTTGGCCACCGCCTTCAGCGTGACCTCGTCCAGGCGCACGCGCATGCTCCAGCCTTCGAATCCGATCACTTCGCCTTGCGTGGTGCCGATGCCCACCGTGTACACGCGCACGCCGCGCTCGGCCGCCATCTTGGCCGCGTCCATCGGGTCGGGGCCGGTGGTGCGCTGGCCGTCGGTCAACATGATGATGGCCGCCGAGTTGAACGAGCCCGGCTCCACGGGCACGAATTTCGGCTTGTCCGCGGCCTCGCCGATCGGCTCGCTGCCCGGGAACTTGCGCTGCCCGGTGATGTGCGAGATCTCGATGTTGTGCTCGGGGAACAGCGTGGCCAGCGACAGGATGATGCCGCTGCCGGTGGCGGTGGCGCGTTGCAGCTGGAAGCGGTCGATGGCGGCGATGATGTCGTCGCGGCTGGTGGTCGGGGCCTGGACCACGGCGGCGGTGCCGGCGAAGGAGACGATGCCCACCTTCACGTCACGTGGCAGGGCGTTGACGAAGGCCTTGGCCGCCTCCTGCGAGGCCACCAGCCGGTTCGGCTTGACGTCCTCGGCGCGCATGCTGCCCGAGACGTCCATCGCCAGCATGATCGTGCGCTGCGACAGCGGCAGCGTGATCACCGCCGTCGGCCGTGCGCTGGCCAGCAGCAGGGTGCCCAGGGCCAGCAGCATCAGCAGCGGCGGCAGATGGCGGCGCCAGCCCGGGCCCTTGCCGAGTGCCGCCTTGGCGATCGCGACGCTGGCCAGGCGTACCGTGCTGCGCCGGCGCCGGCGCAGCAACCAGACGTAGAGCAGCACCAGCAGGGGCAGCAGCAGCAGGGACCAGAGCAGGGCCGGCCAGAGGAAACTCATGCCGCCTCTCCTTGGATCAGGGCCCGCGCCAGATGCGCCGGCAGCTGCGAGGCGAAGGCGCGCCGCCGGCGCAGGTCGGCAAAGCGCAGCAGCGCGTCGAGCAGGTCGTCGTCGGTGGCCAGCTCGAGCAGGTCGACGCCGGCGCGCGCCAGCGCAGCGGCGAGTTGCACCTCGGCGGCTTCGGCCAGCGCGGCGTAGCGCGCGCGAAAGGCCGGGTCGGTGGCGTCGACGAAGAGCTGCTCGCCGGTTTCGGCGTCCTCCAGCGTGACCAGGCCGACGTCGGGCAGGGCCATCTCGGCCGGGTCGAACAGGCGTACCGCCACCACGTCGTGCCGGCGTGCCAGGCGGCCGAGCGCATCCTCCCAGCCCGGGGCGCTGATGAAGTCCGACACCACGAAGACCAGGGAGCGCCGCTGCAGCACACCTTCGGCACCGCGCAGCAGGTCGTACAGCGCGGTGCCGCTGCCCGCCTTGGCGGCCGCCGGCTGCGGCCGCAGCATGCGCGCCAGCAGTTCGAGCACATGCGTGCGCGACGCGCCGGGGCGCAGCAGGCCGTCGAGTTCGGCGCCCCCGTCGCCGCCGTAGAACAGGGCGCCGACGCGGTTGCCGTGCCGCGTCACCACGCGCGCCAGGGCGGCCACGAAGCCAGCCGACACGGCGAGCTTGCTCACGTCGCCGGAGCCGAAGTGCACGCTGCCGCTGAGGTCGAGCAGGAACCAGGCGGTCAGGTCGCGGTCCTCGTGGAACTGGCGCACATGCGGCTGCTGCAGCCGGGCGGTGACGTTCCAGTCGATGTGGCGCACGTCGTCGCCGTACTGGTACTCGCGCAGGTCGGCCAGGTCGATGCCGGCGCCGCGCAGCAAGGTCCGGTAGTCGCCCTGCAGCAGGCCGTCCAGGCGCTTGAGCACGGTCCATTCCAGACGCCGCAACAGCGCGTCGGCGCCCGGGCGCTGGATCATGTTCATGCGCTCACGGCCTGCGGATGGGCCAGCGGCTTGTCGGGCACGGGCACGCCGCGCAGCACGCGCTGCACCAGGTCGTCGGCCGTCAGGCCCTCGGCCAGCGCCTCGTAGGACGGCACCAGGCGATGGCGCAGCACGTCGTGCACCAGGTCGACCATGTCCTCGGGTAGGGCGTAGGGCCGGCCACGCAGCAGGGCCAGCGCCTTGGCGCCTTCGATCAGGCCGATCGTCGCCCGCGGGCTGGCGCCGTAGCTCAGGTACTTCTGCAACTCGGGCTGGCCGTATCTTTCGGGCCGTCGCGTCGCGCTGACCAGCTTCACCGCGTACTGCACCAGGGAAGGGTCGACGTAGATCGCCCGGCACTGCTGCTGCAGGACCAGCAACTGCGCCGTGTCGACCACCGTGGCCACGTGCACCGGCGCGCCGGTGACGCGCTGGGCGATGACGAACTCCTCTTCCTCGCTGGGGTAGTCCACCAGCACCTTCATCATGAAGCGGTCGACCTGGGCCTCGGGCAGCGGATAGGTGCCTTCGGTCTCGATCGGGTTCTGCGTGGCCATCACGACGAAGGGCGCCGGCACGAGGTGGGTCTGGCCGGCGATCGTGACCTGGCGCTCCTGCATCACCTCGAGCAGGGCGCTCTGCACCTTGGCCGGCGCACGGTTGATCTCGTCGGCGAGCAGCAGGTTGGCGAACACCGGGCCCAGGCTGGTGCCGAACTCGCCGCTCTTCTGGTTGAAGATGCGGGTGCCCACCAGGTCGGCCGGCACCAGGTCGGGGGTGAACTGGATGCGCTTGAAGCTGCCGC
>CAZWUR010000056.1:0-32247 GCA_964637205.1 uncultured Rubrivivax sp.
ACGCGCCTCGCCGTCGCCTCGATTGGCACCGAAACTCTCCCCGGCGCGGGCCCGACCCAAAGCCCGACAGCCTCCCAGGAGGCCGCCGGCGAATCTTCAGTCGCGCCAGACTTCGCGCGCCACCTCGACCACCCGCTCAAGCCTGCACCACTGCTCGTCCTGCGACAGAGCGCGTTGCCGTGATGGGTGCTCGAAAACCGGATTGCGGGCTCAGCGCCAGTGGCTCCAGCAGCACGAAACGGGGCTTTCATCAAGCGGGCCTGCCGTGGCGGCCACAGACGCCAGTCCGGTCAGCCGGAGACGACGCGCACCGCATGACGCTGCGGTTCCGGCTCGGAGTCGAAGCGTTCGACGCCGGTGTAGCACAGAAAGTGCCGGTTCGCGGCACGGCCGAACAGGGTCATGCCCAGTCGCGACGCCATCTGATGCCCCATCGCCGTGACGCCGTTGCGCGAGACGATGATCGGCACGCCGAGCTGGGCCGACTTCATGACCATCTCGCTGGTCAGCCGGCCGGTGGTATAGAAGGCCTTGTCGCCGCCGTCGATGCCGTGCAGGCCCATCCAGCCGGCGATGGTGTCGATCGCATTGTGGCGGCCGACATCCTCGACGAACATCAGCAGGTCGTGGCCGCGGAACAGCGCGCAGCCGTGCACCGAGCCGGCCTTGCGGTGGATGCTGTCCTGCTGGCGCATGGTTTCGAGCATGCGGTGCAAGGTGCTCTGGCGGATGCGCGCCTGCTCGACCGGGGGCAGCTGGATGCCGTGCAGGTCTTCGAGCAGGTCGCCGAAGACCGTGCCCTGGCCGCAGCCGGTGGTCACCACCCGCTTGGCCGTGCGCGCCTCGATGTCGCTGACCCCAGCGCGCGTCTTCACGGCGGCCGCGGCCACCTCCCAGTCGACGGTCACCGACTCGACCTGGTCGACGCGCTGGATGAGGCGCTGGTTGAGCAGGTAGCCCAGCACCAGATGCTCCGGCATCGCACCAAGCGTCATCAGCGTGACCAGCTCTCGCCGGTCGACGAACAGGGTCAGCGGGCGCTCGGCCGGGATGTGGATGCGGCGGCGCTCGCCGTACTCGTCGAGGATCGTGACCTCGCGCAACAGATCGCCGCGCGCGATCGTCAGGCGCGGCGCGCCGACCACCAGCGGCGGCGGGGCGGTGGGCGGCGGCGGCGGCAGCGCCTCGCCTGGTGCCGACATGGGCCTACTTGGCGGCCGGTGCAGCCGCAACGAAGGGGCCGGGGTCGACGCAGGCCGGCGTTGCCACCGGCGGTTTGGTGTCCCGGCCGAGCTTCTTGGACTCGGCGTAGTAGCGGGCGGCTGCCTTGTCCAAGGCCTGGCAGTGCTTGTAGGCGGCGACCTTGGCGCCGTGCGCCGACTTGACGGCGGCTTCAGCGGCCTTGGCCTTGGCCTCGTCGCTGGGCGGCGGCAGCGTGGCCAGGGCCAGCGAGCTGACACCGATGAGCGACAGCGCCAGCAGGTCACGGATACGCAGGGTCATGATGCGGAAAACTCCTTCAGGCATTGGCACCGGCGGCACCGCCTTGTGGCGTGTCGGATGCGGAACGCTGCGCCGGAACGCGGCCGGCCTTGATGTCGTCGTACCAGAGCTCATGGTGCTCCTGAGCCCAGGCCTCGTCCACATAACCATGCCGCATCGCGCTGTAGGCGCCCCGGGTACCGATGGTACCCATATAAATGTGGCCGATGAACATCGCCATCATCAGCACGGTGGCGGCGCCGTGCACCATGTGCGCGATCTGCATATTGCCGCGCGTCGCCGCGATCTGCGGTACCAGCTGGTTGAGCACGAGGCCCGAGCCAACGGTGATGACACCGAGCACCAGCACACCCGCCCAGAACAGCAGCTTTTCGCCGGCGTTGAAGCGCCCCGAAGGAATATGCGCGCCGCTGAGCAGGCCACCGCCCTTGGCCAACCAGGCCATGTCGCCCTGCCTGGGCAGGTTGTCCTTGACGAAGGTGAGGATCACGATCAACAGCGACACGGCGAACAGTGGACCGGCGAAGTTGTGCAGGTTTTTCAGCGCGAAGCTCAGCCAGCCGAACAGCGTGGCCCCCAGCACCGGCAGCAGGAAGAACTTGCCGAAGGCCATCACGATGCCCGAGACCGCGAGCACGACGAAGGCGATCGCGTTGACCCAGTGTGCCGCGCGCTCGAGTGGGGTAAAACGCTCGATCGATCGGCCGTTCGGCGTCAGCTTGTCGCCCATCGGGCCCTTCAGCGTGTAGTGCAGGACCACGGCGAGCAGCGCGATCAGCAGCAGCGAGCCGCCGTAGGGAATCAGCCACCGGTTGCGCACCTGACGCCAGCCCTCGCCGGCCGTCGTGTAGGGGGCGCCCGGGTACTGCACGAACTCCTGGATCAGCTGGCCCATCTCCTGGCCCGGCACGGCGATGGTGCCGGGCTGGTGGCCGGATTCACGTACCGCGCGCCAGAACGGCGCGTTGTTGCCCGGCTGTGACCTGGTCCGCTCGGCATTCGTCTCGTCAGCCTTGGGCAAGGCAGGGCCGGCGCTGGCCGGCGGCGGGTCGGCAGGCGGCAACGGCTGCTGTGCGGCCGCGCCGGCCGCGAAGGCCAGCAGCAGCGTGCCGACGAACAGCGTGGTCCTGTCCCGGAGCGTGCGCATCTTCGGTGCCTCCTCAGGTCTTCCCGCTGCCACGCGAGTACTCGTTCTGACCTCGCTGGGTGCGCAATTTCAGATGCGCCTCCCAGGACTCGCGGTCACCCGCTTTCCAGCCCGGATCGGCGTTGGCATTCTGCACTCCCTGCCACGCCGGGGCGTCCGGCTTCTTGCCGGTGGCCATGTCCTGCGGCTTCTCGCCGCAGGCCGCCAGAAGCAGTGCTGCCGCTCCGATGAGCAAACCGGCTTTGATCATCACTTCTTCCCTTCGGTGGGTTTGCCGTAGGCCGTCCCCCAGCCCCAGATCTCGCTGCCCTTGCCGCGCGCGAGCACGCGCGTTCTGAAGATGTCGGCCACGACATCGCCATCGCCGCCGAGCAGGGCCTTGGTCGAGCACATTTCGGCGCAGATCGGCAGCTTGCCCTCGGCCAGGCGGTTGCGGCCGTACTTCTCGTACTCCGCCTCGCTGCCGCTGGTTTCCGGCCCGCCGGCGCAGAAGGTGCATTTGTCCATCTTCCCGCGCAGGCCGAAGGTGCCATTGCTCGGGAACTGGGGTGCACCGAAGGGGCAGGCATAGGAGCAGTACCCGCAGCCGATGCAGGTGTCCTTGTCGTGCAGCACCACACCTTCCTCGGTGCGGTAGAAGCAGTCGACCGGGCACACCGCCATGCAGGGTGCATCGGAGCAATGCATGCAGGCCACCGAGATCGAACGCTCGCCGGGGACGCCGTCGTTGAGCGTGACGACACGCCGGCGGTTCACGCCCCAGGGAACGTCATGTTCGGCCTTGCATGCGGTGACGCAACCGTTGCATTCGATGCAACGCTCGGCGTCGCAGATGAACTTCATTCGAGCCATCGTGATGCCTCCTTACGCCGCGCGCTCGATTTGGCAGACCGACGTCTTGGTCTCCTGCATCATCGTCACCGAGTCATAGCCATAGGTTGTCGCCGTGTTGGCCGATTCGCCACGCACGATCGGGGCCGCACCCTCCGGGTAGTGACGGAGCAGGTCTTCGCCCTGCCAGCGCCCGGCAAAGTGGTAAGGCATGAACGCCGTCTCGCGGTCGACGCGGTCGGTGACCAGTGCCATCACCTTCAGGCGAGCACCGCTGGGTGTCGAAACCCAGACTCTGTCTCCGTTGCGAATGCCACGGTCGTTGGCCGCCACCGGATTCAGCTCGATGAACATCTCCTGCTGCAGCTCGGCCAGATAACGATTCGAGCGCGTCTCGTCGCCACCGCCTTCGTACTCGACCAGCCGCCCGGTGGTCAGGATCAGCGGGAACTGCTGGCCGATGTCCTTGTTCTTCTCCTGCACCGTCTTGAACAGCGTGGGCAGTCGCCAGAAGGTCTTGCGGTCGTCGTGGGTCGGGTACTTGGCGACCAGTTCCGGCCGGACCGAGTAGATCGGCTCGCGGTGCTTCGGAATCGGATCCGGGAAGTTCCAGACCACGGCCCGTGCCTTGGCGTTGCCGAAGGGATAGCAGCCGTGTTTCATCGTGACGCGCTGGATACCACCGGAAAGATCGGTCTTCCAGTTCTTGCCCTCGGCCGCGGTTTTTTCGGCGTCGGTCAGGTCATCCCACCAGCCCAGCTTCTTGAGCAGCAGGTGATCGAACTCCGGGTAGCCGGTGGTGATCTCGGCGCCCTTGGAATGGGATCCGTCGCCCGCGAGCAGCGATTCACCGTCGCGTTCGACACCGAAGTTGGCGCGGAAGTTGCCGCCGCCTTCCATCACATGCAGCGAGGTGTTGTACAGCATGTGGGTGCCGGAATGCTTGATTTCCGGTGTGCCGAAACACGGCCAGGGCAGGCCGAAATAGTCGCCGTCGAGCTTGTAGCCGGTCTCCTTGTCGATGCCGCCCTTGGCGCGCAGCGTGACCGGGTCGAACACATGCATATTGTGCATGTGGGCCTTCAGGCGCTCCGGGCTCTGGCCCGTGTAGCCGATCGTCCAGACGCCGCGGTTGATCTCGCGAAGGATTTCTTCCGGTTCGGGTTCGTCCAGACCCTTGACCTTGTGCAGCTTCATGTTCTTGACCAGCTGCTCGGCAAACCCCAGCTTCTGCGCGAGCTGGTACATGATCATGTGGTCGCTGCGCGATTCGTACAGCGGCTCCATGACCTTTTCGCGCCACTGCAGCGAGCGGTTGGAGGCGGTCACCGAGCCGCTGGTCTCGAACTGCGTGCAGGCCGGCAGCAGGTAGACGTCGCGATTCGGGTTGAGGTCTTCGGGCTTGCCTGGCATCGCCGCGATGGCCGCGGTGGCCGACGGGAAGGGGTCGACGACCACCAGCAGGTCAAGCTTGTCCATGCCGCGCTTGAGGTCCAGCCCGCGCGACTGCGAGTTCGGTGCGTGACCCCAGTAGACCATGGCGCGCAGATTGCTCGGCTGATCGATGTTCTCGACCTTCTCGAGCACGCCGTCGAACCAGCGGGAAACCGTCATGCCGGGCTTGTTCATCATGCCCGGTGCGTAACGCTGCTTGATCCAGTCGAACTCGACGCCCCACACGGCCGCGAAGTGCTTGAACGAGCCGTCGGAAATGCCGTAGTAGCCGGGCAGCGAATCGGGGTTCGCGCCGATGTCGGTGACGCCCTGGACGTTGTCGTGGCCGCGGAAGATGTTCGCGCCGCCACCACTCTTGCCGACGTTGCCCAACGCCAGTTGCAACAGGCAGGACGCACGCACGATCGCGTTGCCGATGCTGTGCTGTGCCTGCCCCATGCACCAGACCAGGGTGCCCGGGCGGTTCTCGGCCAGGGTCTTGGCAACCTGGAAGCAGGTGTCTTCGGGGACGCCACAGACTTCTTCGACCTTGTCAGGCGCCCATTCGGCGAGCACCGTCTCGCGCACCTTGTCCATGCCGTAGACACGGTCGTCAAGGTACTTCTGGTCTTCCCAGCCGTTCTTGAAGATGTGGTACATCACGCCGTACAGGAACGCGATGTCCGTGCCCGAGCGTATCCGGACGTAGCGGTCCGCCTTGGCTGCCGTGCGCGTGAACCGCGGGTCCACGACGATCATCTTGCAGCCGTTTTCCTTCGCATGCAGCATGTGCAGCAAGGAAACCGGGTGCGCTTCCGCGGCATTGCTGCCGAGGTAGATCGCCGACTTCGCGTTGCGCATGTCGTTGTACGAATTTGTCATCGCGCCGTAACCCCACGTATTCGCCACACCGGCGACAGTAGTGGAGTGGCATATTCGTGCCTGGTTATCGCAGTTGTTGCTGCCCCAGAGCGTCATCCACTTGCGCAGCAGGTACCCCTGCTCGTTGTTGCTCTTGCACGAACCGACGATGAAGAGGCTGTCGGGACCGCTTTCTTCGCGCAGCTTGAGCATCTTGGCGCTGAGTTCGGTCAGTGCCTGGTCCCAGGAGATGCGCTGGTACTTTCCGTCGACCAGCTTCATCGGGTACTTCAGGCGGAACTCGCCGTGCGCGTTCTCGCGCAGCGCGCCGCCCTTGGCGCAATGGCCGCCCAGGCTGATCGGGGAGTCGAAAACCGGCTCCTGCCGCACCCACACGCCGTTCTCGACCACCGCGTCGACGGCGCAGCCAACCGAGCAGTGTGTGCAAACGGTGCGCTTGACCTCGATCTTGGCGTTCCCGGCGGTGGAAGAAGCGGCATCCGCGGCCTGCGCCTTGCGAACCAGCGTGAGTTGGGTCGCGGCGATGCCGGCCCCCAGCCCCAACCCGGATCGGCGCAGGAACTTGCGCCGGTCCATCGTCGGAACGGCGCGGGACAGACCCCGCGCCAGATTGTCGACGAATGCCCGGGACGACGATGTCGCCCCGTCACTCGTCAACTTGCGTGTCAACAGCATGCTGCCTCCTGTTGGACGGCGGGTGAATCGGAAAACGTGAACATAGGCCGGCCCGGGATCAGGTCCGGGCCGAGGCGTAGTAGCGCTTCACATGCTCGGTGAGCCGGTAGCCGGCGCTGCCATCAGGCGCGGCGTCGGCCGTCGACGCCGGCTTGCCCGCGGGCGAGCCGGGCAGCACCGTGGCCGCCACGGCAAGGGCGCCGACGGCGCCCGCACCGGCGAACACCGTGCGGCGACCCAGAACAGGAGAGGATGGTTTTTTCATCAGATTGACCTCCGTGCCTTGACCCGGCGTAACCCATGCACACGCCGACATAACACCGGCTAATTTCGTCTCAAGCTGGATGCCTGTTCAAGCGGGAAGACCCTAGCCACCGGGCGACAATCTGTCGCCGGACCAGGGCCGGCCGGTCGCGGACGGAGATCGCCGATGCACCGACAATGGGCGGTCCACCTTTGCCCTCGAACCGCACCGTGATCATTGGAACCGCAGGCCATATCGACCATGGCAAGACCTCGCTGGTGAAGGCGCTGACCGGTGTCGACACGGACCGGCTGAAAGAAGAGAAAGCGCGCGGCATCACGGTCGATCTGGGCTTTGCCTACCTGCCGCTGTCCGACGGGCAGGTGATCGGCTTCGTCGACGTGCCCGGCCACGAAAAGCTGGTGCGCAACATGCTCGCCGGCGCCACCGGCATCGATCAGGTGCTCCTGGTCGTCGCCGCCGACGACGGCCCGATGCCGCAGACCCGCGAGCACCTGGCCATCGTCGACCTGCTGGGCCTGCGCCAGGGCGTCGTCGCGCTGACCAAGAGCGACCTCGTCGCACCGGCGCGCCTGGCTGCGGCCGAGGCCGAGGTCCGGGCCATGCTCGCCAACACCGGCCTGGCCGATGCGCCGATCCTGCCGGTCTCCTCCGTCAGCGGCGCGGGTGTCAGTGAACTGCGGGCGCATTTGCAGCAGGCCAGCGCGCAGCGCGCAGCCGCCCCCCGCGAGGGCCAGTTCAGGCTCGCCGTGGACCGCAGTTTTTCGCTGTCGGGCATCGGCACGGTGGTCACCGGCACGGCAGTCTCGGGGCGCGTGGCCGTGGGCGACAAACTCACCCTGTCGCCGCGCGGGCTCGCGGTGCGCGTGCGCGGCGTGCATGCACAAAACCGACAGGCGAGCGAAGGCGGGGCCGGGCAGCGGCTGGCGCTCGCGCTGGCCGGCGCGGAGCGCGACGACGTGCGCCGCGGCGACTGGGTGCTGGCCGACGCCCTGCACGCCCCCACGCAACGGCTGGACGTGCGCCTGCGTGTGCTGGCCGGCGAGGCGCGGCCGCTCCTGCACTGGACACCGGTGCACCTGCACCTGGGCGCGGAGGACGTCGGCGCGCGCGTCGTCCTGCTGCAGGGCGACGCGGTGGCGCCCGGCCGTGAAGCGCGTGCACAGCTGCACCTGGACCGACCTGTCGGTGCGCTGCGCGGCGACCGCTTCATCCTGCGCGACCAGTCGGCGCTGCGCACGCTGGGCGGCGGGGTGGTGATCGACCCCTTCCCGCCACAAACGCGGCGCCGCCGCGACCAGCACCTGGCCACCCTGGAGGCACTGGAGCGGCCGACACCGGCCGAGGCGCTTGCGGCGCTGCTCGACCTGGCAGCCCCCACCGGCATCGACGCGCGCCGGTTCACCACCCTTTGGAACCTGCCGCAAGCCGACTGGCGCGCCTTGCTCGCCACGCTGCCGCACCGCACGATCAGCGACGGTGCGCGCGAGCTGCTGTTCTCGCCGGCGCAGCTCGAACGCTACGCTGCGGCCGTCAGCGGGCATCTCGCGGCCTACCACCAGCGCAAGCCGGACCATCCTGGCCTGACCCAGGAGCAGTTGCAGCGCGCCGTGCGCGACAAACCCGCCGGCGCCCTGTTCGCCCTGCTGCTGCGCGAACTGGTGCGCGGCGGCACGCTCAAGCGCAGCGGGCCGCATCTGTCGCTGGCCGGCCACTCGGCCGCACTGCAGGGTGCCGAACGCCAGCTCTGGGAACGTCTCAAGCCCTGGCTGGACGACGGCGGCGTGCATCCGCCGCGTCTGAGCGACCTGCTGCTGCGCGACCGCAGCCTGCGCCGCGACCAGGTCATGCGCGTGCTCGAGCGGCTGCAGCGCATGGGGCATCTGCATGCCGTCGGCGCGGAATACTTCATCCAGACCACGCACCTGCTGGCGCTCGCGGTGCATGCCTGGGAGCTCGCGCAGGCCGACCCGCACCAGCGCCTGAATGTCAAGGCCTTGCGCGACCGCACCGGCATCAGCCGCCATCTGTCGGTTCCGCTGGTAGAGTATTTCGACCAGATCGGCCTGACCCGGCGCGACGAGATCGGGCGGCACTTCCGCCGCGATCCGCGTCTGGTCTTCGATGGCTGATCTTCAAAGGAGGAGGATCGTCCCCCGGTGGGGCGTCCGGTCTGCAAAACCGGATGGGGTTGCCCTGCAGTCCCAGGTGGGTTCGACTCCCACCCTCTTCCGCCACATCTGCACCGCCGCGTGACCGACACCGCCCACCGCCCGCCTGCCCTGGACAAGCTGCTCGCCAGCGGCGACATGCCGGCGCTGATCCAGCGCCATGGGCGCGCGCCGGTGCGCGACGCCGCGCGTGCGGCGCTGGACCACTGGCGCGCGCAGAACCCTCAGCTCGCGTTCGACGCCGCCCGCTTCGAGGCCAACTGCCGAACACGGCTGGACGCCGCCGCCCGGCCGGCGCTGGGCCCGGTCTTCAACCTCACCGGCACCGTGCTGCATACCAACCTCGGCCGCGCGGTGATGGCACCCGAAGCGATCGAGGCGGTGATCGCGGTGATGCGCGGCGCGAGCAACCTCGAGTACGAACTCGGCGCCGGAAAGCGCGGCGACCGCGATGCCCATGTCGAAGCACTGCTGCGCGAGCTCACCGGCGCCGAGGCCGCCACCACGGTCAACAACAACGCCGCCGCGGTGCTGCTGGTGCTGGCCGCGCTGGCCAACCGCAAGGAGGTGCCGGTCTCGCGCGGCGAGCTGGTCGAGATCGGCGGTGCCTTCCGCATCCCCGACATCATGCGCCGCGCCGGCGCCCGCCTGGTCGAGGTGGGCACCACCAACCGCACCCATCGGCACGATTTCGAGGCGGCGATCGGGCCGCGCACCGGGCTCGTCATGAAAGTGCACGCCAGCAACTACGCGATCCAGGGCTTCACGGCCAGCGTGCCGGTGGCTGAACTGGCGGCGCTGTGCCGGGCGCACCAGCTGCCCTTCGTCGAAGACCTCGGCAGCGGCAGCCTCGTGGACCTGACCCGCTGGGGCCTGCCGGCCGAACCCACGCCGCAGCAGTCACTGGCGGCGGGGGCCGGCATCGTCACCTTCAGCGGCGACAAGCTGCTCGGCGGCCCGCAGGCCGGACTGATCGTCGGCGACAGGACGCTGGTGAACCGGATCCGCAAACATCCGCTGAAGCGCTCGCTGCGCCTGGACAAGATGACGCTCGCCGCGCTGGAGGCCACGCTCAGGCTGTACCGCGACCCCGACCGCCTGGCCGAGCGCCTGCCCACGCTGCGCCTGCTCACCCGCGGCGAGCTCGACATCCGGGCGCAGGCCGCGCGCCTGGCCCCCGCGGTCGCCGCTGCGCTCGGCGCCCAGGTGCAGGTCCAGGTGCTGCCCTGCCGCAGCCAGATCGGCAGCGGCTCGCTGCCGGTGGACCGCCTGCCGAGTGCCTGCATCGCCATCGGGCCGCCGGCAGGCGCAAAGCGCGCCGGGCGCCTGCCCGAACGCCTGGCCGAAGCCCTGCGCGCCTTGCCGGTCCCGGTGGTCGGGCGCATCGAGGACGGCCAGCTGCGTCTGGACCTGCGCTGCCTGGACGGCGAGGCGGCCGAGGCCGCCTTCGGCGCGCAGCTGCCGCTACTCGCCGCGGCGCGGCTGTGACGGCGGACCGTCGGGCAGTTCCTGGTCCAGCAGCGGGTCGTCGAGCAGGCCGAGCGCACGCGCCTTCAGGATCTTGCGCTGCCGGCCCACCGGTGTGCCCTCGATCTCGTGCACCTCGGCCACACTCACATCCAGCCCGTCGCTCTTGCGGAAATGCGGGTCGGTGTGGAACATCTCGCGCAGCGCTGCGTTGCGTGCGCGCTCGGCCGCGGCTGCGTCCGTGGCCGGCGCGGCCTCCTGGGCCGGCGCATCCGGCGCGCCCGGTGATGGCAACTGCTGCGCGAGCCCGGCAAGCATCTGCCGCTCGCGCTCCTCGGGGCTCAGGAAGGACATCGCCCTGACCTTGCGCCGGGTCTCCGGCTGGTAGTGCGCGTTCGTGAACAGGCGCAGCCATTCGCAGAGTTCGTCCGCCAGCGGCAGGGTCTCGACATGCTCCTCGGACGCCATGCGCCGGTCGCCCTCGATATAGGACACGGACACGCCGGTCAGGGTCGGCATCGACCCGTCGCCGCCGTCCACCACCCAGGACACGAACCACGACGGATGGCCCGAGGTCATGTTCAGGTAGTAACCCTTGCACTCGTCGGGGAAGAGTTCGACGGCAAACCCCGGAAACAGCCAGCGCGACACCTTGCCGTCGTCGACCAGCCGGCGCGGCGCGTCACCGAACACACCTTCGTCGGGCACGACGTCGACGGGACGGAAACGCCACGCTTCCCAGATGTTCGGCGCGGCGACACGCTCCATCACCACAGCCACTTGGATTTGTTGTCGCGAGCTCATCAGGTGCAGGGCGGCGTGTCAGGAAAGTACGCGAGCAGTCTAGCGGAGCGCCTTGCGCCCGCCGGTGCAACGACCCCTGGCGCCGTACGGGGTCTGTGCCGCGTCGGCGGGCCTCCTAGAATCGTGGTTTGATCCGGACGTCATGCTTGCGTCAATTCCACATGCGCCTTGCGTTGCGCTCCTCGCCGCGACACCCGCCACAAGCCAGGTCGCACCCCGCTCGATGCCGAGATGAGCGCAGCTGACGACGACGGATTCCTGTCGCGATGGGCGCGGCGCAAGGCCGATGCACGCCGCGGCATCGATCCGGCGCCAACGCAGACCGCATCCGCGCCGCCTGCGTTGCCGGCTCAGCCGCCCGCGGCGTCCGCGCTGCCGGTCGGGCCGGCGACCGATCAGGACGTCGCCATCGGCCCCGTCGCGCCCGCCCCGGCGCCGCCCACCTGGGACGACGTGGCCGGCCTGACGAAGGAGTCGGACTACACCCGTTTCGTGGCCGGCGACGTCGACCCCGGCATGCGCAACGCGGCGATGAAGAAGCTGTTCAGCGACCCGCACTTCAACGTCATGGACGGGCTGGACATCTATATCGACGACTACGGCAAACCCGACCCGCTGCCGCCGGGCATGTTGCGCCAGCTGGCGCAGTCCCACTTCCTCGGCCTCTTCGACGACGAACCCCAGGGCGAACCCGCCCAGCCGGGCGCGCCCGCCGATCCAACCCCTGCCCTCGATGAAAACCCTGATCTGCAACTGCAACCGGACGATGCCGCTGGACCCGAGCCTGGTGAGCCAGGTCGCGCGGACTCTGGCGAACACGCCGCTGGCGAGCGCTGACGGCCTCGAGACCGTCCACACCCTGCTGTGCCGGCGCGAGGCCGGTGCATTCCAGCGTGCGGCCAAGGACAGCAGCGCCAGCGGCGAGGAACTGCTGGTCGCCTGCACCCAGGAGCAGCGCCTGTTCCTGTCGCTCAACGAGCAGACCGAGGGCGCGGCCAGCGTGGCCGAACGGCCGATCCGCTTCGTCAACATCCGCGAGACCGGCGGCTGGTCGCGCGACGCCGGCCAGGCCGCGCCCAAGCTGGCCGCGCTGATCGCCGCGGCCCAGTTGCCGGCGCCCGAGCCGGTGGCCACCGTGACCTACCGCTCCGGCGGGCGCTGCCTGGTCGTCGGCGACGCCGACGGCGCGTCGCGCGCGGCCGGCATGCTGCGCGACCGGCTGGACGTGTCACTGCTCATCGACCGCCCGGGCGGGGCGCTCGCACAGGTGCACGACCTGGCGGTGCACCACGGCCGATTGCACCAGATCACCGGCTGGCTCGGCGCCTTCGAAGTGCAGTGGGTGAACGACCAACCGATCGACCTCGACCTGTGCACGCGCTGCAACGCCTGCATCGAGGTCTGCCCCGAAGGCGCCATCGGCTTCGACTACCGGATCGACCTGTCGGCCTGCAAGGCCCACCGCGACTGTGTGCGCGTCTGCGACGCGGCCGGGGCGATCGACTTCGCACGCGAACCGGAGACGATCAGCGAAACCTTCGACCTGGTGCTGGACCTGCGCGAGCGGCCGATGTTCACGATGCACCAGCCGCCCCAGGGCTACCGCCATGTGGGCGCCGACGAACGTGCCCTCGTCGATGCGGTGCTGGCCCTGCGCGAGCTGAGCGGCGAATTCGAGAAGCCGCGCTTCGTGCGCTACAACGACAAGCTGTGCGCGCACAGCCGCAACGAACGCATCGGCTGCAGCGCCTGCATCGAGGTCTGCTCGGCACGCGCCATCCGCAGCGACGCGTCGCGCAAAGGCCGCACGAGCGGCCAGCCGCGGCGCCAGCCGGTGCCGGTGCCCGGCACGGCCGGCACGCTGCCGCTCGCCGTCGGCGGCGGCGTGCTCGTCGAGCCTTTCCTGTGCGTCGGCTGCGGCGCCTGCAGCACCGTGTGCCCGAGCGGCGCGATGAGTTTTGCCTACCCGGGCGCGGCCGACCAGGGGCGCCGGCTGCGCACGATGTTGAGCACTTATGCGCGCGGCGGCGGCCGCGATGCGGCCCTGCTGCTGCACAGCGAAGCGGCCGGCGCGCAGATGATCGACGACCTGGGCCGGGCCGCACGCACCGACCGCTCGGTGCACGGTGTGCCCGCGCGTGTGCTGCCGGTGCCTTTGTGGCACACCGCCAGCGTCGGCCTGGACCTGTGGCTCGCGGCCATCGCCCAGGGTGCGAGCCAGGTCTGGGTGCTGCTCACCGGCGAAGAGGCCCCTGAATACCGCCAGGCGCTGGCCGAGCAGATGGCCGTCGGGCAGGCCGTGCTCAGCGGGCTGGGCTACGCGGGAACGCACCTCGCGCTCATCGAGGCGCGCGACGCCCGCGACCTGGCGGCGCTGGACACGGCGCTGCGGGCGGCGCCGGCACGGGGCGTCAAGACCGCCGCCGGCTTCGCTGCCCAGGCCGCCAAGCGCGACACGCTGGAGCTGGCGATCGAGCACCTGGCCGCGCAGGCCCCGCAGCCGAGCACCGAGATCGCCCTGCCGGCGCCGGGCACGCCGTTCGGCAGCCTGATCGTCGACACCGGCAAATGCACCTTGTGCCTGAGCTGCGTCGGCGCCTGCCCCGAGGCGGCGCTGGCCGACAACCCTGAAAAGCCGCAGCTGCGCTTCATCGAGAAGAACTGCGTGCAATGTGGTCTGTGCGCCGACACCTGCCCCGAGCAGGCCATCACGCTGCAGCCGCGGCTGTGGCTGGCCGACGGCGGCCGGGCACGCAAGAGCGCGCGCGTCCTGGCCGAGGCCGAACCCTTCGCCTGCATCCGCTGCGGCAAGCCCTTCGGCACCCTGCAGGCCATCGAGGCCATGATCGGCAAGATCGGTGCCCATCCGGCCTTCCAGGGGCGGGCCGCCGATCGCCTGAAGATGTGCAGCGACTGCCGCGTGATCGACATCCACAGCAACCCGGCCGAAATGCGCATCACCGACCTCTGACGCCCACCCGCCAGGACATTCCCATGAGTCTCAACCCGACCCCGACCCCGATCCAGGTGGCCCCCCCCGGCGACATCGAAGAGACCGCACGCGCCGAGCTCTACGGCCTGCTCGCCCGACTCTGGCTGGCGCCGCCGGACGCCGGGTTGCTGGCCCAGTTCCGGGTCGCCGTCACCGAGGCCCCGGAGCCCGGTGGCCATCTGGAAGCGCCGTGGCAGGATCTCGTCGCCGCGATGCGGGCCACGACAGCGGCCGAGGCCGCGGCGGAATTCGACGCCTTGTTCCTGGGCGTGGGCAAGCCCGAGATCTTCGTCTTCGGCTCCTTCCATCTCAGCGGCGTGCTCAACGATCGACCGCTGGCACAGCTGCGCACCGACCTGGCGGCCCTGGGTCTCGGCCGCGACGAAGCACGCATGGAAACCGAAGACCATGTGTCCTATGTCTTCGAAGTCATGCGCTACCTGATCGCGGGCGACGATGCCGGCACCTGCAACCTCGAACAGCAGCGTCGCTTCTTCCGTACCCATGTGCAGACCTGGGTCGATCGCCTGTGCGAAGCGGTTCAGCGCCATCCCCGCGCGCGGCTCTGGGCGGCGACGGCGGCCCTCACGCGCGCCTTCGTGGACGTCGAGGCCCAGGGTTTCGACCTGCTGGAGGCCTGATGCCGATGCCACCGATCCCGCTCGACGACATCACCGGCATGGTGCTGGCCGGCGGCCGCGGCAGCCGCATGGGCGGCGTCGACAAGGGCCTGCAGAACCACCGCGGCATGCCGCTGGCCCTGCACGCCCTGCTGCGCCTGCAGCCGCAGGTGGGCCATCTGATGGTCAATGCCAACCGCAACCTCGCCGCCTACGAGGCCTTTGGTGCGCCGGTGTGGCCCGACACGACCTCGGACTTCCCGGGGCCGCTGGCCGGCCTGCTGTGCGGCCTGGAGCGCTGCGAGACGCCGTACCTGGTCTCGGTACCCTGCGACACGCCCGACTTCCCGCAGGATCTGGTCGAGCGCCTGGGCGCGGCCCTGGTGGCCGAGGATGCCGAGATCGCGGTGGCGGCCACCGTCGAGGACGGCCAGCTGCGCACGCAGCCGGTGTTCTGCCTGCTGCACGCGCACCTGATGGAAAGCCTGATCGCCTTCATGCAGGCCGGCGAGCGCAAGATCGACCGCTGGACCGCACGCCATCGTGTCGCCGTCGTGGCCTTCGACGACGCGGCGGCCTTCTTCAACGCCAACACGGCGGCCGAGCTGCAGCAGCTCCAGTCCGGTGGCTGACGGCGGCGACAAGAGCAGCGGCGACTGGCCGCGGGCGGTGGTGCTGGTCGTCGACGATGAACCCGGCATGCGCCACTTCCTGCACAAGGCGCTGGCGCCGCGCGTGGCGCGGGTCCTCTCGGCGGGTTCGGCCGAAGAGGCCGAGCTGCTGCTGCGCCAGCACCATGTGGACCTGCTGCTGCTCGACATCGCCCTGCCGGGCAAGAACGGCATCGAACTGCTGAAGGATCTGCGCGCCCAGGGTGTGGGCGCCGAGGTCGTGCTGATCACGGCCTTCGCCGACCTGGAGACCGCGATCGAGGCCCTGCGCGCGGGCGCCGGCGACATGCTGCTCAAGCCCTTCCGCGTGACCCAGGTGCTCGGCGCCACGCGCCAGGCGCTGGAGCGCGCCAGCCTGCGGCGCGAAAACTGGGTGCTGCGCCGTGCGCTGCAGCAGCGCACGCCACCGGCCGACGGCCTGGTCGGCGGCTCGATCGTCATCAGGGGCCTGCAGGCCGCCCTGCAGCGGGTGGCCGGCGTCGATTCGACGGTGCTGCTGACCGGCGAATCCGGCACCGGCAAGGAGCTGGCGGCGCTGGCCCTGCACCGGCTGAGCCCGCACGCGGCGGGCCACTTCGTTCCCGTCAACTGCGGCACCGCGCAGCCGGCGCAGCTCGAGGCCGAGCTCTTCGGCACCGCGGGCAGCGAAGGCCTGTTCGTCTATGCCCAGGGTGGCACCCTGTTCCTCGACGAGATCGGCGAGCTGCCGATGGCGCTGCAGGCTTCGCTGCTGCGCGTTCTGGAGGACCGGCGCGTGCGGCCACTGGGCAGCGAACGCGACATCCCGGTGGACCTGCGCATCGTCGCCGCCACCAACCGGCCGCTGGCCGCGGACGTGGCCAGCGGGCGCTTCCGCGCCGACCTCTTCTACCGGCTGCAGGTGGTGGAGATCAAGCTGCCGCCGCTGCGCGCGCACAAGGAGGACATCCCCGAGCTGGTGGCGCACTTCGTCGGCACGCTGGCCCCGCGCCTGGGTGTGCCGCCGATCGAGGTCACGCCCGAGGAGACGGCCTTCCTGAAGCAGTATGACTGGCCGGGCAATGTGCGTGAGCTGCGCAACCTGATCGAGCGCTCGCTGATCGTCGGCGCGCTCAACGTCTCGGCGCTCTACCAGAGCCTGCCGCGGCCGGCGCCGCCGCCGCAGCCGGTCTGGCCGGCGGCCGCCGTGCCGACCGACCTGCAGACGCTGGAGAAGCAGCACATCCTGGCGATGCTGGACTCGGTGCAGGGCGACAAGACGCAGGCCGCCCAGCTGCTGGGCATCTCGCGGCGCACGCTGGAGCGGCGGGTCGCGGACTGGGCCAGCCAGCCCTGACGGGCGCCGCGCGGGCCGGACCCAGCTGCCGCCCGCCATCACATTCAGCTCTCATTCATCGGCCCCGGCCCAGACTGTCCCTGCGGTCCACATCAACCGCGATTCGACACAAGGGGAACAGCATGACTTCGACGAAATGGATGACGATCATTGCCTTGGCCACCGCCATGGCGAGCCCGGCTGCGATGGCAGGGTCCGGGCGCGGCGACTGCCGCGACGATGCGCAGTACAGCCGCGCCGAGCGCCACGACGGCGCCCGCCATCAGCGCGACGAGCGCCGGCACGAGCGGCGCGGGACCAGCTTTGACGGCCGCAGCGACGGCCCGATGCTGCGCTACGTGCCCAACCGCAGCCTGCCGACGCAGGCCGCATGGGGCTGGACCTATTACACGGACCCGCGGTCGGCGCACGCGGTGGTCATCAATGCGGCGGGCGACTACTTCCTGAGCCTGGGCGACGGACCGCGCCAGATCACCGGACTCGCGGCCGAGGCATCGACGATGCCTCCTGTCCAGAACTGAACCCGGCCGCTTTCGGCCGGCCGTGGATCGGGCTTCAGTCCCAACCGTCGAGGAAAGAACATGAACTGGAGGAATGGCGTCGAGCGCTATGGGTCGCTGTCGATCGGCATGCACTGGCTGATGCTGCTGCTGATGATCGGCGCCTACGCGGCGATCAATCTGCACGACCTGGCGACCAAGGGCAGCGCGCTCAGGGCGGACCTGAAGATCTGGCATTTCGCCTTCGGCATGTCGGTTCTCGCCCTGGTCGCGGTGCGCCTCGTGACGCGACTGGTGTCCGGGCCGACGCCGGGCATCGAGCCGCCGCTGGCCCTGTGGCAGCAGCGCCTGGGCGATTGGACCCACCTTGTGCTGTATGTCTTCATGATCGGCATGCCCCTGCTCGGCTGGCTCGCGCTCAGCGCCAAGGGCGACCCGGTGTCCTTGTCCGGGCTGCAACTGCCGGCGCTGATCGGCCAGGACAAGGCGCTGTCGCGCACGCTCAAGGACATCCACGAGACGATCGGCACGGTCGGCTACTTCCTGATCGGCCTGCATGCCGCGGCGGCACTGGTGCATCACTACCTGCTGCGCGACAACACCTTGCTGCGCATGCTGCCGGCACGCCGCTGAGGCGCTCGCCGGACAACAGGGCACGCTGCACGCGCACGGGCGCCGTGCGGGCAGCGACCAGGCGCTCAGGGCGCGTCCGTCGACGGCGCCGCGGCCGCCGTCTGTGCCTGCTCCAGCAGCAGCGACTGCGCATCGTCGTCGTACTCGTAGACCTCGGCGTAGCGACCCCATTCGGTGGCGGTGTCGAGCGTTTCGCGCGCGTACTGTTCGCTGAGATGATCCTCGAGTTCGGCCTCGAAGCGCACCCGCGGTGTGCCCGGCCCTGCGGGCGGGCCTGGAGCACGCCGCGGATAAGCGCCACCCGCGGGACGTTGCGCAGCACATGCTCGCGGAACAGGGCCTTGCGCCGCTGCGTGCCGGCGTCGGCAGATTCGAGTGCTGACGCTGTCCTGATCCATCAATCGAAGCCGAAGCCGCGCTCGGACGCACGCGGACCGACTGGCACGCATGCAGCAGTCTGGCGCCCGGGCCAGGTTGCACTCTGTTCGACGGGCACGGCCGGCCCGCAGACGTTGGCGCGGGTTGGGTTGGCGCACCCGCAGTTCGACACGCAGCCCCGACCGGCCAAACCAGCGCAGCTTCATGAAGACCAGCGGCATACGCTCGTCGTGCCGATCGCCCGGCACCGGAATCGGTCTCGGAAATCCGATGACCAAAGCGCCAAGTGCGCGCGACTGCGCCGGCAGCGGGCCGCAGGACGGCGGACCTGGTGGGGGTTCCGTCAGGCAAGATCGGCCTCAGCAAGGCGCTGTTCTTGCCGCGCGCGCTCGACCCGGGTCTGGCCTGTCGAAACGACGGACCTGCCCGGGCCTCAGCGAGCACACGCGAGCGGTGAGCTTTGACGCCGGCGCAGACCGGCTGGGTCGAGCCCGACGAGACGCGCCGCATGGCGCACCCCGCGATCAAGCGCGCAGGATGATGATCAATGCCGAGATGGTGAGACACATCGTCGCGTTGCATGTGTTGACGGCAACGGATCGGGTGAACTTTCGCCCATCCTGCTCGTAGAGCCACGCGGCCATCGTCAGATTTGCACCGGTCCAGGTCAGCCAGGTCAGCAGCGAATGCTGCTGCGATTCGCCGCTGGACCCGATGGCCCAGAGGGTGGGCAGGTACGCCACCAGGCGAGACACGCTGAAGAATGCAAAGGCCCAGGTCAACACCGCGAGGTAGCGCAGGCGTGGCGGCGCTGCGGGTGTGCGAACGGCATCCAGGCGGGCGCGCATGGCCGTCGACCTAGGCTTCGAGCACGGACCGTTTGGCACCGGTCTCGCGCATGGACCCGAGGCTCAGGCCGGCATTGGCCAGCCACCGGGCGTGTTCGCTCAGGCTGCGTTCGCGCCAGCCCAGGCTGACCCGCTTGCCCACGCACGCGGCACAAGCCGGAGACTGCCATTGCGCGCAGATGTCGGTGACGCTGGCGGCAGCACCCGCGACGACGCGGTGCAGGTGTTGGCGGCGATGCAGGTTCATGGGGGCTCCTTGGCGACGAGAGGGATTCACTCTAGGCGCCGGCGGATCGCGCAGGAATACGCGAATTGCGGTAGCAAGCTTCGACGCGTGGTCGAAGGCCTGGGGCGTGCATCGCGCATTCGCGGGAGCCCACCGCGGACAGACTTCGGGCCATCCGATACCTGGCTTGCACAGCCAAGGGTGCCAGCCGTTTGGCGGCCGCAGATGTGCAGGATGTCAGCGTGGCCGCGGTGGCCAGGCTCGTCGACGCGCTGGAATCCGAGTTGAAGGTCCAGCTGCTGGCGCACCACGCCAACGGTGTCGCGCCGGCCGTGCCGGGCGGGCGTCTCCGGATGAACGCGGCGTCCGCCCTGCAGCGCGGCCGAAGCGCTGGCGCGCCGCGGGCCGGATCAATCGTCGTGTTTCTCGTCGCCGGACGAGTCGTGGCTCGACCCCTGCGTCGGCAGCAGTCCGTTCGGCGACTGTTGCCACTGCCAGGCCCCGAAGACCAGCGTCGCCATCAACAGCAAGGCCGCAAGCCAGGCATGGTTGTGCTTCACCAGGTCGGGCCCGGCGCCGTCGATGTGGCCGCTGAACATCGGCTGCGCCAGGTTGCGTCGCCGCAGCAGGCTCAGGCCGGCGATCAGTGCCAGGTGTGCCAGCACGACGGCGATGAACACATTGCCGAAGAACTCGTGCAGGTCTTCAAGCCAGTCGCCGCCGAGAAAGTCGCCCCAGTCGTCGTAGGTCGCATAGCCGGTCAGCGTCAGCGGCACGACCAGGACGAGCAGCGAGGCGATCGCCAGCGCCATCAGCAGGTTCTGTCCCTGCCGCCAATGGCCGCCCGCGGGCATCGGCTGGTGCAGCACGGCGCGCCACCACGCCGGGGCGCCGCGCACCTTGTGCCACAGCAGGCTCAGGCGCGCGTGGCGCGGGCCGATCAATCCATAGACGAGCCGAAAACCGAGCAGCCCGGCCATGGTGTAGCCCAGCGTGACGTGCAGCGCGCGCCAATGTTCGCTGTCACCGCTGGCCCAGGCGCCGAGAAAACTCAGCGCGAAAAGCCAGTGAAACATGCGCGTGGGGGCATCGATGACACGCCGGCCGCTTCGGCCCGCGGGAACAGCCGTGCCGGCGGTGGTCGGCGTGAAGCCGGGGTTGCTTTGCATGATCGTCCTCTCTCAGTCGCGCCAGGCCCGGCGCTGGCGGGCCTCGAGGCCTTCGGGAAACCGCAGCTCATCGTCGTCGTAGTCCCCGCGGTCGGCCCCCGGGTGGCAGGCGCCGCAGTTCGCAGGCGTCTTCACGCTCGTGAGCTGCCAGACCGCCGCATCGATCTTGCGGTGCTTGCGCTCGAACCAGGCCGAACGCGTGATGCGGTCCTGCGGCGGCTCTTCGCGGGCGTACTTGCCGCTGCCGGCGTGGGCCTGCAGCCAGCCGTCGATCTGCCGCAGCGTGGCCGCATCGAGCGTGGCATCGCTGCCATAGTGCTTGTCCAGCGTATTCATGATGCGTTGCCACGAGCGCGCCGGCAGCATGCCCGGCGGGTAGGCGGTGTGGCAGGAGGCGCATTCCTCCTGGTAAGCCGGCGGCGTGTTACGCGGCATCATCCGGTCGCTGTCGGCGTGGGCCGACCCCAGGGCGCCGAGCGCCAGCACGGCGGCGATGGCAAATGAGCGGGACGTGGAGCGTGCGGTCATGGTCATGTCCTCGTTGCAGCTTGTTCAGGGTTTGGTCTGGAGCAGGTAGGCCAGCAGGTCGGCTTTTTCGCCCGCCGTGCATTCGCGCTCCAGCACGTCGACGCAGTTGCGGCGGAACCACTTGTCGACCTTGGTCGTCGAGGTCAGCGCCTTGGGGTTGCCCGCCGGCGCCAGGGCGGCGATCACCTTGCCGGTGCTGGCGTGTTTGCCGGCCTTCACGGGTGGCAGGCCGTGGCAGCTCGCGCACGACCATTCGCCGCCATGGCGGCTGCCGAAGAAGACCTGCCCTCGATCGGCCTGCCCGGGCGCGCCGGCCAGGGCACTGAAGCGCTCGAGTTGCTGCGCTGGCGTGGTGTCGGCGGCCCGGGCGTCGGGGCCCGGCGCGAGCAGACCGACCAGCCCGGCCAGCAGGACCGCCAGGGGTCCGCCGCGGGCAGCGATCGACGATGTCAGTGGCATGAAGTCTCCCGTGATTCGCCGACGGTTGCGGCGCATGCAGGCATTCTTCGGGCGCGTGCTTGAAGCCTGGCTGAAGGACATGTTCATCCCCGGTTCAGCTGCGACGGCCGACAATCGCTGCATGCAAGTCATCCGACCGATCACCCCGCACAGGCGTCGCCGCATCGTCATCGCGGCGATGCTGTTTGCCGGCCTGGCGCTGCCGGCGGTCCAGGCCATCGGCAGCGCCGACCACGACCGCGACCACGACCGGGCACGGGCGGCGGTGCAGGCCGGCCAGGTCCTGCCGCTGCCGACCCTGCTCGAGCGCCTGCAGCGCAGCCACCCCGGACAGGTGCTCGAGCTCGAGCTCGAGCTGGACAAGGGGCGCTGGATCTACGAGATCAAGCTGCTGCAGGCGGACGGCCAGTTGCTCAAGCTGGAGCTCGACGCGGCGACGGCGCAGGTGCTCGAGGTGAAGCGCAAGGACAGGCACAAGGACCGGGCCACCGACGAGTCCCGTCGATGAAGATCCTGCTCGTCGAGGACGACCCGACCCTGCGCGCACAACTGCGTGCCGGCCTGCAGGAAGCGGGCTATGTGGTCGAAGAGGCCGACAACGGGCGCGACGCGCAGCATCTGGGCGACACCGAAGCCTTCGATGCCGCCGTGCTCGACCTCGGTCTGCCGATGCTCGACGGTCTGAGCGTGCTCAGGCGCTGGCGTGAAGCCGGGCGCTCGATGCCGGTGCTCATCCTCACCGCGCGCGACAGCTGGCACGAGAAGGTGGCCGGCATCGATGCCGGTGCCGACGACTATCTGGCCAAGCCCTTCCACATGGAAGAGCTGATGGCGCGGCTGCGTGCGCTGATCCGGCGCGCGCAGGGGCTGGCGTCGCCAATGCTGAGCTGCGGCGGGCTGACGCTGGACACACGCAGCGGGCGCGTCGCGCTCGACGGCCGAACGGTCGCCCTGACCGGCCACGAATACCGCCTGCTGGCCTACCTGATGCATCGGCCCGGCAGCGTGGTGTCGCGCACCGAGCTCACCGAGCACCTGTACGCGCAGGACTTCGACCGCGACTCCAACACCATCGAGGTCTTCGTCGGCCGGCTGCGCAAGAAGCTGCCGCCCGAGACCATCGAGACCGTGCGCGGGCTGGGCTACAGGCTGGTCGCGCCACCGTGAGGGCGGCCGGCCAGCGCTGGGCGCGTTCGCTGCGCTTTCGCCTGCTGGCCGCGACGCTGGCGGCGCTGTTGCTCGCGCTGGTGCTGACCGGTCTGTTGCTGGCCGGCCTGTTTCGCGACCATGTGCTGCGCCAGTTCGGCGCTGGGCTGACGGCGCAGCTGGATCAGGTCACGGCGCGGCTCGAGTTCGATGCGTCGGGCCGGCCGCAGCTTGACGCCGCAGGCCTGAGCGACCCGCGCTGGTCGCGACCGTATTCGGGCCTGTACTGGCAGGTCGACGAGATCGCCGCCGGCGCCACCCAGCGCGGCGTGCTGCGCTCGCGCTCGCTGTGGGACACCGCGCTCGCGGCCCGGCCCGACGCACTTGCCGACGGTGTCGTCCATCAACATCAAACCGCCGGACCCGATGGCTCGCGCCTGATGGTGGTCGAGCGCACCGTGCGGCGTGACGGCGACAGCGCGGAGTGGCGCCTTCTGGTGGCCGCTGACCTGCAGGCGACCGAAGCCGCCGTGCGCCGCTTCAACGGCGTGCTGGCCGCTTCGCTGGCCGGCCTGCTGGTCCTGCTGTGTGCCGCGGCGGTGGCGCAGGTGGCCGTGGGGCTGGCGCCGCTGCGCGCTCTGCAGCGCACGCTGGCCGGCGTGCGCGAGGGTCATTCACAACGCCTCGACGGGCAGTTCCCGGCCGAGCTGCAGCCCTTGATCGACGACTTCAACGCCGTGCTCGAACGCAATGCGCAGGTCGTGGCACGCGCACGCACCCAGGCCGGCAATCTGGCGCACGCGATCAAGACACCGCTGGCGGCCATGGCGCAGGCCGCGGCAACGGCTGAGGCACGCCCGGGCGAGACCCGCGAGCTCGCGGCCCTGGTCCAGGAACAGACCACCGTCGCCCGCCGTCACGTCGACTGGCATCTGGCGCGCTCGCGCGCGGCGGCGGCGCATGGCCTGCCCGGTGCGCGCGTCGCACTGGCGCCCGTGCTCGCGGGTCTGCTGCGCGTGATGGAGCGCGTGCATGCGGCGCGCGGCCTGCGCCTGGCGTGCGAACCGGTGGACCCGCGTTTGGCCTTCGCCGGCGAGTTGCAGGACCTGCAGGAAATGCTGGGCAACCTGCTCGACAACGCCTGCCAATGGGCGCGCAGCGAAGTCCGGGTCGGCGCCAGGGTGCTCACGCCGCCGCAAGGCCGGCGGCTGTGCATCACCATCGACGACGACGGCCCGGGCATCGATGCCGCGCGGCGCGACGCGGTGATGGCCAGGGGTGTGCGCCTGGACGAATCCCAGCCCGGCAGCGGGCTGGGCCTGGCGATCGTGCACGAACTGGCCGGCCTTTACGGTGGCCAGCTGACGCTGGGCGCATCGGACCTCGGCGGCTTGCGCGTCGAGCTGTCGCTGCCGGGGGCGAACATCGCTGCGGGTTGACAATTGCGGCCGGCAGGCTCGGCGTCGTGCTCAGGCAGTTCGCAGGCCGATGCCATGCACCTGCCGCGGGAGGGTCCGGGTCCGCCGGACGTACAGTCAGGCCTGAATCCGACCGCCTCCTGCACTTTTTCACCCGATGACCGGACGAGCTCGATTGCGCATCGCCGTGCGCCTGGAACGGGACGCCAGGCGGCCCCGGCGAGTCGCGGGCCGGACCCGTCCGCCCTGGCCCGGGCAGACACCAAGACATGCCACGCTTTAGCTCGCTGTCGATCCGCAACAAGCTGCTGGCGATGGTGCTGCTGCCCCTGCTCGGCGTGCTGCCCCTGCTCGGTGTGCTGCTGCTGTGGTGGAGCAACCAAGCCTTCGACCGCCTGCTGATCACCAAGGTCCGCGCCGACCTCGCGGTGGCGCAGGGCTACTTCGAGCGTGTGCTCGCCGAGGTCGGCACCGGCACGCGGGCGATCGCCGATTCGCACGCGCTGCACCTGGCCCTGGTGGCCGGCGGCGACGTGCAGGCTCTGCTCTCGGCCGCCGGGCAGCAGGCCCGCCTGGACTTCATCCACTGGACGCCCGGCCTGGCCGGCACCGGCACCCACCTGGTGGTACTGGACCCGGGCGAGCAGGCCGCCCTGCTCGACGCGGCGCTGCGCGAGCGCGTCGCCGTGCCCCTGGTCGGCACGCGCAATGCGGCGCCCACCGAACGCACCCGCGAGGCGCGCGCGATGCTGTTGCTGTCCACGCGCACGGTGCGCGACGACGCCGGCGCGGTGCTCGGCAGCGTGCGGGCCGGCGTGCTGCTCAACCGCAACCTGGCCTTCATCGACCACATCAATGAAATCGTCTACCCCGAGGGCTCCCTGCCCTTCGGCAGCCGGGGCACCGCCACCTTGTTTCTCGACGACGTGCGCATCAGCACCAATGTGCGCCTGTTCGGCCCGGTCCCCGACGAGCGCGCGATCGGCACCCGCGTCTCGCAGACGGTGCGCGACGCGGTGCTCGGCCGCGGCCAGACCTGGCTCGACCGCGCCTTCGTCGTCAACGACTGGTATGTGTCGGCCTACGAGCCGCTGAGCGACGCCGGCGGCGAACGTGTCGGCATGCTCTACGTCGGTTTCCTGGACCGGCCGTTCACGCTGCTGAAGTACGCCGCCCTGGCCGGCATCGGCGTCGTCTTCTTCGCCGTGATGATCGTCGCGTCGGTGGTCTCGCTGCGCTGGGCGCGCACGATCTTCGGCCCGCTGGAGCGCATGGCGGCGACGATGCGCATCGTCGAAGCCGGCAACCTCGGCGCGCGCGTCGGCGCGGTCGCCAGCGAAGACGA
The DNA here is from genome assembly GCA_964637205.1 of uncultured Rubrivivax sp. Taxonomy (GTDB): domain Bacteria; phylum Pseudomonadota; class Gammaproteobacteria; order Burkholderiales; family Burkholderiaceae_C; genus Rubrivivax. Next base: position 25,428 of record CAZWUR010000056.1, read on the forward strand.
GATCGGCCGCCTGGCGCGCCATCTCGACCAGCTGCTCGGCGTGCTGCAGCGCTGGCACGCCGAGCTTGACGCCAAGGTCGCCGAACGCACGCGCGAGCTGGAGAACGCCCAGGGCCAGTTGCTGCGCAGCGAGAAGCTCGCCGCCGTGGGCCAGCTGACGGCCAGCATCGCGCACGAGATCAACAACCCGATCGCCGTGATCCTGGGCAATCTGGACCTGGTGCGCACCCAGCTGCCGCCCGAGGTCAGCAGCGCGGCCCGCGAAGAACTGCGCCTGATCGACGAGCAGGTCGAGCGCATGCGCCTGATCGTGACCCAGCTGCTGCAGTTTGCGCGGCCGGCCGAATACGCCGGCTATGTCGCCGCGGTCGACACCGCAGCGGTGGCCGAAGATTGCCTGGTGCTGGTCGGCCACCTGCTGGCCACGACGCGCATCAAACTGGTGCGGGACTTCGCCGCGACGCGCCAGCCGGCGATCAACCGCAACGAGCTGCAGCAGGTGCTGGTCAACCTGCTCGTCAACGCGATCCACGCCATGGCCGAAGGCGGCACGCTGGTCATCGCCACGCGCGACCTGGACCCGGAGCATGTCGCGATCGACGTCGCCGACAGCGGCCCGGGCCTGGAGGCGACGCTGATGGACCAGCTGTTCAAACCCTTCGTCACGCGCAAGAAGGACGGCACCGGCCTGGGTCTGTGGATCAGCCGCAGCATCGTCGAGCGCTACGGTGGCGAACTGTCGGCGGCCAACCGCGAAGGCGGTGGCGCCTGCTTCACGGTCTGCCTGCGGGTGGACGGCATGGCCTGAGCGGCCGGTTTTGAGCCATGTCAACCATCGTGTTTCCCACAACTGACTTTTTCAAAATGCTCTCTACGCTGCGTGCTGTCCACTGACTGCCGCAAGGAAACCCGCATGAACATCCGTTTGATCGCCAGTGCCGCTGCGCTGGCCCTCGCCGCCGTGCTGCCGGCCGCCGCCGCGCCGATCGTCATCAAGTACAGCCACGTCGTGGCCGACCAGACGCCCAAGGGCCAGGCCGCGCTGAAGTTCAAGGAACTCGCCGAGAAGGCCCTGCCGGGCAAGGTCGAGGTCCAGGTCTTCCCGAACAGCCAGCTTTTCGGCGACGGCAAGGAAATGGAAGCGCTGCTGCTCGGCGACGTGCAGATCATCGCCCCCTCGCTGGCCAAGTTCGCCAAGTACACGCCCAAGCTGCAGGTCTTCGACCTGCCCTTCCTGTTCGACGACATCGAGGCCGTCGACCGCTTCCAGGACAGCCCCAAGGGCCAGGAACTGCTCGACTCGATGAAGGGCAAGGGCATCAAGGGCCTGGGCTATCTGCACAACGGCATGAAGCAGCTCTCGGCCAACAAGCCGCTGAAGGTGCCCGGCGACGCCAAGGGCCTGAAGTTCCGCATCCAGAGCTCGGACGTGCTCGAGGCGCAGTTCAAGGCCGTCGGCGGCAACCCGCAGAAACTGGCCTTCGCCGAGGTCTACCAGGCGCTGCAGACCGGGGTCGTCGACGGCACCGAGAACCCCTGGTCGAACATCTACACCAAGAAGTTCCACGAGGTGCAGAAGTACATCATGGACTCCAACCACGGCGTGCTGGACTACATGGTGATCGCCAACGCCGGCTGGTGGGACAAGCTGCCGGCCGACGTGCGCACCGCGCTGAACAAGGCCATGGTCGAGTCCATCAAGTACGGCAACAAGGTCGCCTTCGACGAGGATGCGAACTACCGCAAGAAGGTCATTGACGAAAAGAAGGCCGAAGTGCTGCCGATGAGCAAGGCCGAGCAGGCGCAATGGCGTGAGGCCATGAAGCCGGTCTGGAGCAAGTTCGAGGCCGACATCGGCAAGGACATCATCGAGGCCGCCCTGGCCGCCAACAAGAAGTAAACCGCGCCGTCCCCATCGGCCGCAGACCGTCGCGCCCCGCGGCGCTGCGGCCGATCTCACAGGAGAGCAGCCATGCGCTGGATCGACCGTCTTGAGGAATGGATCGTCATGCTGACGCTGGCGGCCATGACCGGGCTCACCTTCACGCAGGTCGTCCTGCGCTACGTCTTCAACACCGGCTTCACCTGGGCGCTGGAGATGACCGGCCTGCTGTTCGCCGTGATGATCTTCGTCGGCGTGTCCTACGGCGTGCGCGTGGGCGCCCACATCGGTGTCGACGCGCTGGTGCGGCTGCTGCCCTCGGCCACCCGCCGCCTGATCTCGATCGGCGTCGTGCTGCTGTGTCTGGCCTACACCGGCATCGTCATCTTCGGCGCCTACGAGTACGTCAGCAAGATGAAGATGGTCGGCGTCGAGCTCGAGGACCTCCCGATCCCGGTCTGGATGGCGCGCTCGATCCTGCCGCTGGGCTACGCGCTGATGGCCTTTCGCTTCCTGCAGGTGCTGTGGCAACTGGTCAGCGGCAAGTCCGACAGCCTGCATCTGGCCGATGAGGTCGCCGACGCGCTCAAGCTCAAGGCCGAGGAGTCCAACCCATGAACACCGCGATCCTCTTCATCACGCTGTTCGGGCTGATGGCCCTGGGCATGCCCGTGGCCATTTCCCTGGGCCTGTCGAGCCTGCTGACGATCATGTTCGTCGGCACCGACTCGCTGGCCAGCCTGACGATCAAGATCTACGAGACCAGCGAGCACTACACGCTGCTCGCGATTCCGTTCTTCATTCTGGCCGGGGCCCTGATGAGCACCGGTGGCGTGGCCAAGCGCATGGTCGCGTTCGCGATCGCCGCCGTCGGCCACATGCGAGGCGGCCTGGCCATCGCCAGCGTCATGGCCTGCACGCTGTTCGCCGCGGTGTCGGGCTCGAGCCCGGCCACGGTGGTGGCGGTGGGCTCGATCGTGATCGCCGGCATGGTCAAGAGCGGCTACCCGAAGGAGTTCGCCGCCGGCGTGATCTGCAACGCCGGCACGCTGGGCATCCTGATCCCGCCGTCGATCGTGATGGTGGTCTATGCCGCGGTGACCGAGGAGTCGGTCGGCCGCATGTTCATGGCCGGCGTGGTGCCGGGCCTGCTGCTGGCCTTCTTGCTCGCCGCGGCCGTCTGGTGGCGTGCCGGCAAACTGACGCTGACGCGCACCGAGCGGGCCAGCACGTCCGAACTGCTGAAGCGGTTCAAGGACTCGGTCTGGGGCCTGATGCTGCTGGTGATCATCATGGGCGGCATCTACGGCGGCATCTTCACGCCGACCGAGGCCGCCGCGGTGTCGGCCGTCTACGCCGTCTTCGTGGCCTGCGTGATCTACAAGGACATCACCTGGGGTCATCTGCCCGAGGTCTTCCTTGAGGCCGGCAAGACCACGGTGATGCTGATGTTCATCATCGCCAACGCGCTGCTGTTCGCGCATGTGCTGACCACCGAGCGCATCCCGCAGACGATCGCCGAGGCCATCCTCGCGGCCGGCATGGCGCCCTGGATGTTCCTGCTGGTGGTCAACATCATCCTGCTGGTGGCTGGCAACTTCATGGAGCCGACCGGCATCATCCTGATCCTGGCGCCGATCTTTTTCCCGATTGCGACCCAGCTTGGCATCGACCCGATCCACCTGGGCATCATCATGGTGGTGAACATGGAGATCGGCATGATCACGCCACCTGTAGGGCTGAACCTGTTCGTCACCAGCGGCATCACCGGCATGAACCTGGTGCAGGTCGTGCGCGCCGCGCTGCCCTGGCTGTCGATCCTGCTGGGCTTCCTGGTGATCGTCACCTATGTGCCGCAGGTCAGCCTGTTCCTGCCGAACCTGTTGTTCAACTGAAGGTGACGCCGGGGCCGCCCGCGGCGGCCCCAGCCTCGCCGGCACTCAGGTGGCTCAGGTGGTCTTGCTGATCGAGATCGTCGGGAACTTGGCCGAGTAGTCCTTGGACTTGGCGGCGATCTTGATCGCCACCTGGCGCGCCACCGACTTGTAGATGCCGGCGATCTCGCTGTCCGGGTCGGCAACCACGGTCGGCCGCCCGGAGTCGGCCTGTTCGCGAATCGACAGGCTCAGCGGCAACGCGCCGAGGTAGTCGACGCCGTACTCGGCCGACATCTTCTTGCCGCCGTCGGCACCGAAGATGTGCTCGGTGTGGCCGCATTTCGGGCAGCAGTAGACGGCCATGTTCTCGACGATGCCGAGGATGGGCACGCCCACTTTCTCGAACATCTTCAGCCCCTTCTTGGCGTCGAGCAGGGCGATGTCCTGCGGCGTGGTGACGATCACCGCGCCGGTCAACGGCACCCGCTGGCTGAGCGTGAGCTGGATGTCGCCGGTGCCCGGCGGCATGTCCACCAGCAGGTAGTCGAGCTCGCGCCAGTTGGTCTGGCGCAGCAGTTGCTCGAGGGCCTGGGTGGCCATCGGGCCACGCCAGATCATCGGGTTGTCGGCGTCGACCAGGAAGCCGATCGACATCACCTGCACGCCGAAGTTCTCCAGCGCCTCCATGGTCTTGCCGTCGGGGCTTTCGGGGCGACCCTCGATGCCCATCATCATCGGCTGGCTGGGCCCGTAGATGTCGGCGTCCAGGATGCCGACGCTGGCGCCCTCCGCCGCCAGCGCCAGGGCCAGGTTGACGGTGGTCGTGCTCTTGCCGACGCCGCCCTTGCCGGACGCCACGGCGACGATGTTCTTGACCTTCGGCAGCAGTTGCACGCCGCGCTGCGCGGCATGCGCGACGACCTTGCTCGACATCTGCACGCTGACGTTGCCGACGCCGGGCAGCGTGCGCGCCGCGGCGATGAGTGCCGAGCGCAGCGCCGGCATCTGGCTTTTCGCCGGGTAGCCGAGTTCGACGTCGAAGGACACGTCGCCGCCTTCGATCTGCAGATTGCGCAGCTGCTTGCCGGCAACGAGGTCGACGCCGGTATTCGGGTCGATGACGGTTTTCAGCGCGTCGAGCAGCGTGCTTTCGGTGAGTGTGGTCATGAAATGGCGTCTCCAGGAATACCCCGGAGTCTACCGGGCGGCGCCTGCCCCTGATGCCAGAAGGCCTGGTGGCTGCCGCCCAACGGCAAACCGCACGATACGGGCCGCGCATGCACGGCGAAGGACCGTAAGATCAGGCGCGGGGTCTGGACGCGCCCCGTACCCCTTCGCCGCTCGACGTCGGGGTCGCCTCATGATGGCGAGGCAGCGGCCGTCGCGGCGCGCCCTTCGGGCTCTATCGGACACAGCATGGCCCCACACACTCGCATCACCGCGATCGGACTGGCCGCCGGCCTGCTCGCCGGTCTGGCCGCAGCGCAGGACAAGGCGCCAAGCGCCCCGCCCGACGAGACGCTGCGCAGCAACGAGGCCCTGCTGATGCTGGACTACCAGATCATCAAGGTGCCCGGCGACGCCCCGATCGATCTGCTGGGCTTTCACGTGCACAGCAAGGTGCGCGACGGCCTGTACCTGGGCGCGGGGGTGTATGCGCCCCACGTCAAGGGCGAGTACGGGGGCTTCATGGCCTTCGACCTCGGCGTGCATCTGCAGTACCGCCTTGTCGGATCGCTGCTGGCCACGGCCGACCTGTCGGGCGGCGGCGGCGGCGGCGGGCGCAGCATCGCCCAGAGCAAGCTGCTGTCGGGCACCGGAGGTTTCGTCAAGGCCTCGGTTGGCCTGGCCTATGACCTCGGGCCGTTCGCGGTCGGCGCCAGCGCGACCCGGATGAAGTTCCGGCAGTCCTTGATCGACAGCACCCAGGCCAACGTCTTCGTGACGATCCCCTACACCTATTTGAGCGGCGCCTTCAGCCGCCACGGCGAGCCGCTGTCGGCGGCCGACGACCGCCGGACGGCCGCCGAGGCGGGCGAGAACATGCTGACGGTGGCGCTGGACAACTTCCGCCAGATTCACCCGCAGGGCACCAACAAGGGCACGGTGCGCACCGCCGACCTGCAGTTCTCGCATTTCTTCGCGTCCGATGCCTACTGGTTCGGGGCGCTCGGCGTGGGCTACAGCGGCCTGCCCATCTACAACCAGATGCTGGGCGGCATCGGTCGCCGTGTGCGCCTGGCGCAGGGTCTGAGCCTGTACGGGCAAGTCGGACTCGGCTCCGGCGGCTACGCGCCCGAGATCATCGACACCGGCCCGGGCCTGCTGGTCTACCCGAAAGTCTCGGTCGAATACGCGCTGACGCGGAACCTGGGGCTGGCGTTGTCGGTCGGCTACCTCAGCGCGCCCAAGGGCAGTTCGCGCAACCAGACCTACGCGCTGGCGCTCACCCAGCACCTGCGTTCGGGTGCCGCCGACGGCGGCGACGCCAACGCGGCACCGGCCAGCTGGCGTGGTTTTCGCGTCAGCCTGTTCCAGCAGACCGAGTTCAAGCTGCGCTACCGCGGCATTCACCGCGAGAACCTGCAGATGGTCGGCATCCAGGTCGACACGCCGCTCGGCGGGCCCTGGTACCTGCCCGTGCAGGCCGCGGTGGCCTACAGCGACTACCTGGGCTATCCCGGCTATGGCGAACTGCTGGCCGGCGTCGGCGTGCAGACCCGCGCCAGGCCGACGGACCGACTGCAGTTCTTCGGTCAGTTCATGGGTGGTGCCAACGTGCACGGACTCGGTGTCAAGCTCAGCGGCGGCCTGCGCTACCGGCTCGACGACCGGCTCTCGCTGCACCTGAGCGCCGGCCACATCGAGACCCGAGGCTCGGGCGACCGGCGCTTCAGCGCCGACAGCCTCGGCCTCGGCCTGGACTACCGCTTCGCCGTGCCGATGCGCTGAGGGATCTGCACAGCCCATAAAAAAGGCCACCGCAAAGCGGTGGCCTTGAAAAACTTGGCGGAGCGGACGGGGCTCGAACCCGCGACCCCCGGCGTGACAGGCCGGTATT
>CAZWUR010000057.1:0-31467 GCA_964637205.1 uncultured Rubrivivax sp.
AACGCGCCTGAGGCTACCTGAAAGCCGTCAATGGCCAGCGACCGGATGTGGCCGAACTCAGCCCTTGAACGACAGCAATGCGCGCAGCTCCGAGTCTCGCCAGCTCTCAGGGGTTGCCGGCGAGTAGGTCGCTGTCGATGTCCCGGGCACTATGCAGCACCCGCACCACGTCAATCCCGTCCGGTAGAGGGACGTAGAAGATCACGTAGCGCTGGAATGCGAAGCTCCTGAGGTACGAAGAAAGCTCTGGCCGCGCCCGGCCCATCAACGGTTGCGTCGCCAGCCGGCCCAAAGCGGAGTCGAGCTCGTCGACCCAACGGTCCGCTGCCATCATGTCGTCATCGGCGATGTGATCCCAGACGTCCAGGATGTCGAGCGCCGCCAGCGGGCGCCGAACGACGATTGCCACTGCAGCTCGGCTACGCGGTCTTGCGCTCTCGCCGCGAACGGGCTTCGGACTTCATCGTTGACGCACTCCAGGGCTGTGACGCCCCGCTGGCCAAGCCTTGGCGAACGTCCTCCCGAAGCTGTTCGAGCTTTGCGGCGCGCAGGCGGTCCTGCTCGTCCATCAGCCGCAGCGCCTCGCGAACAACCTCGCTGGCCGAGGTGTACATGCCCGACGCCACCTTGGCGCGGACCAGTTCCTCGAGTTGCGGGGTGAGGTTGACGTTCATGCCCACGGTGTTGCCTCCAGGATCGGACTTGCCCAGTCTATCAAGAAGTGTCAAAGATGGACATCCGACGCCTGAAGGCGTCGGCGTCAGGGCGGCGGCGCCGAGCCGCCAACGAGGAGTCCACCATGGACACCACAACCGAAACCCGCATCCACCGCGAGCCTTGGAACAAGGGCAAGCTCGTCGGACAGAAGGCGCCGTTCAAGCTCAAGGACATCTGGGCGCTGAGAGTGCGCCTGCAGATGGAGGGCCGCGTGCGCGAACTCGCGCTGCTCAACCTGGGCATCGACAGCAAGCTGCGGGGCTGCGACCTCGTTGCACTGAAGGTGCGCGACGTGTGTCACGGCGAACAGGTCGCCTCCCGGGCGGTCGTGATGCAGCACAAGACGCAACGCCCGGTGCAGTTCGAGATCACGGAGCCAGCGCGGGCGGCACTGCGGGCCTGGATCAGGCAGGCCGCGCTGAAGCCGGACGACTTCCTGTTCCCCAGCCGTCTGCACGACTCACCGCATCTCGGGACCCGGCAGTACGCCAGGATCCTCGGGCACTGGGTCGACGAGCTGGGGCTCGACCGAGCCGACTACGGCACGCACTCGATTCGCAGGACCAAGGCGACGCTAATCTACCGGCGCACCAAGAACCTGCGGGCGGTGCAGCTGCTGCTCGGGCACTCGAAGCTCGAGTCGACGGTGAGGTACCTCGGTATCGAGGTCGATGACGCGCTCGAGATCTCCGAGCAGACGGAGATCTGAGGTCGTTGTCTGCAGCCGCGCCAACCGTTGTGTTGGTGCGGCTGCCTTGCTCAATGGCGGCTACCTGGCGAGCGAGTCAACTGGCACTCCCGGCCACAAGCCGCCGCTGGCGACAGACAGCTGTCCATTCAGCCCGAAGCTGCAGTCTCGGCCGCGGCAACAGCGCGGCCGACCGCTGCAAGAAGTCCAGTGGAGTCATCATCAGAGGCGTCGTTCCGTCACGCCACGGCGTCTCCAGCTCGAGTTCCACCTGTTCCGCCAGGTTGAGCTGTATCCGATGGTCCGTCAGCGCTGGGCGGGTGATGCAGCGGCACGGATGCTCCCGCCACTTGCGGTCGTGCACCTTGACACGGTGGCGCCGCTCGGCGGGCGACCGCAAGCCTCACCAGGCCAGGAGACCGGCCCGTTCAGGCCAGCGGAACAGCCTCGGCGCCGACAGCGGCCGCGTCGCTCAGCCAACGGGCACACAACCGGTCCACCTTGTCCAGCCACGCTGTCATCCACGGCGGCAGCGGCGCCTCGGAGGCCCGGATGCGGCGCCGCGCCTGGCGCGCCACGACGCGCAGCTGCCAAACGGCTTCGTGCGCAATCAATGCCAGCTCCGCGCGGGCCACGTCGTCCAGGGTCTCGCGCGCCAGCATTGCCAGCGCCTCGCCACCCCCCCCCCCCCCCGGCCAGGCCCCCCCGACAAAGGGGCCAATAAAAAACACCCCCGGCCCAGCGCCTCGCCACCCACCCCCGCCCGGGCGAGGACGCGCGCGACTTGGGCGCATTGCCTCTGCACGACGGCCACGGCTTCGCGCCGCTCCGGCGACAGCTCGGCGAGCGGCGCCGAAGGCCAGCCCAGGAGCAGCTGCTCGACCTCCTGCAGGCCATTCAGGGGGTCCTGCGCAGTCGGGGCCACCACCACCGGTTCATGCGGCAGCGCACGCTCCACCAGCACCGACAGAACCTCGTCGTAACGGTGGCGGTTCATCCGCAGCACGACGGACAACCGCTGAGCGGCGGCCGCCACGCCGGGCGCCGTGAGCGTCGCGACCAGCTTGGTCAGCCCGAGGATGCGCCCTCCGCGGCTGATCGCACCGCCGGCGATCCCGCGCGGATAGCCGCTGCCATCCAGGCTTTCGTGGTGCTCCAGCACGGCACGCAGCAGCTCCGAGGGGTACTCCTGGTGGCGCTCGAGGAGCATCTCCGAGACCAGGGGATGCGTGTACAGGTGGCGGCGCTGCTCGGCCGCCAGCTCCACCTGCGGCCGATGCAGCACCGGGTCAAGGTGCAGCATGCCGATGTCGTACAGCAGCCCGCCGGCAGCCATCATGCGCATGTCATGGCGCGTGCCCCCATCGCTCGCGCCCGCCAGCCAGCCAGCGATGACCATGCTGCGCAGCGCGTGCTGCCAGGCGTCCGGGCGCGTCTCCTCCAGCGCCGTCAGCTGCAAGGCCACCGCGCGCGGGAGAGGCAGCAGCGACACCTCCTCGAGCAGGTGCTCACGCAGCCGACCGGGCGGCAGCAGGGCCCCCAGGATCGGGTTCTGCCCGAGGACCTGCGCGGCCAGGTGGCTCAGCCGCTGCGCATCGACGGTTGGCGCCACTGTCAGCGCCTCGGCCAGCGGCTCTCGCAGCCGGTGCTGCGAGAGTCTCTCGTACAGCCGGCTGTCGACGCGCACCCCCTTGTCCACGATCTTCACGCCCCGGGCATTGAATATCGCCCGGGAGGCGACGACCGGCCGCTTCTCGCCGAGCTCGGTGACGGCGCGAGCGAAGTGGGCCGGATCCGGCGTGGGTGTGGGCGTGGGCGTACGCACGGTCGGGATTGTCGCCCTTGCGACCTTGCCCGAAGCTGACTCGCACGCGACGCCGGTGCCGATTGCGTGCGATTCGTCGCCCATCGCGCCCGGGTCGTCACGACCCGGTGCGCTCAGTGCCCCGTCTGCGTCGACAGGGCGGGGCGGCGCCGCAGCGCCGGCAGCCGCAGCGCCACGCTGACCAGTGCGATGGGCGGCGGCGATCCCAGGCTCAGCCAGGCACACCGCGTCTGGTCATCGACGCGCCCGGGGCGAACGAGGTCAGCGCCACCGTCGCGAAGACGCAGAAGTCGGTCGTCCCCTGCGCGCGCGTCTTCTCCCAGTGCCGGTAGGCGGGAAGTTCCAGGCCGCGCCGAGCACGAACGGCGCCACCAGAGCACGGCCTATCGCAGCTTGAACTCCAACGAGTTCAGTGAAGTTGGAAGTTCGACCGGCAGCCATACAACGCCGAGATCAGGACTGCTTATGTCTCCTGAGGGTCGTCTCCCGCCGACCGTGCACGCACGGCAGTCGTCCGCTTAGAGCCGATGTGGAGCCCCAAGTGCCGACGTCCTCATCGACTCTTTGTCGCCCACATGGGTGCTTCCAATCGTGCATGCCAGGACAATCGATGCTGCAACCACTGGGCGCCTCCTCCTCCGTCGGACCGCGCTCTCGCGCTGCGCGTCGAGCCCTGCGCCGGGGCGCCGGTCTCGCCCCTGTCGGGCTCCGATCGCTGGCGCAACACATCCAGGCCGGCTTCGCCGGCATGACCACGCTGGCGGCCTGTCCCGTGCCCGGGGATCGCGCTCGCCCATTGTCCTGGGCGCTGCGCGCCCAGCACGCGAGCGCTTGACGAACTGGCCGGCGCTCCGCGGCCTTCGCTTCGCTGCGGGCGCTGCGCGCCGGCCGGATCGTCACCCCGGCCACCCGCCCCGCCCGATGCCGGCCGCCTGCCAGGCGTGACCGCTGCGGCTCGCCCGGCGCGCCATTCGCTGCGCTCGGTGTCACGCCGGCCGCGGGGCCGCCGCAGCGGTGGTCCTCGTTGCCCGGCTCCACGGTGATGCGCCGCGCTGGGCTCCGCCCCAGGGGCCGCCCGCGCCGATGCAGCCCACCGCGCTCCCCCCACAAGCCCCCGTCCCAGGGCGAGGGGGACTTGTGGGGGGATCTTCAAGCGGTGGGCCGAGACCTCGGCGCACCGCTACAGCTGCCATCCACCCCACCCATCCCCCACCCCTTCCCGTGAGGGAAGGGGCCTTCCCCCACCCCCGCCGCCCCAGGGCGGAGCGAGGTGAGTCCGAGCGAGAGGATCAGCTTCCAGGGCATCCATCGACGCCCGGCCGGTCGTCTCGGTTCGGAGGACTCCATGTCTGCAGTGCAGGTCATCCAGCGCAATGCGCATCTCGCCGGCGCCGTCCGGCTCGACCAGGTCAAGGGCAGTGAGGGCGCCACCCTGGCCCGCGCCGCCTTCGTGGCCATCAGCAACCAGTCCCGCGGCCGTGGTGACGACCGCGCCGCGGAATCCACCGCCATCCGCTGGACGCTGTGGGGGCGCCAGGCCGAGAACGCCGCCAAGTTCCTTGACAAGGGCAGCCACGTCAACGTGGTGGGCTGGGTGCGCAGCGACACCTACACCGCCGCAGACGGCGGCACCGCGCACGCCCTGACGTTCACGGCCGACGAGGTGGACTACCTGGACACCCGGGCTGAGGCCGACGCACGCCGCGCGCGGCACGCCTTCGTCGAAGAGATGGATTCCGCCGACGCGCAACGCCCGGCAGCTGCCGCCCGCAACGCCTAAGGAGAACGCACCATGACCAACCATCCCACGCTGGCCACCCGCTTTGCCAGGAGCACGCGTGTGCTGCGCAGCGAACTGCCCCTGACCGAAGACCAGATGCACCAGGCCGCGCCGTCCATCTTCGCCGCCGGCAAGCACAGCAGCAGGTCGGACCGCTACGCCTACATCCCCACCATCGACGTGCTGCGTGGTCTGCGGCACGAGGGTTTCGAGCCCTTCATGGTGGCCCAGGGCCACAGCCGCATCGAAGGCAAGGCCTCCTACACCAAGCACATGGTGCGCCTGCGGCACGCCGGCCAGGCCCGGCACCAGCCGGAGGTCAACGAGATCATCCTCATCAACAGCCACGACGGCGCCAGCAGCTACCAGCTCCTGGCCGGGCAGTTCCGTTTCGTCTGCTGCAACGGCCTGGTCGTCGGCGACGTAGTCGACGACATCCGGATCCCGCACCGGCCGCCGAAGACCGGCGACCTGCGCACCGAGGTGATCGAGGGCGCCTTCCGGGTCGTCGACGAGTTCGAGGCCGTCGACCAGGCCACGGCCGCGATGAAGGCCATCGAGCTCGAGCCCGACGAAGAGCGGGCGCTGGCGCGCGCCGCGCTGGCGCTGCGCTACGGCGAACGGGCGGAGGGCGAGCCGCCGGCACCGATCGATGCCGAGCAGCTGACCCAGCCCCGCCGCCCCGAGGACCAGGGCCGCAGCCTCTGGCTCGGCTTCCAGCGGATCCAGGAGTCTCTGATGCGTGGTGGCATCCCCGGCCGCACGGTGCAGGGCCGCCGCATGCACACGCGCGAGGTGGCCAGCATCGACCGCGGCATCGCGCTGAACCGCGCCCTGTGGGTGCTGGCCGAAGAGATGCGCAGGCTCAAGGGCTGAATGCTGTCTCCCGCCGCGGCCGGCCTGTAGCCGGGCCGGCCGCTTTCATCCCTGGCCGAAGTACAGGATCACGGCGCTGGTGAGTAGCGACGCCACCACCGCCGTCGCGGCATGCGATAGCCACGTCAACCAGGGCCGGTCCAGCCGCGCCACCATCTGCCGCAAGGGCAGCGCCAGGTGCTGCAGGGCAGGGTGGATCTCTGCGGCAAACAGTGCCCGCGCCGCGTCGGCCATTGCCCGGGTCTGAGTGTCCATCGACTCGCGGGTCAGCGCGTCCGTCCGGCGCGCGATGTGCCGCACAGCCAGCGTCTGCGCGTTCTCGGTCAGGGCGTTCATCCGGCGCTCGAAGGCCTCGGCCTGGCCTGCCAGGCAGGCACTGGCCTGGTCCAGCGCCCGGCGGGCTTGGTCCATCGCCGGGGCCAGCGCCTCGACGCGACCGACCAGCTGGGCCACGTCGCCCAAGGCCTCGGCGATCAACGCTTCGCGCGCGCTGGTCGGGCGGTTCACGACTCGGCTGCCGGACCAGCTTGGCCGGCGACGGACGATGCCAGGCCCAGTGCCGCAAAACACGCGTCGAGCTCAGGCACCACACCCGTCGCCAGCCGGCGCACGGCCAGCCTTTGCGCCAGTGCCAGCTTGGCCACTGTGCCCTTGGCCCGGGCGATGAGCGCCTTGTAGTCCGTCTCGTCCCGGGCCAGCGCCTGCAGATCGACTTCGCTGCCCTTGATGCGTTCGTAGATTTCGTTGGTGCCCAGCCGGCAGGCCGTGTCGGCCAGAGCGATCGGTTGCTCGGCCAGGAAGGCCAGCAGGGTCTCGAAGGCCTGCGCCGGGTCGACGCCGTCTTCCACCATGTTGAACACCAGCCTGATGCGCCTGGCCGGCACGCCCAGCTGCGCCAGCTCGGCCAATGTGGCGATGGTGTCCTGCTGCTGCTTCAGGGCGGGCACGGTCGGCACGATGAAGACGTCGAAGTCGTCGTGGCTACCGCGGTACCGGCGCATCAAGGTCATCAGGTCTTCGACGTTGCTGGCGCCGATGTCGACCACCACGCTGTCCACGGTCTGCAGGTACTCCTGCAGCGCGCCGAACTGCCGGCCGCGCAACGCCTGGCCCTGGCCATCGTCCGCGTTCAGGCTCTCGACGGCGATCATCTCCGCGCCCGGGATTCGGGGCAGCAGCAGGTGCCGGGCCACGGTGGTCTTGCCCACGTTGCCGGAGAAGTTGATGACGGCAAGTTTCATCGGCTCAGCTCCTGGGGCTGATCAGGGGGTTGGTCACGCGGCTGCGCACAAAGGCCTCGGCAATGTCCTTGCCGCTGCGTCGGTCAGCCGGGGTTGGGGGCGTCACCGGCGTCGCCGGTGACGGAGCCGTCGGCAACAGGCTGGGCGTAGCGCTGGCAATCACATGCTTGGCAGAGGGGGCGGCAACCCCTGGTGCTTGCGGCCGCTTCGCTTCGCGGGCTGCCTCGCGCTGCACGGTGCTCTTGCTGACGTGCACGCCCACCGCCGCCAGGGCATCGCGAATCGATTCCAGCGTGTAGCCCTCAGCGCGAAGGCGTGCAATCTGGTCTTCGAAGGCCCGGCCTTTGCGGTTGCGACGGCCTGGGGGCGAGATTGGGGCAAGCACCTTGGCGGGGTGGATCAGCACCGACTCGGATTCGACTTGGTCCTGATTCGGACCTGATTCGGATTCGACCCGCATCTGGCCCGCGGTCGGTTCGCTGATGTCCCGGACTCGGTTCATGACCCGCATCATCGGCGCCGCCGAGGCGGCGGCCCCTGATGAATCTGAACCAAAAATCATCGCGAAGGCGCTGGGTTTCTGCGTGATGCTGAAGGCATGAGGTGAGTGCAGAGATAGGCGGCCTGCCGCCAGTTTCACAAGCGCTTCGCGACCCTCCATTCGTCGGCTCATGAACACCACTGCCCATGACTTCGTCACGGTCGATATGCGCGGCTTGAAGGCCGCGCTGGTGGCGCGTGCGCAGGCGGAGCGGGTCAGCGTGTCGGCGCTGGTCCGACGCGCGGTGGCTCGCGATCTCGGACTTGCAGAGGATGGCGAGGCCCGCTGCATGGATGAACCCGCTGCCGGCCCAGTGAGTGCCGCCAGCGTCAAGCTGTCGATCCGAATGTCTGCCGATGAGGCTCGTCAGCTCGCTGCTAGCGCGCGTGCCGCAGGCCTCTCGCGCGGCGCCTACCTGGCCGGTCTCATCGCCAACGTGCCCGTGCTGTCCACCGGCGGGGGCCGGACCGAGCACATCGCCACCTTGATGGCGTCCTGCGCAGAACTATCGACCCTCAGCCGCAACGTCCACCGCCTGACGGCGCTGTTGCGCCAAGCCAATGTGGAGCCGGCCAGGCCCTATCGGGAGATGCTGGACACGCTGGCTGGTGACGTGCGCCGGCACCTGGAGTTTGCCGCCCGTCTCTTGGCCGACTTGCAGCCGCGCAGCGGCAAGGTCGATTCTTCCGCTCGATCTCCGCACTGATGCAAGAAGGTCCGTATGGCCCAACAACCCAACATCGATGGCATCCTGATCACATGGGGCGACCGCCTGTTCTATCCGGGCAACCGAGTCGTCAAGGTGAAGCCGCAACCACGCCTCAGTGGCGAGGCCGCCCGACAGGGCGCAGCTGCAATCCGCAAACGCATCGAGGCAACGGTGGTCCGTCGTGCGCCGCAAGTGATGGTGAAGGTGACGGGCGGCGGGCGCGGCATGAAGGCCATCGCCGCGCACTTCCGGTACATCAGCAAAAACGGCCGCCTGGAGATCGAGGACCAACGTGGCGAGATGATGCGCGGCAAGGAAACCTTGCGCGACCTGGCCGATGAATGGCGCCTCGGCGGGTCACTGATCCCAGATGAGGCCGAGCCCGGTCACCGGCGCGAGGCCTACAACATCATGCTGTCGATGCCGCGCGGCACGGACCCGTTGACGGTGCAGCGTGCGGCGCGCGAGTTCGCCCAGTCAGAGTTGGCCGATCACAAGTACGTGATGGTCCTGCACGACCACCAGGCCAATCCGCACGTGCATATCAGCGTGCGCGCGGAGTCGAGGCGAGGCAAGCGCCTCAATCCTCGAAAGGCCGACCTTCACCGGTGGCGTGAAACCTTCGCCGAGAAGCTGCGCGGATATGGCGTGGAGGCGGAAGCGACGCGGCAGGCGACGCGTGGGGTGATGCGCAACGACACTGACCTGTGGCGACTGAAAGCTGCCGAGGACGGTCGCTTGAGGCGGCTGAGCAGCAATCCAAGGCAAGGGTCGGGCTCAGCGGTCAGCCGCGCTGCTGCGCGGCACGCCTGGCACGAGATCGCTGCCGCGCTCGCGAAGTCGGGCGATGCGAGCGACCGCAAGCTGGCGGAGGCGGTCCATCACTTCGTGCGCGGCATGGAGCGTGCACCTGGGCCGTTGCTGAGTCGTCAGGAGCAGGTCACCCGCCAGTCTGCACAGCCCAACGTTCGATCCAGGTAAATGCCTGATCGAGGCGACCGCCGGGTTTGTTGACGTATCCCCGCCTGCCAAGTGGCAGGTACTGCAATCGCTGGCACACGGGCCGCACTGCGCGCCCGGTTGCCGCAGGAACCGCTGACGCGCCACTCTCAGCACCAAACGACGTGTCGCACATGCACCACTAGATCGGACACGATCAAGCTTAACCCTATCTCACCTGGTCTAAACCGGGTCAAAACAGGTACAGTCCGAACGCTCGAGGTCGAGCGGAGACCGCAATGGATGATCGATGGCTGTCGGTTGACGAGATTGCCGAGTACCTCGGGGTCTCAAAGGACACCGTGTACGGCTGGGTCACGACCAAGGGCATGCCAGGCCACAAGGTTGGCCGGTTCTGGAAGTTCAAGAGAGAAGATGTCGATGGCTGGGTGCGCGCTGGTGGCGCTGCAGCGGCCAGCGACGAGCCTGACGAAAAGAGGAGTGCGTGATGGCCAGGCCCCGCAAGAAGAGCCAATCGGCCGAACAAGATGACGTGGTGGTTTCCGAAGTCGAGACCGAAGGCGGCGACGAGATCGAGACTCCGCCCGAAGCCGAAGAAGGCAAGGTCTTCGACTACATCACCGGCAACCCGGTCAAGGACTCTGACAAAGAGCGCGTTCGCCAGCGCATCGCACGCGCCATCATCCACGAGTACGGCATCGCCGCTGAGGACATGGAGCCCGACTTCCGTGTCCGGGTCGGTGGCAAGTTGCGCAAGTTGGACATTGCCATCTTCGCCCCCGGCCAGCCGCACACCGCTGAGCACCTGTACCGCGCCGTTGCAATCGAGAAGGAGCCCAAGCTGGGCACCAAGGGCGCGTACCGCATGCGCGACCCAGAAGAGGCGCAGAAAGACTTCCAGGTCCTACACGAAGTCATGGCAGAGGTCGAAGGCTGCAAGTACGGCCTGTGGACCAACGGCCTGGACCAGTTCTTCTTCCTGAAGGACATCACACGCTTTGACATCCGATTCAAGTCCATCGGTGACTGGCCGATGGGTGATGAGAGCATCGGCACGCGCGAAGTGGCCTCGCTCGCCAAGATGCGACCCGCCGATCCGACGATGCTGCGCATCGCCTTCCGGCGCTGCCACAACTACATCCACGGCAACGAAGGCATGCCCAAGGACGCTGCCTTCTGGCAGTTCCTCTATCTCATCTTCTGCAAGCTGCACGACGAGAAGCGCCTCGGCGAGCACCGCAACTTCTGGGCGGGCCCCTACGAACCCTTCGACGCTGCTGGCCGCAAAGAGATCCGGCGCCGCATTGAGCCGCTATTTGAGTCAGTCAAACGCGCGTACCCCGACCTCTTCAAGGGCAACGAAGAGATCACGCTGTCCGACCGCGCGCTCGCCTTCATCGTCTCCGAACTCTCGCGCTACGACTTGGCACGAACCGATGTCGATGCCAAGGGCGCCGCCTACCAGGAGATTGTCGGAACCAACCTGCGCGGCGACCGCGGCCAGTACTTCACCCCTCGTGGCGCGATCCGCCTGGTCGTCAAGATGCTAGCGCCTAAGGAGAACGAACGCGTGTTCGACTCCAGCTGCGGCACCGGCGGGTTCCTGGTCGAGACGCTCAATTACCTCTACGACCAGTTTCACAAAGAGAAGAACATCAAGGCCGGCGACGAGAAGACCGACGAGTTCATCTCGCTGCGCGACCGTCTCGCTGCCTTCGCGAGCAGGAACCTCTGCGGCGCCGACTTTGACCCGTTTCTTGTCCGCGCCGCGCAGATGAACGTGATGATGGCCGGCAACTCGCTGGGCCACTTGTTCCACATGAACTCGCTGGAGTTCCCCGCTGGCGACCTGCCGGGCGTCAAGACGGCGCGCGAAGTCGTGCCCCTTGGTTCGGTGGACGTGCTGATGACCAACCCGCCGTTCGGATCCGACATCCCTGTCACCGAACCCGCGATCCTTCAGCAGTACGAGCTTGCCCGGCGCTGGGAGCGGCAGGGCAACGCGTTCGTGATGAGCAGCGCCATCAAGCCTGCCGTCTCGCCCGAAGTGTTGTTCGTCGAGCGATGCGTGCAGTGGCTCAAGCCCGGCGGCCGCATGGGCGTCGTGCTGCCCGACGGCATTCTGGGCAACCCCGGCGACGAGTACATCCGCTACTGGATCCTTCGCCACTGCTGGGTGCTGGCGAGCATTGATCTGCCCGTGGAGTCCTTCATCGTCGAGGCCAACGTCAACATTCTGACCAGCCTGCTGTTCTTGAAGAAGAAACCCAAGGCCGTGATCCAACGCGAGGATCTGGGGCAGAAGCAGGACTACCCGGTCTTCATGGCGGTGGCCGAGAAGGTGGGCTTCGACCGCCGCGGCAATACGCTCTACAAGCGCCATCCTGATGGCGAAGAGATCCTGCAAGACGTGACGGTGGAAGAGAAGGTGCGCATCGGCGGCACCCTGCAAAGGCGCCTTCTGCAACGCAAGCAGCGCATCGTGGACGACGACCTGCCGGAAATCGCCAAGGCCTACGCCGAGTTCCGCGCCAAGCATCCGGAGCCCAGCGCATGATCACGCGGTTGGAGGCCACACGCTATCGCTGCTTCGAGCGGCTGGGCATCGATGTGGGCGACTTCCGCGTCCTGGTCGGCGCCAACGGCTCCGGCAAGACCACACTGCTGGACTTGCCTGGTCTGGTGGGCGATCTGCTCGACGCCAAGAGCGTGGCCGAAGCCTTCATGAACCGCCGCCGCACGCGGCCGGACTTGCCGCCGCGCGCCGGCAGCCTGAACGAGCTGGTGTTCGCGGGACGCGGCAGCGACTTCGCTCTCGCCGTCGAGGCGCGGCTACCGTCCGAGATTCAATCCAAAGTGTTGGAGGGCTACTTCGTTCGTGCCAGGACCGAGCGATCCCGCCAAGCGTTGCGTGAGGATCGACGCCGTTGGCCCACGCACATTCGCTACGAGATCAACCTCCGGATCTCGGACGACCGCGAGCTCCACGTCGTCAACGAGTTCCTGTTCGTCTTTCCCGAGTCGCAGGCGCCGGATCGACAGCTGCCGGGCTTTCATGGTGTGCAGGCGGAGGCCAACAAGCACTGGCGGCTGATCATCTCCCGCGAGTTCGGCTACGAGACCGAGTTCAACCCCGAAGCGCCGCCGACTGCCGCCAAGGCACGGTCGACGAAGGTGGGTCTTGCGCCTACGCTCCTCGCGCTGCCGCGCGTGCTGCGCGAGCATGAGCACGAGTACCCCGCTGCGCGCTGGTTGCACGACCTGCTCACGACCAGCGCAGTGTTCCTGGAGCCCGACTGGTTTGCCTTGCGCACGGCCAGTCCGCCCGGTATGCCCAAGACCATCGTTCCTGACGGTCGAAACATGCCCTGGCTGGCGCTAGAACTCAAGCGCCAAGGCGCATTGCCCGATTCAGCGCCCGACTATCGCAGCGAGGCCTATGGCGACTGGGTCGCCCATGTTCAGGAAGCCTTGCCGCAAGTCGAGGACATCGACGTTCGCGAGCGGGAGGACGACCACCACAGCTACTTCGTGGTCCGGTACCGCGGCGGCTTCTCGGTGCCTTCGTCCGGCTTGTCGGACGGCACCTTGCACATCCTCGCGCTGACGCTGCTTCCCTACCTCAACAGGCAGCCCACCATTATCGTGACGGAGGAGCCTGAAAACGGCATCCACCCGCGCGCCATCGAGGCGGTGCTCCAATCCCTCTCATCGATGCCGCAAAGCCAGGTCTGGGTCTCGTCGCATTCGCCGGTCGTGCTGGCAAGCGTGGAGCTGGAGCAACTGGTCTGTGCGCGCCTGTCGTCTTCGGGCGCCGTAGAAGTAATTCCGGGCAAGAGCCATCCGCGTCTGAAGGAGTGGAAGAAGGGCATTGATCTAGACCTAGGCACCTTGTTCGCGGCGGAGGTGCTGAGCTGATGCGCGACTGCATGTTCTACGTGGCCGACATGAACATGGCGGAGACCTTCAAGGGCTTTCTCACACGCCAGCAGTTCCATCAGAGCCTTGCATGTGGCGCGTTCGCCTTCGACCCCTTGCATGACCTAGGCCGTGCGGTTGGAAAGACAGATGGCGGCCTGTGGCGCCACGCCGGAGGACTGTGTAAAGGCTTCCTGCAAACGCATAGGCATCTGGTCGTCTGCCTGGACAGGGACTTCGGCGGCTCGCCGGGGCAGGCGCAGGTTCGGCAGGATGTCGAGCAGCAACTTCTTGCGGCTGGTTGGCAGCAGGGCCAGTTCGTTGTGCTGGTCATCGACCCCGAGCTTGAGCAGTGGATCTGGCAGGACAGCCCCCACGTGGAGACCGCGTTGAAGCACGCGTCGCCGCCTTCTTTGCGCCAAGTACTGCTGAACTCCGGCGATTGGCCGGCCGGGCACGCCAAGCCCAACAGCCCGAAGGAAGTCTTAGAGCGCTTGGTCGATGAAAACCTGCGCGGCAATCGCTCGTCCACGATCTACAGCAAGATCACCAGCAGGATCTCGGTGAGGAACTGCGTCGATGGTGAGTTCCTCGCACTCCAGACCGCGTTGCAGAGGTGGTTCCTATGAACGCGCGCGACGATAACCTACTCGAGTTCAAGAACGCGCGTGTCGTGCGGTCGAGCTGGCTGCAAGAGGACGGGCGACGGCTGGACTGCAACCCGTATATGTCGGGAGCACTGGAGGCGCGCGATACGCTGCGGGAACTGAAGGCACGCAAAGAGCCCCTGCACACTCTGACTGTTGGCCACGCTGGCGGAATCTACAACGGACCGAAGTTCGCGCGCGTTTGGGTCGATGACCCAGCGCATGGAGTTCCACTATTGGGGAGTAGTGACGTTCAGAGTGCAGATCTTTCTCACCTGCCTTTGCTTAGGCGTGAGTACGCCGAGACCAAGACGCTGGCATATCTGAAGCTCGCGGGGCGCACCACGCTCATCACCTGTTCCGGCACGATTGGACGGATGGCGTATGTGCGCCCGGACATGGAAGGTTTGTGGTCATCGCAGCACATCATGAAAGTAGTGCCTGATCCACGCCGCGTTCCTCCCGGCTATCTTTACGCCTTCCTGTCTAGCCGGTACGGCGTGCCATTGATTGTCTCTGGCACCTATGGCGCCATCATTCAGCACATAGAGCCCGAGCACATCAGGGGCCTTCCGGTACCCAGACTGGATGCTGCGAAGGAGCGTGCAATTGCAGCCAAGGTTGATGAAGCTGCGCAAGCTCGGTCAGAGGCAGTCTCGCTGTTGAGGGAAGCCGAGGAGCGTCTGCATGCGAAGTTGGGTGTTGCGAGACCCACCCCCGTCTATCTGTTGGCGAAGCGAGATGCGACTTCCGTAGTCAGCAGCAAGCTGCTCGATCGTGCCGATGCCTACTACTACAGCGCCCGCAATCGGGAAGCACGGGATGCGTTCGATAGAGCGGCCGCCAACGAGGCACTCGGCGACGTGGCGCGTGTCTTCATCCCCGGGATCTTCAAGCGGCTGTATGCCTCGGACCCCAAATTTGGTAGCGCGTACATCACAGGTGGAGACGTTTTCGACCTGGCGCCGACATCGGACAAGTACCTCATGCGCCGGGTTGCGGCCGAGTACAACCTTTTGCTCAAGAATGGGATGATCGTCGTTCAGGAGGCTGGGCAGCTTGGCGGCCTAATTGGACGGTCGGTGATGGTGGGCCGCTACCTGGACGGTTTCTCATGCAGCAACAACATGATCCGGATCGTCCCTAACGACGATGTGGATGGCGGATACCTGTTCGTGCTGCTGGCGAGCGAGTTCGGCGTTCGCTTGCTTTCGCGCGAGGCTGCAGGCTCCAGCATTCCGCACACGGACGAGGCACGCGTCAAGCGCATCCGGATTCCCTGGCCGTCTCTTCAGCTACGGCAGGACGTTGGCTCTCTTGCCATTCGCGCTCGCGACTTGAGAGATCGAGCCTGCGACTTGGAGCGCCAAGCACAAGACATGGTGGAGTCATCGATTCGCGGAGGGAACTGACGTGGCAAAGGTGATCGCAATCGGTCAGCCAGTCAATGATGCAGAACGCCTCGCGATCGCCCATCTGCGGGACCACCTGCCCGACAGCTTCATAATCCTCCATAACTTCCGCATCGACCGCCAGGGTGAGTCGTTCGAGATCGACATCGCGCTGCTGGCGCCGCACGCGCTGTATGTCATCGACGTCAAGGGCACGCGCGGACTGATTGATGTGCACGGACCCAAGTGGTACCCGGAGGGTCGCTCGCCCTTTCCGTCGCCACTGGCCAAGCTGCAGTCGCACGCCAAGGCAATCAAAGGAATCATCACAGCGTCACATCCCGGACGCCAGGAACTGGACTACATCCACGTCGCTGCGGCCATCTTGTTGACGGCCTCCGATGCACACGTGGTCGATCCGGCCGACATCGACGCCCGCGGCGTCGTGAAGCTCAAGGACGCACAGCGCTACTTCAAGGACACCACCCAGGTACCCGCCGGGCGCAACAAGGCGATCAGTGGGCTGCACTCGTTGATCAGCCATGCTCTGCACCTAAAGGCCAAGCCCACGACCGGTCGTCCCAAGTACGGCCACTGGCAGGTGTTAGAACGCTTGGGCGCCAGCAACACGTACACCGAGTCGCGCGCGCAGAACGTGTTTGCAGGCGGCACGGCGCGCGTGCGGCTCTACAAGGCCGATCCCTACCAGCCCGAGGCGCAGCGCAAGGCCGAGATGTATCGCGTTGCGAACGCCTACAAGGCGCTGAGCGCGTTGCCCATGCACGCAAACATCGTTGCTGCGCGGGACTTCTTTGAGGCCGAGGACGACCAGGCTTATGTGCTGGTGCTCGACGATGCGGCCGGTCAGGCGCTGACCGTTCATATGGCCCGGCCGCAGCTGGCGCTGACGGTGGACCAGAAGTGGCGTGTGGCCAAGGACTTGCTGGCCGCGCTGGCGCATGCGCACCGCCACGGCGTGATCCACCGCAACCTGACGCCCGCCGCGCTAATCGTCGGGCCGGATGGCACGACGCGCGTGACGGACTTCGACTACGCACGCCCGAGCGCGGACCGATCGGCGACGATCGCCGGCCACATCGTCGATCTGGTGGACGTGGCCTACGTGGCACCGGAGGCATACCGCGAGCCGGGCGCGGCGACAGCGGCGTCCGACATTTTCTCCGCCGGGCTGATCCTGTACGAGCTGCTCACGGGCGAGAAGCCGTTCAACGGCAACCCGCAGACGGTGTTCGACACGAATGGGCGCTTTCCAACGCCGGCTTCACAGATCGAGTCGGGACTGACGGCGGCGGCGGACGCTTGGTTGCAGTCGCTATGCGAGTTCGAGGTCGGCAAGCGACCGATTGCGGAGCAGGCGTTGGCGGCGCTGGTAGAAGTGCTGACGCCGGCGCCGCCGCCTTCGGCCACCGCGACGCCGGCGACGCCGTTGAGTGCGCCCCCGCCCGAGCCGGGTTTGGCGGACGTCGATCCGCGCAGCCTGCCGCAGGGCTTCCAGCTCACGCGCAAGTTCCTGGTGGAACGCAAGCTGGGTCAAGGCACTTTCGGCGTCGTCTACAAGGTGATCGACACGCTTGGCGATGTGGCTAGGGTGATCAAGTTGGTGGTGAGCGACCGCCATTCGCCGTTGGACAGGTTGAAACGCGAGTACGGGCATCTGGTCAAGGTACCGGACCACCCGAACGTCGTGAAGGTGCTGGACGCCGACGTGTTGCCGTGGGGGCAAGGCGAGCAGATCCCGTACATGGTGTTCGAGTACGTGGAAGGCTCTGATGTTGCCGAGATGATCCAGCAGCGGCTGCTAGCGCCGGAGGACGCATTGGAGCTGGCCAAGCAGGTGGTGGATGGATTGGTACACCTGCATTCGCATGGGTTTCATCACTGCGACATCAAGCCGCGCAACCTGCTGTGGACGACAAAGGGCGCAAAGATCATCGACTTCAACGTTTCGGTGCGCGCCGACGACCGTGAGGCTAGAGGTGGCGGTTCGAGACGGTATCTTCCGCCAGACTTCGACTCTGAAGCGGTGGCCCAGAACGGCGAGCGAGCCGACCGTGACCTCTATGCGCTGGGGCTGACGCTGTACGAAGCGGTGACAGGGCAGTACCCGTGGACGGCCTCAGAACCGCCGCCTGATCAACCGGCGCCGGACCCGCGCGCGCTTTCGGGCTTCGATGACCTGTCTACCGAGCTGGTCGACGTGATCATGCGAGCGGTGGCGCCGAAGCGCGGCGATCGCTGGCATTCGGCGCTGGACTTGAAGGAAGCGCTGGCGAGTGTGCACCAGGCCAGGCGTCCGGTGACGCGCGCCATTCCTCTATCCGCGGTGGCTGCTGCCGCGGCCACGGGCACCGCCGCCCTGACAGCGGCCGCGCCGAACACCAACCCGTTCGTCACGCATCTACTGTCGCTTTACAGCCAGAGCGCACGTAGCAACGCAGGCACGCGCGGCATGGATGCGTGGGGCGAGGCTGTGTACGTCGCGACTGACCTCGACCGCAAGTTGTTGCCCGCGGTGCTTGCGGGCGAGTTCCGGCTGGTGCTGATCACCGGCAACGCGGGCGATGGCAAGACGGCGTTTCTGCAGCACCTAGAGCGTGAAGTCGAAAGACAAGGTGGCACGGTGAATCGCAACCTGACCAACGGCAGCGCTCTGCAATTGGGCCAGCGCCGCTTCCTCGTCAACTACGACGGCAGCCAAGACGAGGGCAGCAAGGGCAACGACGAGGTGCTGCGCGAGTTCATGGGGCCGTTCAGCGGCACCAACGCTGCTGCGTGGGCGCCGGGCGAGGTGCGCCTGATTGCGATCAACGAAGGGCGGCTGGTAGATTTCCTGGCCTCGTTTGAGGCTGACTTCCCCGCGCTAAAGCAACTGGTCCAGACGGGGCTGTCCACGGGCGATGCTTCGGGCGGCGTGGCCGTCGTGAACCTGAACCTGCGAAGCGTGGTCGCGCTATCGGAAGACGGCTCGATTCTGGAACGCACGATACGGCGTATGTCCGACCCCGCGCATTGGGCGGCGTGCGAGCAGTGCGACCTGAAGGATCGATGCTATGCGCTGCACAACGCGCGCAGCTTCCAGGACGAGACTGCGGGACCAAGGTTGATCGAGCGCCTGCAGACGCTCTACACGATGACGCACTTGCGCGGCAAGTTGCACATCACGATGCGCGACCTGCGCTCAGCACTGTCGTTCATGTTGATCAGCAATCGCGACTGCGCGGACATCCATGCGATCTACGCGGAGTCGGACCGCAACGCGATCGTGCGAGGCTTCTACTTCAACAGTTGGCTGGGTGGGGGAGCGCGCACGGCGGATCGATTGATTTCGCTCCTGGCCGAGGTGGACGTGGGCCGTCAAGAAGACCCGCGCTTCGACCGCGGGCTGGACTTCGTTCAGCCGGACGACCGCATGCTGTTTCGCTTTGAGCGACGTGCGGGCTTCGACTTCAAGGTGTTGCAGGCGCTGTTCGACGATCTCCCACGCGGCGCCGGAGTCGGAACGATCAAGAACCGGGCGCGCTTGCACCGCGACTACGTAGCGATGACGCGCCGCAAGCAGTTCTTCGAGCGACGCGATGGCACGTGGGAGCGCATGCTGCCGTACCGGTCGGCGAAGCGGATGGTGGATATCGTTCGGGGGAATGAGAGGTTGGACGGGCTGATCCCTCAGCTGCTAAACGCCATCAATCGCGGCGAAGGACTGCAACGGCCCGAGCGGCTGGGCGACAACCTGGCGCTGCAACTGCGTCACGTCGAGAACGGCACTGTGCGAAGTTACCGGCTGTTCCCGTCGCGTCAGTTCTCGCTGCAGGTCGAGGACTTTGCGGCGCAGGGGCGATTCATGGAACACCTGCCTACCGGCCTGCGCCTGCGCTTCCGACCAGACGGCAAGCAGGCGATGGCAAGCGACCTCGTGCTCAACCTCGACGTATTCGAGATGCTCACCCGATTGAACGAGGGCTACCGGCCCAGCGTCGAGGAGATGCAGGGCTACTACCTCAGTCTGGCGGTGTTCAAGAACAGCCTGAACGCGCAGCCGTACCGCGAGATCCTGCTGACGACAAGCGGGCACGACTTCTATCGCGTTGTCCGGCGAGACGATGGCCTGATCGAGATGCAGCTCGCCAAGAACGAACGGGAGGCGGTCTGATGGCTCTTCAAAAGAAGGACCGAGAGTTCCGGCTGACCAAGATCAGCTATGTGGACTTCAAGCTGATCGAGATGGACCGCGTGCTGACGGGTCTCTTCGAACGCCTGGAGCACGGAGGATTGCCCAGCGTGTTCAAAGACAAGCGCGAGCTGACCGTCGAGCAGTTCGTGGACGACATCTGCGAGGCGACGGAGAAGTTCGTCGGCTTCTCGGACCACAAGGACATTGTTTCCAGGTGGGTCGAGACACACCTGATGGACATCGTGAACCGCGGTCGGGCCAATCAAGTCGTCGCGGGGCCGCGGCCGCTGCACGGCTACACGTATCGATTTCGCAATCCCAAGCACTCACGGGAGTACGGGGCCGCTCAGCACTTGTACCAGATGCTGGCGCACGCGAGGTTCAATTCCGGCCAGCATGCGATCCAGCATCTGAAGAGCTTCTTCTTCGACGGGTTCAACCGCGTCACGCGGGAGTTGGACAGCTCCGCGCTGACCGACATCGAGACCGCAACGCTGCTGCACTTTCTCTCGCAGCGTAAGGACACGCCGAACACGAAGGAAGGCAGCGACCGACACCCACCGATGTGCCTGGGTTCAGCCGATCTCATGGCAGACGACGTGCAGCGCCTGCTTCTCTACCGTGACTTCATGCCTCGCTCGGTGATGGTCGAGTACATGAAGCTGCTCCTGTCATTCCATCTAGGCCTGTACCACCTGCGCCTGTTGAAGCTATTGCCAGCGTGGGAGCACCAGAAGAGGGCCGACGCGCTATGTTCCGAGGATACCTGCCCCGTGCGACCGCGAGAGGCCCTGGCGCCGCAGGGAGACTGCCCTTACAAGCTAGGCTTGTTCGTGGACCTGACTGGAGACGCAAACTCCCCGGTGGCCAAGCGAGCCGTTCAGAGTGCCGACAGCTACCTGCGACGGATTCCTGGCTTCATTCGCTCGTACTTCGTCGCCAAGCGGCTCGATGAGTTCGGCGAGTTCCAGATGACGCGGGGGAAGATCCCGCGCCCGGTGGGAAAGTCGCTCAGCCTGGGCGAAGTCTTCAACCTGTTGGGCGCGCAGCACGACGCCGAGCGCGAGAAGTACTTCAATGGCCGCCTGCAGGACTTGCTGGAGTCCCTGCGGGACGACGAAGGCGGGCTTGATGCCCAGACGGAAGCGCTGTTGAAGCTGGGCCTGAGCGACTTCGAAACCTACATCGAAATCGTCGTTTCGCAGCGCGGCCAGTTCCAGCGCAAGTACCTGATCGAGAGCTTCGACGCAACATTGCAGAAGAACAAGGTGGGCGCGCTGCTAGCCCAGCAGCGCGCTCGCAACGCCCCGCGTCGCTTTGTGCTGGAGAGCCGCTTGCTTGAGGTGTTGCTTCAGCTTGCCGTTCTCCAGGTCTCGCCCACCGGCTATCGCACGGACGAGATGCGAATCGACACGTTGCTCCGCTTTCTGCGCGAGCGCTACGGCATATACATCCACCAGTTGCCTCCGGGCGAAGGGTTTGGCACGCCGACAATTGACGATCGCCAGGCACTCAGAGCGAACCTGCAGGCCTTCACGGCACGACTGCGCGAGATCGGGTTCTACCGCGACCTCTCGGATGCCTACGTGACGCAGACCGTCGTGCCCCGGTACCGGATCGACCCTGAAGCAGCGGAGGCTGGCACATGACGCGGGGGCTGGCGCAGATCACGCCCGCGGACTTCGGCGCGGCACTTGAAGAGGTTCTCTTGCCGGAGCTCGCAAAGGCCTTGTCCGCGCGCGGGCCGGGTCACTGCATGCGGGTGACGGACCTCGACCGCGACTTGATGATCAGGCTGTGTGGCGCGCTGCGGAGCCGCTGCCCGTCGGCCACAGTCGTAATCCTCGCGGACGAGCAGCTGCGTTCGGCTGCTGCTGAGCTGGCCGTGAGTAGCACGAAGTTGGTCGAGTTGCGGAACCCGCTGCCGAATGGCGAGCAGCGGGCGCCGTTGATGGTGTTCGTACCCAATGACTTGAGGGCATCGGCCGAAGACTCCTTCGGCGTGGCGACCTTCGAGGACGTGCCTGTTCACGATGTGTACGACAAGCTGCGATCCAAGCTGTTGCAGTCGGCCCCGGAGTCGCTGCGGCCTGCGCTCGAAGCGGCCCTACGGTCGCTGCGCGACGAGGGGTGGGCTTACGCCGATGGTGCGGGTGTTGCGCGCTTCCTGTTGACGGCCAAGCGCAATGACTTCGACCCCGAGGCCATTGGCGCGGCGCTCTTCGAGGTTGGGCTGGTTCCCGACTTCGCCTGGCTAGATAAGCCGGAGGAGGCGGCTCCCCGGCTCAATCGCAATATCGAGTGCGTGCGCGCGATCACGTCGTCCACGCGCACTGAGCGAACTCGCGCGCTCGAGTTGGGGCTCGACGACCCCGCTTTCTGCAGGCGGCTGGGTGAGTTCTTTGCCTCCAGCCACATGGGCAACCCGAGGGAGTGGACGCGAAAGATCGTCGCTGACTCAGCCAACTGGTCTCTGGCGCTCAACCATTGGCCGTTTGAGGATGGTGGCATCGTTCCGGACGCGATCTACATCGGCCCGGTGGAGTTGCCCGATATCGCTGTGGTCCCGAACGACACCACCGACCCGCGGTTGGTCGATCTGGTCGGGCAGAAGGTCATGTCGGTCACCAAGACCGGCCAGAAGAAGTTCTCCGTCACGTTTCATGTAGATCCGATCCCTTCCAAGGTGCAAGGGCTGAAGCGCTTCGTCGCCGAAGTGGTGTCGCGTGACAACGGCGCGACCGGCTACCGCCGTCGCAAACAGGCCTGGACTCCAGCACGCACTTCGGCCACGGTCAGCTTCACCGGCCTCAACAAGGTGGACTGGGAAGAGGGGTGGCACTTCGTTCGCGTCTATGCCGAGACCGATGATGGCGAACGGGTGCCATTGCTTGACGGCGACGGCCAGCACTTGCCACGCATCCAGAACCCTGAGGATGACGCGCCGAATCAAAGTGGCCTGTTCTACGTCCTGACCGATGAGGAGGTCGATGTCGATCCGCCGCAGCGCGCCGTGCCGCGAGAGGCGAGCGTCACGCACGCCCTGTTCAAGGCCAAGTTCTCGGCGGTGACGCAGGGCGGGGACCCGGCAGCGATTCAGGTCGAAGAGCGCCAGTGGGTCGAGCGCCACGGGCGTGCACATGTCGGCGGTGTCGAGACACTTGAGTTCCGCGTGGGCCGTGAGGGCCGCACGTCTGTTCTGGCGTCGACGGTACTAGCGGCAACGGAACGTGCGTTCCTGAACGAACCCGGGGTTGGCCGGCTGCGGATGGATGTGTCTGCCAGCGGCGCGATCACGCGCACGGCCGAAGCGTTCACCTGGCCCGAAAGCGAAGAGGTGCGCCGGTTTCGAGAGGCTCGAGCCGAGTACTTCGCTGCAGTAGCCCAAGGGGACCAGAATTTCGTGACCCAGACCGCGGACTTGACTGCACTGCGTGAGCAGTCGGTCTTGTACGGTGGCGCCTATCTGGCGTGGTTGAACGCGGTGCTGGCGAGAGCGGGCGCGGGCGATGAGGCAGTAGCACGTGTTGCATTCGATGAGCTGCGCTTGCTGCTGAGCATGGACACGGTCTCGCTGGTGATTCGCGATCATCGCGGCAAGCAACGCGACGCTATTCTTCTGGGGCCGACCCATCCCATGCGGGTCTTGTGGCACGCAACGTGGACGGCGACAGCCGGTAGCTGGCTCGAGCTTGCACGAAGATGTGACAAGGAATTTATTGGTCCCACGAGGGACGCCTTGCTGAGCCAGCTAGCCCCGGTAGGCGTGCCTCTGGTCGTGATGACTTACGACTTGGGGCGAAGCTATATCAGCGTCGACAACATCAATCCATTCTGGTCAGTTTACGGATCGAACGACGAGCGTGATCCGCGGGGCCTGCTGGGCGACATCTGCCAAGCCTTGGGCGTCGCGGAGCCGCCTATTGGTGGTTCCGGAATCAGCGCGAACTACATTGCCACGCGCTTGCAGCGCTATCTCATCCAGCACCCGTACGTGAGGGCGCTGACGATCAACGCGTTCAATGCCGGGCGGGCAACCGCACTGGCTGACGTGCTGCTAGAGATGCAAGCAGAACCGGCGTTCGAGGACCTGCGTTACGACGTTCGGCTCTTCGCGGTCGACGCCGAGGCGCCAGGAACGGGCGAGGCGTTGATCGAGCTTCTGTCGCCCGATTCGGCCGTGACGGTACGCGAAGCGGACGCCTTCTCGACGCCGACCGAAAGCCACCTGCACCCGAAGCTGCGCTTGGCTATCCGCTCGGTGGAAGACTTCCGCCAAGCCCCGGAAGCGCACCCGGCCCACTTGACCTTCCTCTTTGATCAGTTCCCCACGGAGGAAATCCGTGCCGAAGATGCGGGGCCGCTGGACGAGTGCTCTTTCGTCCACGGGCTGGTTCAGCCCAGTGCGGTGGACTACAGAGAGTTGGACGACCTCATCCTGTGGTCCCGCCGGCCGCTGCACGGCGATGCCAGGCCGGTGCCGAACTGCGAGGAGCTGTCTGACATGCTTTCGCAGGCGGCGCAGCTGGCGTCGGTTGCAGCTGCTTCGGCCGCCAGGAACCGCTACCTGCCGCATGCTCGCCCCGTGGTCTTGCTGAGCCTCAAGGCCGATGACCGCGCGCTGCTCCACCAGATTCACGAGTTCAGCGACTGGGTGCTGACCATCGACCGGAATCTGGGCATCGAATTCTTCGACCACCGTCGGCACCCCACAAGGCCGGACTATCTGATCGACCACTCGCCGGACATCGCCAACGCCTTGGGGCATCGCCTAGCAATTACTTCAAGGTCGGTGACGGAGCTGGAGGCATTGCTGGCACCGATCTTGAAGGACTATGGACTGCCCTCGGGCCCGAAGCACGCAGTGATCCTGCTCGAACAGTTGCGGTCGCTCTCCGGCCGGCTGGCGCTAAAACTGCTTTCGTCGCCGAACCAGCGTGCCGAGGCGTTGGGCTTGGCGCTGAGCCGGCTGTACTTGGAGCACCAGCAGGTATTTGAGAATCAGATTGTCGTGCCGTTGGATGCGCACCTGGACCTGTACACCGCGCTGAAGAAGAACGCCGACGAGCTGGGCGACGAGGTCAGCTTTCGTCGTACCGACCTGGCCTTGTTCGACTTGGACCCGCAACGGCGACAAGTGGTCTGCCGCTTGGTAGAGGTCAAGTGCTACAGGTCAGCGGGTGAGCTGGCCGTCTACCAGCAACTAAAGGCCAATATCGCCGAGCAGATCGTACAGAGCGAGTTCGTGCTGGCCTACCACTTCGATCCGCACCGGCAGTCCGTCGATCGGCCGGATCGGTCGATGAAGAACCGCGACTTTGCTGCGCTGCTGGAGTTCTATCTTGATCGTTCCATGCGCTACGGCCTGGTGGCTCCCGATGCAGCCGACGAGGCGAGATACTTCCTGCGGACGCTTGACAAGGAAGACTATCAGCTCCAGTTCACTCGCAGCGCGCTGATCTTCGACTTCAGCAAGGCAGGAACTGAGCCGGCGGACTCGGAGGGCAGCATCGAGTTCCACCGTATCGGCTATGACCTGATCGCACAGCTCGTGGAGTCCGCAGTACGGGACACCGAGTCGGTGGCTGCTACGTATGCGGCTGCACCCACCGAGGCGCATGCCGAAGTGACGCAGGAGTTGGCGCGTCGGCGGTCCGCAGCCACGGGCGTCCCAGCGCTCCAGAGTGCTGCCTTCATCAGTCCAAGGCGAGAACGTACCTGGGTGTGGGACACCGTGCAGGGGGCAACGGTAAAGAGTTCTGGGCGGCCTGCCGATCCCCCAGTGACGGCCGACCCTGCGCGCGACACCGATTCGACGTCCATTGTCTCGGCGGCTCTCCAAGCGCCCCCTGTGGAGCCAAAGCAGGTTCAAGCCAAGCCCGAGGCCCCGCCGTTCCCGCCGGCCGAAGTACCGCCGATTGAATCGCCGCCCGTCGTGACCGCGCTGGCGGCGACGGCAGCGTCTCCGACGCTTCCTCCGGTCATCAACGGAGGTGCCGCCGCAGCAGTGGTCGGAAACGACTCGTCCTCCTCTACCGTTGTCTCGTTTGACGTGTTGCTTGGGGCGTCCAGCGACTCGCCGCAGTTCGGGCTTCTGGGCGAGTTCAACGGCCGGAAGATTGCGCTGGACCTGAATCAGACCCATACGATCAGTTTGTTCGGCGTGCAGGGTGGCGGGAAGAGCTACACGTTGGGCACGATTGCTGAGATGGCTTCGATACCGATTCCGAACGTCAACGTGCTGCCGCATCCGTTGGCGTCTGTGATCTTCCACTACAGCCCGACGATGGACTACAAGCCGGAGTTCACGTCGATGGTGGAGCCGAACTCGGATGAGGCGCAGGTCAAGGCCCTGCGCGAGCAGTACGGGGCTGAACCAACTGCGCTTAGCGAGGTTCTGCTCCTTGTGCCTTCCGACAAGCTGGAAGAGCGCCAGGCTGAGTACCCCTCTGTCAAGGTGCTGCCGCTGCAATTTGGGCCGAAGGAACTGAAGGCCGCGCACTGGAAGTTCCTGATGGGCGCCGTTGGCAGCCAAGCCACTTACATCCGTCAGGTCATGCGCATCATGAAGGGCATGCGCGACGATGTGACGCTTGAGGCACTGCGGGCGGGCATCGAAGCATCGGGCATCCCCGACCACCTGAAGGAGCTGGCGCGCACCCGGCTCGACTTTGCAGGCGACTACATCGCCGATGGCGCAAGCATCAGCGACGCAGTACGGCCCGGCCGCTTGATCATCGTCGACGTGCGGGACGAGTTCATCGAGAAGGATGAGGCGCTGGGCCTGTTCGTCGTCATGCTGCAGCTCTTCGCCGACGCCAAGATCAGCGGCAAGCCTTTCAACAAGCTGGTCGTGTTCGACGAGGCGCACAAGTACATCGACAGCCCCGATCTTGTTGCCGGACTAGTCGAGGTCGTGCGCGAGATGCGGCACAAGGGCGTGAGCATCCTGGTCGCGAGCCAGGACCCGCCGTCGGTGCCGGTCAGCCTGATTGAGTTGTCGTCGCAGGTGATCCTGCACAAGTTCAACTCGCCTGCATGGCTGAAGCACATCCAGAAGGCAAACGCAGCGCTTGCTAACCTGACACCTGAGCGCATGGCGAGCCTCAAGGCCGGGGAGGCGTTCGTGTGGTCCAGCAAGGCGTCAGATAGCTCGTTCTCTCAGGGAGCGATGAAGATCCGCTGTCGGCCACGTGCGACGGAACACGGCGGTGCGACTCGCGTGGCTGTTGACACGGATGCATAGCTTCGCAGGCTGCGCGGTTAGTTCTCATAGGCGCGTCGCTGCGTTTCAAGCGGGTGAGCGATAGGTGGGGGCCGCGTGACCGGCGTGCATGCATCAAGCGCCTCGACACGCTTGGTTAACCACCTTGCGCTGTACTGGTTCTGAACCGGCAATAGGGTACCGATCACGACGTCGCGGGAGCGCCGGCATGGGTTCGTCCGAAGGGCGCCAGAGCCAGGCCGGCTCACGAGGAATGAACCCATCTCGAGGCCGTTCTTGATCCTCGATGCATGCAGAGTTGAGAAGTAGCAAAGCGGTCGGCTCCATACAGTCTGTCAACGTTGCGCTGACTGCGCTGCTTGGAGCGTTGAGGTTGTACTGAAGCCCCTTAACGAATGACCGGCCGTCAACCACTAGCCGATCGACAAGCTGCTTCTCAAAAGCATCGTGGACAGGCAGCCAGTGCCGCGTGACAGGCATCAGACACAGCTCGTTGATCGCCGGCACCCCGGCATTGCTGACACCGAAGGTGGCGATCATCACCATGTGGATGTCGTCGCTGGCACCCCACAGCGCCAATTCAGCCGCAAAGCGTCGGCCGAGCCGCCTGTAGAGCTGCTCGTCGATCGCGAAGGCCTGGTCGGGCACGTGCTTCACGATCGCCTTGAAGCCGTAGCGTGCGGGCACGATCTCTTTGACCTCACCGATCAGCAGCATCAGCTGCTGCGACTTCCCCGGAGCGGGAACGGCGGACTGCCACTGAGACAGGCGCCGGGCGTTGATCGCGTCACGCTCTTCGATGGAGAACGGTTCCGGCACGTAGAGCCGGGCGCGCAGGGCACCGCCGCGGGCGAGCTTGTGCTCCGCTGCGAGGAGCAGATGCCTTCGTACCGTGGCCCATGTTCGCTTTCCGGCGAACCCGGGATGCCAGCGCGTCAGCTCGGCCTGGTCCCACAGGTAGTGGAGCAGGCCGCGCAGCGAAAGCTTGGTGCCAGTGGAGGAAACGCTGTCGCCCTCTCCGCCAGTGGGAGGGATCATCGACCGGCCCGGCATCTTGGTCAGCGGGAAGTTCAGTTTGATCGTCGTCTCGCCAGTGGCCGGGTCTTCGGTGATCGCGCTGCCCAGCACCTGCCCCAGGCCCGAGAACTCGGCCGGCGGTTCGTAGGAAGGGCAGTCGAGCGCGTGGTGGCTTCCCGTGTCCGGCATACGCTTGACGATGTAGCCCTCGCCGAGGCGCGCCACGTACATCTCCACGCCTTCGACCAGACACATGCAGCGAGGGCGCTGATGGGCGGCATGCGCGACAGCGACGGCATCTGCGAAGCCTCGCGTCCCGACCTCGAAGCGCCGACCTGCGATCTCGTAGACCGCAGCGGGTGCCGTGATGCCCTCAGCCGAAGTCTCCACGGGCGTGGCCTCACCGCACATGTGCCGGCGCGGCGCGGTCACGCGAGCGCTGCATCTCTGGCGTTGGGACGAGGACCGGGCGCTGTGAGGGTGCAGACTTGTCGTAGACCTTCACCTTGGGCGCTTGGCCGTCGCGGATGCGCTGGGCCAGCTTCTCGGTGGCGGCGGCCATCACGGCGGCACGCTGCTTCTCTGGCACCTTCTTGGCGACGAGCACGGCCTCGATCGCGGCGAGCACGGCCTTGCGGCCGCCGCCGCGGGCGGATGCCTTCTCGGCTGGTACTGCCGCAGCAGAGCTGCTCGCATCCCGGGCCGGTTCGATGCGGTTGACCTGGCGTGCCTCGCGCTCGCGCTTGAGCACTTCCAGGTCACCGGGGTTCGGCTCGTAGCCCAGGGTCTTCACGCCGCGCACGGAGGCCTCGAGCCAGACCATTCGCTTGAAGTCCTCGTTGCCCGAGACGCGCAGCGCCTTCCAGTTGCGCGCTTCCGCCACATCGACCATCGAGCGGGCGACCGAGGGACTGTTGGTGTCGGTGGCCAGGCGGAAAGTCGACTCGGTGAAGGCCACACGCGAGGTGTCGCCGCGGAAGCGGTATTCGGTGCGGCCGATGGTCACGTCGCCCATCGTCACCGGCGCACGCTTGATGATGTAGCGGTCCATCAGTGCCGATTCGAGGCGCGCGACGAGTGCGGCGCGCTCAGCCTGGGCGTCGATCTTCGCCACGGCCTTGGCATCGACCTGTTCCGGCTGCGCCGTGGCCTTGCTGGCGTCGGACGCGGGGGCGGCGCTTGCGGCGTCAGGCACTTCGTCGCGTGCCGGACCCGGGTCCAGCGGTCGCTCGGGCCGCGCCGGACGCTGCTCACCACGTTGCCAAGCGCCGTCGACCTTCTGGATGAGGGTGCGCTTGCCGTCCTCGGACACGGCGACGAATCGCGTGCTGCCCAGCTGGTCCGCCTTGGCGACCATCTCGGGGAATGTGTTTGCGCGGTAGGTCACCTCGGCGAACGGATCGCGAAGCTCGAAGCGTTCACTAGGCGCTCGCTCCGGTGTCTGGAACTTCGCGATGGCCACCGGCGCGCGGTTTGCGGGCTCGACGGTGCCGCCCTGGGTCGGCGCAGCCTGGCGGACGGGGGCGTTGTCTGCATCCATGGTGACCTCGCGATGGTGGGTTGGAGATGGCTCAGGGCTGGGCGACGGCTGTGGCGCTCAGCGCCACCGGCAGCGCGCGGTACAGCTCGATCTCGACGCGCCGGTTCAGGCCGCGACCTCCGGCGCTGGCGTTGTCGGCTACGTGGTCGCCGGCAGGCTGGTAGGTCGTGCGGATGCGGGCCGGGTCCACGCCCGCGGCCACCAGGTAGTCGCGCACCGCCGCTGCCCGCTCCCGGGCGATCCGGCTCTCGGCCGGTGTGTCGGTGGTGCCATCGGTGCGCCCACGCAGCAGGACCAGCGGAGAGTTCTTTGCGTCCTCGACCAGTGCAGCCGCCACGTCGGGTGGGATGGCGACGCGTGTGCTGCCGAAATCGAACCGCACCGTGAAGATGCTGTTGGCCTTGACTTGCTGGGCAGCCGGCGCCTGCATGGCGGCCAGAAGCTGCTGGCGCGCCGCCATGCTCGCCAGCGTGGCAGCGGTGGATTCAGCGATGCGGCTCGACTCGGTGGCGAGCAGGCGGGTGTTATGCAGATCGTTCTTGCAGACCTGCAGCTCGACGGCCATCTGGGAGTTGACGGGCCGCTTCTGCAACTCGTCGACGGTCGGCGGCTTCGGCGGGGAGCTGCACGAGGCCAGCGCAAAGAGCCAGGGCACGAAAGGTGTGAGGACGATGCGGGTGCGCATGGCGTTGCTCCCGGGTCTAGGTGATGTCGGCGCGTTCGACGACGGACGGATCAGCGATGACCACGCCGCTGTCGTCGCTGAGCAGGACGCCGTCCTCGTCGGCGACGGCTTCGATCGCGCCGCCGATCGAGGCTCCGCCCGGCCGAGGGCCGACCATGAAATCGAGGATGCCTTCGGCGATTTGGCCGGGCTCTCCATTGGCGAGTGCGGGCAACCGGCTCATGTCGTAGGCCAGTTGCTCGTAGTCCAGGCCATCGCCCGGGCTCAGCTCATCGTCGGCGTAGCGCCAGCGCTCCTGCACATGGGCCAGGTGCAGGTCCATGTTCATGCGAGGCACCACCGGTGCCGGCAGCAGGCGCGAGGTGAAGGACTTGTCGCGGTAGTAGCGGATCTTCTCGCCGAGGATCGGCTTGCAGTTCTCGAAGATCACCACCAGGCGCTCGCTGCCCAGTTCCTTGAACTCCTGCGGCAGCAACAGTGCGCGGCGCTGTTCGCTCTCGTTGCGGCTGACGGTGCTGTGCCCGTGGCCGCTGAAGGACCGGCTGCGTCCGCGCGAGGTGGCCCGCTCGGTGAAGTGGCCAAGCATGGCGCTGTACTCGTCGGCATCGCGCTGCTCGCGCGGCGCGTAGAGGATCTGCAGGCCGTGGTTGGTGGCAAAGGTCCGGGCTTCCTTTTCGCCGTAGACGGCGTCGAGCTGCGACATGGCCTGCACGACGGTCAGCAGGCGCAGGTTGTAGCCGGCCAAGAAGGCAGCGGCGCTGGTGATGACGCCCACGCGACCCATGGCCGTGAACTCGTCGTTGACCAACAGGCACTGCACTTTCAGCGTCGGGTCCTGCTCGGGCAGGGCCTGCGTGTTCAGGCTGACGAGCTGCGAGAAGAACAGGTTCAGCAGCGGCCGGGCGTTGGCCAGTCGGTTCGGCGGGATGCGCACATAGACCGACATGCGGCGGCGGCGCACGTCCTCGAGCCTGAAGTCGTCGGCGCTGGTGGCCGCGTCGACCACCGCATCCGCGAAGATCGTCAGCGGCGCGTTGAAGGTCGCGACCACGCTGGACAGCGTGTTCTCCGAGTTCGACAGCAGGCGCTGAAGGGCATCAGTGCACTCGTCCGACAGTGGGTTACCTTCCTCCCGGCGCTGGGTGATCAGGCCGCTCAGGTGGTCCTTGAGCGATCGGCCCTTGCCCGAGGACTGGCGCAGCATCTCGCCGATGGTGCGGAGCAGTGAGGGGGTTTCGAGG
The DNA here is from genome assembly GCA_964637205.1 of uncultured Rubrivivax sp. GTDB lineage: Bacteria > Pseudomonadota > Gammaproteobacteria > Burkholderiales > Burkholderiaceae_C > Rubrivivax. Next base: position 31,194 of record CAZWUR010000057.1, read on the forward strand.
AGGACGAGGCCCAGACCCAGGAACAGGTTGCGCGCCTGGTCGTTGAAGAAGGCTTCGGATGAGGTGCCACCGCCATCGTTGGGGAAGAAGACCTGGCCGATGGTGAGCAGGTCGCCGACGCGGTGCAGCGGGCTGGAGCGCACGGCGGTCAGCGGGTTCCAGCGGTTGCTGCGCGCGTCCTCGTCGAAGGGGGAGAAGGCATAGACCGCCTGGCCGTGCGCAGCCCGGTAGCCGGCCGTGATGTCGTAGTTCTCGCCCTTGATGTCGAGCACCA
>CAZWUR010000058.1:0-27336 GCA_964637205.1 uncultured Rubrivivax sp.
TGCGGATTGCCCATCGAGGCGACCGAGGGCGAATGCAGCACCGGCGCGTCGATCATCTTGACGATGTCGGTGCAGTACAGCGACGAGCGGCTGTCGCGCGGGTCACTGGTCGTGAAACCGATCTGGTTGTTGATCACCAGGTGCAGGGTGCCGCCGGTGTAATAGCCGCGGGTCTGCGCCAGGGCCAGCGTCTCCATCACCACACCCTGGCCGGCAAAGGCCGCGTCGCCGTGCACCAGCACCGGCAGCACCTGGGCGCCGGTGAGGTCACCGCGGCGCTCCATGCGCGCCTTCACCGAACCCTCGACCACCGGGTTCACGATCTCGAGGTGGCTGGGATTGAAGGCCAGGCTCAGGTGCACCGGGCCGCCGCGCGTCGTCACGTCGCTGGAAAATCCCTGGTGGTACTTCACGTCGCCCGACGGCAGTTCTTCCCTGGCCGTGTGGTCGAACTCGGCGAACAGGTCCTTGGGCATCTTGCCCAGGGTGTTCACCAGCACGTTCAGGCGGCCGCGGTGGGCCATGCCGATCACGATCTCCTGCACGCCCTGGCTGCCGCCGCGCTGGATCAGCTCGTCCATCGCCGGGATGAAGCTCTCGCCGCCCTCGAGCGAGAAGCGCTTCTGGCCGACGTACTTGGTGTGCAGGTAGCGCTCCAGGCCCTCGGCGGCGGTCAGTCGCTCGAGGATGTGTTTCTTTTCGTCGGCCGTGTAGCTGGCCTTGCCACGCACGCTTTCAAGCCGTTCCTGCCACCAGCGCTTCTCGACCGGCTGCGTGATGTGCATGATCTCCGCGCCGATGGTGCCGCAGTAGGTCTCGCGCAGCGACTTCAGGATCTCGCGCAGCGTCATGTGCTCCGCGGTGCTGAAGTAGGTGTTGGTGGCGCTGAACGTGGTGTCCATGTCGGACTCGTTCAGGTCGTAGAACGCGGGCTCGAGCTCGGGGATCTTCGGGCGCTCCAGGCGCTTGAGCGGATCGAGGTCGGCCCAGCGTGCGCCCAGGGACCGGTGCGCCGAGATCAGCGACTGCACCACCAGCTGCTTGCGCGCGATGGCCAGATCGTCGCCGCTGGCGCGGTTGATGAAGGCGTTGGCCTTGGCGCGCTGGGCGAAGGACTGGATCACCGGCAGGTGCGCCACGTCGCGCGCCTCGGTGCCGTCGACCGCCGGCACATGCTGCAGGTTGTCGAAGTAGGTCCGCCAGTTGTCGGGCACGCTGCCGGGGTTGTCGAGGTAAGCCTCGTACAACTCCTCCACATAGGGCGCGTTGCCACCGAACAGGTACGAGTCCGCCCTGTATTGCTCCATCATGTCTCGCTCACCTTTCGCCCGGGGTTTTCCCAGGTTTCGATGGGTTGCTCAACCTTCCGCGGCCCCGGCTGTACCGGTTGGCGGATTGCGACCCGCCTTGCGGCATGCACGATGCCGACAAGGGGACGGGGAAGGACCTCTTCACGTCAGTCGGGGACTGTACACCCCCGATCCCGACAGGCCCTGACATGAGGCGCTCAGCGCGCGCAGATTCAATGCGCGCACCGACATCGACGGCGCCGACTGTGGGCTCGATGCCACATTCACCGCGCGCTGGTCGGGGATGGCGCAGGCCCTGCAGCCGGCAGCCGGCTGCACCGCGGCGCAGCCTTCCCGGGTTGATACGGAACGCGGTCGGCGTCCGTCCGACCTACGATCAGCGTCTTCCGTTCACCCTGGAGTTCCCCGATGAAGCTCAAAGCCCTGCTCGCCGCGGTGGCCATCGCCAGCTCGGCGCTGGCCGTGTCGGCGCCGGCCTCGGCCGCCACCCTGCGTTGGGCGGCGCAGAACGACATCCTGACGCTGGACCCGCATGCGCAGAACCACGCCACCACGAATGCGATCCTGATGCACGCCTACGAGGGCCTAACCCGCTACGGCATCAATCGCGAGATCGAGCCCGCGCTGGCCACCAAGTGGACCGTGATCAGCCCGACCCAGGTGCGCTTCGAACTGCGCAAGGGCGTCAAGTTCCACGACGGCTCGCCCTTCACTGCCGACGACGTGATCTTCTCCTTCGACCGCATCCGCCAGCCGCAGGGCACGATGCAGATCTACGTCACCGGGATCAAGGAAATCAAGAAGATCGACAGCCACACCATCGATCTGATGCTGGAGGCGCCGCAACCGATCCTGCTGCGCAACATCATCGACTTCCGGATCATGAGCAAGGCCTGGTCGGAGAAGAACAACACGACCAAGACCCAGGACTACAAGGCCAAGGAAGAGAACTTCGCCTCGCGCAACGTGAACGGCACCGGCCCCTACAAGATCCTCGGCTGGCAGCCGGAGTCGCGCATCCTGATGTCGCGCAACGAGGCCTGGTGGGACAAGACCACGGGCAACGTCGACCAGGTCGTCTACACCCCGATCGCCAACCAGGCCACGCGCGTGGCCGCCCTGCTCTCGGGCGAGATCGACATGCTGACCGACCTGCCGACGCAGGACGTCAACCGCCTGCGCCGAACGGCGGGCCTGAAGGTGCTCGACGGCCCCGAGGTGCGCACGATCTACCTGGCCCCGGACCTGGGCAGCTCGGAACTGCGCTTCGGCAGCGTCAAGGGCAAGAATCCGTTTGCCGACAAGCGCGTGCGCCAGGCCCTGAGCATGGCCATCGACCGCGAGGCGATCAAGCGCAACATCATGCGCGGCCTGTCGATCCCGGCCGGCGTGATGGTGGCGCCCGGCGTCAACGGCAACACGCCCGAGGTCGACGTCGCGACCAAGGTCGACGTGGCCAAGGCCCAGGCCCTGCTCAAGGCGGCCGGCTACGGCAGCGGCTTCACGGTGCAGATGAACTGCCCGAACAACCGCTACGTCAACGACCAGCAGATCTGCCAGGCGGTGTCGGCGATGTGGGCCAAGGTCGGCGTCAAGGTCGACCTGGTGGCAGAGAACATGGCCACCTTCATCCAGAAGGTGCAGAAGTTCGACACCTCGCTGTACCTGCTCGGCTGGGGCGTGGCGACCTACGACGCGCAGTACACGCTGCAGTCCCTGGTGCGCACGCGCACCAGCGGCGCCGACGGCAACTTCAACTTCTCCAAGATCAGCGATCCGGTGGTCGACAGGCTCACCGACGCGATGAAGACCGAGATCGACATGCCCAAGCGCGATGCGATGATCAAGGAGGCCCTGCTGCGCACCCGCGACGAGGTCCTGCTGATCCCGCTGCACCACCAGATGCGGCCCTGGGCGATGAAGACCAATGTGACGACGATCCACCGCTCGGACGACCGTCCGGAGGCACGCTTCACCTCGGTCAAGTAAGGCGCCGCGCGCCGTGAAGGAAGGGGTCCGCGGGCCCCTTCGTGCTTTGCCGCGGGTGTTCAGGCGCCGGGCCGGTCCTCGACCACACGCCCGTCCTGCATCAGCATGCGGATGCCCGTGTCCGGTGCGGCCAGCATCTCCAGCGACGTGCACGGGTCGCCGTCGACGATCAGCAGGTCGGCAAAGGCCCCGGGCACCAGGGCGCCGATGTGGCGCTCCTGCCCCATCAGGCACGCCGCGGTCCAGGTCGCGCTCTGCAGCAGTTCGAGCGTCGGGACGGCAGCTGCGCGCAAAACAAACTCGCTGTTCTGGCGTGCCTGCATATGGCCCAGCAGGTCGGTGCCGAAAACCACCGGCACACCCTCGGCGCGCGCGATGCGCACCGCCTCCAGCCCACGTTCGGCGACATGGCGCAGCTTGTCCAGCATCGCCGCCGACCAGCCCAGCCGCTCGCCTTCCTCGGCCAGCGCGGCATAGGTGGCCAGGGTGGGCACGAAATAGGTGCCCTGTGTCTTCATCAGGCGCGCCGTGTCTTCGTCGATCAGGTTGCCGTGTTCGATGCTGCGCACGCCGGCCTGCACCGCCCTCGTCACCGCACGCGGCGAATAGGCGTGGGCCAGGGTGTAGCGGTTGGCGGCCTGCGCCTCCTCGACGGCGGCGCGCAGTTCCTGCATGCTGAACTGGGTGCCGTCGATCGGGTCGTTCGGGCTCGAGACCCCGCCGCCGGCCATGATCTTGATCTGGTCCACGCCCTGACGGATCTGCTCGCGCACCGCACGGCGCACTTCACCGACGCCGTCGGCGATCACACCCGCCAGACCGAGGCCGGCGCAGGCGCAGAACATCGCGCCGTGAACACCCTGCGGGCGCAGGTCGGAGTGGCCGCCGGTCTGCGAGATCGACTGGCCGGCGATGAACAGGCGCGGCCCTTCGAACAGGCCGCGGGCCACCGCCTCGCGCAGGCCACGGTCGGCGCCGGCGGCATCGCGCACGGTGGTGAAACCGCGGCGCAGCATCGCCGACATCAGGCGGCCGCTCTCGGCCGCGACCAGCGAGGCCGGTGCCAGCGCCAGCGCGGCCAGGTCGTGCGAGCTGGCCACCACATGCACATGCGCGTCGATCAGGCCGGGCAGCAGGGCGCGCCCGGCGGCGTCGATCACGCGCGCCACGTCGTCGACGGCGATCGCCTCCTGCGTCACCGCGACGATGCGCTCGTCTTCGATGACCAGGGTGCTGCCCTCGCGGAAGACCGCGGCCTGGCTGTCGAACAGGCGCGCGTTGCGGATGACCTGGCGGATCATGGGCTCAAGCGGCGCACAGCCTTGCCTTGGCCTGGCTGTACTCGCGCGCCAGACGCTCGCAGAGTTCGCGCGCCGGCACCACGGCCTTCACCGCGCCGATGCCCTGGCCGCAGCCCCAGATGTCCTTCCAGGCCTTCTTGGCACTCTCGCCACCGCCGAAGTCCATCTTGCTCGGGTCGCTTTCGGGCAGATGGTCGGGGTCCATGCCGGCGTTGCGGATCGACGGCTTCAGGTAGTTGCCATGCACGCCGGTGAACAGGCTCGAATAGACGATCTCGTCGCTGTTGCTGTCGACGATGCACTGCTTGTAGGCCTCGCTGGCGCGCGCCTCGTGGGTGGCGATGAAGGCGCTGCCGACATAGCCGAAATCCGCGCCCATGGCCCGCGCCGCGAGCACCGCGTCGCCGGTGGCGATCGAACCCGACAGCGCCAGCGGGCCGTCGAACCACTCGCGGATCTCCTGCACCAGCGCGAACGGGCTCTTCACGCCGGCGTGGCCACCGGCACCGGCGGCCACCGCGATCAGGCCGTCGGCGCCCTTCTCGACGGCCTTCTTGGCAAAGAAGTTGTTGATGACGTCGTGCAGCACCACGCCGCCCCAGGCATGCACCGCATCGTTGATGTCGGTGCGCGCGCCCAGCGAGGTGATCATGATCGGCACCTTGTACCGGGCGCAGGCCTGCATGTCGTGCTCGAGCCGGTCATTGGTCTTGTGCACGATCTGGTTGATCGCGAACGGCGCCGCCGGCCGCTCGGGGTGCGCCTTGTTCCAGGCCGCGAGGCCTTCGGTGATCTCGGCCAGCCACTCGTCGAGCTGCGCCGCGGGCCGCGCGTTGAGCGCCGGCATCGCGCCGACGACGCCGGCCGTGCATTGCGCGATCACGAGCTTGGGGTTGCTGACGATGAACAGCGGCGCGCCGATGATGGGCAGCGGCAGGTTCGCAAGGACGGGCGGCAGGGACGACGGCCGCCGGGCCGCCCCAAGGTCGTCACTCCCCCTTGGGCGGGCGCGAAGCGGCGAAGCCGTGAGCTCGGGGGTGGTCATGTCAGAAGGCCTCCAGGGGCATGGACAGGACAGCGTCGCTGCCGGCGACGACGCTGTCGCGCTGGCCGGGCACGCGGCTCAGGATGTGGTCGGCGTAGAAGCGCGCGGTGGCGATCTTGGCCTGCATGAAGGGTGCGTCTTCGCCGGCCGCGAGCCGGTCTTCGGCCACCAGCAGGGCGCGCGCCATCTGCCAGCCGGCCATCAGGTTGCCGGCCAGCATCAGGTAGGGCACCGAGCCGGCGTAGACGGCGCCCGGGTTGCCCTTGCCCTGGGCGGCCATCCAGTCCACGACCTCGACAAAAGCCTCGCGTGCGGCGCGCAGGCGCCGCAGCATGGCGCGCGCCGCAGCACTGTCGCGCGCCGCCAGGGCCGTTTCGGTGGTTTCGATCTGCCCGGCAATGGCCTTGGCCGTCGCGCCGCCGTCGCGCAGCGTCTTGCGGCCGACGAGGTCGTTGGCCTGGATCGCCGTCGTGCCTTCGTAGATCGTCAGGATCTTGGCGTCGCGGTACATCTGCGCGACACCGGTTTCTTCGATGAAACCCATGCCGCCGTGCACCTGCACCGCCAGGCTGGTGACCTCCAGGCTCATCTCGGTGGAAAACCCCTTCACCAGGGCCACCATGAACTCGTAGAAGGCCTGGTTCTGTGCCCGCGTGTCCTTGTCGGGATGGGCGTGCGCCGCGTCGTAGGCCGCCGCCGCCACGCCGGCCATCGCGCGGCAGCCTTCGGTGAGGGCGCGCATCGTCATCAGCATGCGCTTGACGTCGGGGTGGTGGATGATGCCGCCGCCAGCCGGCGTCGACCCGTCCACCGCCTTGCCCTGCACCCGGTCGCGCGCGTAGCTCACGGCCATCTGATAGGCACGCTCGGCGAGCGCCACCCCCTGCATGCCGACCGCGTAGCGTGCGGCGTTCATCATCACGAACATGTAGGCCAGGCCCTGGTTCTCCTGGCCGACGAGGTAGCCCACGGCACCGCCATGGTCGCCGTACTGCAGCACGGCCGTGGGGCTGGCCTTGATGCCCAGCTTGTGTTCCAGGCTGACGCAATGCACGTCGTTGCGACTGCCGTCGGGCATCAGCTTGGGCACGATGAACAGGCTGATGCCCTTGACACCCTCGGGCGCACCCGTCACCCGCGCGAGCACCAGATGCACGATGTTGTCCGCCATGTCGTGCTCGCCATAGGTGATGAAGATCTTGGTGCCGAAGATCCGATGGCTGCCGTCGGGCTGCGGCTCGGCGCGCGTGCGCACCGCGGCCAGGTCGCTGCCGGCCTGCGGCTCGGTCAGGTTCATGGTCCCGGTCCAGGCGCCGGAGATCATGTGCGGGATGTAGGCCTGCTGCTGCTCCGGCGAGCCGGCGGTGAGCAGGGCCTCGATCGCGCCGTCGGTGAGCAGCGGGCACAGCGCGAAGCTGAGGTTGGCGCTGTTGAGGATCTCGGTGCAGGCGAAGCCGATGGTCTTGGGCAGGCCCTGGCCACCAAAATCCGTCGGATGCTGCAGCCCCTGCCAGCCACCTTCGGCGAAGGCGCGGAAGGCCTGCCTGAAGCCGGGCGAGGTGCTCACCACGCCGTCTTTCAGCGTCGACGGCTGCTGGTCGCCGGGCGCGTTCAGCGGTGCGACCACCGCTTCGTTGAACTTCGCGGATTCTTCCAGCACCGCCATCGCGGTGTCGGCGCCGGCCTCCTCGAAGCCGGGCAGCCGGGCGACGGCATCGATGCCGGCCAGCTCGCGGATGACGAACATCATGTCCCGGACTGGGGCGCGGTAGCTCATGGGTCTGCTCCTTCGAATTGACAAGGGCGCCAGACTGCTCGGCCTTGGCGCCCTCGATCCTGCTCTGCGCTCAGAGCTTCTCGACCAGCTCCGGCACGGCGACGAAGAGGTCGGCCTCGAGCCCGTAGTCGGCCACCGAGAAGATCGGCGCCTCGGGGTCCTTGTTGATCGCGACGATCACCTTGGAGTCCTTCATGCCGGCCAGATGCTGGATCGCGCCGCTGATGCCGCAGGCAATGTACAGCTGCGGGGCCACGATCTTGCCCGTCTGCCCGACCTGCCAGTCGTTGGGCGCGTAACCGGCATCGACCGCGGCGCGGCTGGCGCCCAGGGCGGCGCCGAGCTTGTCGGCCAGCGGCTCGAGCACCGCATTGAACTTCTCGCTGCTGCCCATCGCGCGGCCGCCGCTGACGATGATCTTGGCCGCGGTGAGCTCGGGCCGGTCGAGCTTGGCGATCTCGCTGCCGACGAAGCTGCTGCTCGCGCTGGCCGCGACGGCGTCGATGGCCTCGACCGCGGCGCCGCCGCCGCTCGCCGCCGCATCGAAGGCGGTGGTGCGCACGGTGATGACCTTGATCGCGTCGCTGCTCTTGACGGTGGCCATCGCGTTGCCGGCGTAGATCGGGCGCTCGAAGGTGTTGGCGTCGATGACCTGGGTGGCGTCGCTGATCTGCGCCACGTCGAGCAAGGCGGCCACGCGCGGGGCCACGTTCTTGCCGCCGGCGGTGGCCGGGAACAGGATGTGGCTGTAGGCCTTCGCGATGGCCACCACCTGCGCGGCGACGTTCTCGGCCAGGCCATGCGCCAGGCCTTCGGCGTCGGCGTGCAGCACCTTGGCCACGCCGGCGGTCTGCGCCGCAGCCTTGGCGGCATCGCCGGCGTTGTGCCCGGCGACCAGCACATGCACGTCGCCGCCGCAGGCGATGGCCGCGGTCACGGTGTTGAGGGTCGCGCCCTTGATGGACGTGTTGTCGTGTTCGGCAATGACAAGGCAGGCCATCAGATCACCTTCGCTTCGTTCTTGAGCTTGTCGACCAGGGTGGCGACGTCGGGCACCTTGATGCCGGCGCCGCGCTTGGGCGGCTCGGATACCTTCAGCGTGGCGATGCGCGGGCTCACGTCGACGCCGAGGTCGGCGGGCTTGAGCACCTCCATCGGCTTCTTCTTGGCCTTCATGATGTTGGGCAGGGTGACGTAGCGCGGCTCGTTCAGACGCAGGTCGGTGGTGATCACCGCCGGCAGCGTCAGCGCCACGGTCTCCAGGCCGCCGTCGATCTCGCGCGTGACCTGGACCTTGCCGTCATCGACGACGACCTTGCTCGCGAAGGTGCCCTGCGGCCAGCCGGCCAGCGCGCCAAACATCTGCCCGGTCTGGTTGCAGTCGTCGTCGATCGCCTGCTTGCCCAGGATCACGAGCTGCGGCTGCTCCTTGTCGGCGATCGCCTTGAGCAGCTTGGCCACGGCCAGGGGCTCCAGTTCGTCAGCACATTCGACCAGGATGGCGCGATCGGCGCCGATGGCCATCGCGGTGCGCAGGGTCTCCTGGCATTGCGTGACGCCACAGGAGACGGCGATCACCTCGGTGACCACGCCCTTCTCCTTCAGGCGCACGGCCTCTTCGACGGCAATCTCGTCGAAGGGGTTCATGCTCATCTTGACGTTGGCGATGTCAACGCCGCTGCCATCGGACTTCACGCGGACCTTCACGTTGTAGTCCACGACTCGTTTGACCGGTACCAGCACTTTCATGCGCGCAGCTCCTGTGGAATGGGGAAAACCTGGGCTCCATTCTAGGAGGGACCAAAATCGAACGATCGTGCTATTTTATATCGTGCAGCGCGGCCTCGGCACCGCGTGCGACATTGACCCGCGTCAGCAGCGCGATGCCGGCCAGAAAGAACAGCCCGGTGGACAGGATGGCCAGCCGGTGGTTGCCGGCCGTCAGCAGGGTGACGAGGCCATAGGTCAGCGGTCCGACGATGGCCGACAACCTTGTCGCAAAGGTCCACAGGCCGAAGAACTCGGCGCGCTGCGACGCGGGCGCAAACAGCGCCGCCAGCGCGCGCCCGGCCGACTGGCTCGAGCCCATGCACAGGCCGGCGAACACCGCCGCCACCCAGAACAGGGTGGCCGTCTGGGCCAGGAAGGCAAGCACCGTCATCAGCACCCAGCCCCATAGCGAGACCGCCAGCGCCGGACGGTGGCCGATGCGGTCCTGCCAGTAGCCGAAACCGAAGGCGCCGATCGCCGAGGCGATGTTGACCATGAAGACCAGCAGCATGGTCTGCGTCTGCTTGAACCCCAGCACCTGCTCGGCGTAGACCGCCGCCAGGGCGATGACGACCGCGATCCCGGCCTGGTAGGCCAGCGCGCAGGCCATCAGCCAGACGAAGTCGCGGTAGCGCTGGGCCTGTCGCCAGGTGTGCCGCAGGCGCTGCAGCGAATCGCGCAGGCCGCTGCCGGCGAGCGCGCGGTCCTGCGGCACGGCACGCTCCTTGAGCAGCGCGAAGGTGGCGCCCGCCGCCAGCAGGTAGACGCCGGCGGTGATCAGCATCGTGACCGGCACGAAACGCGCCGCCGGCCAGCCCTGCCCCTGCGCCCAGATCACGAAACCCAGGCTCAGGCCCAGCGTCAGCATGCCGCCGAAGTAGCCGAAGCTCCAGCCCCAGCCGGAGACGCGGCCCAGGGCTTGGCGCTGCGCCAGTTCGGGCAGGAAGGCGGCGATCAGGGCCTCGCCGCAGGCGTAGCAGAGGTTGGAGACGATCACCGCCACCACCGCCAGCGCCAGGTCGCCCGGGCCCGCCAGGGCCAGCATCGCGGTGCCTGCGACGCAGCCCAGGGTGGCGAGCAGCAGCAATCGTTTCTTCGCCGCGCGCAGGTCGGCGTAGGCGCCCAGCGAGGGCATGAGCAGCATCACCAGCAGGTTGGAGGCCGACAGCGTCAGCGTCCAGGCCAGGGTGGCCCAGTCGGCATTGCCCGCCACCACGCCGACGAAGTAGGCGTTGAAGACCGCCGTCAGCACGACCGTCGTGTAGCCGGAATTTGCGAAGTCGTACATCGCCCAGCCGAAGACCTCGCGCCGGGCGACGCCGGGGTTCAGGCAGGCTTGGGCGAACAAGGACATGCAGGTTTTCCTTGAGACATGCGCTCCGCCGGGGCCGGCAACTGCGCAAGCGGCGCAAGGGGCACCGCGGCCGCACATTCTTGCATTGCGCCGCAGGCGCAGGCTGCACGCGAAAGTTGCGAACCCGTCGATCCGCAGGATCGTCGGCGCCGACAGGTTCAGGCGCGAGGGGTGATCAGTGCGTACAACTGCGCCGGCCGGAACGGCCCGGTGCGCATCTGACCTGGCACCGCCTCGACGACACCGCCTGCGTCCAGCTTGCGCCGCAAGCTCGACTTGTCCAGCGCGCGGCCGAGCACGGTCTCGGACGCGGCCTGCAACTCGCCCAGGGTGAAAGGCTCGGCCAGCAGGCCCGGCGGGAAAGCCAGGGCCTCGACATCGCTGCGCAGGCGCTGCAGCGTCATGCCGATCAGACGACGATGGTCGAAGGCCAACGCGGCGTCGTCGGCCGCCGCGGGCGCATCCGCCCAGCGCAGGGCCTCCAGCCGCTTGCCCGGCATCGGGGCCAGGGCATCGGCCAGCATCATGCAGCGGTAGACCACGCTCAGCGCCCAGGGGGCGCGCGGGTCGCGGTCGCGGGCACCGACGGCGCAGAGCTGCGTCGCACCCAGGATTTCATGGCCCAGGCGCTCGGTCATCACGCGCCGGCAGGCCGCGTCCAGGTCCGCGTCCAGGTCGATGCGCAGCACCCCACCCGGCAACGCCCATTGGCCGGCAAACGGCATTTCGGCGCGTTGCCCCAGGAGCACGCGCAGCGCGCCGTCGGCGACGGCCATCACCGCGATCTCGATGCGCACGAAGGGCATCGCATGGCGGGTCGGGCTGGCGGAGCGCGTGGCCATGGTCAGCAAGCTGTTAGTTGTACAACGCCACGAAGTATGTCACACTTCGCTTAGTAGTGAAACGCAACTAAGGAACAGAAGATGTACGACGTGATCGGTGACGTGCACGGCCAGGGCGACATGCTGCACACCCTGCTGCGACGGCTCGGCTACGCCCCGCGTGGCGGCGTGTGGCGCGCGCCGGCCGGTCGGCAGGCCGTCTTCGTCGGCGACCTGATCGACCGCGGCCCGCAGCAGCTCGAGGTGCTGAACACCGTGCGCGGCATGGTCGACGCCGGCCAGGCGCGCATGGTGCTGGGCAACCACGAGTTCAACGCCATCGCCTTTGCCGTGCGCAACCCGGACAGCGGCGACTTCCTGCGCCCGCGGTCGGCCAAGAATCGCCGGCAGCACCAGGCCTTCCTGGACGCGGTGGGCCTGGATTCAGCCGGGCACCAGGAATGGTTGGAGTGGTTCCGCACCCAGCCGATGGCGCTTGACCTCGGCGGCCTGCGCGTGGTGCACGCCTGGTGGGACGCCGCCGCGGTGCAGACGGTTCAGGCGGCGCGCGGCGGGCCCGCGGGGCGGCTCGACGATGCGCTGCTGTTGCGTTGTTTCAGCGACCCGGCGCTGCAGGCGGCACGCAAGCGCTTGACCTGCGGCGTCGAGTGGGACCTGCCCGCCGGCAGCGGCATCCGCGACAAGGAAGGCGACTCGCATGGCGAAGCGCGGCTGGCGGTCTGGCGGCACTGGGCGCAATCGCTGCGCGAGATGGCTCTGGTGCCGGCCGGCCAGGAAGACGCGGTGCCCGACATTCCCGTGCCGCCGCAACACCGACTGGGCCCGGTGGACGGCGTGCCGATCCTCTTCGGCCACCACTGGTTCGCTGGCCCGGTGAAGGTGGAAACGCCCAAGGTCGCCTGCCTGGACTGGTCGGCCGCCAAGGGCGGCCCCCTGGTGGCCTACCGCTGGGACGGCGAGGACACGCTCAGCGATCACAGCCTGGTGGCGGTGGGCGCGACGTCGGCGCCGGCAATGAACGGGAGCCGGTGATGCCCAGGCTGCCGGCGATCGATGGCCTGGCCCTGCGAATCGGCGTCAAGGGGCTGCGCAAGCCCGCCATTTCACGGCGATCTTGCTGCTTTCAGCTGGTGCCCGGAACGGGGCTCGAACCCGTATGCCCCGGTCAAGGGGCGGCGGATTTTAAGTCCGCTGCGTCTGCCAGTTTCGCCATCCGGGCGCATGCGGCGGCCGGGCATTATGTGCAGCTGGCGCAGCCTGCCCGCCACAAACAACGAAGCCCCGGCAAGACCGGGGCTTCATCGTGTCTGGAGGCGCGACCCGGAGTCGAACCGGGCTGGACGGATTTGCAATCCGTTGCATAACCGCTTTGCTATCGCGCCGCATGCAGGGCTACGCCACATTGTGGCAAGAAAAAAGGAAGCTCGCGGCTTCCTTCTTTCAACGAGCATCTGGAGCGGGAAAGGAGGCTCGAACTCCCGACCTCAACCTTGGCAAGGTTGCGCTCTACCAACTGAGCTATTCCCGCGTCGTGAGCCTGACACTATAACCGAAGTTCCTGACCCCATCAATGGGGCAGCGCATCCGATCCGGCCGAGGGAGCCACCGACGGCGCCGCCGACTCGGGCTTCGCCACGGCCGGTTCGTCAGGCAGCGGCTTGGGCTCGGCTTCGAGCGCGATCTTCAGCACCTGGTCGATCCAGCGCACCGGAACGATGTCGAGATGCTCCTTGGCATTTGCCGGGATGTCCTGCAGGTCCTTGACGTTGTCCTCAGGAATCAGCACCGTCGTCACGCCGCCGCGGTGCGCCGCGAGCAGCTTCTCCTTCAGGCCGCCGATCGCCGTGACCTCGCCGCGCAGCGTGATCTCGCCCGTCATCGCCACCCCGGCCCGCACCGGGATGCCGGTGAGTGCCGACACGAAGGCAGTGGTCATCGCCGCGCCGGCGCTCGGGCCGTCCTTGGGCGTGGCGCCGTCGGGCACGTGGATGTGCACGTCGCGCTTCTCGAACATCTCGTCCTTGATGCCCAGGCGCCGCGCCCGCGAACGCACCACCGAGCGCGCCGCCTCGACCGATTCCTTCATCACGTCGCCGAGCTGGCCGGTGCGGATGATGTTGCCCTTGCCGGGCATCACCGCCGCCTCGATGGTCAGCAGGTCGCCGCCGACCTCGGTGTAGGCCAGGCCGATGACCTGGCCGACCTGGTTGGCCTTCTCGGCACGCCCGAAGTCGTACTTGCGCACGCCCAGGAAGTCGTTCAGGTTCTCGTCGGTGACGGTGACCTTGCCGACATAGGTCTTGAGCTGGATGCCCTTGACCACCTTGCGGCAGATCTTGCTCAGCTCACGCTCGAGCGAACGCACGCCGGCTTCGCGCGTGTAGTAGCGCACGATGCCGCGGATGCCTTCTTCGGTGACGTCGAGCTCCTCGTCCTTGACGCCGTTGTTCTTCTGCTGCTTGGGCAGCAGGTAGCGGCGCGCGATGTTGAGCTTCTCTTCCTCGGTGTAGCCGGCCAGGCGGATGACCTCCATCCGGTCCAGCAGGGCCGGCGGGATGTTCATGCTGTTGCTGGTGGCCACGAACATCACGTCCGACAGGTCGAAGTCGACCTCGACGTAATGGTCGGCGAAGGTGTGGTTCTGCTCCGGGTCCAGCACTTCGAGCAGCGCGCTGCTCGGGTCGCCGCGGAAGTCCATGCCGAGCTTGTCGATCTCGTCGAGCAGGAACAGCGGGTTGCGCGTGCCGATCTTGCTCAGGCTCTGCAGCACCTTGCCCGGCATCGAGCCGATATAGGTGCGGCGGTGACCGCGGATCTCGGCCTCGTCGCGCATGCCGCCCAGGGCCATGCGCACGAACTTGCGGCCGGTGGCGCGGGCCACGCTCTGGCCGAGCGAGGTCTTGCCCACGCCCGGGGGGCCGACGAGGCACAGGATCGGCGCCTTGACCTTGTCCACGCGCTGCTGCACCGCGAGGTACTCGAGGATGCGGTCCTTGACCTTCTCGAGGCCGAAATGGTCTTCGTTGAGCACGTTCTCGGCGTTCGCCAGGTCGTGCTTGATCTTGGTCTTCTTGCTCCAGGGCAGGTTGACCAGGGTGTCGATGTAGTTACGCACGACCGTCGCCTCGGCGCTCATCGGCGACATCAGCTTGAGCTTCTTGAGCTCGCTCTCGGCCTTCTTGCGCGCGTCGGCCGGCATGCGCGCGGCCTTGATCTTCTTCTCGAGGTCCTCCATGTCGGCGCCTTCTTCGCCGTCACCAAGTTCCTTCTGGATCGCCTTGACCTGCTCGTTGAGGTAGTACTCGCGCTGGCTCTTCTCCATCTGCCGCTTGACGCGGCCACGGATGCGCTTTTCGACCTGCAGGATGTCGACCTCGTGCTCGAGCAGCTCGAGCAGCTTTTCCAGGCGCTGCGCCACCGAGGACAGGTCGAGCACCGACTGCTTGGCCTCGAGCTTGAGCGGCAGGTGGGCGGCGATGGTGTCAGCCAGGCGGCCCGGGTCGTCGATGCCGGCGATGCTGGTGAGGATCTCCGGCGGGATCTTCTTGTTCAGCTTGACGTACTGGTCGAACTGCTGCGTCACCGCGCGGCGCAGGGCCTCGACCTCGGGCGAGGGTTGACCTTCGGGCGCCACCGGCACGACCTCGCCGACGAAATGTTCGTCCTGCTCGCTGATGCTGTTGGTGGTGGCGCGCTGGATGCCTTCGACGAGCACCTTCACGGTGCCGTCGGGCAGCTTGAGCATCTGCAGGATGCTGGACACGCAGCCGATCTCGAACATGTCGTCGGCCTTGGGCTCGTCCTTGCCGGCGGCCTTCTGCGCGACCAGCATGATCTGGCGGCCGGCTTCCATCGCGGCTTCGAGCGCCTTGATCGACTTCGGGCGCCCGACGAACAGCGGAATCACCATGTGGGGGAATACGACGACGTCGCGCAGCGGCAGCAGCGGCAGCGTGATCGCTTCGGAGGGGAGGATGGGGTGACCGGACATGGATTCTTCCTTTCACGGACCCACGTGGGGGCCGCGACGGGGTTTGCAAGGCCGGCGCCCCGCGCTGGGGCCGGCCCGGTACAGGTCTCAGGCGCTGGCCTTGACCTGTTCGCGGTAGACGAGCAGCGGCTTGGCGCCGTCTTCGATGATGTGTTCGTCGACCACCACCTTGGCCACACCGTCGAGGGTGGGCAGGTCGAACATGGTGTCGATCAGCGACTGCTCCATGATCGAGCGCAGGCCGCGGGCGCCGGTCTTGCGCGCCAGCGCCTTGCGCGCGATGGCCGCCAGCGCCGAGGGCCGGATCTCGAGCTCGACGCCGTCCATGCTGAACAGCTTCTGGTACTGCTTGAGGAGGGCGTTCTTCGGCTCGGTCAGGATCTGCACCATCGCCTCCTCGGTGAGCTCGCCGAGGGTGGCCACCACCGGCAGCCGGCCGACGAGTTCGGGGATCAGGCCGAACTTGATCAGGTCCTCGGGTTCGACGTGGCGGAAGACTTCGGAGGCACGTTTTTCGGTCTTGCTGTGCACGGTGGCACCGAAGCCGATGCCCGATTTTTCGGTGCGGTTCTGGATGACCTTTTCCAGCCCGTCGAAGGCACCGCCGCAGATGAACAGGATGTTCGTGGTGTCGATCTGCAGGAAGTCCTGGTTCGGGTGTTTGCGCCCGCCCTGCGGCGGCACGCTGGCCATCGTGCCTTCGACGAGCTTGAGCAGGGCCTGCTGCACGCCCTCGCCCGACACGTCGCGGGTGATGCTCGGGTTGTCGGCCTTGCGGCTGATCTTGTCGATCTCGTCGATGTAGACGATGCCGCGCTGCGCGCGCTCGACGTCGTAGTTGCAGTTCTGCAGCAGCTTCTGGATGATGTTCTCGACGTCCTCGCCGACGTAGCCGGCCTCGGTGAGCGTCGTCGCGTCGGCGATCACGAAGGGCACGTTGAGCAGGCGCGCCAGGGTCTGCGCGAGCAGGGTCTTGCCGCTGCCGGTGGGGCCGATGAGCAGGATGTTGCTCTTCGTGAGCTCGACCTCGTCCTTGCCGCCCAGGTGCTTGAGCCGCTTGTAGTGGTTGTAGACCGCCACCGCCAGCGTGCGCTTGGCCGGCTCCTGGCCGATCACGTACTGGTCGAGGCTGCCCTTGATCTCGCTGGGCACCGGCAGGTCCGACTTCGCCGACTTGGGCGCGGCAGCGTCAGCCGGCACCTCGTCACGGATGATGTCGTTGCAAAGCTCGATGCACTCGTCGCAGATGAACACCGACGGGCCGGCGATCAGCTTCTTCACCTCGTGCTGGCTTTTGCCGCAGAAGGAGCAGTACAGCACCTTCTCGCCCGTTGCGCCCTTCTTGTCTGCCATGGGTGTGGATGTCCGCCGCTGGGCTGGTTGAGAGTGAACACATCATAGTCCATCACCATCTGCGCCTGCGGCGCGGAAAGGACATGGAAAAGGGGGCGATTCGAACGCTTTCGCAGCCGCCGGCGGGACAGCAGCGATGGGCCCGCAGGCACAAGAAAGGGGCCGGATCGGCCCCTTCGGCGCGACGCCGGCGACGGCTCAGGCGCGCTTGTCGAGCACCTGGTCGACGAGGCCGTAGTCCATCGCCTCGGTGGCCGTCATGTAGCGGTCGCGCTCCATGTCGGCGGCGATCTTTTCCAGCGACTGGCCGGTGCGCTCGGCGTAGATCTTGTTCAACTGCTCGCGCGTCCTGAGGATCTCGCGGGCATGGATCTCGATGTCGGTGGCCTGGCCCTGGGCGCCGCCCGAGGGCTGGTGGATCATCACCTTGCTGTTGGGCAGGGCGATGCGCTTGCCCTTGGCGCCGGCCATCAGCAGGAAGCTGCCCATGCTGGCGGCCATGCCCATGCACAGGGTCGACACGTCGGGTTTGACCCAGTTCATCGTGTCGTAGACCGACAGCCCGGCACTGACGCTGCCGCCCGGGCTGTTGATGTACAGAAAGATGTCCTTGTCCGGGTTTTCGCTCTCCAGGAACAACATCTGGGCGCAGACCAGGTTGGCGCTCTGATCGCTGACCGGGCCGACCAGGAACACGATGCGCTCGCGCAGCAGCCGGCTGTAGATGTCGTAGGCGCGTTCGCCGCGCCCCGACTGCTCGATGACGATGGGCACCATGCCCAGGGCCGTGGTTTCCAGTGCGCTCATATGAACCCCGCTCACTCTCAGTTCGAACCCATCAGTTCGTCGAACGGTAGCACCTTGTCGGTGACCTTGGCCTGGGCCAGGACGAACTCCGCCACGTTGTTCTCGATCACCACCGCCTCGACCTCGGCCATGCGCTGGCGGTCGCCCAGGTACCAGCGCATCACCTCGGCCGGCTTCTCGTAGCTCTGGCTCATCTCCTCGATGTGCGCCTGCAACTGCTCGGGCCTGGCCTGCAGCTTGTGCTCGCGCACGAGTTCGGCGACGACCAGGCCCAGGCGCACGCGCTTCTCGGCCTGCGGCTTGAAGATCTCCTCGGGGATCGGGGCCTTGTCGGCATCCTTCACGCCGCGCTGCTTGAGGTCGGCGCGCGCCGACTCCACCAGGCGCTCCATCTCGGTGGCGACCAGGGCATTCGGCAGGTCGAGCTCGGCGACGGCGGCCAGCGCAGCCATCACCGCGGCCTTGTTGCGCGCCGCGACGCGGAACTTGACCTCGCGCGACAGATTCTTCTTCACGTCGGCGCGCAGGCCCTCGACCGTGGCGTCGGCGATGCCCAGGGACTTGGCGAAATCGGCGTCGACCTCGGGCAGATGCTGGGCCTCGACCTTCTTCATCGTGACCATGAAGTCGGCTTCCTTGCCGGCCACGTCCTGACCCTGGTAGTCGTCGGGAAACCTGAGCGGGAAGGTCTTGCTCTGGCCGACCTTCATGCCGCGCACGCCCTGGTCGAACTGCTCGAGCATCTGGCCCTCGCCGATGATGAACTGGAAGGCCTCGGCCTTGCCGCCGGAAAAGGGCTCGCCGTCGATCTTGCCCTCGAAGTCGATCGTCACGCGGTCGCTCTCCTGCGCGCCGTCGGCGGCCGGGCGCTGGGCGAAGGTGCGGCGCTGCTTGCGCAGGATGTCGACGGTGCGGTCGATGGCCTCGTCGGTGACCTCGGTCGACACGCGCTCGACCTCGGCCGTGGACAGGTCACCGAGCTTGACCTCGGGGTAGACCTCGAAGGTGGCGTCGAAGGCGAGCTGGCCCTCGGGCGCCTCGTCCTTCTGCGCGATGCGCGGCATGCCGGCGACGCGCAGCTCGGCCTCGCGGGCGGCGTCGGCGAAGGCGCGGCCGACCTTGTCGTTGACCACTTCGTACTGCACCGAGTAGCCGTAGCGCTGGGCGACGACCGACATCGGCACCTTGCCGGGGCGAAATCCGTCGGCCTTCACGGTGCGGGCGAGCTTCTTCAGGCGGGTTTCGATCTCGCCATTGATGTCCGGGGCCGCGAGCGTGAGGGTGATGCGACGTTCGAGTTTCTCGAGTGTTTCGACGTTGACGGCCATGATGATCTCTCGACAAGGTTGCAGCTTGGACGAGCTGGTGCGCGGGGCCGGACTCGAACCGGCACGCCCGTGAAGGCGTCAGGACCTAAACCTGGTGCGTCTACCAATTTCGCCACCCGCGCGGGTTGGAATCGGGCAAACCGAAGATTTTAGCCTGCTGACGACGGCACCGGTGCATCCCTTTGAACCTGGAACCACGCCGCATACATCGCAGGCAGCGCCAGCAGGGTCAGCGCGGTGGCCACGATCAGCCCGCCCATGATGGACACCGCCATCGGCCCCCAGAATTCGCTGCGCGACAGCGGCACCATCGCCAGCACGGCCGCGGCGGCGGTGAGCACGATCGGCCGGAAGCGGCGCACGGCGGCCTCGACGATGGCGTCCCAGGTGGCCACGCCGCGGGCACGGTCCTGCTCGATCTGGTCGATCAGGATCACCGAGTTGCGCATGATCATGCCCGTCAGCGCGATCACCCCGAGCAGGGCGACGAAGCCGAAGGGCTGGCCCAGCAGCAGCAGCGCGGCGGCCACGCCGGCGATGCCCAGCGGGCCGGTCAGGAAGACCAGCATCGCGCGGCTGAAGCTCTGCAACTGCAGCATCAGCAGGGTGAAGATGATGAACAGCATCAGCGGCACGCCGGCGGCGATGCTGCCCTGGCCCTTGCTGCTCTCGGCGACGGTGCCGGCGAGCTCGATGGCGTAGCCCGGCGGCATCCCGGCCGCCAGCGCCTGCATCTGCGGCCACAGCGCGGCGCTCACCGTCGGCCCCTGCACGCCCTCGACCACGTCGCCCTGCACCGTGATCGCGTAGCGCCGGCCCTCGCGCCAGAGCACGCCGGGCTCCCAGCCGAAGTCGATCCTGGCGACCTGCGCCAGCGGCACCGCGCGCCCGCCGGCGGTCGGCAGATAGGCCTGGTTCAGCGCGCTGATCGTGTCGCGCTCGTCGCGGGGCTGGCGCAGCACGATGTCGATCAGCTTGTCGCCCTCGCGGTACTGGCCGATCGTCGTGCCCGACAGGATGCTGCGCGCGGCCTGCGCGACGCTCTGGCTGCTGACGCCGAGCACGCGCGCCTTGTCCTGGTCGATGTGCAGGCGCAGCACCTTGACCGACTCGTTCCAGTTGTCGTTGACGCCGCGCATCGACGGATGGGCGCGCAGCAGGTCGCGGGCACGGTCGGCCCAGGCGCGCACGGTGGCCACGTCGCTGCCGGTGACGCGGAACTGCACCGGGTAGGCCACCGGCGGCCCGTTGGGCAGCAGCTTGACGCGGCCGCGCACCTCCGGGAACTCCTGCGCCAGCAGGGCCGGCAGGCGCTGGCGCAGGGCCTCGCGCTGGTCCAGGTCCTTGGGCAGGAGGATGAACTGGCTGACATTGGGCTGGGGGAAGATGTTGTCCATCGGCAGGTAGAAGCGCGGCACACCGGCGCCGATCCAGCTCGTCACGCCGTGCAGGCCGGGCTCGGCGCGCATGCGGGCCTCGAAGCGCCTGGCGACCTCGCTCGTCTGCATGATCGACGAGCCCTCGGGCAGCCACAGGTCGACCAGGATCTCGGGGCGGCTGGAATCGGGGAAGAACTGCTGCTGCACGCGCCCCATGCCGGCGATGCCGGCGGCAAAGCTCAGCACGGTCAGGCCGATCGTGATCCAGCGGTGCTGCACGCACCAGTTCACGGTGCGGCGAAAACGGCTGTAGAACGGGGTGTCGAAGAGTTCGTGCGCCTCGCCGTCGGCCTGCGGCCGCACACGCAGGAAGCGGTAGCCCAGGTAGGGCACGAAGTACACCGACACCAGCCACGAGATGAGCAGCGCGGCGGCGGTGACGGCGAAGATCGCGAAGGTGTATTCACCGACGCTGGACCTGGCCAGACCGATCGGCAGGAAGCCGGTGGCCGTGATCAGGGTGCCGGTGAGCATCGGCATCGCAGTCAGGTCGAAGGCGGCGGTGGCGGCGCTCAGGCGGTCGTATCCTTCCTCGAGCTTGCGCACCATCATCTCGACCACGATGATCGCGTCGTCGACGAGCAGGCCGAGCGCCACGATCAGGCTGCCCAGCGAAATCTTGTGCAGGCCCACGCCCCAGTAGTACATCGTGACGAAGGTGATCGCGAGCACCAGCGGGATCGAGATCGCGACCACCAGGCCCGGCCAGGGGTCCAGGCGCAGCGGGCGCTGGTGCAGGCCCAGGCTGACGAAGCTCACCGCAAGCACGATCACGATCGCCTCGATCAGCACCTTGACGAACTCGCCCACCGAGCGCGAGACCGCCTTCGGCTGGTCCTGCACGCGCTCGAGCGTGATGCCCGCCGGCAGCTCGGCGCGAACCGCCTCGGCGCGCGCGTCCAGCGCCTGGCCGAGGGCGATGATGTCGCCGCCCTTGCGCATCGACACGCCGAGCGCGATCACGTCGCGGCCCTGGTGGCGCACCATCACCGCCGGCGGGTCGACATAGGCGCGCCGGACCTCGGCGATGTCGGCCAGGCGCAGCATGCTGGCCTGGCCGGTGGCCGGATTGACGGCGCGGATCGGCAGACGCTTCAACTCGTCCACCGAGTCGAAGCGCCCGTCGACGCGGATCTGGAAGTTCTCCAGCCCGGCGTCCAGGGTGCCGGCGCCTTCGACCGCGTTCTGCGCCCCGATCTGCGCCAGCACCTGGCTGAAGTCCAGACCCATCTGTGCCAGGCGCTTCTGCGAGACCTCGACGAAGACCTTCTCGGCCTGCGCGCCGAAGGTCGCGACCTTGGCCACGTCGGGCACCTGGAGCAGTTGGTGGCGCACCTCGTCGGCAAACTCGCGCAGCTCCTCGGCGCTGAAACCGTCGGCCGAAAGCGCGAAGATCGACCCATAGACGTCGCCGAAGTCGTCGTTGAAGATCGGCCCGATCACGCCCTGCGGCAGCGTCGCGCGCATGTCGCCGATGCGCTTGCGCACCTGATACCAGGCCTCGGGCACGTCCTGAGCCGGCGTCGAGTCGCGCAGCTCGAAGGTGGTCAGCGATTCGCCGCTCTTGGTGTAGCTGCGGATGACGTCGGCGTTCGGCACCTCCTGCAGGGTCTTCTCGATGCGGTCGGTGACCTGCTCGGCCATCTGCTGCGGCGTGGCGCCGGGCCAGAAGGCCTGCACGACCATGATGCGGAAGGTGAACGGCGGGTCCTCGTCCTGGCCGAGCTGGAAGTAGGCCGCAGCACCCAGCACCATCAGCACGATCAGCAGGTAGCGCGTCAGCGCCGGGTGCTCGATCGCCCAGCGCGACACATTGAAGCGGCCGCGACTCATCGAGCGCGGTCCGTGGCGGCGTAACGCGCGACCTTCTGTCCCTCGGTGAGCACGTGCACGCCGGCGGTGACGACCTCGGCGCCGGCCGCCAGGCCGCCGCTCACCAGCGCCAGGTTGCCGTCGGCGCCCGCGACCTGGACCGGGCGCGCCTGCACCGTCATCGTCGCCGCGTCGAGCGCCCAGACCACGCTCTGGCCGCCGAGTTCGTGCAGGGCGCTCAGCGGCAGGCGGATCAGGCCGTCGCGCGGCGGCAGCGGCAGCCGCACGGTCAGGGTCTGGCCCAGCTCGGCCGGCACCTGCCCGAGTTCGGCCTTGACGAGGAAGGTGCGGGTCGCCGGATCGGCGGCGGCGGCGACCTCGCGCACGGTGGCCGGCCAGGGTTCACCACCGCCCCAGGGCTGCACCTGCAGCACGCCCGCCCTGCCCTGCAGGCGGCGCAGCGCAGCGACCGCATGCTCGGGCACTGCGAACACCGCATCACGCGCCCCGGCATGGGCCAGGCGCAGCACCGGCTGGCCCGCGGCCAGCACCGCACCGGGTTCGGCCTCGGTGGCCGTGATGACACCGGCGGCCGGCGCCAGCAGCCGACTGTAGCCGGCCAGGTTGCCCTGCACCGCGGCCTGGGCGCGCGCCTGTGCCAGCTGGGCGTCGGCGGCGGTGGCGCCGGTTTCGCGGCGCTGCAGCTCGGCGGCGCTGATGAAACCCTGCTGGTGCAGGTCGCGCAAACGCCGCAGGTCGGCGCCGGCCTGGGCCGCGTTCACCTGGGCCGCAGCCACCGCGGCCTGCGCCGCCGCCTGGGCCAGGCGCAGGTCCTGCGGGTCGATCTGGGCCAGCGGCTGGCCGGCGCGCACGTTCTGTCCGACCTCGACCGAGCGCTGCAGCAGGCGGCCGGACACCTGGAAGCCCAGGCGCGACTCGGTGCGCGCCTGCACCTCGGCCGCGTAGTCGTGCAGCGCAGCCACCGACGCCGGCGCCACCACCTGGGTGCGCACGGCGCGCACCGGCTCAGGCGCAGGCGCCGGACGCGAACAGGCCGATACAAGCACCAACAGGGTCGTCAGGGCCGGCAGCGTGCCCCGCGCGAGCCGGTGGTGTGGGCTCAGCGCCGTCGCCGGCGCGACGGATAGAAACGATCGGAGGGGCCGGGCGGGCGCTGCGGAAGGCATGGTCGCTGGTTTTTAATGACTGACCGGTCAGTAATATATTGACCGGGCACAGCCCTGTCAAACCGCCCCGCAGCCGGCGAGCATGGACAATGTCGGCCCTGTGAACGGCGTCGACCACTACGAGAACTTCCCCGTCGCCTCGGTGCTGTGCCCGCCCGCGCTGCGCCCGGCGATCGTGGCCATCTACCACTTCGCGCGCACCGCCGACGACATCGCCGACGAAGGCGACGCGAGCCCGCAGGCCCGCCTGGACACGTTGCAGGCCTACCACGCCGAACTGCTGCGGGCGCATGCATCCGAACCGCCATCCGAGGCGCGCTGGAGCGTCGTGTTCACGCCCTTGCGTGCGGCGATCCGCGCACACAAGCTGCCGCTGGCGCCGCTCGCCGCCCTGCTCGACGCCTTCATGCAGGACGTGCGCAGCCCGCGCTACGCCGACCGCGCCGCCCTGCTCGACTACTGCCGGCGCTCGGCCGAACCGGTCGGCCGGCTGCTGCTGCATCTGTACGGCGTCACCCATGCGCAGGCACTGCGCCAGTCGGACGCCATCTGCAGCGCATTGCAGCTGATCAATTTCTGGCAGGACCTGAGCGTGGACCTGCCGCGTGGCCGCTGCTACGTGCCGCAGTCCGACCTGGCCGCCCACGGGCTGCACCGGCTGCAGGCCGACGCCGACGATGCGCGCACACGCGCGCTGCTGCGCGAGCTTTGCGTCTGGGCCGGCGCCCTGATGCACGAAGGCGCACCGCTGGTGCACCGGCTGCCGGGACGCGGCGGCTGGGAGCTGCGCCTCGTCGTGCAGGGCGGCCTGCGCATTCTGGAGACAATCGCGGCCATGGACTACGCGACACTGAGCCGCCGGCCGGCGCTGGGCACGCGCGATCTGCCGCTGCTGCTGTGGCGCTCGCTGTGGATGCGCCGATGACGCCGCAGCAGTACGTGCAGGACAAGGCCGCGGCCAGCGGTTCGTCTTTCTACTACGCCTTCCGTTTCCTGCCACCGCCGCGGCGCGCGGCGATCACCGCCTTCTACGCCTTCTGCCGCGAGGTCGACGACGTGGTCGACGAGATGCACGACGCCGATGTGGCGACGCGCAAGCTGCAATGGTGGCGCGGCGAAGTGCACAAGGCCTTCGACGGCCAGGCCAGCCACCCGGTCCTGCAGGCGCTGATGCCGCTGAGCGCCGCGCACGGCATCGAGCGCGGCCACCTCGACGCCGTGATCGAAGGCTGCGAGATGGACCTGCGGCAGAACCGCTTCCTCGACTACACCGCGCTGCAGACCTATTGCCATCTGGTGGCCGGCGTGGTCGGCGAGGTCGCGGCCAACATCTTCGGCCGCACCCAGGCGCAGACCCTGCAGTACGCACATCGACTGGGCCTGGCGATGCAGTTGACGAACATCATCCGCGACGTCGGCGACGACGCACGGCGCGGCCGCATCTACCTGCCGATCAGCGAACTGCGGCAATTCGACGTCAAGGCGCACGAGATCCTGCTGCGCCAGCCGCCCTGGGGCTACAGCGAACGCTTCGACGCGCTGATGCGCTTCCAGGCGCAGCGCGCACATGCGCTCTACGACGAGGCCCTGGCCCTGCTGCCCGCGGCCGACCGCCCGGCGCAAAAACCCGGTCTGATGATGGCCAACATCTACCGCACCCTGCTGCGCGAGATCGAGGGCCAGGGCTTCCAGGTGCTGCACCAGCGCACCTCGCTGACGCCGCTGCGCAAGCTCTGGATCGCCACGCGCACGCAGTGGCGCGGGCGGTGAGCGCCCCCTGCGGCCGGCGCATCGCCGTCATCGGTGCCGGTTGGGCCGGGCTGGCCGCGGCCGTGACGCTGGTGCACCAGGGTCGGCCGGTGACGCTGTTCGAGATGGCCGCGGGCCCCGGCGGGCGCGCACGCAGTGTCGAGCGCGATGGCGAGCGGTTCGACAACGGGCAGCACATCCTGATCGGCGCCTACCGCGAGACGCTGGCCCTGATGCGCCGCGTCGGCGCCGACCCCGACACCCTGCTGCACCGCCAGCCGCTGACCCTTGTGCAGCCCGGACGACATGGCCTGTGCCTGCCGCCTGGCCCGGCGCTGCCGGCTTTCGTGCGCGGCGTGCTGGCCAACCGCGACTGGACGCTAGCCGAGCGCCTCGCGCTGCTGATGCGCGCCGGCCGCTGGGCCGCCGGCGGCTTCCGCTGCGACGCGGCGCTCAGCGTCGACGCCCTGTGCGCCGGCCTGCCCGCGGCCCTGCGCCGCGACCTGATCGAGCCGCTGTGCGTGGCCGCGTTGAACACACCCACAGCCGAGGCCAGCGCCGCGACCTTGCTGCGGGTGCTGCAGGACGCGCTGTTCAGCGGCCCCGGCGCGGCCGACCTGCTGCTGCCGCGCGCCCCGCTGCAGGACCTGCTGCCCGCGCCGGCCCTGGCCTGGCTGGCGGCACGCGGCACCGACATCCGGTTCGGCCGCCGTGTCCAGACACTGCAGACCGCCGCGGACGGCTGGGCCGTCGATGGCGAAAACTTCGCGGCCGTCGTGCTCGCCTGCCCGGCCGCCGAAGCCGCCCGCCTGTGCGCCGACATCCACCCCGCCTGGGCGGCCGGCGCCGCGGCGCTGCGCTTTGAGCCCATCGTCACCGCCTTCGTCGACACCGCGGGTGCGCGGCTGGCGCAACCGATGCTGGCCCTGCGCGCCGACGCGCGGGCGGCGCCGGCGCAGTTCGTCTTCGACCTCGGCGCGCTCGGCGGGCGCGCCGGTCGCCTGGCCTTCGTGATCAGCGGCGCCGCGCCCTGGGTGGACCGCGGCCGCGACGCGATCGCGACGGCCTTGCTGGCGCAGGCCCGGACACTTTGGCCCGCCGCGGCCTGGACCCGGACCTGGCGGCTGGGCCCGCTGTGGATCGAAAAGCGCGCCACCTTCCGCTGCACGCCCGGCCTGCGGCGCCCGAGCGCGACCATCGCGCCCGGCCTGATGGCGGCCGGCGACCATGTCGACGGCCCCTACCCGGCGACGCTGGAAGGCGCCGTGCGCAGCGGTGTCGAGGCGGCCCGCGAACTGCTCGGCCACTGAGCGGGAATTTGCCGCTATGCTGATTGCACTTCCGCGATGCAAAATCCGAACGACCAACCCGGCAAACCCCGATGAGCACGCACGACCAGCAGACGCCGACGATCCAGGTGCTGGAACGCGCGTTCGGCCTGCTCGACACCCTGGCCGAACACGCCGACCCGATGTCGCTGAAGCAGATCAGCGAGCTCACCGGCCTGCACCCGTCGACGGCGCATCGCATCCTCAACGATCTGACGATCGGCCGCTTCGTCGACCGTCCGCTGCCCGGCACCTATCGCCTGGGCATGCGCCTGCTCGAACTCGGCAACCTCGTGAAAGCGCGGCTGGATGTGCGCGAAGCCGCCATCGGCCCGATGCGTGACCTGCACAAGCTCACCCACCAGCCGGTGAACCTGTCGATGCGCCAGGGCGACGAGATCGTCTATGTCGAGCGCGCCTACAGCGAACGTTCGGGCATGCAGGTGGTGCGCGCGATCGGCGGCCGTGCGCCGCTGCACCTCACCTCGGTGGGCAAGCTCTTCCTCGCCCACGACGACCCGCAACGTGTGCGCGCCTATGCCACGCGCACGGGGCTGGCGGGTCACACCCGTACCAGCATCACCGAACTTCCGCGCCTGGAACGCGAACTGGCCACGGTGCGCGCACGCGGATCGGCGCGCGACGACGAGGAACTCGAACCCGGCGTGCGCTGCATGGCCGCCGGCATCTATGACGACCAGGGCAAGCTTGTCGCCGGCCTGTCGATCTCGGCGCCCGCCGATCGGCTGGAGGAAAACTGGCTGGACAAGCTGCGTTCGACCGCCACGGTGATTTCCTCCGCCCTCGGCCACAGGGGGTGAGGCTGGACGTGCAACAGTCCCTGCGGACTGTTGCGCGCCTGCCGAACCGGCCGAGCTCTGCGAGGCCGTGGGAGGCCGGGACGTGCAACAGTCCCTGCGGACTGTTGCGCGCCTGCCGAACCGGCCGAGCTCT
>CAZWUR010000058.1:27436-30959 GCA_964637205.1 uncultured Rubrivivax sp.
GCGAGGCCGTGGGACGGCCTGGCCCTGATACCGCCCCGGTGGACCGTGTCGCGCCGGCCGACCCGGGATTCAGTGCACCTGCGGGTGGCTGGCGTCAAGCGCGGCCAGCGGGCCGCTGGTGAGCCAGGCGCGCAGGCGTTCGGCATCGGCGATCCGCGTGTAGCGGCCGGCCGAGTCGAGCAGCACCATGATCAGATTGCGCCCGGCCATCTGGGCCTGCATCACGACGCAGCGCCCCGCCTCGGAGATGTAGCCGGTCTTCTGCAGCCCGATCGACCAGTCCGGATCGCGCACCAGGGCGTTGGAATTGCGGTACTGCAGTTGCCGCCGGCCGACGGCCACCGCCGTCTCGCGCGCGGTGGTGAGCTCGCGCATCAGCGGCATCTCGGCCGCGGCGCGTACCAGCAGGGCCAGGTCCTGGGCGTTGGACTGGTTCTGGCTCGACAGCCCGGTCGGCTCGACATAACGCGTGGCATGCATGCCGAGCAGGCTCGCCTTGGCGTTCATCGCCGACACGAAGGCGTCCAGCCCGCCCGGGTAGTACCGGCCCAGCGCATTCGCCGCCCGGTTCTCCGAGGACATCAGCGCCAGATGCAGCATCTCGCCGCGCGTGAGCCGGGTGCCCACCGCCAGGCGCGAACGGCTGCCCTTTTCGGTGTCGACATCGGCCTGCGAAACCTGGAGCACCTCGTCCATCGGCTGCTCGGCCTGGAGCACGACCATGGCCGTCATCAGCTTGGTGATCGAGGCGATCGGCAGCACGGCATCGGAGTTCTTGCTGAACAGGACCTCGTCGGTCTCCTGGTCGATGACCAGGGCGACGCTGGACTTCAGGTCGAGCGGATCGTCGGTGCTGTGCAGGCCGGCCAGCTGGCCGTTGCTCGGCCGCGCCGGTACCACATGCACGACCTTGCGCGGCTTGGCCTTGCGCACCGACTTGGCCCGCGACTTCTTGCTCGTCGCACTGGCCGAGCTCTTTGCGCTCGCGGCTTCAGCCGCCGGGGGCAGGCCCAGGGACAGGGTCAGGGCACAGCTCAAGGCCCCCAGGAACAGCTTCCAGCTCGTCATCTGCCTCTCCAGCTCGTCACGGACAGTGTACGAGATAAACATCTGCAAGATCAAGAACTTGCGCGATGTTTCTCAAGCGGAGGCTACAAATCGGTCAGAAATGGGTCGCGCCGAGCTTTTTGCCTTGTTGCTGGCCCAGCTCAGCCCTGTGCCGCGACGCGGTCGGTGCGGCTGTGCAGCTTGTTCAGGGCCGACAGATACGCCTTGGCGGACGCGACGACGATGTCCGGATCCGATCCGACGCCGTTGACGACCCGTCCCCCGTGCTGCAGCCGGACCGTCACCTCGCCCTGCGATTCTGTCGAGCCGCTGGTGATCGCATTCACGGAATAGAGCATCAGTTCGGCGCCAGACTTGAGCAGCGACTCGATCGCCTTCAGGCTGGCGTCCACCGGCCCGTTGCCGTCGCTCTCGGCATGCAGTTCTTCGCCGCCGGCGGCAAACGCGACCCGGGCATGCGGTCGCTCGCCGGTTTCGGAATGCTGCGACAGCGCCAGCAACCGGTAGTGCTCCTGCTCGGCGGTGACGCTTTCGTCGCTGACCAGGGCGATGATGTCCTCGTCGAAGATCTCGCTCTTGCGGTCGGCCAGGTCCTTGAAGCGCGCAAAGGCGGCATTGATCTCGCCTTCGGACTCCATCTCGATGCCGAGTTCGAGCAGGCGCTGCTTGAAGGCGTTGCGCCCGCTGAGCTTGCCGAGCACGATCTTGTTCGCGCTCCAGCCCACGTCCTCGGCGCGCATGATCTCGTAGGTATCGCGCGCCTTCAGCACGCCGTCCTGGTGGATGCCGCTGGCGTGGGCGAAGGCGTTCGCACCCACCACCGCCTTGTTCGGCTGCACGACGAAGCCGGTGGTCTGGCTGACCATGCGGCTGGCGGGCACGATCTGCGTCGCATCGATGCCGACCTCGAGCTCGAAGTAGTCGCGGCGCGTGCGCACCGCCATCACCACCTCTTCCAGGCTGCAGTTGCCGGCACGTTCACCCAGGCCGTTGATCGTGCACTCGACCTGTCGCGCGCCGCCGATCATCACGCCGGCCAGCGAGTTGGCCACCGCCATGCCCAGGTCGTTGTGGCAGTGCACCGACCAGACCGCCTTGTCGCTGTTGGGTACCCGCTTGCGCAGATCGCGGATGAAGGCGCCGAACAGCTCCGGCACCGCGTAGCCGACGGTGTCGGGGATGTTGATCGTGGTCGCACCCTCGGCGATCACGGCCTCCAGCACGCGGGCCAGGAACTCGGGGTCGGAGCGGTAACCGTCCTCGGGCGAAAACTCGACGTCGTCGCACAGATTTCGCGCGAAGCGCACCGCCAGCTTCGCCTGCTCGAAGACCTGCTCGCGCGTCATGCGCAGCTTCTTCTCCATATGCAGTTCGCTGGTCGCGATGAAGGTATGGATGCGCGAGCGCGCGGCCCCTTTCAGCGCCTCGGCGGCGCGCGCGATGTCACGGTCGTTGGCGCGCGCCAGCGAGCAGATCACGGACTCCTTGATGTGGTCGGCGATCGACTTCACGGCCTCGAAATCGCCATTGCTCGAGGCCGCGAAGCCGGCCTCGATGACGTCCACGCGCAGGCGCTCGAGCTGGCGCGCGATGCGCAGCTTCTCGTCGCGTGTCATCGACGCGCCGGGGCTCTGCTCCCCGTCGCGCAAGGTGGTGTCGAAAATGATCAGCTTGTCGGCCATCAGGCTCTCCTTGTGTCGATTCAGGCCAGGGCGGCGGCGGCCGGCAGGACCACGCCCGCAGTCTGCAGGCCGGACAATACCGCCTTCATCGACGCGGCCACGATGCCGTCGGCGATGCCGACGCCGAACAGGGTGCGGCTGTCGCCGATGCGCAGCTCCAGGTAGGCCACGGCGCGCGCCGAAGCACCTTCGCCGATCGCGTGCTCGTGGTAGTCGAGCACACGGATCGGCGTGCCGGTGGCGCGCGCCAGGCCGTCGACGAAGGCGGCTACCGGGCCGTTGCCTTCGCCCTCGATCGCGCAGGCCCGGCCGGCGAAGGCGACCCCCGCCTGCACCCGCATCGTGCCGTCGTCACGCTCCTGCATGCGCTGGTGGTGGATATGCGGCGCGCCCTCGCCCACCAGGTGGTAGCAGCGCCCGAAGACCGCCCACAGGTCGGCCGCGCTCATCTCGCGGCCCTCGCTGTCCAGCACCGCCTGCACCGCCTGGCTGAACTCGATCTGCAGCCGGCGCGGCAGCTCCAGGCCGTACTCGGATTCCAGCAGATAGCTGATGCCGCCCTTGCCCGACTGGCTGTTGACGCGGATCACCGCGTCATAGCTGCGGCCCAGGTCCTGCGGGTCGATCGGCAGATAGGGCATGTCCCAGGGATCACCTTCGCGGCGTGCGGCGAAGGCCTTGCGGATCGCATCCTGGTGCGAGCCCGAGAACGAGGTGTAGACGAGGTCGCCGACATAGGGGTGCCGCGGATGCACCGGCGACTGGTTGCAATG
>CAZWUR010000059.1:0-30873 GCA_964637205.1 uncultured Rubrivivax sp.
TTGCTTGAAGAAGTGCGCATAATGCCTTGATTTTGCTAACACAGTAAGACTAGGCTAGAGTCTGTTCACATGAGCCCCCCGAAAAACATCCTGGTTGCCACCGACCTGTCGAGCCCGGCGCGCCAGGCCGCCGACCGGGCCGCGCGGCTGGTGCCGGCCGGTGGCGCCCGACGGCGCCTGGTGCACGCGCTGAATGCCGGCGTGGCGGCGCAATTGCAGCAGCTGCTCGGCCTGGGCAGCAAGCTGGAGGCGACGCTCGTCGAGCAGACGCGGCTCGAACTTCAGGCGCTCGCCGCGGAACTGGCCACTGAACGCCAGGTGCACTTCGAGACGGCCCTGGTGAAGGGCAGCGTGGTCGACGAGATCGCCCGCCAGGCGGATGCGATGGCCGCCGACCTCGTCGTGCTCGGCGCCCGCGGCACCGATTTCCTGCGTCGTCTGGTGCTCGGCTCGACCGCCGAGCGCCTGCTGCGCAAGTCGACGCGGCCGATGCTGGTGGTCAAGCAGCGCGCCCACGAACCTTATCGTCGCGTGCTCGTCGCGCTCGATTTTTCGGCCTGGTCGACGTCCTTGATCGACCTGGCGCGCTGGGTCGCCCCGGGCGCACATCTGGTGCTGCTGAGCGCCTACGAAGTTCCGTTCGAAGGCAAGCTGCGCTACGCCGGCGTGGAAGACGCCGCGATCCGGCGGTATCGCGAGCGCGCCCGCCAGACCACCGAGG
The DNA here is from genome assembly GCA_964637205.1 of uncultured Rubrivivax sp. Taxonomy (GTDB): domain Bacteria; phylum Pseudomonadota; class Gammaproteobacteria; order Burkholderiales; family Burkholderiaceae_C; genus Rubrivivax. Next base: position 722 of record CAZWUR010000059.1, read on the forward strand.
AGCAATTGCTGGCGCTGGCCACGCAGACCGGCCTCGCGGCGGCCGACTGGACCCCCTGCCTGCCCTTCGCCGACCCGTCACTGGCCATCGTCGAACATGAGCAGGTCCAGGCCTGCGACCTGATCGTGATGGGCAAACATGGCCGCAACATGGTCGAGGACCTGCTGCTGGGCAGCGTGACCTCGCATGTGCTGGCCGAATCGGCGGGCGACGTCCTGGTGTCGACCGCGACGCAGACCTGAGCCTCCCCGGCATTTGCCGGGCTGCAACGCAGGCCGGCGCCGGCCGGGCCCGGGCAGCCGCCCGGGCGGGTGAAGGTTCAGGACACCGACCGCCGGACCGGCCTTGCGACGTTGCGCGGCGCCTGCGGCGTTCGTTCGAGTCCACGCGATGGACTTGCTCGCCGAGGCGTCGACCGCCGCTTGCCGTGGAAGTCCAGCGGGTTCAGGCGCGGTTCGTTCGGTTCCAGGCAGTGCTCGGTGAGGGCCTGCGGATCCAGCAGCAGCTCAGCGTCAACACATTTCGACGCCGTGTCGGTGATCCGGGCGCCGAGCCACATCTGCTCGAGCCAGAGATTCACCCAGGGGTTGTTCAAGTGTGCCGTCATGGCGGGTTCTCCTGCGCGGCCCGGCGAGGCCGCGGGTCGGTTGTGAAAAGGGCGTCGCCGGCCCTCATGTGTTTGCGCCGATCGGCGGTCTGCCGCGGTCGGCTTCGAAGGTCGCCGTCGGCATCAGGGGGCTGGGCCACGAGGGCGCACGCCATCCTTGTTCACGCGCGGCGCGCGCGCGCTCCCGCGCCGCATCGGCCGTCGGCGGCCACAGCGCCGGGCCCTGCACGGGCCGCGCTTCGGGCACGCCGCCGGGCACGATCAGCATGTCGCAGCTCGACCGTGCCAGCAGGCCGTTGACGCTGTCGAGAACGGACGCAGCGCTGCGTCCGCGCCGCGACGTCGCGGCGACGATCAGGTCGGCGCGCAGGACCTCGGCCTGGCGCAGCGTGGCCGTGATGCGCGAGCCGCGGCCCAGCGCAAAGCTCATGTTGCGGCTGTCCAGCCCGATGCGCGCGATGCTGCGGCGCATGCGCGCCACCAGGCCGGCTTCGCGCCGGGCCTGCTCGTCGCGGATCACGGCGTCGCGGACCTCGGTCGATTGCGGCACGATGTTGCCGCTGAATTCGTAGGCGTGGAAGATCTGCATCCGGCCCTCGGGGGCCAGGGCGCCCGCGGCGACCGCGGCCGCCGCCGAACCGGGGCTCAGGTCGATCGGCACCAGGAGCCGGCTGTAGTCGGCCACGGCCGCCTGCTTGACCGCCAGCATCGGGCGACGGCAGGCTTCGACGAGTTGCCGGGCGGTGCTGCCGAGCACCCGCTCGGCCAGCGGTCCCCGGCGGCGCTGCCCCATCACCACCAGATTTGCGTGCGCGGATGCCTGCGCCAGTTCTTCGACGGTGTTGCCGGTGCGCAGATCAATCGTGGCCTGCAGCGCATGCACCTGCATCAGTTCGGCGGCCAGGCCGCGCAGCTTCGCCTGCGCATCGACCAGGGCGGATTCGAGATCGACCGGCGGCGCGAACCAGTTGCGCAAGGGCTTGAACCTTGAGGGGTTCAGCACATGCACGATGGCCAGGCGGGCGCCGAACTGCCGGGCCAGTCTTGCCGCGCGGTGCGTGGCGTGCAGGGCCGAGGCGGAGAAGTCGGTCGCCACGATGATGGATCGGATCGGGGTCATGAGGTGCTCCTCGGAAATCGATATCCCGGCGCAGCGCGGTGCCGGCGTGATGACGAGGGTGTGCGGCGGCGCAGCGCCGCACAGGGCGGCTAAATCGCGTGCTGGCCGCTCGATTCGGGCTGGAACAGGATGGCCAGGATCTCGGCCGAACGTTCATCGCCCGCGGGCGTCGGCCAGCGCACGACGGCACCGACCTTCTGCCCGATCAGGCCCAGGCCGATCGGCGACATCACCGACACCGAACCCGCGCCGGCATCGGCGTTCGCCGGGTAGCTCAGGGTCAGCGACTGTCGGGCGCCGGTCTGCAAGTCCTTCACCAGGACCTGCGAGTGCATGGTCACGACGTCGGGCGCGACCTGGCGCCAGGGCACGATGTCGGCGTCGTCGAGCAACTGCTCGATCGGCAGGGTCGGTGCGGCACCGGTGCCATCGCGCTTGTGGCGATGCACGAGGTTCGTGATCCGGACGTGATCCAGTTCAGTGAGCGTACGCTCGGGGGTCAGGACTTCCATGATGCAGTTCTCCAGACATGCGGCCGCATCCTGCCGGTGGCAGGCACGTGCCGTCGCGCGGACTGTGTGCCCGGCGATCTGAAGTTTGCGCAGTTGCGGTGGAAGTGATCGCCAGGCTCAGGAAACCGGGGCCGGTTGATGGGGGCAAGCCCCCACCCCGGCCCGCGCGACGGGGTCGCGCGCGCGGCAACGGACCGCGGCTGGCGCCTGATGATGTGCCGCATGCAGGGCAGCGGTATGGGTCTTGGTGTTCACGGCCCCGATTTTAGCGGCGCTAACGGTTCGGCGCCGCGCGCCGAGGTAAAGTCGCACTGCAGTGCAGGTTTATTGCGCGACCCGCGGCGACATCGACGGTGCGGGCCGATTCAGTCCACATGCGGCCGCAGCGCGCCGGGTATCTGCGGCTCGCTCAGGCCGCCGCGCTCGAGCCATCGGGACGTGCCTGAAGCGGCGGCTTCGATCAGCTCGCCGGCGCGTGAAAAATCGTAGGCCGAGACCGAAAGCGGGCACAGCGGCGGCACCGTCGTGACCTCGACCTGTCCGGCCAGCTGCTCGAGGTCGTGCACGAGCTGGCGCGTGACGAGCAGGTTCAGGGCATGGAAGGCGTTCGCCACGGCGCCCGTGGGCGGCTCGCGCAAGGCACAGGCGAAGCCGGTCGGCAGCACGATCAGCCGGGTCGCCCCCAGAGCCACCGCGCTCATCACCGGCGTGTTGCTGGCCACGGCGCCGTCGATCAGATGGGCATTGCCGATGCGCACCGGCGGAAAGACCCCCGGGATGGCGCAGCTGGCCAGGATGGCGTCCAGCGCGTCGCCCGAGGACAGCAGCACCGGTGCACCGCTGAGCAGGTCGGTCGCCGCGACGTGCATCGCAACGGGGTAGTCCTCCAGCTTCGGTTCCGGCAGATGCCGCGCCACCAGGCTGCGCAGGCCGCAGGGGTCGACCAGGGAAGCCGTGCCGAAGACCAGGCCCAGCAGATGGCGCCAGGTCAGGGGGAACAGGTCGCGCCGATCAAGGCCGCGCCAGATCGCCTCGAGTCGTGTCACGCCGGCGGGCGTGGGGTCGCCGCAGAAGTAGGCCCCGTTCAGGGCGCCGACCGAAGCGCCGACCACCAGGTCCGCCCGCACGCCGTGCGCCACCAGCGCGCGCAGCATGCCGACCTGGATGGCGCCGAAGCTGCCGCCGCCGGCCAGGACGAAGGCGGTCTTCGATGCGGCCGTGGCGGGCCTGGGCGTGGATTCGTGCCGTTGCTCCCGCCCGGCGTCGGGGCTGTGCATCGCTGCTCCTTCGGCAGGGACGTCCTCTTACAGGGACCTGAGGTACTGGGCCAGGTCGGCCATCTGCTCGGGGTTCAGCCCGAGTGCGCGCTTGCGGTTGTAAGTCTGCACCACGTCGTCGAGTGTCGCCGCCGAGCCATCATGGAAGTAGGGTGCATGCTGCCAGAGGCCCTTCAGCGGCGAGGTCCGGTACTGCTTCGTCGCCGAGCGCGAGGCATAGCTGGGCGTCTCGGGTTCGGCCATCGAGTCGGAGACCGGGTGCAGCCGCTGGTTGGCGTCGGTGAAGCTGGCGCCGGTGTGGCAGGTCGCACATTGGCCCGCGCCTTCGAAGACCTGTTGGCCGCGCGTCGCCGCGGCGACGTCGAAGCTGCCGACCGGCGCGGGCGGCGCCTTCAGGCTCAGCTGGTAGGCCTGCAGCGCCGGCAGCTTGCCGCTCACCAGGTCCTGCGTGCCATGGACGACCTCGAGGTTCAGCCGCGGTTCGCTCATCGTGCCCAGGCCGCCCATCTCGACCACGGCCACATAGCGGTTCCAGTACGCGATCTGATCACCGTCGCCGGTGAAGGTGATGCGGTGGATGCCCTCCAGGCCGTAGGCCGGCGGGATGACCACCGGCTTGCTGAGACCGTCGACATTGTGGCGCGGGTCGAACTTGCCCGGTCCCCAGGACTGCAGGGCCAGCTTCGTCGCCGCGTCCACGGCCGGCGACAGCGCGATGATCGCGCCGGGGTCGAGGTCGCGATTGGCCCAGCCGTCGAGCCGCTTGCCGATGCCCGGCGCAAACGAGTCGTCGACCGTCGAGTGGCACAGTGCGCAGGTGATGCCGACGCGCGTCAGCGTGTCCACGCCGTTGACCGGCTCGACCGTGCCCTTGACGCCGACCACGGCACCCAGTTTCAGAAGGGCCACGGTGGTGGCGGGGCTGTGCAGGTCGATGCTGCCGTCCTGGATGCCGGCGACAACGGCCGCCGGCAGGGCCTCGGCGTCGACCTTCAGCCCCACCGACAGCGCCGTCACCGGGTCGACCGCGGCCGCGATGACCTCGTGCAGGCGCAGCGTATCGGTCCACTGGACTTCGTCGCCGAAGGTATCGAAGCGGAAGATCTGCCGACCCTGTTCGACCAGGGCCGCCTGCGCCGCAGCGCCATCGTCGTCGGAGCCGCCGCAGGCGCTGACGACGGCCATGGCCAGGGCGGACATGGCGCCGGCGGCCCATGCGTGGCGCACGAATCGCGCTTCGGTCGGGATGTGTTTCACGGTGTTCTCCTGTTCAACTCGCGCAAGTCGGTTCGGCCCGGCGGCAGCGCGCGTGCCGGCGCACATGCCGCGGGTTCTTGCTTCAGCGGCTCAAATTGCAGCTCTGCCCGTCCCGCGTGGCCTGACGCAGCCAGGCGATCAGGGCGGCGCGTTCGAGCGGGTCCTTGACGCCGGCATAACCCATGCTCGTACCGGGCAGAGCCTGCAGCGGGGCCTGCAGGAATCGGTCGAGGCTGCGCGCGTCCCAGACGATGCGCGAAGCGCGCATCGCCTCGGAGTAGTTGTCGAAGCCAGGCGCCGTGCCGGCCCGGCGGCCGAACAGGCCGCAGTGCTGCGGGCCGGTGCGGTTGAACCCGATCGCATGGCAGGCGGCGCAGCGCGTGTAGATCTGCTCGCCCAGGCGCAGGGTGGCCGGGTCCACCGCCGGGCCAGCCGGCGCCGGCAGGGCCGGCAGCGCGGCGACAAGCCCCGCCAGCACCAGGGCGCGGCAGCCGAGGTTCATGACATGAAGGCGCTGGGCACCGGGTTCTCGCCGAGCACCTGGCGCAGCACGGCCCAGTGCATCGCCTCGTCGCCGAGGATGCTCGCAGCGACCTGGGCCAGCGCCCGGTCGGCGAACAGCGGCACGGCGCCCAGATAGGCCGAGATCGCACCCTTCTCAAGCCCGGCAGCGAACTGCAGCACGTCGTTCTGCGACTTGAGCTTGTCGACCGGGAAGCCGTACTTCGACTTCGCCGCGGCGGCACGGCCGCCGAGCTTGTCTACCGTGGCGGCGATCGCGGCGGCGTGTTCCTTGTGATGGCCCTGAAAGGCCAGCGCGACCGCCAGCACGTCCTTGCCGAGCAGGCCACTTTCGGCGCCGACCTGGTAGGCCGCGACGGCCTCGTACTCGGCGCCGAGCGCCGTGTTGAGGATGCGCACATCGGCTTCGATCTCGGCGGCGCTGACCTTGGCGCCGGCGGCGAGCGCATCGCGCCCGCCCAGCAGGGCCACGGCCCCGGCCGACAGCAGCAGGCCGGAGCCGGCGAGCGCGCGTCGGCGCGACAGGGTGCGAAGATCTTGCGGCAACAGCAATCTCTGACCGTTCATGGTCATCTCCTTGGGTTGGGTGGGGATGGGGGAAGTGCTTCGGGCCTTGTCAGCCCGGGGCGTCGGGGTCGATCCGACCCTGGCGCCGCAAAGCGTCGAGCACATGGCTGACGACCGCGTCGCAGCGTGCGCCCGCGAAGGCGTACACATCGTTGGCGTGCGCCTCGACCTGTGCGCCCAGCGCATCGCGCAGCAGGGCGCGGGCGCGCAGATAGCGTGTCTTGACGACGGCGTCGCTGACCTGCAGGCAGAACGCGGTCTGGTCGACGCTCATCTCCTGCACGGCACGCAGAATGAACACGCTGCGGTAGATCGGCGGCAGGCGGTCGATCGCGCCTTGCAGCAAGGCGCGCATCTGGCCTTGTTCGACCTGGCTGTCCGGGGCGGTGATACGGGGTGCTGCGAAGGCCATCATGTGTTCCGTGGCGGGCTCGTGGTCGAGGTCCTGGGCGGTGTCGAGCGGCACCGACCGGCGGCGCCGGCGTTGCACGTCGAGCGCGACATTGATCGCGATGCGTGCCAGCCAGCTGCCGAGTGCGGCGTCGCCGCGAAACGAGGCCAGGGTCGAGAAGGCGCGCAGATAGGTCTCCTGGACCACGTCCTGCGCTTCGGCATCGTCATCGACGATGCCGCGTGCGCTGCGAAACAGCAGGCGGTTGTGGCGCCGCATGATGGCCTCGAAGGCGTGCGCCTCGCCGCGACCGGCACGCGCCACGAGTTCGGCGTCGTGCTGGCGCGCGCTGGCGTCGGCGGGTTCTTGGGCGGCGGCATGCATGTCGTTCTCCAGAGGGCAGATGGGCGGTGCTTTGTCGTAGGACGTCGCCGGACGGCGCCAGGTGACAAGGCCTTGTGCCGTGCAGGGTTGGCCGCCGATGGCATCGTCCTACGATGCAAAGACCCTGTCGCCCGTGCGCACGTGGCGGCGGGCTGCCCAGGATCTCGGACTTGCACACTTCAAGGCCCACGCCAGGGGCAACAACCGGTTCGGACATGACCGAGCGGCCGGCGCCGGCAGCGTCACATCGCAGCCTGCCTGCGCTGCTGCGCGCGGTGCGCGCCTGTCGTGTCTGCGAAGCGCATCTGCCGCTCGGCCCGCGGCCGGTGCTGCAGCTCGGCGCGGGCGCCAGGATCCTCATCGTCGGCCAGGCGCCGGGTGCACGCGTGCACAGCAGCGGCGTGCCCTGGAGCGACGCCAGCGGCGAGCGGCTGCGCCGCTGGATGGGCATCGAGGCATCGACCTTCTACGACGCCGAGCGCATCGCCATCATCCCGATGGGGCTGTGTTATCCGGGGCGCGGGCAGGGCGGCGATCTGCCGCCGCGCCGCGAATGTGCACCGTTGTGGCTCGATTCGCTGCTGGCGGCGCTGCCGCGGCGCGAACTGACCCTGCTCGTCGGCCAGTATGCGCAGCGGCAGTTTCTCGGCGTGCGGCGCCAGCGCTCGCTGACCGAGACGGTGCGGCACTGGGCGGACTTCGCGCCGGCCTGCATCCCGCTGCCTCATCCGTCGCCGCGCAACACACCCTGGTTCCAGGCCCACCCCTGGTTCGAGCAGGACCTGCTGCCCATGCTGCGCGGCCGGGTCGGCGAACTGCTCAGCGGCTGAGCAGGGCGGCGGCTGCTCGCGCCGGGCCCGGCGCGATTGCGCCGGGCGGCAACGTGGCTCAGCTCCGAGGCGCGACGGTGGTCATGGCCGGTGCCTTGGTCACGCGCACCTTGCCGCCGGTGGAGACCAGGATCACCGCGTCGCCGGCCTGGATGTTCTCGTTGCCCTTGGCCTGCACGATGGCACGGCGTTCGCCGCTGCGCAGCTGGACCAGGATCTCGAGCGCATCTTCCTTGGTGCTGGCGCGCTCGACGGTGTTGCCGATCACGCCACCGACCACGGCGCCGATCACGCCCAGGGCTACCGATTCGCGGCTGTTGCCGCGCGACGAACCGGCGATGCCGCCCACCACACCGCCGGCGGCCGCGCCGACGCCGGACTGCGTTCCGTCGACCGTCACGCTGCGCACCGACAGCACGGTGGCGTCGGTGACGGTGGACAGACGCTGAGCGTCGCTGCGGCTGATGACGTCCGGGCTGGTGGTGGTGCAGGCCGCCAGGGCGGCGACGGACAGGGCGAGCACAAGCTGTTTCATGGGGATTCCTCTGCAGGGGAACAACGGGGATTGTCCCCCTGACGGTCGGGTGGCCGACAGTAAAGAAGTGTTTGCGGGCGCCGCGGCGCCGCCGGCGTCAACGGTGGGTCAAGCGTGCGTCAGCCATGCAAACGGCTGCTGCGCGGCACCGACGCGAGCAGAAAATCCATCTGGTCGGCCAGGATGCGCCGCCCGCGCAGGATCATGTCCTCGTGCAGGCTGGGCACATAGGGCAGGTAGAGCAGGGTCATGTTGGCCTCTTCGGGCATGCGACTGCCTTTGTGGCCGTTGCAGGCCTTGCAGGCCGTGATGCAGTTCATCCAGTGGTCACGCCCGCCGCGCGACACCGGAACGATGTGTTCGCGTGTCAGCTGCTCCAGGCCGAAGCGGCCACCGCAGTAGGCGCAGACGTTGCGGTCGCGCGTGAACAGCTTGGGGTTGGTCAGCGCCGGCGTGATCCGCCAGGCGCGGCTGGGCACCACACCGCGCACGGCGATGATGGGGTGCAGCGCGATGCGCGACTGCAGGCCGGTGCTGCGCTGGGTGCCGCCGCGCATCACGCGGACGGTGTCACCCAGGGTCCAGGCGACGCAGTCGCAGGCATACAGCACCGCGGCTTCCCGGGTGCTGATCCAGGCCTGGGGTCGGCCCGAGACGTCGAGTTGCAGCACATCCATCGAACCCGGAGAGTACTGCAAATCCCGTGCCCGCTTCAATGGGCCGTCCCGAGATCGGGTTTTCGGGGCCGGATTTCTAGGAGGCCGTCGGGCTTTGGATCGGGCCCGCGCCGGGGAGAGTTTCGGTGCCAATCGAGGCGACGGCGAGGCGCGTGGTTGGCCCCCGCAACGAGCCGGCAACGAAGAGTGGCGCCGGAAATCTCCCCGGCCCTTCGGGTTGATCCTGAAATCGGGCTGATCCGTCGTTGCAAATCCTCGCGATGCCGCCGGGCATCGCTGCAGTTTGCGCCTAGGCTGAGCCCGACTTCAGGATCAACGTGGGCCCGACCCAAAGCCCGACAGCCTCCTAGGGTTGCAACCCTAGAAATCGCCGGGTCTTGGGCGTGCAAAAGCGAGCCAGGATCGGCAAAATAGAACGAACGTTCGTTTCTTGAGATCCGACCATCCCGACCCAACCCGCCCGATCGCTGCACAAAGGCCAGCAGACCCGCGCCGCCATTCTCGACGCGGCGCTGGCGATGGCCTCGCACATGGGGCTCGAGGGCCTGTCGATCGGCGCGCTGGCCGAGGTCACGGGCATGAGCAAGTCGGGTGTCTTTGCGCACTTCGGCTCGCGCGAGGAACTGCAGATCTCCGTCATCCGCGAGTACCACGCACGTTTCGAGGACGAGGTCTTCTTCCCGGCGATGCGCGAGCCGCGCGGCCTGCCGCGCCTGCGTGCGCTGTTCGAGCGCTGGGTGCGCCGGGTTTCGGTCGAACTCGATTCCGGCTGCATCTACATCAGTGGCGCCGTCGAGTTCGACGACCGGCCGGGCCCGGTGCGCGACGCGCTGGCGTCGATGGTGCGCGCCTGGCAGGAAGCGCTGGAACGCGCGATCCGCCAGGCGATCGACGTCGGGCATCTGCGCCCCGACACCGAAGCACTGCAGATCCTGTTCGAGATCCACGGCCTGATACTTTCCCTGCACCACGACGCGCGCTTCCTGCGCAACCCCGGCACGCTGGACCGCGCACGGCGCGGTTTCGAGCGTGTCCTGGCCGACCACCAGACCCACCCCGAGCTTCTTCAGGAGTAGTTCCATGCCCACCTACACCCCGCCCTTGCGCGACATGCAATTTGTGCTGCATGAACTGCTGGGTGCCGCCGAGCAGCTCAAGGCGATGCCCAGGCACGCCGACATCGACGCCGACACGCTTGACGCCGTGATCGAGCAGGCCGGCAAGTTTGCCGCCGAGGTCATCGCGCCGCTCAACGCCTCCGGCGACGCCGAGGGCTGCGCGCTGGACAAGGCGAGCCACGAGGTGACGGCACCCAAGGGCTTCAAGGAGGCTTATGCCGCCTATGTGGAAGGCGGCTGGCCCAGCCTGAGCTGCGACCCGGCGCATGGCGGCCAGGGCCTGCCGATCGTGCTCAACCAGTGTCTGTACGAGATGCTGAACTCGGCCAACCAGGCCTGGACGATGTACCCGGGCCTGAGCCACGGCGCCTACGAGGCGCTGCACGCGCACGGCACGCCCGAACAGCAGGCCATGTATCTGCCCAAGCTCACCAGCGGCCAGTGGACCGGCACCATGTGCCTGACCGAGGCGCATTGCGGCACCGACCTCGGCCTGCTGCGCAGCAAGGCCGAACCCATCGTTGGCGGTTCTGCCGACGGCAGCTACAGGATCACCGGCGAGAAGATCTTCATCTCCGCCGGTGAACATGACCTGGCCGAGAACATCGTGCACCTGGTGCTGGCCCGGCTGCCGGACGCGCCGGCCGGCAGCAAGGGCATCTCGCTGTTCGTGGTGCCCAAGTTCCTGGCCAAGGCCGACGGCAGCCTGGGCGAGCGCAATGCCCTGCATTGCGGGGCGCTGGAGCACAAGATGGGCATCCACGGCAATGCCACCTGCCAGATCGTGCTCGACGGTGCGGTGGGCAGCCTGGTCGGCGAGCCGCACAAGGGCCTGGCCGCGATGTTCGTGATGATGAACGCGGCGCGCCTGGGGGTGGGCAACCAGAGCCTGGGGCTGACGGAAGTGGCCTACCAGAACGCCGCCGCCTACGCCAGGGAGCGCCGCCAGATGCGCAGCCTGAGCGGCCCGAAGGAGCCCGACCAGCCGGCCGACACCATCATCGTGCACCCCGACGTGCGCAAGATGCTGCTCACCGCGCGTGCCTATGCCGAAGGTGGGCGTGCACTGGCGATGTACACCGCGCTGCTGATCGACCGTGAACTGTCGGCCGAGGACGAGGACGAGCGCCGCGAGGCGGCCGACCTGGTGGCCCTGCTGACGCCGGTGATCAAGGCCTTCCTCACCGACAACGGCTGGCTTGCCACCAGCCACTGCATGCAGGTCTTCGGCGGCCATGGCTACATCCGCGAATGGGGCATGGAGCAGTTCGTGCGCGACGCGCGCATCAACATGATCTACGAAGGCACGAACACCGTGCAGTCGCTGGACCTGCTGGGCCGCAAGGTGCTCGGCGACAACGGCAAGAAGCTCAAGGCCTTCGGCAAGCTGATCCAGGACTTCGTCGAGGAGGAAGGCGTCAGCGAGGCGATGCAGGAGTTCGTCAACCCGCTGGCCGAACTCGGCGACAAGGTCACCAAGCTGACGATGGAACTCGGCATGAAGGCGATGGGCAATGCCGACGAGGTGGGCGCCGCCGCGGTGGACTACCTGCGCGTCGTCGGCCATCTGTGTTTCGCCTACTTCTTTGCCCGCATGGCCAAGGTGGCGCTCGACAAGCAGAATGAGGGCGACCCGTTCTACACCGCCAAGCTGGCCACGGCGCGCTTCTACTTCGCCAAGCTGCTGCCCGAAACGGCGGGCCTGATGCGCAGTGCGCGCAGCGGCGTGGCGCCGCTGATGGCCATGGACGCGGACCTGTTCTGACGCACTGTTGTGAGAATCCACCCGATGAAATCACTTCTTGCTTTGATCCTGTCCTTCGCGGCCACCGCCGCCTTCGCCCAGGCGAGCCCGGTGGGGCTGTGGAAAACCATCGACGACGAGACCAAGGCCGAGAAGTCCTATGTGCGCATCGTCGACGATGGCGGTGTGCTCAGCGGACGCATCGAACGCCTGATCAACCCGTCCAAACCCGACCCCGTCTGCGACGCCTGCACCGATGCGCGCAAAGGGCAGCCGATCACCGGCATGACCATCGTTGAAGGGGTCAAGAAGAACCCGGATGAGTCGTTCTGGGACGGCGGCAGCATCCTCGACCCCAACAATGGCAAGACCTACAAGGTTCGCCTGACGCCCAAGGACGACGGTAAGACACTCGACGTTCGCGGCTACATCGGCATGCCGCTGCTCGGCCGCACGCAGACCTGGCATCGCGCCGAATGACAACGGTCTGCTGGCATGTGGATCGCGGGCGCGATCCATGTGTCAGCAGACCCTAACCTGGAAAAACCATGACCACATTCCAAGTCCGCAAGGTCGCCGTGCTCGGCGCCGGCGTGATGGGCGCGCAGATCGCGGCCCAGCTCGTCAACTGCAAGGTGCCCGTGATCCTGTTCGACCTGCCGGCGAAGGATGGCCCGAAGAACGGCATCGCCACCCGGGCCATCGACAACCTGAAGAAGCTCAAGCCGTCGCCGCTGGGCATTGCCGCCGATGCGGCCCAGATCCAGCCGGCCAACTACGAGGAGCATCTGGCCCTGCTCGGCGGCTGCGACCTGATCATCGAGGCCATCGCCGAGCGCATGGACTGGAAGCTGGACCTGTACACCAGGATCGCCCCGGCGCTGAACCCGGCGGCCATCGTCGCCAGCAACACCTCGGGCCTGTCGATCACCAAGCTGTCCGAAGCGCTGCCGGAGTCGATCCGCCCGCGCTTCTGCGGCATCCACTTCTTCAACCCGCCGCGCTACATGAGCCTGGTGGAACTGATCCCGACGCCGACGACGCAGCCCGAGATCCTCGACCAGCTCGAGAGCTTCGTCACCACCGCCGTCGGCAAGAGCGTGGTGCGCGCCAAGGACACGCCGAACTTCGTCGCCAACCGGGTCGGCATCGCCGGCATGCTGGCGACGATCCAGGAGGCGCAGAACTTCGGCCTGAGCTATGACGTCGTCGACGACCTCACCGGCAAGAAGCTGGGCCGCGCCAGCAGCGGTACGTTCCGCACTGCCGACGTCGTCGGCCTGGACACGATGGCGCATGTCATCAAGACCTTGCAGGACAACCTGGCCGACGACCCGTTCTTCCCCAGCTATGCCACGCCGCCGGTGCTGGCCAAGCTGATCGAGCAAGGCGCGCTGGGCCAGAAGAGCGGCGCCGGCTATTTCAAGAAGGTGGGCAAGGACATCCTGCGCCTGGACCCGGCAAGCGGTGAATACGTCAAGGGCGGTGCCAAGGCCGACCCGTTGGTCGACCGCATTCTGAAGAAGCCCGCCGCCGAACGCCTGAAGCTGCTGCGCGAGAGCAGCCACCCGCAGGCCCAGTTTCTGTGGGCCATCCTGCGCGACAGCTTTCACTACGTGGCCGTGCACCTGCACGACATCGCCGAGAGTGCGCGCGACATCGACTTCGCGATGCGCTGGGGCTTCGGCATGAAGCAGGGCCCCTTCGAGCTGTGGCAGGAGGCCGGCTGGGCCCAGGTGGCGTCCTGGGTCAAGGAAGACATCGACGCCGGCAAGGCCCTGAGCCGTGCGCCGCTGCCGACCTGGGTCTTCGAGGGCCCGGTGGCCACCGCCGGCGGGGTGCACCGCCCCGAGGGCTCGTGGAGCGCGGCCAGCGCGCGCTGGGTCACGCGCAGCACGCTGCCGGTGTACCAGCGCCAGCATTTCCCCGAGATGGTGCTCGGCAGTGGCGCGGTCGCGCCGCTGAAGTCCGGCAGCGAGGAATTCAGCAACGAGGAGATCCGCGTCTGGAGCCTGGATGGCGAGGTGCTGATCGCCAGCATCACCGCCAAGCTGCACCTGATCAGCCCGGCCGTCACCGAGGGCCTGCTCAAGGCCGTCGAGATCGCCGAAGCGAAGTACAAGGGCCTGGTGATCTGGTCGCCCGACGACGTGTTCTCGGCCGGGGCCAACCTCGAGGCCCTGCTGCCGGTGTTCATGAAACTCGGCGCCAAGGGCATCGCGCCGGAAGAGAAGAAGCTCCAGGACGCGATGCTGCGCATCCGTTATGCCCAGGTGCCGGTGGTCGCCGCGATGCGCGGGCTGGCGCTGGGCGGCGGCTGTGAACTGGCCGTGCACTGCGCGCGCCGGGTGGCGCATCTGGAGAGCTACGTCGGCCTCGTCGAAGTCGGCGTGGGCCTGATCCCGGGCGGTGGCGGCCTGGCCTATATCGCGCGCCGCGCGGCCGAGATGGCGGCCGCGGGCAATGCCAAGGCCGACCTGCTGCAGTTCCTGACCGACGGCTTCACCAGCGCGGCGATGGCCAAGGTGGCCACCAGCGCCATCGAGGCGCGCGGCAACGGCTGGCTGCTGTGGGACGACGTGATCGTGCCGCACAAGGACGAACTGCTCTTCGTCGCCATCGCGCAGGCCCGGGCGATGGCCGACAGCGGCTACCGCCCGCCGCACAAGGCACTGTTCCCGGTGGCCGGGCGCAACGCCAAGGCCACGATCATGGGCCAGCTCGTGAACCTGCGCGACGGCGGCTTTGCCAGTGCGCACGACTTCCACATCGCCAGCCTGATCGCCGACGTGGTCTGCGGCGGCGACGTGGATGCCGGCTCGATGGTCAACGAGGACTATCTGATGACGCTCGAGCGGCAGCATTTCTGCAGCCTGCTCGAGCACCCCAAGACCCAGGAACGCATCATGGGCATGCTGCAGACCGGCAAGCCTGTGCGGAATTGATCGGAGCCGACGCCATGACACAACTTCAAGACGCCTACATCGTCGCCGCCACCCGCACCCCGATCGGCAAGTCGGGCCGCGGCTGCTTCCGCAACACCCGCCCCGACGATTTGCTGGTCGCCGCGGTGCAGCACGCGCTGGCCCAGGTGCCGAGCCTGGACCCGAAAGCCATCGAGGACGCCATCATCGGCTGCAGCTTTCCCGAAGGCGAGCAGGGCATGAACATGGCGCGCGTGGCGATGGTGCTGGCCGGCCTGCCGCATTCAGTGGGCGGGGTCACCGTCAACCGTTTCTGCGCCAGCGGCCTGACGGCCATCCAGATGGCCGCCGACCGCATCCGCACCGGCCAGGCCGAGGTGCTGATCGCCGGCGGTGCCGAGAGCATGAGCCTGGTGCCGATGACGGGCAACAAGCCGAGCTTCAACCCGGAGGTCTTTGCGCGCGACGAGAACATCGGCCTGGCCTACGGCATGGGCATGACGGCGGAGAAGGTCGCGGCGCAGTGGAAGGTCTCGCGCGAGGATCAGGACGCGTTTGCGCTGCAGTCGCACCAGCGTGCGCTGAAGGCAATGGCGGCGGGTGAATTTGCCGACGAGATGACGCCGGTGACGGTGACCAGCCGCATGCCCGACCTGGCCACCGGCGAGGTGGTCACCGCGACCAGAACGGTCGAACTCGACGAAGGTGCGCGGCCCGACACCACGCTCGAAGGCCTGGCCAGGCTGCGCCCGGCGTTCGCCGCACGGCTTGACCCGGCGGGCAAGCCCACCGGATTCGGCAGCGTCACCGCCGGCAACAGCAGCCAGACCAGCGACGGCGCGGGTGCGCTGATCCTGGTCAGCGAGAAGGCGCTGAAGCAGTTCAATCTGACGCCGCTGGCGCGCTTCGTCAGCTTCGCCGCACGCGGCGTGCCGCCGCACATCATGGGCATCGGCCCGCTCGAGGCGATTCCGGCCGCACTGCGCTACGCCGGCCTGACGCAGGAGCAGATGGACTGGATCGAGCTCAACGAAGCCTTCGCGGCGCAGTCCCTGGCGGTGATGAACGAGCTCAAGCTCGACCCGGCCAAGGTCAACCCGATGGGCGGCGCGATCGCGCTCGGCCACCCGCTGGGCGCCACCGGCGCGATCCGCGCCGCGACCACGATCCACGCCATGCGCCGGCACAAGCTGAAGTACGGCATGGTGACGATGTGCGTCGGCATGGGCCAGGGCGCGGCCGGGATCTTCGAGCGGGTGTGAGCATGAGTGAACACATCAAGACCGCCACGCTGAACGGCGTCGCCACGATCGAGATCGCGCGTCCGGAGAAGAAGAACGCGCTCACGGTGGCCATGTACCAGGCGATGGCCGACGCGTTGCGCGCCGCGGCCGACGACGCCGCCGTGCGCGCGCTGCTGATCACCGGCCAGCCCGGCATCTTCACCTCGGGCAACGACATCGAGGACTTCATGGCGCGCCCGCCGGGGGCCGGCGGCAGCGCGGTCGAGGACGCGCCGGTCTTCCAGTTCATGCAGGCCCTGCTGGAGATTCACAAGCCCGTGATCGCCGCCGTCAACGGTGCGGCGATCGGCATCGGCACGACGATGCTGCTGCACTGCGACTTCGTCTATGTCGCCGACGACGCCCGGCTGGCGATGCCCTTCGTCGGCCTCGGACTGGTGCCAGAGTACGCCTCCAGCCTGCTCGTGCCGCAGCTGATGGGGCATCGGCGCGCGGCCGAAAAGCTGTTGCTTGGCGACCCCTTCACCGGCGAGCAGGCGGTGGACTGCGGCATTGCGAATGCGGTGCTGCCGGCGCCCGAGGTGGCCACCCATGCCCGGCGCGTGGCCGAACGCTTCAACGCCTTGCCGCCCGGCGCGGTGCGCGAGGCCAAGCGCCTGATGCGCGCGCCGCAGCGCGCCCAGGTCTTGCAGGTGATCGCCGAAGAAGGCGCGCTGTTCAGCGCCCGGCTGCGCAGCCCGGAAGCGATGGAGGCCTTCCAGGCCTTTTTCCAGAAGCGCAAGCCGGACTACTCGAAGTTCAACTGACGTGAGCCTGGCCCTGAAACTGGCCTTGTCGCCGCTGCTGGTGGCGCAGGCGCTGCACGCCCGCCGCCGCGTGCCGCGGCTGCCGGAAGCCGCCGGTTCGCGCAGCGGCGCCGTCGGCAGCGGCCCGCCGTTGCACCTGCTGGTGGTCGGCGATTCGTCGGCCGCCGGGGTTGGCGTGCAGCGCCAGTCGCAGGCCCTGGCGGGGCCCTTGGCCAAGCGTCTGGCCGCAGCCACCGGCACCCGCGTGCATTGGCGGCTGGTCGCGAGATCCGGCGTCACCAGCGCGCAGACGCTGGACCTGCTGCGTGCGCAGGGGCCCGTGATGGCTGACATCGCCATCGTGGTCAGTGGGGTCAACGACGTCGTCGACCAGGTGCCGTCGCAGCGTGCCGTGAAGGCCCGTGAGGCCCTGGCCGACGAGTTGCGAAACCGCGCCGGTGTGCGCCATGTGGTCTTCGCGCCGCTGCCGCCGGTGCACCAGTTTCCTGGTCTGCCGCGGCCGCTGCGCTGGATCGCCGGGGCCGACGCAAGGCGCCATGATCGTGCGCTGGCCGCCTGGGCGGCGTCGCGCCGCGATGTCTCGCATGCCGACTGGGGCCTGCAGCTCAACCGCGGCGTGATGGCCGCGGACGGCTTGCACCCCGGGGCGCCGGCCTACCGCCAATGTGCGACCATGCTGGCGCGGCATGTCGCCGAGACAGTCTGGCCACGGTTTCGAGGAGATCGACAGCCATGATCCGCTCGCTGCAGGGCAGGACCCTGTTCATCACCGGCGGCAGCCGCGGCATCGGCCAGGCGATCGCGGTGCGCGCCGCGGCCGACGGCGCCAACGTCGTGCTGGTGGCCAAGACCACCGAGCCCAACCCCAGGCTGCCGGGCACCCTGTTCAGCGCCGCCGAGGCGGTGGAAGCCGCCGGGGGCCAGGCCCTGCCGATCCCAACCGACATCCGCGACGAGGCCGCGGTGGCGGCGGCCGTGCAGGCCGCGGTCGAGCGTTTCGGCGGCATCGACATCCTGATCAACAACGCCAGCGCGATCCAGTTGACGCCGACGCCGGCGACGCCGATGAAGCGCTTCGACCTGATGTTCGGCGTCAATGTGCGCGGCACCTACGCCTGCACCCAGGCCTGCCTGCCGGCCCTGATCGCCAGCGCGCAGGCGGGTCGCCGCCCGCAGGTGCTGAACATGTCGCCGCCGCTGTCACTGCAGCCGCACTGGTTCAGGGACCACACCGCCTACACGATGTCCAAGTACGGCATGAGCATGTGCACGCTGGGGCATGCGGCGGAGTTCAAGTCGCTGGGCATCGCCGTCAACAGCCTGTGGCCGCGCACGGCGATCGCCACCGCGGCCCTGCAGATGATCCCGGGCGTCGACGTGGGCAAATGCCGCACGCCGGAGATCCTGGCCGATGCAGCGCACCTGATCCTGACCAGCGACCCGGCGCCCACGGGCCGCTTCTTCATCGACGACAGCCTGCTCGCCGAACATGGCGTGGCGGAACTTGACCGCTATGCCGTCGTGCCGGGCACGACCGACTTCATCCCCGACCTTTTCGTCGACTGAACCGAACCGGGACTGTCGGAATTTTTATCACTTTGGGGTTTGAGGGTGTCGCCGATCGGAACACCCGGGTTCCGGGGGGATGTCACATCGTCAATGCTGGCGCAGGTTATGGCGTGCTCTGCACGATGCGAGAATGCGCTGGCAAGGTTTTTGCATAAGTTTTGTGAACGATGACGGAGCCTTCCATGAACGACCCCCAGAACACCCCGCGCCTTGACCCGCGCGCCAACGGACCGAATGTTGGGCGCCGCCGGCTATTTCGCGGCGTGGCTGGAGGCACGGGCGTGTTGCTGTCGGTGCATGCCAGGACGGCCCTGGGTGGCGGCATCTGCAAGAGCCCGTCGCAGATCCTCAGTGGCAACACCAGTCCCCGCCCGGGAGACGGCAGTACTTGTTCCGGCGGCCGCTCACCCGGTTTCTGGATGCAGCCGCAGCACTTCCCGCACTGGCGGATCGGTGGCCCGACGCCGCCCGAGTTCAACGGTCAGGTGGTCGACTGCCAGTCTGGCCTCGGCAAACTCAAGTGGAGCGACATCACCAACCAGGGCACGACCTTCGCCTCTGTATTCGGCCATGAACCGGCGCGAAACGGGGGTGTAAGCTACCCCGGCGCGGCGGGGCTGTGGGCCGTGATGGCCTTCAAGACCGACTTCCAAGGGCACGAACTGCTGTTCCACATCGTCGCGGCATACCTGAACTCGAAATACTTCACCGATCAGGCGACCAGGTACCCGCTGTCGCCACAGCAGGTCGTCCAGATGTACAACGCGGTCAAGTCCGGCGGCCAATATTGCCCCTCGTCGTTCGTCTTCCAGTCGTGCCCGGCTGGCGGCTGGACTTCCAGCGATGTCATCAGTTACATCCAGGGCATGTACGACATCAACGACGCGGTACCGAATCTCTGCACGACCAACAATTGACACCACGCCGTGGGTGACCTTGACGCCGTTGCGGCGCCGCGGGTTCGTCTTGCTGTCGGTCGTCGCCTGAAGCTCGGTCCACCTTGGACCGACGACGACGCTGTCCTGTGGTTCGACACCGCTTCGGGCGACTACTGGGTTCTTTCGCCTGATGCGACCCGGGTCTTGAAGCGGCTGTCGGTCGGCGGGCAACCATCGGCCGCGGAATGTGCCACGGTAGAGGCGTTGATCAGCGCCGGGTTGCTGGAGTCGATCGACGCACCCGGCGCCTGAGCGGCTATCGTCCGCGCCGTGCTCGACACGATCCTGGACATTCCGCCATTCACGGTGCGCGTGAGGTCGCCATTCGCGGCGGTCGCGCGCCATCTGGACCTTTTCTACGCCGGAAATTCGCGTCCTGCGTCCGGCGCGTTCGTCGACTTCGACGTCGACCTGCGCCCCGGTCGCGGCCTGCGGCGGTGGTGGCATCCGCAGGTTCGCTTCGAACTTGACGGCGCCGAGCCATTCTTCCCGCTGCCCGCGAATCAAGCTGCGCCGATGTTCGAGTGGGGGCTGAACTTCTGCGTCGCCAACCGGCCGCTGGGCTACTTGGTGATGCATGCTGCGGTGCTGGCTCGCGGCGAGAGGGCAGTGATGCTGCCCGGCTTCCCGGGTGCCGGCAAGAGCACGCTGTGCGCCTCGTTGGCGCTTTGCGCCGGCTGGCGCCTGCTGTCTGACGAACTCGCGATCTTGGACCCTGCCGACGGATGCCTGATCCCGCATCCGCGGCCGATCAGTGTCAAGAACGCCTCGATCGGCATCGTTTCGGCCTTTCCTGGCGCGCGCCTGGGCCCCGTCTATCGCGACACGCGCAAAGGCGACGTGTCTCACCTGGGGGGGCCGCCGCCAAGCCGGCACGACGCGACAGCGCGGGCACGCGTGGCCTGGGTCCTGTTTCCACGTTTCGACGCCGGAGCGCCAGCGCGCTGCGAGGAGATCAGCCGGGCCGAGGCCTTTGCGCTGATCAGCGAACAGTCCTTCAATCAGGAACGCATGGGCGAACGTGGCTTCGACGCGCTGTGCGCCCTTCTGGACGGCGCGCGATGCTTCGACCTTGGCTACCGCTCGACGGCCGAGGGACTGGACCTGGTGCGGCAGCTTTGTGGCGTTTGAACCGGAACACGATGTGGACCTGATCGCGACGCTGCGCGATCCATCGTCTGCCGCGCTTCTCGACGGCGCGGCTTGGGCCCGGCTGCTTGCCCGGGCTCGCACTGCCAACTTGCTGGGGGCACTCGCGGAGCGCTGCGCCGATGCCGGTATTGATCCGCCACCGGCCGTTGCCCGCCACCTTGACGGCGCGCGCCAGGTGGCCGAGCGTCAGCGCCTGTCGGTGGTCTGGGAGACGCATCAGCTGCAGCGCGTGCTCGGCCCGCTCCGCGTTCCGGTGCTGCTGCTCAAGGGCTCGGCCTACGTGATGTCCGACTTCGGCCTCGGCCGAGGCCGGACGTTTGGCGACATTGACATCCTCGTGCCCTATGCATCGCTGGGCGACGTCGAGAGCCGGCTGATGCTCGCCGGCTGGGTGAGTGCGAAGACCGAACCGTACGACCAGCGCTATTACCGCCAGTGGATGCACGAACTTCCGCCGATGACCCACCTGCGACGCGGCACCGTGCTGGACGTGCACCACACCATCCTCCCGCGCACGGCGCGCTATACGCCCGATCCGCAGCGCCTGATCGCGCGTGCGACACCGCTGGCCGAACTGCCGGCGCTGTACGTGCCGGCGCCGGAGGATCTGCTCGCGCACAGTCTCACCCACCTGATGCACGAGGGCGAACTCCACAACGGCCTGCGCGACCTGCACGATGTGCACGAGATGGCGCGAACCTTCGGCGCAGACCCCGACTTCTGGTCGCGTTTCGCCGTCGCGGTCGAAGGCAACGACCTGGCGCGCCCGGTCGGGCTGGGCCTGCATCTGGCACGACGGGTCTTCGATTCACCGATCCCGGACGGCCTGGTGCTACGCCTGCTCGGAGGTCCGCCGCCGGCCTGGCTGACGCCGGTCTACCGTCGTGCCCTCGGTCTGCAGCCGGCCTGGCAAGCGGCTGCGCAGCTGGCCGTGTACGTGCGGGCGCATGCCCTGCGGATGCCCTGGCCCCTGCTGATCCGGCATCTCTCGGTGAAGGCCTGGCATCGGGTGCGACCGGAGCCCAGCGCGGCAGAAGCCACGCTGACCTGACCGCGTCCGATCAGCCCGACAGCGGCCGCGGCTGGCCGTGGTCGTCGATCGCGACATAGGTCAGGTTGGCCTCGGTCACCTTGACCACCTGCCAGGCGCTGGGGTCGCGTTCGGCCCAGACCTCGACGTGCACCGTGACCGAAGTGCGCCCGATGCGCGTCACCCGCGCATAGAAGCTCAGCAGGTCGCCCACCGACACCGGCTGCTTGAACAGGAACTGGTTGACGGCCACCGTCGTGATGCGCCCGCGCGCCACGCGGAAGGGCAGCACGGCGCCGGCAACGTCGACCTGGGCCATGATCCAGCCGCCGAAGATGTCGCCATTGGCATTGCTGTCGGCGGGCATCGGCATCACGCGCATCACGAGTTCGGCGTCCTCGTGCACACTGTCGGGCCGCTGCAGATGGGTGCGACCGGTGGCGGCCGCAGTCGGTGCTGGGGAGTGGTTCATCCTGCGCCGCATTCTTCCACGAGACCTCGCCAAGACCCCCAATGAGATTGCCATGAGACGCACGGCCAGCCTGCCCGCCGTG
Organism: uncultured Rubrivivax sp.; assembly: GCA_964637205.1. Taxonomy (GTDB): domain Bacteria; phylum Pseudomonadota; class Gammaproteobacteria; order Burkholderiales; family Burkholderiaceae_C; genus Rubrivivax. The sequence continues at coordinate 22,480 of CAZWUR010000059.1, forward strand.
CCGGCCGACGCACCCGCAGCGCCGCGCACCGACGCCGCGACGCTGAAGCGCCTGCTGCCTTACCTGTGGCAGTACCGCTGGCGGGTGGGCCTCGCGCTGGCCTTCATGCTGGCGGCCAAGGGTGCGAATGTCGGCGTGCCGGTGCTGCTGAAGCAACTCGTCGACGGCCTGTCGATCAAGCCCGGCGAGCCGGCGGCCCTGCTCGTGGTGCCCTTGGGCCTGCTGCTCGCCTATGGCGGCCTGCGCCTGTCGACGACCCTGTTCACCGAACTGCGCGAGCTGACCTTCGCCAAGGCCACCGAAGGTGCCGCGCGCCACATCAGCCTGCAGGTCTTCCGCCATCTGCACGCCCTGAGCCTGCGCTTCCACCTCGAGCGCCAGACCGGCGGCATGACGCGCGACATCGAACGCGGCACGCGGGCGGTGCATTCGCTGATCTCGTATTCGCTCTACAGCATCCTGCCCACCCTGGTCGAGGTGGGCCTGGTGCTGGGCATCCTGGCCTGGCAGTTCGACGCGAGTTTTGCCCTCATCACCGGCGTCGCGCTGGTGTTCTACATCGCCTTCACGATCAGCGTGACCGAGTGGCGGACGACCTTTCGCCGTCAGATGAACGAGTACGACGCGGCGGCGCACCAGAAGTCGATCGACGCGCTGCTGAACTACGAGACGGTGAAGTACTTCGGCAACGAGGACTTCGAGACCCGGCGCTACGACGAGAGCCTGGAGCGCCTGCGCCGCGCCGCGCTGAAGAGCCAGGCCACGCTGAGCGCGCTCAACGCCGGGCAGCAGATGATCATCGCGGTGGCCCTGGTGGCGATGCTCTGGCGCGCCACCGAGGGTGTGGTCAGCGGTGCCCTGTCGCTCGGCGACCTGGTGATGATCAATGCCTTCATGATCCAGCTCTACATCCCGCTGAACTTCCTCGGCGTGCTGTACCGCGAGATCAAGCAGAGCCTGACCGACCTGGACAAGATGTTCGGCCTGCTCGACCGCGAGCACGAGGTGGCCGATGCGCCGGGTGCGCCGGCCCTGCAGGTGGACGCGGGAACGGTGCGCTTCGAAGGGGTGCATTTCGCCTACGACCCGGCGCGCCCGATCCTGCACGACGTGAGCTTCGAGATCCCCGCCGGGCACACGCTGGCGGTGGTCGGGGCTTCGGGAGCCGGCAAGTCGACCCTGGCGCGCCTGCTGTTCCGCTTCTACGACGTGAGCGGCGGGCGCATCACCATCGACGGCCAGGACCTGCGCGCGGTGCAGCAGGCCAGCCTGCGCCGCGCGATCGGCATCGTGCCGCAGGACACGGTGCTGTTCAACGACACGGTGGGCTACAACATCGCCTACGGGCGCCCCGGGGCGACACCCGAGGAGGTGGTGGCGGCGGCGCGCGCGGCGCACATCCACGACTTCATCGCCGCCATCCCCGAGGCTTACGAGACGATGGTCGGCGAGCGTGGGCTCAAGCTCAGCGGCGGCGAGAAGCAGCGCGTGGCGATCGCGCGCACCCTGCTGAAGAACCCGCCGATCCTGATCTTCGACGAAGCCACCTCGGCCCTCGACTCGGCCAACGAGCGCGCCATCCAGGCCGAGCTGAAGCAGGTCTCGCGTGGCAAGACCACCCTGGTCATCGCGCACCGGCTGAGCACGGTGGCCGACGCCCACCGCATCGCCGTGCTCGACGCGGGCCGGATCGCCGAAAGTGGCACCCACGACGAACTGCTGGCGCGCGGCGGGCGCTACGCCCAGATGTGGCGGCTGCAGCAGTCCGGGGGCGATCAGGCGTCCTGAGTGGCGCTGTTCGGTGCGTCGCGTTCGATGCGGCCGTCGACGAGTTCGACGATGCGGTCGCAGCGCGCCGCCAGCCGCGGGTCGTGGGTCACGACCAGGAAGGCCGTGCCCAGCTCGTCGTGCATGCGTCGCATGAGTGCAAACACATCGTCGGAACTGGCGCGGTCGAGGTTGCCGGTGGGCTCGTCGGCCAGCACCAGGGCCGGCCGGCCGACCAGGGCGCGGGCGATCGCCACGCGCTGCTGCATGCCGCCCGAAAGCTCCCCCGGCCGCTTGTGCAGGGCCTCGGCCAGCCCCATCAACGCCAGCACCTCGCGCGCCCGCGACTCGGCGCCGGCGTCGATGCGCCCGGCGCGCATCAGGGCCGGCAGGGTCACGTTCTCCAGCGCGCTGAAGGCCGGCAGCAGGTGGTGGAACTGGAAGACGAAACCCAGCACCTCGCTGCGCAGCCGGGTCAGCGCCGCGTCGCCGAGGCCGGCGGTCTCGCGGCCGAGCAGCCGGTAGCTGCCGGCGCTGGGTGGCTCCAGCAGGCCCAGCACATTCAGCAAGGTGCTCTTGCCCGAACCCGAAGGTCCGATCAGGGCGACGAACTCGCCGCGGTCGATCTGCAGGTCCAGGGCGTGCAGCACTTCGGCCTCGTTGGGCCGACCGAGGTTGTAGGACTTGCACAGCCCGGCCAGGTCGATCAACGGTTCGCGGCTCACAGCCGGATCGCCTGCGCCGGGTCGAGTGCGGCCGCGCGGCGCGCCGGCGCCACCGCGGCCAGCACGCCGGCCAGCGTCGCGCCCAATGCAATCTGCAGGGCCAGCGCCGGCGCCAGGGCGATGGCAAACAGCGGCAGCCCGTCGCTGCCCTTGACCAGACGTGTGAAGGCCGCGATCAGCACGGCGGCGAGCAGCACGCCGAGCACCGAACCCAGGGCCCCGACCACCGCGCCCTGGAACAGAAAGATGCGCAGCACCTGGCCGCGCGTGGCGCCCATCGCGCGCAAGATGCCGATCTCGCGCTGCTTCTGCACCACCGACACCACCAGCACGCTGGCGATGCCGAGCACGACGACGATGCCGACCACGCCACGGATGATGCCGGTGCTGACGGACTGCGCGTTCAGCGCCGACACCAGCTGCGCATTCGCCTGCTGCCAGCCCTCGACCTCGTAGGGCAGCTGCGCCGCCAGCGACGCGGCCATGGCGCCGGCGGCCCAGACATCGTCCAGCCGCAGGTCCAGGCTGGTGGCGCCGCCGGGCAGGCCGGCCAGGCTCTGGGCGCTGCGCAACGGCAGGTAGACGGTGCGCCGGTTGAGCTCGCGCACACCCAGGTCGACCAGGGCCGTGATGCGCAGCGAGCTGCTGATGCTGCCGGTGAGCACCGTCATCCGGTCGCCGACGACGAGGCCGAGGTCGTCGGCCAGCTCGCGGCCGATCATCGCCTCGCCGGGGCCCAGGCGCGCGCTGCCGGCGACCACCTTGTCGCGCAGGTGCACGATGCGGTCGTAGCGTTCGAGTTCGATGCCGATCAGGGCCACCGAGGCCGAGGCCACGCCACGCAGGCCCAGCCCCGCGGTCGACAGCATCGGCGACACGGCCGCCACACCCGGCCGCCGTTCGATCTCGGCGGCCAGCGCCGGCCAGCTGGCCAGCGAACGCAGGCGCTGCTCGCGCGGCTGCACGCGGTCGAGCTGCAGGCTGCCTTCGGCGACCGCCAGCCGTGGGGCCTCGTCGCGGGCGCGGATCGTCACATGCGCCTGGGCGCCCAGGGTCTTTTCCAGCGTGCTCGCCTGCAGGCCGCCGATGAGTGCCGAAATGTAGGCCACCACCGCGACCCCGGCGGCCACACCGACCACGATCAGCAGCGACTGCATGCGCCCTTCGCGCAGGAAACGCAGGGCGACACGGCGTTCGAAGGCGAACATCGTGCGCCGCTCAGCGGCCGACGGCCTGGGTCATCGCGGCGCCGGTGGCGCCGGTGGGGTCGCCGCCGGCACGCGCCATGCCGGCCACCGGCCGCACGCGTGCGCCCGGCACCGGCGTGTCGGACAGCAGCACCCAGTCGCCGTCGGCCAGGCCGTCGAGCACCTCCACCGCGTCGGCCGAGCGCAGGCCCAGGCGCAGGCTGCGCGCCTGTACCCGGCCGTCCTGCGCCACCCAGGCCTGATCCTCGCCGCGCAGCGCCGCCAGCGGCATCACCAGGGCGCGCTCGCGGCGTGCGGTGAGCACGGCGATGGCCAGGGTCATGTCCTGGCGCAGGAAGTCGGGCCGGGTCGGCAGCGCGAAGCGCAGCTCGATCGAACCGCGCTGGGCGTCGACCTGGGGTGCGATCTGGCGCAGCGTGGCCGTGAAGCTGCGCCCGGGAAAGGCGTCGGCCACCACCGTGGCTTCCTGGCCGAGCTGCAATTCTTCGAGGAAACGTTCGTCGACCTGGGCCAGCAATTCCACCGGGCCGTCCAGCGCCAGGGTCAGGAGGGCGCGCCCGGGCTGCACGATCTGACCCGGCTCCACGCTGCGCAGCAGCACACGCGCCGCCGTGGGCGCACGCACGACGGTCTGCGCCAGGCGCACGCGGGCCGCATCGGCCGCGGCGCGGGCCGCGGCGAGTTGCGCCTCGGCCTGGCTGCGCTCGCTGCCCTGCGCTGCCAGCGCGGCGCGCTGGGCCCGGGCGGCATCGTGCTGGGCCTGCGCCACGGCCAGCGCGCGCGCCGCCTCGTCGCCGCGCGAGGGGCTGAGGAAACCGCGCGCCACCAGATCGGCGGTGCGCCGCTGCTCGGCCAAGGCGGCCACCTGCTGCGCCTCGGCCTGGGCCAGCGCGGCATCGGCGGCCTCGCGGCGTGCGCCGGTGGCGCCGGCCAGGGCCGCAACGGCCTGCCGCGCGGCGGCCTCGGCCTGGGCCAGTGCGGCGCGGGCCTCGGCGTCTTCGAGCATCACCAGCGGCGCGCCGGCTTGCACCGCATCACCTTCGTGCACCTGCACCGCGGCCACGCGGCCGGTCAGCGTGGCGCCGACCTCCACGCTGGACTGCGCCGCGACGCGCCCGCTGAACTGCAGCGTGCGCAGCAGCGGCCCGCTGTGCACGGCCACCGCCGCTGCGGCGGGCGCGCGCAGCAACCACCCTGCCGCGATGGCCGCCAGCAGCAGCATCGCAACCCCCCCCCAGCACCTGTTGTCGTCTGCGCATCGCGGCATTGTTCCACCCCGGAGCCCGGCGACGCGCCGCGTAGACTCGTGGCCGTGGAAACCAAATGGCTGGAGGACTTCGTGAGCCTCGCCGAGACGCGCAGCTTCAGCCGTTCGGCGCAGCTGCGGCATGTCACGCAGCCCGCGTTTTCGCGCCGCATCCAGGCCCTGGAGGCCTGGGCCGGCATCGACCTGGTCGACCGCTCCTGCTACCCGACGCGCCTGACCAAGGCCGGTGAGACCCTGCACGAGCAGGCGCTCGAGATCCTGGGCCAGCTGCATTCGGCGCGCAACATGATGCGCAGCCACCAGTTCGCGGGCCAGGACACGATCGAGTTTGCGGTGCCGCACACCCTGGCCTTCACCTTCTTCCCGCAGTGGCTGGTGGACCTGCGTGAGCCCTTCGGCGCGATCCGCAGCCGGCTCATCGCGCTGAATGTGCACGACGCCGTGCTGCGCCTGGCCGAAGGCGGCTGCGACCTGCTGATCGCCTACCACCACCCGGCCCAGCCCCTGCAGCTTTCGCCCGACCGCTACGAGATGCTCAGTCTGGGCAGCGAGTCGCTGGCGCCCTATGCGCGCGCCGACGAGGGCCGGCCGCGCTTCACCCTGCCCGGCCGGCTGGGCGAACATCTGCCCTTCTTGGCTTATGGCGCGGCGGCCTACATGGCGCGCCTGGTCGAACTGCTGCTCAAGCAGCATGTGCCCGAGGCGACGCTGGACACGGTCTACGAAACCGACATGGCCGAGGGCCTGAAGGCGATGGCGCTGGAGGGCCATGGCATCGCCTTCCTGCCGCAGAGTTCGGTGCGCAAGGATCTGCGCGCCAGGCGCCTGGCGCATGCCGCCACCGAACCCGGCTTCGAGCTGACGATGGACGTGCGCATCTACCGCGAACGCCCGGCCGCCGCCCGCCACCTCAAACCCGGCGCGCAGGCGCTGTGGGCCCATCTGCAGGCACAGACCCTGGCATGACCGACACCCTGACCCTGACCCGCCCCGACGACTGGCATCTGCATCTGCGCGACGGCGCCGCCTTGCAGGCCGTGCTGCCGGCCAGCGCCGCGCAGTTCGCGCGTGCCATCGTGATGCCCAACCTGAGGCCGCCGGTGTGCACCGCGGCGCAGGCGCTGGCCTACCGCGAGCGCATCCTCGCGGCACGCCCGGCCAGCGGCCCGGGGGCCGCTTTCGAGCCGCTGATGACCCTGTACCTGACCGACAACACGCCGCCCGACGAGATCGCACGCGCCAAGGCGGCCGGCATCGTCGCGCTGAAGCTCTACCCCGCCGGCGCCACGACCAACAGCGACGCCGGCGTCACCGACCTGCGCAGGACCTACCCCACGCTCGAGGCCATGCAGCGCGCCGGGCTGCTGCTTCTGGTGCACGGCGAGGTCACCGACCCGCAGGTCGACATCTTCGACCGCGAGGCGGTGTTCATCGAGCGCGTGATGGGTCCGCTGCGCCGCGACTTCCCCGAGCTCAAGGTGGTGTTCGAACACATCACCACGCGCGACGCGGCACACTACGTTGCCGATGCCGACCGCTTCACCGCGGCCACGATCACCGCGCACCATCTGCTCTACAACCGCAATGCCCTCTTCGTCGGCGGTCTGCGCCCGCACTGGTACTGCCTGCCGGTGCTCAAGCGCGAGATGCACCGTCAGGCCCTGGTCGACGCCGCGACCTCGGGCAGCCCGAAGTTCTTCCTCGGCACCGACAGCGCACCGCATGCGGCGGCGCTGAAGGAGCAAAGCGTCTGCGGCGCCGGCTGCTACACCGCGCCGGCGGCGCTGGAGCTCTACGCCGAAGCCTTCGACGCCGCCGGCGCGCTGGCAAGGCTGGAGGCCTTCTCCAGCCATTTCGGGGCCGACTTCTACGGCCTGCCGCGCAATGCCGGCAGCGTCACCCTGCGGCGCCAGCCGCGCATCCTGCCGCAGGCCCTGCCTTTCGGCGACACCGTGATCAAGCCGCTGCGTGGCGGCGAAACCCTGGCCTGGAGTATTTCCGCATGAAGACCATGCTGCTGATCGACGCCGACAACGTCAGCGTCGGCCTGATGGAGCAGGCCGTGGCCGCGCTGCTGAAGGAACATGGGTCGCTGCATGTGCGCCGCGCCTATTGCACCGCGGAGAGCGCGGTCAAGCATCAGGCGGCGTTCAAGCGCCTGGGCATCCGCCCGGTGGTCAACCTGTCCACCGGCAAGAATTCGACCGACATCGCGATGGCGATCGACGCGCTCGACCTGGCGAGCGTCGAGCGCCCGGACCTGGTTGCGATCGCCTCGTCCGACTCCGATTTCGCGCCCCTGGTGCTGCGTCTGCGCGAGAAGGGCTGCCGCGTGGTCGGCATCGGGCAGGCGGGCAAGACCGGCGACGAGACGCAGGCCGTCTACGACGCCTTCACCGTGCTCGCCCACCAGGCGCCGACAGCGGCGGCGGCAAAAAAGGCGCCGGCGCGCGCAGCGCCGGCACCGGCGCCCGCAACGCGCAAGGCCGCGCCACCCCAGAAGGCGGCAACGGCCAGGAAGGCAGCGGCCAAGTCGGCGGGCAAGGCTGCCGCCGCGCCCGCCGCAGCCGCCCCGGCGGCGCCCGAGCCGATGCCGCAGGCCGGGCCGGTGGCCGACAAGGCACGCCAGATCCTGATGGCCCTGCCCGAACTCGTGCGCGGTGACACCGTCGAGTTGCGCGTCGCCGCGGAGCGCCTGCGCGCCGCCGGGCTGCTGAGCAAGAGCGGGGCGTCAACGCGCGTGTTCGGCACCTTCCCCGAGCGTTTCGAACTGCTGCCGGCGAAGAACCCGAACAAGGTCAGGCTCAAGGCCTGACCAGCGCTTGAATCCGGGGCGGCCGCCCCCAGTTGCGGGTCGCAGCGCGTCAAGGGTGACGCCGGGAGTCTTCTGTCCATGAAACGTGTGGTCCTGTTCCTTGCCACCAACCTGGCCGTGATGCTGGTGCTGGGGGTCGCGGCGAGCCTGCTGGGCGTCAACCGCTATCTCACCGCCAACGGGCTGAACCTGGGCGCGCTGCTCGGTTTTGCGCTGCTGATGGGGTTCGGCGGGGCCTTCATCTCGCTGCTGATGAGCAAGCCGATGGCCAAGTGGAGCACACGCGCCCAGGTCATCAATGCCAGCGGCGACCCGACCCACCGCTGGCTTGTCGGCACCGTCGAGCGCTTTGCGCAGAAGGCCGGCATCGGCATGCCCGAGGTCGCGCTCTACGAGGGCGCGGCCAACGCCTTTGCCACCGGCGCCTTCAAGAACAGCGCGCTCGTCGCCGTCTCCACCGGGCTGCTGCAGGGCATGACCAAGGAGGAGGTCGAGGCCGTGATCGGCCACGAGGTCGCGCACGTCGCGAATGGCGACATGGTCACCCTGACCCTGATCCAGGGCGTGATGAACACCTTCGTCGTCTTCCTGTCGCGCGTGATCGGCTACTTC